>JBBINV010000025.1:0-48953 GCA_037443705.1 Betaproteobacteria bacterium | reverse complement strand
CGCTGAAGGAGCAGAACTTCCGGTCCCGCCTCCGAGTCGCGCAGGAGGATGACGGTCGCCGCCGGACGCGGTTCGGGCTTCGCCTGCATGGCCTATGCGTTCCGTCCTGCGCGGTCCTTTTCGTTCTGCGCCTTGATCTGCGCGCGCATGCGCTCCCAGTCGGCATCCGACAACCGGTCCAGGTCGGTGAACGAGGCGCCGTTCGCGAGGGACCCGCCGCCGTCGATCGCGATCGTCTCGCCGGTGAGCCATTCGCAGCCCTCGGCCATGAGAAAAACCGCGAGATTTTGCAGCTCGTGCATCTTCCCGACGCGCCGCATCGGGTTGGAGGCGATCGAGTCGTCGAAGCTTCCGCCCGGGCGAAGGCGCCTGGCGGCGCCCTCGGTCGGAAACGGCCCCGGCGCGATGGCGTTGAGCCGTATGCCGTAGCGGCCCCATTCCACCGCGAGCGACTTGGTCATCACGTGCAATCCCGCCTTCGACATCGCCGAAGGGACCACGTAGGGCGAGCCGGTCCGGACCCAGGTGACCAGGATCGAGATCACCGAGCCCTTCACCCCGCCCGCGATCCAGCGCCTGCCCACGGCGTGGGTCACGTAGAACGTGCCGTGGAACACGGTGTTCGCGATCGCGTTGAAGCCGTTCGCCGAGAGGTCCTTCGTAGGGCTGATGAAGTTGCCCGCAGCGTTGTTGACGAGCCCCGTGAGCGGCCCCGACTCGTCCCAGATGCGCTGCACCATCGCATCCACCGCTTGCGCGTCGCGGATGTCGGCCGCGTGGGTCTTGACGGTTCCGCCGTGGGACCGCGTGAGCTCTTGCGCCGTCTGCTCGAGCACGCCGCCCCTTCGTCCCGCGAGCCAGAGCTCGGCGCCGAGCGAGAGGTACCTGGCGGCGATTTCTCTTCCGAGACCGGTGCCGCCGCCGGTGATCAGAATGCGCTTGTCCCGAAGCAGTCCTTCGCGAAACATGCGCGCATTCTAGATTTCTACTTCATCGCGGTCACCATGATTTCGACGAGCGATTCGGGGCGCCGCGGAGCGGCGTGCTTGAGGACGCGAAGCGGCGGGTGCGCCGGGTCGATCCATTCGCGCCAGGCCGCGTCGTGCTCCTCGCGCAGCCCCATGTCGGCCAGGCGGATCTCGGCGGTCAGCAGCCTCGATTTGTGCGTGCCGGCGCCGGCGAGCAGGCGCTCGATGCGCGCGAGCGCCTCGCGCGTCTGCGCACCGACCCCGCCGGAGGATTGCGAGGTCACGCGCTCGACGCAGACGAGGCGCCCGCGCTCGAGAACGCGACTGTCCATTACGCGCAGGGCGCGGAACAGGGAGCCGCGCGCGGCGCTTCGGACTCGCCGCGGCCGAGCAGCGCCGCGGCGGACTGCTCCATGATCCTCTTCAGGGTCCGGGCACGCTCGCGGCGCGCGGCGCGCACGAGCTCTTCGCGCACGCGCTCGTCGGCGAAGTAGCGTTCCAGGTTCAGGTTTTCCACGATGATCTCCTTTCAGTTCAACGCGACCGCGGCGCCGCCGCCAAGCGCATGCACGATGGCGAGACCGGATTCCCGCAGCCGGTAGCAGCCGCCCGCGCCGAGCACGATGTCGCGCGACTGGCCTTCCTCGGTGATCCAGACCGAGCCCTCGAGGGCGCGCACGGTGGCCCCGGCGCCGCCGTGGACTTTGAGCAGCTGGCCCCGCGTGAGCATCAGGGCCCCGGATTGCAGTTCGAGCGTCATGGCCGTCTCCTTGCGTTTGCCATGCGTAAGATGCATCCTTGCGGCCGGGGTCTCAAACGGTAAATATTCAGGACATGCATGCCTGACAGGAATGCAACGGCGGCGCCGCGGCTGCCCAGCCTCGACCTGCTCAAGGGCTTCGAGGCGGCGGCGCGGCTGCTTTCGTTCACGCGCGCGGGCGAGGAGCTCTATCTCACGCAGTCGGCGGTGAGCCGCCAGATCCAGGAGCTGGAAGACCAGCTCGGCGTCGCGCTCTTCCAGCGCAGGCACCGCGCGCTCGCGCTGACCGAAGCCGGGCGCGAGCTGTATCCGGCGGCGGCGCAGGTGCTCGCGACCGTGCGCGCGGCGACCGAACGCCTTCGCGCGCGCACCGGCCGGCGCAGCGTCTCGGTGACCACGACGAATTCCTTCGCCGCGCTATGGCTCGTGCCGCGGCTCGCCGGCTTCACGCGCGCGCATCCCGGCGTGGACGTGAGAATCACCGCGGACACGCGCGTGCAGGATCTCGAGCGCGAAGGGCTCGACCTCGCGATCCGCCACGGGCCCGCGTCGCTCGCCGGGTCGCACGCGGTGCGCCTGTTCGGCGAGAAGGTGTTTCCCGTGTGCAGCCCGAAGCTCCTTGCCGCGAACCCGCTGGCGAAGCCTGCCGATCTCGCGCACCACGTGCTCCTGCAGTACGACGACCAGGAAGGGCGCCACCCCTGGCTCAACTGGAAGACCTGGCTCGAGGTCGAAGGGGTGCCGGATCTGCGGCCCGCCGGGACGGTGAGGTTCTCGGGCTACGAGCAGATCATTCCCGCGGCGATCGCCGGGCACGGCGTAGCGCTCGGCCGCAGCCCGCTCGTGCGCGATGCGCTCGCTTCGGGGGAGCTGGTGGCGCCGTTCGCGCGCCGTGCGGATCCCGCGCGCGGCTACTACGCGGTGCTGTCGAAGTACGCTGCCCCGCGCCCCGAAGTGCAGGCGTTCGTCGCGTGGCTGAAGACCCAGGCTGCCGCTTCCGAGCACGGGGACGCGCGCGCAGAAGCGAAGCGCAGGAAACGGGCCTGACGGAGATACAGCGCCTGCGTTGCGCCGCGGCAGGAGCTGGATTTCGTCGTCGATGGCGAGCGGCTCGTCGAAGTCAAGCGCGGGCATGCGAGCGCGCCGCCCGGGCGGAAATCGTTCCGCACGCCGCCGACGACGACGAGGCAGTCGCTTGTTACACCGTGAGGACGATCTTGCCGATGTGCTGAGAGGATTCCATCAACCGGTGCGCATCGGCTGCGGCTTCCAGCGGGAAGGTCTTGTGGATCACGGGCCGGATTTTTCCCGATTCGATCAGCGGCCAGACGCGCTTCGCGAGGCTTGCGGCGATCGCGCCCTTGAAGGCGACCGGGCGCGGGCGAAGCGTGGAGCCCGTGATCGTGAGGCGCCGGCGCATCAGCTCGTTGATGTCGAGCTCGGTCCGGGGCCCTCGCAGGAACGCGATGAACACGAGCCGGCCGTCGTCGGCGAGGCATTTCAGCTCCTTCGGCACGTAGTCGCCCCCGACCATGTCGAGGATCACGTCCACGCCCTTGCCGCCGGTGGCGGCCTTCACCTCGGCGGCGAAATCCTGCGTGCGGTAGTTGATCGCCTTCTCCGCGCCGAGCTTCACGCACGCGGCGCATTTCTCCTCCGAGCCCGCGGTGGCGAAGACGCGGTTGCCCATCGCTCGCGCCATCTGGATCGCGGTCACGCCGATCCCGGAGGACCCGCCCTGCACGAGCAGCGTCTCGCCCGCCTTGAGGCCGCCGCGATCGAACACGTTCGACCAGACGGTGAAGAACGTCTCGGGAAGCGATGCCGCCTCGATCTCGGTGAGGCCCTTCGGCACGGCAAGGGCCTGCACCTCGGGCGCGACGCAGTATTCCGCGTAGCCGCCGCCGTGCACCAGCGCGCAGACCCGGTCGCCGACCTTCCAGCGCGTGACGCCCTCGCCGCACGCGGCGACCTCGCCCGCGATCTCGAGCCCGGGGAGGTCGGACGCATCGGCGGGCACCGGATAGACGCCGATGCGCTGCAGCACGTCCGGGCGGTTGACGCCCGCGGCGGCGACCTTCACCAGGATCTCGCCCGCCTTCGGCGCGGGCAGCGGCCGCTGCGCGGGCACGAGCACCTCCGGCCCGCCGGGCTTCGAGATCTCGATGACGCGCATTTTCCGGGGAAGTGTCATGGCTCTCTACCGTCCATGAAGTTTCGCGGCCGCCCAGGCGAGATCGACGTTCCCGCCCGAGAGCACGACGCCGACGCGCTTGCCGCGCGCATCCACCCGGCCTTCGAGCAGCGCGCAGGCGGCGAGCGCACCGGTCGGCTCGACCACGATCTTCATGCGCTCCCAGAGGAAGAACATCGCTTTCAGCAGGGCGTGGTCCTCCACGGTGGTCATGTCGTCCACGCAGTGCAGCACGAGCGCAAACGCGATGCGCCCGAGCGACGTCGTGCGCGCGCCGTCGGCGATCGTGTCCGGCACGGCGATGGTGACGAGCGAGCGCGTCCGGAACGAGCGCGTGGCGTCATCGCCCGCGGCCGGTTCCACGCCGATCACGCGGCAAGCGGGTGCGAGGCGCTTCGCCGCCACGGCGCAGCCCGAGATGAGGCCGCCGCCGCCGCAGGGCACGAGCAGGAGATCGAGCGGCCCCGCGTCCTCCAGGAGCTCCTTCGCCGCCGTCCCCTGTCCCGCGATCACGTGCGGGTGGTCGAACGGCGGAATGAGGGTGAGGTTCTGCTCCCGGGCGAGGCGCATCGCAACCTCTTCCCTGGATTCCCCCTTGCCATACAACACCACCTCGGCGCCATAGCCCCGCGTCGCCTCCAGCTTCACGCGCGGTGCGTCCGCGGGCATCACGATCACGGCCCTGATCCCGAGGAGCTTCCCTGCGAGCGCCACGGCCTGCGCGTGGTTCCCGGACGAAAACGCGATCACGCCCTTTGCGCGCTCCTGCGGCCCGAGCTGCGCCAGCGCGTTGTAGGCGCCGCGGAACTTGAACGCGCCCATGCGCTGGAAGTTCTCGCATTTGAAGTGCACCTCGGCGCCGGTGAGCGCGTCGATGGTCGCAGAGCGCAGCACCGGCGTGCGCCGCGCGACCGGCGCGATGCGGCGATGGGCCGCCGCGATGTCCTCGAACGTCACTTCCATGCGGCAAGCGCGGCGCGCGAGACATCCTCGCCCCACTCCTGGAGAAAGTGGCCGCCTTCGGCGACGACGTACGGCTCGGGACAGCCGCGGATGAGCCTGCGCAGCGCCTGCATCACCGGCGTACCGAGCACCGGGTCCTTTGCGCCGATCGCCATGAACGATTCGCCGCTCCACGAATTGCGCCACCAGTCCCTTGCCTTCCGCGAAATCGCCGCGCCCGGCGCGTCGGGCCCGTCGGGCACAAGCTGCGGAAAACGGCGCACCCCTGCCTTGGCGAGTGAGTCCGCAAACGGCGCTTCGTACGCGGCGGCCTCCCCGGGCGTCAGGTGCGGGCAGGCGCGCGCGAGCAGCTTCGCGCAGTCGAGATCCGGCGTCCTGGCAACGTAGTCGCGCCACGCGAGGAACCCTTCCGAGAGCGGGACGTCCCCGGTGCCGAGCGCCGTGTTCATCACGAGCAGCCGCAGGTATCGCGAGGACGCCTCCATCGGCAGCGTGAGGCCGAGCAAGCCCCCCCAGTCCTGGACCGCGAGGGTGATTCGCTTCAGGTCGAGCGCTTCGACCAGATCCAGGAGCAAAGCCCGGTGCATGTCGAACGTGTAAAACCCTTCCTCCTCCGGCTTGTCGGAGCGCCCGAAGCCGGCGAAATCCGGCGCCACCACGCGGTAGCCCGCGGCGAGAAACGGCGGGATCATGCGCCGGTAGAGGTAGCTCCAGGTCGGCTCGCCGTGCAGCGCGAGCAGCACCGGCGCCTCGCGCGGACCCTCGTCCAGATAGTGGATGCGCAGGCCGCGCCACTCGAGATAGTTCGGCTTCCACGGGAACCCGGGAAGATTCGCGAAACGCTCGTCGGGCGTGCGAAGGACGGTCACGCCCGGATTGTAGAATGCGCGCATGGACTACTCCAATTACCGCGACCTGAAGGTCCGGCGAATCGAGCCGGGCATCCTCGAGATCGTGATGGGCGAGGAGGGCGGCAAGCTCTCCACCGCCACCGCGCGCCTGCACAAGGAGCTCGCGGAAATCTGGCTGGACATCGACCGCGACCCCGAGACGCGCGTGGCGATCCTGCGCGGAGCGGGCAAGGGATTCTCGGCCGGCGGCGACCTCGCCATGGTCGAGGAGGTGACGCGCGACTTCGCGGCGCGGGCGCGCGTCTGGCGCGAGGCGCGCGACCTGGTCTACAACGTCATCAACTGCTCGAAGATGATCGTCTCGGCGATGCACGGGCCGGCCGTGGGCGCGGGGCTCGTGGCGGGCTTGCTTGCCGACGTCTCGATCGCCGCGAAGAACGCCCGCATCATCGACGGGCACACGCGGCTCGGCGTCGCCGCGGGAGACCACTCGGCGATCGTCTGGCCGCTCCTTTGCGGCATGGCGAAGGCGAAGTACTACCTGCTTCTGTGCGAGGAGGTGCGCGGCGAGGAAGCCGAGCGCATCGGCCTGGTGTCGCTTTGCTGCGACGAGACCGAGCTGCAGGCAAAGGCGCTTGAAGTGGCGCGCAAGCTCGCCGCAGGCGCGCAGACGGCGCTGCGCTGGACCAAGTGGAGCCTCAACAACTGGCTGCGCTCGGCGGGCCCGGCGTTCGACGCCTCGCTTGCGCTCGAATTCATGGGCTTCACCGGGCCCGAGGTTCAGGAAGGCATGGCGTCGCTTCGCGAGAAGCGCGCGCCGAGGTTCCCGCCGCCTCCGAACGATATCTAGGCCTAGCGGCCGCTCTGCGCGTCGCAGATCGGCGCGAACGGCTCGAGATCGATGACTGCCTCGGCGCCGCGAAGCGAGGCGAACTCGGCGCCGAGCGTCTCCGGCGATTCATCGCGCGCGCGAAGAAATCCCACGAGCATTTGCCGCGGCGCGGGGCGCTCCTCGAGCTTGACGACATAGCGGTAGCCGCCGCGCACGCGCGCGAGGTCGCGCACACTGCACAGGAGGAAGAACGACGCGCCAACCGACGAGCCGACGGCGCGCGTCTCGACCGCGAGCACCGAGGCGCGCGGCCGCCGCTCCAGCTCGCGCACCACGATGTCCATCTTCGGGTCGCCGAAGCGCTTCGAGTCAGATTCAAAGAGCTGTGCCCGTGCCGGCGCGGCAAGTGCGGCCAGGAATCCAAGGAAGATTGCATGGCGCAGCGCCATTGGCGGATTCTAGAGGCGGGATGGATGTCCCGACACGTCATGAATCGCAGCGGCTGACGACATACCGCAAAGCAAGAAAACGCACATCTCCGTATGAAACGCGTCTTGAAGTACCTGTTCGCGTCCACGCTGCTCGCGCCGTTCGCTGCAGGGACGGCGGCGCTCATCGCCGGATTCGGCGACCCCTGGGGCATGGGCAACAAGGATCCCGTCGGGATCTTCTTCACCGCCGCGCTGCCGGTGCTGCCTCCCGGGATCCTTCAGGTGCTGACCTGGCCGGCGACTTACGGGCTCGCGCTGCTCGCCTCGCCGCTCGCGCTCCTCCGGCGCAGGCGCGTTTACGCGATCGCGGTGCTCGCCTGGCTCGCGCTGCTCTGCGGCTTGTGGCTCTACGGGTGGCGCGCAGATCCCGACGGGCTCAACTGGATCGTCGACGGCGGCTCGTTCCGGCGCGGCCGCCTCAATTCGAGCACGTGGAAGGTCGGGGTGATCCTTCTCGCGCATTCGGCGCTCCTCGCGCTCACCATCCTCCTGTGGCTCTTGCGAGAACCGCGGGCGCAGGCGCGCTGAGCGCGTCAGGCCTTCGTTTCTCCAAGCGCGCGCTCGAGGTCGCGCAGCACCACCGCGGGATCGGCGCCGGCGCGGCCGAGCGCCGCGAGCACCACGCGCGAGGGCAGATCGAGGAGCGTGGGGTCGGGATGATCGCGAAGGTGCGCCGCGGTCTGCAGCGCCGGGATCACGTGGTTCATGCGCGTTCCCGGATGGCCGTTCTCGATTCCGTTGATCACCGCGGCGTGCGCGCGGGCGATTCCGACGAGCAGCTCGGCGAGCTGTTGCGCGGAGATCTGGAGCATGGGTGCCTCCCTGTGCCGTTTCGCGCCGATGGTAGCATTCCGCCCCTCGGCGCATGTTGCTTAACTCTACGCCGAGTTCCGCTCGCGCTGGATGGGTTTCGTGGACGACTTGGAGCTTACGTTCGATTCCCGGGCGTGCGTGATCCACGTGCGCTCGGCCTCGCGCCCCGGATACGGTGACCACGGCGTCAACCGCGCGCGGGTCGAGCGGTTGCGGGCGGCGCTTTCCCGGAAAGTCAGGGCCTGAACTCCACGATCACCGGCTGGTGGTCGGAGGCGCGGCACGTCCCGTCCACCCGGGCGGAGACGAGCCGCGGCGCGAGATCCGCGCTCACGAACACGTAGTCGCAGCAGTACGGCGCCTCGCCCTCGCCGGCGTCGTGAACGCGAAACGTGGGCGGGTGCGCCGCGCCCGGATTTGCCGCGCGCCATGCATCCACGAAATGCCCGCCGAACCGCAAGAGCTCCGGGTCGTCCGGCCGCATGTTGAAATCGCCCGCGAGTATCGAGGACGCGGGCCGGGGAAGCGGCGCGAAAGGGCCCGATTCGTATTCGCCGGAAACCGCTGCATTCGAGCCTGCAATCGCTTCGCGCTGGATCTCGCGCAGACGTTCCACCTGGGCGGCGCGCTGAAGGCCCGAGTAGTATTCGAGGTGCGTGGAGGTGACCCGGACCGGACCCCACGGCGCCTCGATCACCGCCTCGAGCGCCGCGCGCGGCATGCTCGGGACCCCGCCGTGCGCCGGCCACGGCAGCGAATGCCGCAATACGCGCCCGACCGGCAGGCGCGAGGCGATGAGGTTCCCGAAGCGCCGGCGGCCGCCCGCGCCGTCGGGCACGTCGACAGCGGGTGCGAAGTGAAGGTCGTAATCCGGCAAGAGGGTTTTCAACATCTGAACCTGGTCTTCCCCGGAACTCCCTTCGAGCGCGTCGAAGCCGATCGCCACCTCCTGGAAACAGCACACATCCGGGTCGCACAGCGCACGCGCCGTGCGCGCGATGCGCGCCGGGTCGACGACGCCGTCCACGCCGCGGCACCACTGCACGTTCCACTGCAGGAGCTTCACCCCCCGAGCCTCCGCTTCACCACGCGCAGCGCCATGCGGAGCTTCTGCGCGAGCGGGAAGCGCCGGAAGTTCGTCTTCACCGCGCCGGCGGTGAACGCGGTGCGCTTCGAGTAGTCGATGTTGACGTCGAGCACCACGGGCCGGCCGCCTTGTGCGGCCTCGAACGATTGATCGAGCGCGGCGCCGATCCCGGCGTCGCTTTCCATGCGCACGTACGCCGCGCCGGTGGCGGCTGCGGCGCCCACGAGGTCGAGCGCGCCGAGCGTGGTGCAGGGCGACCGGGCGTAGGTGATCGACTGCGCCTGCGAGATCTGCGACAGCTCGCCATCGTGGAACACGCAGAACACGATTCCGAGGCGGTGCAGCGCCGCGGTGGCGATCTCCATGCCGGTCATCATGAACGCGCCGTCGCCCACGATCGCGGCAACCTCGCGCTCGGGGCACGCGAGCTTCGCGCCGATCGCCGCCGGCACCGCATAGCCCATGCTGTTGAAGTCGGTCGGCACGATCAGCGTCTTCGGCGCGAGCACCGGAAAGAGCTCGGCGGTGAGATAGGTATGGTTGCCGTCGTCCACCGACACGATCGCTCCGCGCGGGAGCCGCTCGCGCAGCGCGTCGAAAAACCGCGCCGGGTTGACCCGTCCCTTCGAATCGTGCGCATACCACTCCTCGCGGTAGCGCTGCTTGTCGTTTCGGATTTGCCGAAGGAGGGATTCGTTCTTCGCCTTCGCGGGGGTCTTGCGAAGTTCATCGAGAAGCTTCGTCAGCACGGCACTCGCGTCGCCCTCGATCGCCACCTTCGCCGGATAGTTCGCGTTGAAGACCTGCGGATTGATGTCGACATGGACCAGGTTGCCGGGCACGGTGACGCCGAAGCTCCCGGTGGCGATCTCGGCGAAGCGCGTGCCCACCGCCAGCAGCGCGTCGCAGCCGGCGAAGGCGTTGCGCGCCGCGGGCACGGCCGAGGGCCCGAAACCGAAGCCGGTATGAAGCGTATGGTCCGCCGGGAACGCCGAGAGCCCCTGCAGCGTCGTCGCCACCGGCGCCTGCAGGTGCTCGGCGAGCGCGACCGACTCCACGACCGCCTCGCGCGCGCCCCAGCCGAGAAAGATCCCCGGCCGGTTGGCAGCGGAGAGGATTCGCGCGGCGCCTTGAACCGATTCGATTGCAATGGAAGGTCTTTCCGTGGAAGGCGAAAACGCCGGTATGTCGTCCACTTCGCCCGGGAAGAGCTGCAGGTTGACGGGCAGCTCGACGAACACGGGACCCGGTTCGCCGCTCGTGGCGATGCGGTAGGCCTCGTAGAGCGTCGGCACGACATCCCGGTGCTCGAGCACCTTGAAGGTCGCCTTGGTGAGGGGCCTGAGGAATGCATGCTGATCGATCTGGTGCAGCTGGTACCGGTACGGCAGATCGGTGCGCACGCCGCCGGCGATCACGAGCATCGGCACGCCGGCGAGGAACGCCTCGCCGATGCCGCTCGCCGCGTGCGTCGCGCCGGCCGCGGGCACGATGGCGAGTGCGCCGATCGAGCCCGAGACACGGCTCACGGCGTCGGCCATGTAGGCGGCGCAGCCTTCGTGCGTCACCAGGATCGGCGTAATCCGCTCCGAATTGTTCAGCTCGTCGTAGAGCTCGGTGTTGTGCACGCCCGGAATGCCGAACGTGAAGCGCACGCCCAGGTTTTCGAGCGCGCGCACGGCGAGCCAGGCGGCAGTTTTCTTCATGGATCGGATTCTCCCCGGATCGCGCGGCCCGCGACCCGGCCCGTGAGGATCGCGCCGCCGAGGAACGTCCCCTCGAGCGCGCGCAGCCCGTGCATGCCTCCGCCGCCGAAGCCCGCCGCCTCGCCCGCGGCCCAGAGCCCCGGAATCGGGCAGCCGGCGGCATCCAGCACCCGCGACGCGGTGTCGGTCTGAAGCCCGCCGAGGCTCTTGCGGCTGATGATGAACTCGCGGATCGCGATCAGGGGGCCGCCGTCCGGATCGAGGATCGGCGCCCGCGCGAGCGTGCGCAGCCTGTCGCCGCGATAGCGCCGGAGCGCGGCGATGCGCGCGAGCTGCTCGTCCTCGTCGACGGCGCCACGCGCGACCTTGTCGTCGTAGGCGCGCAATTCCCTTTCCAGCACACCGGCGTCGACCGATCGGTCGCCCTGGAGTGCGTTCATCTTCGCGACGAGCTCGGGGAGCGTCGCTGCCGTCACGAAATCGGGGCAATGCGCGCACAGCTCGTCCACGAGCCGGCGGTTGCCGAAGAAAAGCTCGCGCAGGAAAGCGAGGCGGCGCCGGTCGCGGATCGAGGGATTGAATTCCGCACCCGACACGGCCAGCTCCTTCAGGGCGATCCGGCGGTTGAGGATCTGCCAGGAGTACTGGCGCTCCTGGGCACACACCGCCGCGACGAGCGCGCGTGTGTCGAACCCCGAGACGAGCGGCGGGCGGATGCGCTCGCCGCGCCAGTTGACCCACAGCGCCGAGCGCGGCGGCACGAGCGACAGGCCGTGCCGCGGCTTGCGCGGCCGGTGGTGGCGCACGCCGGCGGCATAGTTCCACATGCGCTCGAGGCTCGTCACGCGAGCGCCCACGGCGCGTGCCGCCTCGTGCAGCAGCCCGTCGGCATAGCGGTGCGAGCCGTTGAGGATCGTCTCGGGAGGCGTGCGCCAGTCGGGGTGCCAGTGGCGGCGCACGAGCGCGTCGCTGCCGTTGATGCCGCCCGCCGCGATCACGACGCAGAGGGCACCGGCCTCGAACTCTTCGCCCGTCTCCTCGATTGTCCCGCGGCAGCCGGTGACCGAACCGCCCGCCGTAACGAGCGATTCGACGCGGTGCCCGAACTTGACGCTCAGCCGGGATGAATTCCGGTGCCCCCGAAGCCGCGCGCAAAGGACGCTCGCGAGCGCGTGCCCGGTGCCCCAGACGAGGTGAAAGCGCGGCACGGAATTGCCGCGCACCTTGTCACCGCGCTCCACCCAGTGCGGGACCGGGAAGAACCCCACGCCGAAGCCTCTGAGCCAGCGGTAGACGTCGGAAAGCGAACGGTGAACGTAGGCCGAAGCCCAGGCGCGCGGCCAGCGCTCCTCCACGGCGAGCTCGCCGAAGGCGTACCAGTCCTCGAGCGCGGCCTCGGGCGTATCGGCGAAGCCGGCGCGTTTCTGCTCGGGGCTTCCCACGACGAACACGCCGCCGAAGGACTCGCGCGCCAGGCCCCCGAAGGCGCCTGCCTCATCGCGGTCGAGCAGGAGCACGCTCGAGCCGCCCTCCAGGAGCTCGAGCGCAGCGCAGATCCCGGCGATCCCTCCCCCGGCGACGAGCGCGTCGGCGCGGTATCTCACCGGGAGGAATTTAGCGCAAAATTGCGCAGACCATGAAGACGCGCGTTCTTTTCGCGGCGGCGTGCCTTGCGCTCGGAATCGGCGCGGGCGCGCACGCACAGGAAAAGCCCGGCGCCGCCGCCGAGCAGACGCTCTCGGCCGTGGTGCGTGTAAAGTCGCGCATCCTGAAGGACGCGCGCACCGCCGAAATCCTCGGCACGCAGCGCGAGGGCTCCGGGGTGCTCGTGCGCGAGGGCTACGTCGCTACGATCGGCTACCTCGTGATCGAGGCCGAGACGGTCGAGGTGACCGCCGCCGACGGAAAAACGGTTCCGGCTGCGGTAGCCGCGTACGACCATGCGAGCGGCTTCGGGCTGCTCAAGCTCCTCGCGCCGATCGCGGGGACGCCGCTCGCGCTCGGCGACGCTTCCGCCGCCGTGGAGCGCCAGCCCGCGATGGTCGCGTCCTACGGCGAGGACGGCGGCGTGAGCATCGTGTACGTGGTGTCGCGCCGCCCGTTCACCGGAAGCTGGGAGTACCTGCTCGAGTCCGCGATCTTCACGTATCCGCCGGTGATGAACTGGTCCGGCGCCGCACTGATCGGCCCGAAGGGCGAGCTGCTCGGAATAGGATCGCTCATCGTGGGCGACGCCGCGGGCGCGGGCACGCAGTCGCCGGGCAACCTGTTCGTGCCGATCGACCTGCTCAAGCCGATCCTCGACGACCTGATCGGCGAAGGGCGGCGCGCCGGACCGGCGCGCCCGTGGCTCGGAATCAACGCCGAGGAGCTGCGCGGGAGAGTGTTCGTCGCGCGCGTCTCGCCCGAGGGCCCGGCCGAGCGCGCGGGCGTGAGGAGCGGCGACCTCGTGCTCGGCGTCGGCGGCGAGGAAGTCGCCTCGCTCGAGGCGTTCTACCGCAAGATCTGGGCGAGCGGCGCGGCCGGGGTCGAAGTGCCACTGCGGTTGCTGCAGGGCCAGAGCGTTCGCGAGGTCGCGGTGAAGTCGATCGACCGGCTCGAATATTTCCGGCGCAAGCCGTCGTATTGACTAACGAATGACCAGGTCTTCGGGGTAAGGCTCGACGTCGGGCCGCAGCGTGTACGGCGGCTCGCGCCTCAGCATCCCGGTGTCCGCGGCGTGGGCGATCGCCTGCGCGTAGCGGATGTTCTTCTGGATCTCCTCGAGATACAGGTTCTGCCCGCCGAAGTGGCGCCCGGCGTACTCGCAGGCGCGTGCGAGCTGCAGATCCAGGCGCTTGGAGGCGTTCACGTAGAAGGCGGGCGTCTTGTGGACCAGGTCGTCGCCCGAGCGGAACACCACCTGCTGGCGTCCGTTCGGCAGGCGCCGGCGGGTGAGGCCCCGGAGAACGAACTCGGGATAGAGCCGGTCGCGGCACTTTTCCAGATAGCACCGGTCCGCCATCTGCGCGATGATGTCCGCCGTGCCGAGCATCTGCCCGATGCGCCGCAGCAGCATGTCGTCGATCCGGATGGTCTCCACCGGCCTCTCGTAGCCGGTGTAGTGCACGAGCTGCGCCGCGGCAGCGGCGTGGCGCCGCATTCCGGCGCGCCGAAGGTAGTGCCCGAGGAAGCGCGAGCCGCGCGAGACGTGGCGGATGGTGTACTCGGCGCCGTAGCGGTGGCGGCGGTCGGCGCGCCGGCGCAGGTACCCGAAATCGTGGAACAGCGCGGTAAGCACCCCCAAAATGAAAAGTGCCGGCGACAACGCCGCCGAGCCCTTGCGGCTGCGCTCGTAGCCGTCCATCAGCCGCGCCATCGCGAGCGTCACGTCGAGCACGTGCTGGATGTCGTGGTACTCGGTGTCGCAGGCGTGGTACTCGGGGTGCCGCCCCTCGTACAGGCGGGCGAGGTCGCGGAACCCGCGCTCGAGCGTCCCCGCAGGCAAGCCGTCGTAAAGGCCCCGGAACAGGCGCAGCACCTCGGCGCCCACCTCCCTGGCGTCGGTGGTGCGGATACGGTCCGTGACGTCGAAATCGTTGCGACGCATCGTGTGGTGCCTGCGCCGGCCCTCCCCCGGCCGGGATTGTCCGGCCGCCGGGCCGGCGGTTCAACCCCCGGGCGCGCGCGGCGCGCGCCGCGTACCCCTTTCGCCTGCAACGCAGGCGGGATAGGATGTGTCAAAAGCCTCACCGGAGCGGTGAAATCCTTCACGCTGAGGGCGGGCATGCGGTCGAAAAATTCTGTCAGGAGCGCGCGGTGAGCAACCAGCCGCTCACCGAGGAAGAGCGGGGCCAGATCGAGGCGCGCATCCTCGCGCTCGAGATCGAGCACCACGACCTCGACGACGTGATCGCGCGCCTCTCGGGCGACCCGGCGCAGGACGAGCTCCAGCTGCGCCGCCTGAAGAAGCGCAAGCTCATGCTGAAGGACACGATCGCGCGGCTGCGCGACCGCCTGATCCCCGACATCATCGCCTGAGAAAGGAAGCTGCTGTCGTTCCCGCGAAAGCGGGAACCCGGCTTTGACAATGTGTTCAAGGGGTCCCCGCTTTCGCGGGGACGACAGGATTTCGCGAATCCATGATTGCCTTGATCCAGCGTGTCTCGGATGCGCGCGTCGAAGTTGACGGGATAACCATCGGCGCGATCGGCCGCGGCATCCTCGCCCTGATCGGCGTCGAGCAGGGCGACGGCGAAGCGCAGGCCGCGCGGCTCGCCGAGCGCGTCGCCGGCTACCGCATCTTTCCCGACGCCCAGGGGCGGATGAACCTGTCGCTCGCCGACGTGGGCGGGGCGCTCCTCGCGGTGCCGCAGTTCACGCTGGTCGCCGACACTTCGAAAGGCGCGCGCCCGAGCTTTTCCTCCGGCGCCTCGCCCGAGGAAGGGAAGACCTTGTTCTCGAAGTTCGTCGTCTGCGCGAAGGAAAGGATCGCTCACGTCGAAACCGGCCAATTCGGCGCGGAGATGAAGGTGAGCCTCGTGAACGACGGCCCGGTCACGTTCTGGCTGCGGGTGAAGCCGTGACGCGAAACCGCCGGCCCGGTGGGGGCGTTTCGGTTTAAGCTGAATAGCCATGTTCGACCAGTTCGTCGGCACCAAGCCCGTCGAGGAGCGGCATCGCTTCGACACCGCGAGCCTGGAGTCCTTCCTGAAGAGGAACATTCCGGAATTTCGCGGGCCGCTCCAGGTCGAGCAGTTCAGGGGCGGGCAGTCGAACCCTACGTATCGCCTTACGGCCGGGGGGCGGCGCTACGCGCTGCGCAGGAAGCCCCCCGGCAGGCTTCTGCCCTCGGCGCACGCGGTCGATCGCGAGTTCCGCGTGATCTCGGCGCTGCACAAGGTCGGATTCCCGGTGGCGAAGCCTTACGTCCTTTGCGAGGACGACTCGGTGATCGGCACCGCGTTCTACGTGATGGATTGCGTGGAGGGGCGCGTGCTCTGGGACCAGGCGCTGCCCGGGATGCAAAGGGAGGAGCGCGGCGCGATCTGGAACGAGCTCAACCGCGTGATTGCGCTCCTTCACTCGATCGACTACAAGCGCGTGGGCCTCGAGGATTTCGGCAGGCCCGGCAGCTACATCGCCCGCCAGGTGGACCGCTGGACCAAGCAGTACCGCGCTTCCGAGACGCAGAAAATCGAGGCGATGGATAATCTGATCGATTGGCTCCCGAAGAACATCCCGCCGGGGGAGGAGACGACGGTCGTGCATGGCGATTACCGCCTCGACAACACGATTTTCCACCCGAGCGAGCCGCGAATCCTCGCGGTGCTCGACTGGGAGCTCTCCACGCTCGGGCACCCCTTGGCCGATTTCGCGTACCACTGCATGAGCTGGCACATCCCGCCCGGCAAGTTCCGCGGCATCGAGGGCCTGCCGCTGGAGGACCTCGGCATTCCCACCGAGCGCGCCTACGTGGAGAGGTACTGCAAGCGCACGGGACGCGAGGGCATCGACGCCTCTACGTGGGACTTTTACCTCGCCTACAACCTGTTCCGGATCGCGGCGATCTGCCAGGGCATCGCCAGGCGCGTGCTCGACGGCACCGCGGCGAGCGAATACGCGCGCGACACGGGCGCGCGCGCGCCGATGCTCGCCGAGCTCGGCTGGAGGCAGGTGGAACGGATTCTGAAAAGGAGTTGACCATGGATTTCGAGTACAGCCCGAGGGTGCAGGAGCTGCGCAAGCGACTCATCGCCTTCATGGAAGAGCACATCTATCCCAACGACCACAAGTGGTGGGAGCACGTCATGGGCGAGAAGCGCTGGACGCCCGTGCCGATCATCGAGGAGCTGAAGCCGAAAGCGCGCGCGGCGGGGCTCTGGAACCTGTTCCTGCCGCACTCCAGGCGCGTGCCGGAAGGCCTCTCGAACCTCGAGTACGCGCCGCTGTGCGAGATCATGGGACGCATCAGCTGGGCGCCCGAGGTGTTCAACTGCTCGGCGCCCGACACCGGCAACATGGAGACGATCGAGCGCTACGGAACCGAGGAACAGAAGCGCGAGTGGCTCGATCCGCTGCTCGAAGGAAAAATCCGCTCGGCATTCCTCATGACCGAGCCCGAGGTGGCGTCGTCCGACGCCACCAACATCCAGTGCCGCATCAGGCGCGACGGAAACGACTACGTCATCAACGGCCGCAAGTGGTGGTCGAGCGGCGCAGGCGATCCGCGCTGCAAGGTCTACATCGTCATGGGCAAGACCGATCCCGACAACCCCTCGCGGCACAAGCAGCAGTCGATGATCCTCGTGCCCGCGGGGCTCCCCGGAATCAACATTGTGCGGGCGCTCCGGGTGTTCGGGTTCGACGATGCGCCGCACGGCCACATGGAGATCGAACTGAAGGACGTGCGCGTGCCGGCTTCCAACATCCTGCTCGGCGAAGGGCGCGGCTTCGAGATCGCGCAGGGGCGCCTCGGGCCGGGCCGCATCCATCACTGCATGCGGCTGATCGGCCAGGCGGAAGTCGCGCTCGAGAAGATGTGCCGGCGCGCTTCCAGCCGCGTGGCGTTCGGCAAGGCGATCTCGGAGCAGACCGTGACGCAGGAGCGCATCGCGGAAGCGCGCATCATGATCGACACCGCCCGGCTGCTCGTGCTGAAGGCCGCCTACATGATGGACAAGGTCGGCAACAAGGTGGCGAAGAAAGAGATCGCGATGATCAAGGTCTACGCGCCGAACGTCGCCTGCCAGGTCATCGATTGGGCGATCCAGGCGCATGGCGGTGGCGGCGTATGCCAGGACTTCGGCCTCGCCTCCGCGTATGCGCACGCGCGCACGCTTCGCTTCGCCGACGGTCCCGACGAGGTGCACCGCAACGCCATCGCCAAGCTCGAGCTCGGCGAGCAGACCTCGATCGCGCAGGCGCTCGCCTCGAAGCGCAGCGCCTGATGGAGCTGCGCGGCAAGGTCGCCGTGGTCACGGGCGCGGCGAGCGGCATCGGCCGCGCCGCGGCGATCCGCTTCGCGCAGGAAGGGGCGGCCGGAATCGTTGTGGCCGATGTGAACGAGAAGGGTCTTGAGCCGCTTTCGAAAGAGATTCCGGCTTTGGCGGTGACATGCGACGTCAGCTCCGAGTCCGACATAAGAAAGCTCGTCAAAGCCTCGGAAGACCGCTTCGGCCGCATCGACGTCTACTTCTCCAACGCCGGCATCATCTCGCGCGGCGGGCCGGACGCGCCCGACGAGATCTGGGAGAAGAACTGGAAGATCCACGCGATGGCGCACGTCTGGGCGGCGCGCGCGGTGGTCGAGCCGATGATCCGGCGCGGCGGCGGCTACTTCCTCGTCACTGCCTCGGCCGCGGGCCTTCTCAACATCGTGGAATCCGCGCCCTACGGCGTCACCAAGCACGCCGCGGTCGCGTTCGCCGAGTGGCTCGCGATCGCCTACGGCCGGCGCGGACTGAAAGTCTCGTGCCTTTGTCCGCAGGCGGTGATCACCGGCATGTACGCGGGCGACGGCGGCTCGGCTGGCTTGGATGGCGCGCTCTCCGCGGAGCAGGTCGCGGACGAGATCGTGAAGACGATGGCCGCCGAGACCTTCCTCATCCTCCCGCACCCGCAGGTGCTCGAGTACCTCCGGAACAAGACCGCGAACTACGACCGCTGGCTGGGCGGAATGCAGAAGCTCTTCCTGAAATACCGGAGTGGTTAGTCCGGCGCTCGCGTGCCTCGCGGGGGCGTTGCTGCTCGCGATCCTGGCGGCGGCAGCGAGCGACGCCCGTTTTCTGCGCTCGAATTCGGCGCGCCGATATTCTCCGGTGTCAAAGCGCTCGGCGCATGACGGCCGCGAGCACGTGCGCGGCGCGTTCGAGCTCCTCGTCGGTGTTGAGCAGATCGGGGCATAGCCTCAGGTATTCGCCGCGCGCATCCGTCTTGATCTGCCGTTTGAGAAGGGCAGCCGAGAGTTCCTGCGCGCGCGGATGGCGCACGGTGAGGAACTGGCCGTAATCCTCGCCTTCGCCTTCGGATTCGATGCCTTTTTCTTTCAGCATCTCGCGCAGCCGGCGCTTTTGCGCGAGGTGGTGCGCGCGCAGGCGTTCCACGCCGATTTCGAGCGTGAATTCCAGACCCGCGAGCGCCTGCACGGGCGCAAGCACCGGGGGCGTGGACTCGAGCCAGGCATCGCCCCCTGGCGCGAACTGCGGCGGCTCGGGGCGCTCGTACTTGAAGATGTCCTTCTTCGCGAACCAGCCGGTGTCCAGGGTCCTCATCGTCTCGGCGAGGCCGGGCCGCACGTAGAGCCAGCAGGCGCCGGGGCCACCGCGTGTGTACTTGTACGAGCCGCCTACCGCGAAGTCGGCGCCGAGCTGCGTGAGATCGAGCGGCAGCGCCCCCGCGTGGTGGTAGACATCCAGCAGCACGAGCGCGCCGCCTTCGTGCGCGGCGCGGATGAGCTTCGGCAGTTCCGCGACGATTTCGCCCGTGCGGAACATCACGCTCGAGATCACCACGAGGTCGGCGCCGCCGGTCCGGAGCTCGCGCCAGGGCGTGATCCGCAGGTCGATGCGGCCCTTCTGGCGGTAGACGCGCAGGATCATGTCGAGCGAGTCGAACTCGCCGTCGGTGGTTGCGATACGCGGCTTGCCGTCCATCGCGTTCAGCACCGCGCGCAAGCCTTGCCCCGCACTGGTCTTCGGCACGATGTTCTTCGGATCGGGGACGCCGACGAGACGCGCGGTGAGCTGCCTGAATTGTTCTCTGGAAAGAATCCAGTCATTCCAGGCCTCGCCCATGTCCCGGTACCAGCAATCGAGCGCTCGCTGCACGTCCTCGGCCATACGGTCGGGCGGGCGCCCCAGGGAATGGTTGGCGAGATAGACCGTGTCGCGCGCGAGCACGCGCGAGAAACGCGGCCGGATGCGCTCACGCAGCTCGGCTTCCAGGATCATCGCTTCTCGATCTCGGTGCGCACGTCGATCAGCTCGGGAAAGAGCGCGGTCTCGAGCGTCTTGCGGAGAAACGTCACGCCAGAAGTGCCGCCGGTGCCGCGCTTGAAGCCGATGACACGCTCGACCGTCTTCACGTGGCGGAAGCGCCAGAGCTGGAAGTTTTCCTCCACGTCGACGAGCTTTTCGCACATGTCGTAGGCGTCCCAGTGATGCGCGGGGTCCTCGTAGATCGTGCGGAACACCGCGACCACGCCCGCCTGCGGCCGGTAGGGCTGCGACCAGTCGCGCTCGAGGCACGCCCTGGGAACGGGGAGACCACGGCGAGCCAGAAGGCGAAGGAATTCGTCGTAAAGGCTCGGCGCATGAAGCAGCTTCTCCAGCCAGCCGTGGATCGCGGGGTCGTGGCGGTGGACCGCGAGCACCGCCGCGTTCTTGTTGCCGAGCAGGAACTCGATCGCCCGGAACTGGAAGGACTGCAAGCCCGAGGCGGGTCCGAGCACGTCGCGGAACTGGACGTACTCCGAAGGGGTGAGCGTCTCGAGCACCGCCCACTGCTCGAAGAGCTGGCGCTGCACCTGCTTCACGCGCGCGAGGATCTTGAAGCAGGGCGCGAGCGAATCCGCGCGCACGTGCGCGATCGCGGCCTGCAGCTCGTGCACGATCAGCTTCATCCACAGCTCCGCGGTCTGGTGCTGGATGATGAAGAGCATTTCGTCGTGGTGGCTCGAGCGCGGCTGCTGCGCCGAGAGCAGGCGCCCGAGCTGCAGGTACCCGCCGTACGAGGTCTCGCCCGAGAGCCGGGTGACGAATTCAGGGTCTTTTTCGCTCATGTTCCTATAATGCCACCGGAGGACACTCAGGAAGCCAGGAAGGAGCCCACCCGATGGTCAAGCTTTGCGGATTCCACGTCAGCAACTACCACAACAAGGTGCGCATCGCGCTCCTGGAGAAGGGCGTTCCGTTCGAGGAGGATCCGAACGTGTTTCCCTCGCAGAAGGACGACTACCTGGCGTTGAGCCCCATGGGCAAGGTGCCGTACCTCGAGGTGGACGGCGAGCGGCTGCGCGAGTCGGCGGTGATCTGCGAGTACCTGGAGGACGCCTTTCCGCAGAAGCCGCTGCTTCCGAAGGAGCCGCTCGCGCGCGCGCGGGTGCGCGAACTCGTGGTGTTCCTCGAGCTGCACCTGGAGCTCGTGGTGCGGCGGCTCTACGGCGGGCTTTTCTTCAACAGGCCGTTCTCGGACGAGACCAAGGCCCAGGTCGAGCGCGACGTCGCGAAGGGCGTGCGCGCCTTCAAGGCGGTGGCGAAGTTCGACCCCTTTGTTGCGGGCAGGGAGCTGACGCTCGCCGACTGCGCTGCGTTCGTCCACCTGCCGCTCGTGTCGCTGTGCACCAGGATGGCCTACGGGCGCGACGCCCTGGACGAGGTGCCGCAGGTGAAGCCCTACCTCAGGATGCTCGGCGAGCGCCCGGCGTTCGCGCGCGTGAACGAGGACAGGAAGAACGCGCAGGCGGCCATGGCCGAGCGCGCGAAGAGGTAGCCCGGTGGGCGCGGCGAGCGAGTACCTGCGGTTCGCGGTGACGCTCGCCGCGGTGGTCGATCCGTTCCTCGCGGTCCCGTTTTTCCTCGCCTTCACGCGCGGGCGAAGCGCGGCCGAGCGTGCCGCGCTCGCGAGAACGGTGGCGATGACGGTGTTCGCGGTGCTCACGTTCTCGGTGTTCCTCGGCGAGCCGCTGCTTCAACTCATCGGCGCGAGCCTCGCGGCGTTCCGCGTGGGCGGGGGGCTGGTGCTCCTTCTCATGGCGCTCGCGATGCTGAACGCGCAAGCCGGCGGCGTGCGCCAGTCGCAGGCCGAGGCGCGCGAGCTCGAGGAAGGCGATGTGAGCGGGGTGGTGCCGCTCGCGATTCCGCTGCTCGCCGGGCCGGGCGCGATCAGCACGGCGATCATCGCGGTGGAGAACGGCAGCCTCGCGCATCAGGCCGCGATCGTCGGCTGTATCGCGCTCGTGTGCGTGATTTCCTGGCTTGCGCTGCGCGCCGCGCACCGCATCGCCGGGCGCATGGGCACGACGGGTCTCAACATCGCCACGCGCATCCTCGGCCTGCTCCTCGCCGCGATGGCGGTGCAGACCATGGCGGAAGGGCTCAAGCAGCTCTTTCCGGGGCTATCTGCCTAGATTCGAAACCCACTTCTCAATCGCTTCGCGCATCGCCACCGGCTGCTCGGTGGGGATCCAGTGCCGCGCGGGAAGCGAAACAACTTCCCGATCGGGAAGTTTGTCCAGCCAGGCCCGGGTACGCGCCGGGTCGGTGAAGGCGCCATGTTCCGACAGCAGCGCCAGCACCGGCGCGGCAATCGCCTCGGGCGGCGGCAGAGGCTCGGTCACCGCGAGCAGGTCCTGCAGGTAGACCGCGGTCGCGGTGGTGCGCAGATCGGCAAGGGACGAGGCGTACTTCGCGAGCTGGCGCTCGCCTTCGGGCCCGCGCGCAAGCGCCGCGCGCGTTTCGCGGTCCAGTTTCTCCAGATCGAGCGGATCGATGCGCGAGCGGTGCAGGCCGAGGGAATTGACGGCACGGACGAAGAGTGAAAGAGGAAAAAGCACGACCCTGAAAAGCCTCAACCACCGCATCGTCCCCGTCAGCGCTTGCGGCGGCATCGGCTCGATGAGGACGAGGCCCGCGGTGCGCGCGGGATGGCGCGCCGCGAAGTTGAGAGCCAGATTCGCGCCGAGACAGTGGCCCGCGAGAACCGCTTTTGAAATCCCTTCCTTCTCCAGAAGCCCTTCAAGATCCGCGCACCATTGGTCCATCCCGATCCGTTCTCGGGTGACAGCGGCCCCATGCCCCCGCAGATCGGGCGCCAGAACGCGCCAGGATTCGTCCAGCGAGGTCGCGGCGAGGAACTCGGACCAGCGGGTGCGATTGCTTGCCACGCCGTGCAGGAGCACGAGCGTGCGGGCCGGCGTCACTTCGGGATCGGGCGCGGGCGGCCGGCGGCGTCGATCGCGACGTAGGTGAGCGTGGCTTCGGTCACCTTGACCACCCTGGGATCGTCGGGCCGGCGCTCGGCGTAGACCTCCACGTTGATCGTGACCGAGGTGTTGCCGACGCGCACCACGTCGGCATAGAACGAGAGCACGTCGCCGATCTGGACCGGCTGCTTGAAGAGAAACGAGTTCACCGCGACCGTGGCGACGCGCCCGCGCGCGACGCGCCCCGCGACCGTGCCGCCCGCAACGTCGACCTGCGCCATGATCCAGCCGCCGAAGATGTCGCCGTTCTGGTTGGCATCCGCCGGCATCGGCATGACGCGCAGGGCCGGCGTCTTTTCCCTGGGCAGTTCCATCTATTGATGACCCGCGTACAGGGCGGCCACGTCCGCGGCATGGCGCTCGAGGATCTTCGCGCGCTTCGCTTTCAGCGTCGGCGTGAGAAGGCCGTTCTCCACGCTCCAGGGCTCGGCCGCGACCGCGACGCGGCGGATCTGAGCGTAGCCGGGGAACCGCCTCATGCGTTCCGAGATCCGCGCGAGGAGCGCCGGCTCCTTTCTCCTGTCCGGATCCAGGCCCTTCCATTGCTCGGCATTCGGAACGACGATCGCAGCGAGGTAGGGCCTGCCTTCGCCGACCACCAGGACCTGCTCGAACAGACCGTCCTCCATGATCGCCTGCTCGATGTCCCCGGGCGGCATCTTCTCGCCGTTGGCGAGCACCAGAATGTCCTTGGTGCGCCCGGTGATCGTGACGTAGCCGCGCTCGTCGATGGTCGCGACGTCGCCGGTGTTCAGCCACCCCTCGGCGTCGATCGCCTTGCGCGTCGCCTCCGGGTCGTTCCAGTAGCCGAGCATGACGTTCGGGCCGCGCACCCGAAGCGCACCGTCCTCGCCGATCCTGAGCTCGACGTTCGGAATCGCGCGCCCCACGGTGCCCGGGACATTGTCGTCCTCGCGGTTGGTGGTGACGACGGGGCTCGCCTCGGTCATGCCGTAGCCCTGCGTGATCGAAAGCCCCAGTCCGATGAAAATGCGCGCGACCTCGGGCGCGAGTGCCGCCCCGCCCGAGCCCGCGCCGCGGAGCCTCCCGCCGAAGGCGGCGAGCACTTTTCTCGAGATCAGGAACCTCAATAACGGCAATACCAGAAAAGACGGTTCCCACTTCCCCCGTCCCTGGCGCCACTCGAAGTGCCGCCAGCCGATGTCGACCGCCCTGTAGAAGAGCGCGCGGCGCTTCGGCGGCGCCGTTTCCAGCTTCGCACGGATCGCGTTCCAGATGCGCTCGTACACGCGCGGCACTGCGTGCAGCACCGTCGGGCGCACGATTCGGAGGTCTTCGGCAAGCTGCGGGATCGAGCGCGCGTAGGTGGTCTTCACGCCCGCCATGATCATGGCGTACAGGCCCACGGTGCGCTCGTAGGTGTGCGAGAGCGGAAGGAAGGAGAGGAACTCGTCCCCGGGAAAGAGCTCGCCGCAGGCGAGCGCATCGCGGGAGTTGGCGAGCATGTTCCAGTGCGAGAGCATCACGCCCTTCGGCCGGCCCGTGGTGCCCGAGGTGTAGATGATCGAGGCGAGCCGCGCGCCGTCGGCGAAGGGATGTTGCATCGGGGCGGGGTCGGGCAGCCATTCCTTGACCGATCTGACGCGCGGGTCGCCAAATTCGGCACCACTCGGATTCAATACCAGCACTCTCTCAACCCCGGGCAGGTCGAGCTTCAGGGCACGGAACTGCTCCCACTGCTCCTGGGTGTCGAACAGCACGAGCTTCGCGCCGCTGTGCTCGAGCACGTACGCGACGTTGTCGGGGCGGTCCACGGTGTAGAGCGGCACGTCGACCAGTCCGGCGGCGAGCGCCGCCTGGTCGAAGAGCACCCACTCGGGGCAGTTCCGCAGCATGAGCGCCACGCGCTCGCCCGGCTTCAGGCCCTCGCGCGCGAAGCCCGCCTGCCAGCGTCCGGCTTCGCGGTACATCTCGCTCCAGGTGCGGCTGCGCCAGCGTCCCCCCTCCCAGGCGACGTGCGAGACCTTGTCCGGCGAGCGGCGCGCGCGCTCGCGGAAAAGGCCGTCGAGGGTCTTCGCGCTTTCAGCCGGAATGTAGTCGGTCCGCGCCACGCGCGGAGCTTATTTCTTTTCGGCGAGGTAGTGCAAAGGCCCGCCGCGGAAGGGCGCGAACCCGGTGCCGAAGATGAGCCCGGCGTCGATCAGCTCCGCGTCGGCGACGATGCCTTCGGCGAGCACCGCTTTCGCTTCCGCCAGGTACGGCTCGATCAGCGCCTCCACCAGGCCGGCGGCACGGGCGGCGTCCGGCGCGCGCTTCACGGGCTTGCCGTTCGCATATCGGTAGACGCCTTCCCCGGTCTTTCGGCCCAGGTGCCCCAGCGCCACCTTGTTGAGCAGCACCTGCGGAGCCTCGGGCTCGCCCTGCGTCCCCTTCTTCGCGAGCTCCCTGCCGGCCGCGAGGCAGATATCGAGGCCCACCGTGTCGGCGAGCTCGATCGGCCCCATCGGCATGCCGAAGCCTTCCATCGCGGCGTCGATCGTCTCGGGCGCGATGCCTTCGTCGAGCATACGGAAGGCGTTTTGCATGTAGGGCCCGAGCACGCGATTGACCAGGAACCCGGGCGAGTCCTTCACCGGGAGCGGCAGCTTGTCGATGCGCCGCACGAACGCGGCAGCTTTCAATCCCAGCTCCCGGGAAGTTCGTTCGGAGGAAACGACCTCGACCAGCTGCATCTGCGGCACCGGGTTGAAGAAATGAATTCCTACCAGGCGCGACGGATCCCTGAGCGCCGTTGCGATGTCGGCGAGCCTGAGACTCGAGGTGTTGCTCGCGAGCACCGCATCGGGTTTCGCCTGCGCTTCCACTCTTGCGAAGAGCGCGCGTTTCGCTTCCAGGTTCTCGAAGATCGCCTCGATCACGACGTCGGCGCGCGCCGCGCCCGCGCCCGGGACGTCGGGAATCAGGCGGTCCATCGCGTCGCGCATGCGGCGGGGGTCGCGCAGGCGCCGCTCGAAGAGCCTGGCCGCGCGCTTCACCGCGGGCGCGAGCCGCTCGGGCGCAGTATCCTGCAGCGTCACGGTCATCCCGCGCATCGCGCACACCGCCGCGATGTCGCCGCCCATGACGCCCGCGCCGATCACGTGGACGTGCTTCGGCGCGAAGTCCGAGCCCTTGCCGGCGGCCTTGAGGCGCTCCTGGAGGAAGAAGATCCGGATGAGGTTGCGCGTCGTGGGATGCTCGAACAGCGCCTGGATCGAGCACGACGGATCCTGCAGCGCTGCGAAGGGATCGCCGTCGTACTTCCGCCACAGATCCAGGATCGCGTACGGCGCCGGGTAGTGCTCCTTTCGAGCCCGTCGTGCGACCTGCTTTCTCGCTTGATTGACCACAAGGGACCGCAATGGCCCGAGAAAGAGCTTCTGCGAAAAACCCAGACCCTTCGGCTGCGGCGCTTCGAGCGTCACCATGCGCGCGGTGTTCTCGAGGATCCGCAGCGGCACCGCCTGCGTGACGAGCCCGATGCGCCTGGCTTTCCTCGCGTCGACCGATTTGCCGGTGAGCATCATGTCGAACGCGGCGGCCGGCCCCACGAGCTTGGGTAGCCACTGCACGCCGTGCCAGGCCGGAACGATTCCGATCATCACCTCGGGGAAAGCGAAGCGCGTCTTCGGTTCGTCGAGCGCTACGCGATAGCGGCAGGCGAGCGCGAGCTCCAGCCCGCCGCCCATGCAGAAGCCGTTCACCATCGCGGTGGTGGGAAAGGGAAGGTCGCGGAGCTTCTGGAACACGTCCCAGCCCAGGCGCACGAACTCGAGCGCCTCCCCGGACGACTTGAAGCGCGTGAACTCCTCGACGTCGGCGCCGGCGATGAAGTTCTCCTTGGCCGATCCGATCACGAGGCCCTTCGGCTTCGATCCGGCGATCTCGTCGAGCGCGGCCGAGAGCTCCTCGAGCGCCTCGCGCGAGAACGTGTTCGCCGATTCGCCCTGCTTGTCGAACGTGAGCCAGGCAAGACCGTCGCGGCCCGTCTCCCAGCGCCAGTGCTTCGCGATCACTTTCGCGCGATCCATCCGATCCCCCTAGAGCGCTTCGACCAGCATCGCGCCGCCAAGACCGCCGCCGATGCAGATCGCGGCCATGCCGCGCCTGGCGTTCGTCCGTTTCAGGACCCTGAGCAGGTGCAGGACAATCCGTGCGCCCGACGCCCCGACCGGGTGCCCGAGCGCGATCGCGCCGCCGTCGATGTTGAGCTTTTCCTCGTTCAGCTCGCCCAGGGACTTGTCCAGGGAAAGCTGTTCGCGACAATATTTCTCGTCCTTCCAGGCTGCGATGCAGCCGAGCACCTGCGCGGCGAAGGCCTCGTTGATCTCCCAGCAGTCGAGATCGTCGAGGCCCATGCCGTGGCGCTTCAGGATCGGCGTAGCCGCATGAACGGGCCCCAGGCCCATCTGCGCAGGATCGAGCCCGGCCCACTGCGAATCGGCGATGCGGCCGATCGGCTTCAAGTCGAACCGCTTAACGGCCTCCTCGGAGGCCAGGATCAGCCACGCGCCGCCATCGGTGATCTGCGAGGAGTTGCCCGGCGTGACGTTGCCGTACTTGCGGTCGAAGAAGGGCTTCAGCTTCGCGAGGTTCGCCATGGACGCGTCGCGCCGCACGCCGTCATCGAGCAGATAGGCATTGCCTTCACGGTCGTAGAGTGCCTCGACTTCGCCGCCGCCAGGGGCCAGCGCGCCGTTGTCCTGAGCAAGGGCGACTCTGTTGTGCGACCTGACGGAAAACTCGTCCATTCTCTCGCGCGTGATGCCGAAGCGGTGCGCGAGATTCTCGGCCGTCTGGCCCATCAGCAGCCCGACCATCGGGTCGGTGAGTCCCTTCATGATTCCGATGACGGGAGCGAGCAGGGACTTGAAGGGGAGCCTTGCGAACATGGAGAGCCGTTGCCCCGTAGAGCGGGTCGAAGCCATGTCTGCGAACCAGAGCACCATCTTCTCGGGGTAGAGCAGCGGCGCGCGCGAGAGCGCGTCCACGCCGCCTGCAAGAACGAGGTTCGAGCGCCCGGCGAGGATGTTGTTGATCCCCGAATCGAGCGCCTGCATGCCCGAGGCGCAATTGCGCATCACGGTCCAGCCCGGCACCTTTTCGCCGCAGCCCATGCGCAGCGCCGCGACGCGTCCGATGTTCACCTCGTCGACCGAAGGCGCGGCGCAGCCGAGGATAACCTCGTCGAGGTCTGCCGGAGCGAACTTCTGGCGCACGAGCAGCGCGCGCCCCGCCTGGGTCGCGAGGTCGCCCGCGGAGAACGGCCCGGGGCGGTTCTTCGCCTTGAGAAACGGCGTGCGCGCCCCGTCGATGATGTAAACCGGCCTTGCGAATCCCGCCATGCGAGCCTCCCTATGCCGCGCGCACGCGGATCGTGTGCACGCACTCCTGGCCTTGTGCCATCAGGCACCCGGCGAACGGCGGGCTCACGTCGTGCGAGCAGCCGAATCCGTCCAGCCAGCCCTGGACCCGGGCGAAAATGCCGCAATCGTACGCGCCCGCGATGCCGGCCCTGGTCACGTTGTCGTAGGCGAAGCAGCGCGTGACGCGCACCCGGTACGCTTCGGGTCCGTCCACCACGGCCTCGAAATCGAGCAGCTCCGGCCCAAGCAGCCCGATCAGCCTGCGCTGTGCCTCGAGACAGGAAGCCGCGTCCTTCGGCGTTCCGAGATCGAGCGCACGCCCTGCGCGCTGCGCTTCTACCCTGGCGCTCTCGCGCACGGCGGCCTGGTTCAGCCGGTTCGCCGCTTCGATGCCGAACTCGCGCGCCACGGCGTTGTACCAGCGTGCGTCGTGGGTCATCCAGCTCCTGACGAGCAGCGTCTCGCGCTCGGTGGTCATGCCGCGGCTCTCGCCGGGGCCGCGCTTTCGCGCTCGAGCTTCTGCGCGATCTCGGCGCGGCCGAAGTCCTGCGGAAAGTCGTCGACCCTGATCACGTGCTTGCGAAGCGATTCTTTCCGCTGCCACAGCGCGAGTTCCTCCGCGGTGAGGATGCCCTTGTCCGTCGCCGCCGCCGCCGTGTCGACCCCCGAGCGCGGCGCAAGCCGCCCGTCCTTGACCGCTTCGCGCAACTTCCTCTCGATCGGCTCGCAGGCGATGGTCGCGAGGAACGCCGCCTCGAGCGCGCCGGTGACGTCCTGCTCGCCCTTGCCGACGTACATCCCCGCGGTAAGCCGGTCGCGCGCCGCGCCGGGCTCGAGCACGAGCTTCGCGCATCGGTGGTTGTGGCGGTCCTTCGGCGGCCGGAAGGGGGTGCCGATCGGGAACACCACGAAGCGCAGCCACCCGCGCAACCACTGCACCGGGAAGTTGGTGTAGATGGCGTCGATCGCCTGCTGCGCCTGCCACAGCGCGTCGCGCACCGAGCCGTGCACGAGCGGAAGGTCCTCGCGCTGGCGCCCCTGGTCCTCGTAGCGCTTGAGCGTCGCCGATATGAGGTACATCATCGAGAGCACGTCGCCGAGGCGCGCCGAGATCTTCTCCTTTCGCTTCAGCGCGCCGCCCATCGCGAGCATCGACATGTCGGCAAGGAACGCGAACGCGGCCGAGAGCTGGCCCACGCGCTGGTAGTAGCGCCGCAACTCGGCGGCGGCGGCGCGCGGGGCCGCCGCGAGCCGCGCTCCGGTGAGCCCGTGCACGAACGCGCGCACGCCGTTCGACAGCACGTGGCCGATGTGCGCGTTGAATGCGCGGTCGAACTCGCGCGAGGCCTCCGTGCCCCGGAGGTCCTTGGCCGCGCGCATCTCGCGCAGCACGTAGGGATGGCAGCGGATCGCGCCCTGGCCGAAGATGATGAGGCTCCTCGTGAGGATGTTCGCGCCTTCCACGGTGATGCCCACCGGGACGACCTGGTAGCCGCGCCCGACATAGTTGTTGGGGCCGAGACAGATGCCCTTGCCGCCGTGGATGTCCATGGCGTCGTTCACGCACTCGCGCGCGCGTTCGGTCATGTGGTACTTCGCGATCGCCGAGATGACGGAAGGCTTCTCGCCCGCGTCCACCGCGCCGGCGGTCATCACGCGCACCGCGTCCATCATGTAGGCATTGGCGGCAATGCGGCCGAGCGCCTCCTCGACGCCCTCGAGCTTTCCGATCGGCGTGCGGAACTGGCTGCGAACCCGCGCGTAGGCGCCGGTATAGCGCGCGAGCGCCTTCGCCCCGCCGACCGACGAAGCCGGCAGAGAGATCGAGCGCCCGGCCGCAAGACAGTTCATCAGCATCATCCAGCCCTTGCCCGCGTAGTCGCGCCCCCCGATGATCCAGTCGATCGGCATGAACACCTCCTCGCCGCGCGTGGGGCCGTTCTGGAACACGGCGTTGAGCGGCAGGTGGCGCCGGCCGATCTCGACGCCGGGCGTGCTTGTCGGCACCAGCGCACACGTGATCCCGAGGTCATCCTTGGAACCCAACAGGCCCTCAGGGTCATAGAGCCGGAAGGCCAGTCCCAGCAGCGTCGAGACGGGGCCGAGGGTGATGTAGCGCTTGTCCCAGGTGACGCGCATGCCGAGGACTTCTTTGCCCTGCCACGTTCCCTTGCACACGACGCCGTAATCGGGAATGGACGCGGCATCGGATCCCGCCTCGGGGCTGGTGAGCGCGAAGCACGGGACTTCCAGGCCCCTGGCGAGCCGGGGCAGGTAGTGGTCCTTCTGCGCCTCGGTGCCGTAGTGAAGGAGCAGCTCGGCCGGGCCGAGCGAGTTGGGCACCATCACGGTCACCGCGAGCGCGTTCGAGCGCGTGGAGAGCTTCATCACCACCGCCGAGTGCGCGAGCGCCGAGAACCCGAGGCCGCCGTATTTCTTCGGGATGATCATCCCGAGGAATCCCTTGTCCTTGATGTACTGCCAGACGCGCGGCGGGAGGTCCTGGCGCTCGTGCGTCACCTCCCAGTCGTTCACCATCGCGCAGACTTCCTCGCAGGGGCCGTCGAGGAACGACTGCTCCTCTGCGGTGAGCCTGGGCTCGGGCGTGGCGAGAAGCTTGTCCCAGCCGGGCCTGCCCGAGAAAAGATCCGCGTCCCACCACACGGTGCCCGCGTCGATCGCTTCTTTCTCCGTCTGCGACATGTCGGGCAGGATTCGCCGGTAGATCGCGAGGACCGGATCGCTCAGGAGCCGCCTTCGGATCGGCTTCACGTTCGCTGCGAGCGCGGTCACGAGGACGAGCGCGCCCAGGACCCAGTTCGCCGTCTCGCCGAAGCCGGCGGCGATGCTCAGGTAGGCGGCCAGAACAGCGCCCGCGACCGTCCAGGCGCCGACCGGCGCCTGCACGTAGGCGAGGACGAGAAAGGCGGCGATTGCGGCGAAGACGAATCCGGTCATGGCGGTATCTCCTGGAGGTTCAGGCGGCCTTCTTCACGCCCGCGCCGGCGGGGAGCGGCGCGAGCAGTCCTGCGCACAGGAACGGGGCGAGGCGCTCGGCGAGGAGGCGCGCATCGTAGCGGTCCTCGGGTTTGCACCCGGCGATCAGCTGCACGGTGTCGGTTGCGGCGAGCGTGTAGGCGAGCGTGCCGAACATGAAATGCATGCGCCAGTTGAGCTCCTCGGCCGGCAGCTCGGGCAGCGCGCGCTCGAACGCGGCCTTGTAGCGCTTCATCGCGGGCGCGTAGAGGGTCCCGATCAGCGCACGGATCGGCTTCGAGGGATCGGTGTAGGCGCGGCCGAGGAGCCGGATGAAGCTGCGTCCGCCGCCTTTTGCGTCCTCGATCATCGCGAGCGAGGGTGCGATGAACGCGCGAATGATCGCCTCGGGCGCGAGCGGCGCGCCGGCGGCGGATCGCTCGAGGCGCTCGAGCTCGGCGACCCGCTCGGCATTCATCGGATCGAGGCGCCGACGAAACACCGCCTCGATCAGCGCGTCTTTCGATCCGAAGTGATAGTTGACCGCGGCGAGGTTGACGCCCGCCTTCGAGGTGAGCAGGCGCATAGAGGTTCCCTCGAAGCCGCGCTGCATGAAGAGCTCCTCGGCGGCGTCGAGGATCCGGACCCGCGTCTCGTGCGGCGGCTTTACTGCGCGTAGGTTCATGGCGTTTGACATTAAAACGAACGTTTGAATGATACGAAGCCGGCGGACGCGGGTCAAGAGCTTTTTGTGTCACGCTCGGCACCATGACCGGCGGACTGATCCTCGGCCTGATCCTCGTGTCGATGCTATGCCTGTTCGCGGCAGGCGGCCTGATCCTGAACTTCCTTTCGTGGCGCGCGCTGCTGAAGGCCAAGGACGGCGAGCAGGTGCCGTCCGGCATTCCGTTCCTGCCGGGAATCGCCGGCTCGCTCGTGGTGTTTTTTTCGCTCCCGGCGCTCGCGAAACAGGGCATCGACGTTCCCTGGCCGTGGTTCTGGATCCTGCTTCCGTTCTTTCTCGACATGTACGGCCCGGGCGGCTTCGTGATGGCGCTCCTTGGCTTCGCGCGCAAGACGCCGCTCAGGGAGCCGGCGTCTGCACCCGACGCTCCCGCCGAGGCCGATCCGCTCACGAAGGCACTCGAGCAACGGCGCGCCGCGGCGGTCGGCTGTCTCCTCGGAACCGCCGTGGGCGATGCGCTCGGACTGCCTTGCGAGGGGCTGTCGCGCGCGCGCCAACTGCGCATGTTCCCGAGCCTCGAGCGCTACGCTTTCGTGCTGGGGCGCGGCATGTGCTCGGACGATACCGACCACGCGTGCATGACCGCGCAGGCGCTCGCGGTGTCGGGGGGCGACGCGCGCAGGTTCGTTTCGAGCCTCGCCTGGCGGCTGCGCTTCTGGCTGCTCGGGCTCCCCGCCGGCGTCGGCTCCGCGACGCTGCGCTCGATCCTCAAGCTCTGGATCTTCGTGCCGCCGCAGGCGTCGGGGGTGCGCTCGGCGGGCAACGGGCCTGCGATGCGCAGCGCACTGATCGGCGTGTGCGCGCCGCAGGACGACGCGGCGCTCGTGCTGCTGTGCGCCGCTTCGACCAGCCTCACGCACCGCGATCCGCGCGCCGAGATCGGGGCGCTCGCCGTGGCGCTCGCGGCGCGGGCATCGATGCGCGGAGACGACGGTTCGGCCTATCTTGAAAATCTGAAGCGATTTGCCACGGCCTTCGGCCAGGCAGGAACGGAATTCGTGAGACTTGCCGGACGGGCGCTCGAAAGCGCGCGCCGCGGCGAGCCGACCGCGGCGTTCGCCGATGCGCTCGGCTGCGCGAACGGCGTTACCGGCTACATGCTTCACACCGTGCCCGTGGTGCTGCACGCCTGGTTCTCGCACCCCCGCGATTTCGAGGCCGCGGTGATCGCGGTGATCCGCTGCGGCGGCGACACCGACACGACCGCCGCGATCGCCGGCGCGATCGTGGGCGCGGGCGTCGGCAAGGAGGGAATACCTGCGCGCCGGCTCGAGGATCTGTGGGACTGGCCGCGCGGCGTGCGCTGGATCGAGGAGGCCGCCGGGCGCGCGGTTAGCGCGACCTTCTCCCGGGTTCGCGAGCAGGCGCTCTACGCTTCGCCGCTCCGGCTCCTGGTTCGCAATCTCCTTTTTCTCCTTCTTGTGCTCGCGCACGGCTTCCGGCGGCTCGCGCCGCCGTATGGATTCCGGCTGCAATAGAATTCGCGCCTCCCATGGCCCGCCGACACCACAGCAGCGCGCCGACCGAGCCGCTCACCGGAAGCGAGTGGCGCGCGGCGGCGGCGCTCCTGCCCTATCTGTGGGAGTACAAGTGGCGCGTGCTCGCCGCGCTCGCGTGCCTCGCCGCCGCGAAGCTCGCCAACGTCGGCGTGCCGCTCGTGATGAAGGAGGTGGTCGACGGGCTCGATCCGAGCCTCGCGATCGTGGCGGTCCCGGCGGCGCTGCTCGCGATCTACGGGCTGCTCCGGTTTTCCACGACGCTCTTCGCGGAGCTGCGCGACGTCGTGTTCGTGCGCGTGGTCCAGCGCGCGATCCGGCGCGTCGCCCTGGGCGTTTTCCGGCACCTGCACAGCCTGTCGCTCAGGTTTCACCTCGACCGGCAGACCGGCGGGATGACGCGCGACATCGAGCGCGGTTCGCGCGGTATCTCGTCGCTGCTCAACTACATGATCTTCTCGATCATCCCCGTGATCCTGGAGTTTTCCCTGGTGGCCGCGGTGCTGCTCGGCAAGTTCGACTGGCGCTTCGCGGCGGTGACCTTCGGCGCGGTAGCCGTCTACATCGCGTTCACCGTGAGCGTGACCGAATGGCGCATGGAGATCCGGCGCCGCGCGAACGAGCTCGACTCGAACGCGAATACGCGCGCGATCGACAGCCTGCTCAACTACGAGACGGTCAAGTACTTCGGCAACGAGGAGTTCGAGGCGCGCCGCTACGACGAGAGCCTGACGCGCTACGAGTCGGCGGCGGTGAAGCAGGAAGCCTCGCTCGGCCTGCTGAACGCAGGCCAGAGCCTGATCATCGCCGCCGCGCTCACCGCGCTCATGTTCCTCGCTGCCGAGGGCGTCGTGGCGAAGGCCTTCACGCTCGGGGACCTGGTGCTCGTGAACGGCCTGCTGATCCAGCTCTACATCCCGCTCAACTTCCTCGGCATGGTGTACCGCGAGCTAAAGCAATCCCTCCTCGACATGGACCGTATGTTCCGGCTGCTTGGCGCGAACCGGGAGGTCGAGGACCGGCCCGGCGCGCCGGAGCTGCCGCCGGGACCTGCCGCGGTCGAGTTCGACCAGGTCGATTTTTCCTACGAGCGCGAGCGCAAAATCCTGCACGGCGTGAGCTTCACGATCCCGGCCGGGCAGCGCGTCGCGGTGGTCGGGCACTCGGGCTCCGGGAAGTCGACCCTGGCGAGGCTGCTGTACCGGTTCTACGACGTGTCATGCGGCTCGATTCGCGTGAACGGGCTGGACATACGTGAAATCCGTCAATCGAGCCTTCGCGCCGCGATCGGCATCGTGCCGCAGGACACGGTGCTGTTCAACGACACGATCCGCTACAACATCCACTACGGCCGCCCGGAGGCGAGCGACGAAGAGGTGATCGAGGCGGCGCGAGCCGCGCACATCCACGAGTTCGTCGAGTCGCTGCCCAGGAAATACGAGACCATGGTCGGGGAGCGCGGCTTGAAGCTCTCGGGTGGCGAGAAGCAGCGCGTCGCGATCGCGCGGGCGCTGCTCAAGAACCCGCGCATCCTCATCTTCGACGAAGCGACTTCCGCGCTCGACTCGAAGTCCGAGAAGGCGATCCAGGCCGAGCTCGAGCGCATCGCTGTCGGCCGCACGACGCTCGTCATCGCGCACCGCCTCTCCACGGTGATGGACGCCGACCAGATCCTGGTGCTCTCGCACGGGCGGATCGCGGAACGCGGCACGCACCGCGAGCTGCTCGCCGCGGGGGGCGAGTACGCGCGGATGTGGGCCCTGCAGCAGCAGGCGGCGGCCGCGGCCGAGGTGCTGGAACAGGCTGCGGCAGCCTGAGGCGATCGCAAGATGAGGGCGGGAAAAGCTCACGCGGTTTCGAGGACCGGGGGCTAGCCCGTTATTTTTCTTGCATTTTTCGAAATCCCTGGGCTACACTCGCGGGCGCACGGGGTCACAACACCAATACGCTCGGGGACATGGAACAAGCGCCACGCACGCTGCATCGCCTGGAAAAAATCGTCGCCGTCTTCGCCCTTTTCGCCGTGCTCGCCCTCACCATCGGCTTCGCGCAGGCAGGCGGCGTGGGCGCGAAGCTCAAGCGCAAGCACGCCGCCGCGGCCGACGAGCTCGACCGGCTGCAACGCGAGCAACCCGACAGGGTTTTCCTGCGCTCGCAGGTCGCGCTGGTGCAGGACGCCGCGAGCGGCGAGACGATCCTCGAGAAGAACGCGGAAGCCGTGCTGCCGATCGCCTCGATCACGAAGCTCATGACCGCGATGGTGCTGCTCGACCGGGGCCTCGACCTGCAGCAGCGCGTCGCGATCTCGAGCGACGACCTCGACTTCATGAAGGGCACGCGCTCGCGGCTTCGCGCCGGAAGCGTGCTCACACGGGACGAGCTGCTGCTGCTCGCGCTGATGTCCTCGGAGAACCGCGCCGCGGCGGCGCTCGCGCGCACCTATCCGGGCGGCACCGGGTCCTTCGTCGCCGCGATGAACGCCAAGGCGCGCGGCCTGGGCATGACGGACACGCGCTTCGTCGAGCCGACCGGGCTTTCGTCGGCGAACGTCTCGAGCGCGCAGGACCTGGCGAAACTGGTGCGCGCGGCGCACGACTATCCCCTCATCCGGGAGTACTCCACGCGCGAAGCCGCGACCGTACGCGCCTTCGGCGGCCGGCCGCTCGAGTTCCGCAACACCAATGGCCTGGTGCGCAGCCAGGGCTGGGACATCGGGCTTTCCAAGACAGGCTACATCGCCGAGGCCGGGCGGTGCCTCGTGATGCGCGTACGCATGGCCTCGAGGGACCTCGTCGTGGTGCTGCTCGATTCCTGGGGCAAGTACTCGCGAATCGGCGACGCCAACCGCATCCGCAAGTGGCTCGAAACCGCCTCGGCGGGCGGCCGCCGAAGCTAGGTCGCGGCGTCTTCGGCCCGCCGGTCCCCGCAGCCAGCTTCCGCGAGGACGTGATCGGCGGCCTGTCGCTGCCGCAGAAGGCGCTTCCCCCCAAGTATTTCTACGACGCCGAGGGCAGCCGGCTGTTCGAGGCGATCTGCCGCCTGCGCGAGTACTACCCCACGCGCTGCGAGCTGGAGCTCACGCGCCGCCACCTCGCCGACATCGCGCGCTTCACGGGACGGGGCGTGGAGCTCATCGAGTACGGCAGCGGCGCGAGCGTCAAGACCCGGCTGCTGATTGCCCGGCTGCGGCCGGCGGCATACGTGCCGGTCGACATCTCCGAGGCGGCGCTGCGCGCGGCCGCGCGGCGGCTCGGGCGCGAGTTTCCCTGGCTCGCGATCCGGGCGGTGGCGGGCGATTTCACGCGGCCGCTCGAGATTCCGGCCTTCCGCGGGCGCGCGCGGCGCGTGGTGTACTTCCCCGGCTCGACCATCGGCAATCTCGCCCCGCATGCCGCGCACGCGTTCCTTTCCATGACGCGCGGGCAGCTCGGCGCGAGCGGCGCGATGCTGGTCGGCGTCGATCTGAAGAAGGACGCGAACCTGCTGCACGCGGCCTACAACGACGCGCGCGGCGTGACGGCGCGCTTCAACCTGAACCTGCTCGCGCGGATCAACCGCGAGCTCGGCGGCGACTTCGACCCGAGGCGCTTCCGTCACTACGCCTTCTACAATGCGCCGCGCGGGCGCATCGAGATGCACCTCGTGTCGCTCGAGCGCCAGACGGTGCGCATCGGCCGCCATCGATTCCGCTTCGAGCCGGGCGAGACCATCCACACCGAGAACTCGTACAAGTACTCGGTGGAGGAGTTCCGGGCGCTGGCGCGCGAGTCCGGCTTCGAGCCGGTCCGCGTCTGGCTCGACCGCAAGGGAATGTTCTCCCTGCACGGCCTGCTGGCGGACTGAGGGTCGGAAAAACCGGTTTTTCCCTCAGTGCGCGCCGATGCGCGCGGCGAGCGGGCGGTGCCCGATCGCGCGCGAGATGCGGTCGGCGGCTTCCTTGACGAGCGGGCCCCACTGCGGCTTCATGCGGTCGGCGGGGGTGGAGAGCGACAATGCAGCGATCAACTGCCCCGAGTCGTCGCGCACCGCGGCGGCGACGCACTTCACGCCGATCTCGGCCTCCTCGCTGTCGACCGCCCAGCCCTGGCGCTGGATGCGCTCGAGCTCGCGCTCGAGCAGCGGCAGGCTCGTGATCGAGTTCCTGCTGTGCGGCGCGAGCCCGGTGCGCTTCGCGTAGTCGCGCAGCTTCCCGAAGCCTTCCTCCAGGAGAAAGAGCTTTCCGGCCGCGGTTACGTGCAGCGGCGCGCGGGCCCCGATCATGTGCACGATCCGCATCGCCGAACGGCCGCTCGAGGTGCGCTCGACGTACACGATCTCGTCGTCGTGGCGCACCGAGAGGTTCGCGGTTTCGCCGGTCTGCGCGTGCAGCTCGCGCATCACCGGAAGCGCGAGCTCGCGCACGCTGATCCTCGAGCGCACGAGCGCTCCGAGCTCCATCAGCCGCATGCCCAGGCGATAGGCTCCCGGCTCGACGCGGTCGACGAGCCGGTCGGCCGCCATCGCCGAAAGAATCCGGTGCGCGGTCGACGGATGGAGCCCCGCGTACTGCGCCAACTGCTTGAGTCCGAGCGGCTCGGGATGCTCGGCGAGCACATCGAGCAGCTTCATCATCCGCTCGATGACCTGGATCGGGTTCTTCTGATCATCCCTTGCCGCCATGAAGGGCGCAATTCTATCTCACGATGCGAAATGCACGCTATCATGCGTGCCATGCGCGTAGGGCTCTTCGTCACCTGCCTCGTGGATCTCGTGCGGCCGCGCATCGGCTTCGCGGCGCTCGAGCTGCTGCAGGCCGCGGGCTGCGAAGTGGTGGTGCCCGCGACGCAGACCTGCTGCGGGCAGCCGGGCTGGAACTCGGGCGACCGCGCTTCGGCGAGGGCGCTCGCGCGGAAGCTCGTCGCGGAATTCGAGCATTGCGATTACGTCGTCGTGCCCTCGGGCTCGTGCGCCGGCATGATCCGAGTGCACTATGGCGAGGTCCTCGGCACGGCCAATCCGCTCGCCGCGAGGACCTACGAGCTGACCGATTTCCTCGCGACCGTGCTCAGGGTCGGGACGGTGCCGGGGAAATTTCGCGGCCGGATCACCTATCACGATTCGTGCTCGGGGCTGCGCGAGCTGGGCGTGAAGCGCCAGCCGCGCGAGCTTCTTGCGAAGATGCCCGGCGTCGAGCTCGCCGAGATGAAGGACTGCGAGACGTGCTGCGGCTTCGGCGGCACGTTCTCGGTCAAGTTCGGCGAGATTTCTGCGGCGATGGCGGCGACGAAATGCGACCGCATCCGCGCCGCCGGCGCCGACGCGGTGGTGCTCGGCGACCTCGGGTGCATGCTCAACATCGAGGGAAGGCTCCGGCGCACGCTCGATACCGGGACGCGCGTGCTGCACGTCGCCGAAGTGCTCGCCTGGAAAGGCTGATGCAGGTCGCCTCGATCCATTTCAGGGAGCGTGCCTCGCGCGCGCTCGCGGACGCGCGGCTCCAGCAGAACCTGCGCCGTTTCGGCGGAGGCTTCGCCGAGAAGCGCGCCGCGGCGCGCGAAGCCTACGGCGCCGGGGCGTTCGAAGCGCTTCGCGAAGCCTCCGCCCGGATCCGCGACCGCGCGCTCGAAAGCCTCGATGCCTGGCTCGCGCGCTTCGAGGCGGAAGCCGCGCGGCGCGGCACGGCCGTGCTCTGGGCGGAGGACGCGCCCGAGGTCTGCCGGCTTGTGCTCGAAATCTGCGCGCGCCACGGCGTCCGCAAGGCGATCAAGTCGAAGTCGATGCTCTCGGAAGAGGCAAGCCTGAACGAGGCGCTCGAGGCGGCGGGAGTGCAGCCGGTCGAGACCGATCTCGGCGAGTACATCCTGCAGCTCGCCGGAGAGCCGCCCTCGCACATCATCGCGCCGGCGATCCACAAGGACCAGGCGCAGGTCGCGGAACTGTTCCAGCGCCACCATGTGGGGAAGCCTTCCACCGACATCGCGCAGATGACGCGCGAGGCCCGTGCGACGCTTCGTCCCCATTTCCTCAGCGCCGACCTCGGGATCTCGGGCGGGAATTTCCTCGTCGCCGAAACCGGTTCGGTGGCGATTGTCACCAACGAGGGCAACGGCCGCATGGTGACGACGCTGCCCCGCGTCCATGTAGCGATCACCGGGATCGAAAAGGTGATCCCCACGCTCGAGGATCTTTCCACCCTCAACCGGATCCTGCCGCGTTCGGCGACCGGGCAGGCGATCGAGAATTATTTCTCCATCCTCACCGGGCCGCGCGGGCCGGACGACGCGGACGGTCCGGAGCACATGTACGTGATCCTCGTCGACAACGGCCGCACGCGGCTTGTCGGCACCGAGCTGCAGGAGATGCTGCGCTGCATCCGCTGCGGCGCCTGCATGAACCACTGCCCGGTGTACCAGACGATCGGCGGGCATGCCTACGGGTGGGTTTATCCCGGGCCGATGGGCTCGGTGCTCACGCCCGTCTACCAGGGGCTGGAGAACGCGCTCGACCTTCCGCAGGCGGCGACGCTTTGCGGAGCGTGCGAACTCGCCTGCCCGGTGAGGATTCCTCTGCCGGAGCTGCTCAGGAGGCTGCGCGAGCGCCAGACCGACCGGGGCCTCCGGCCGTGGCAGGAGCGGCTCGCACTGCGCGCCTGGGCGTTCGCGGCAGCGCGGCCGGCGCTTTACGCGCTCGCCACGCGGATCGCCGCGCGGCTGCTTCGCCTCCTCGCCGACCGGCGCGGCATGATCCGCAAGCTCCCGCTCGATCCGGGCTGGACGCCCGGGCGTGATTTCCCCGCGCCCGAGGGCCGCACGTTCCGCGAGCTCCATGGTGGCCGCCGCCGACGCCGGGCTTGAGCGCTACGCCTGGCTTTCGGTCGCGGCCGCGATCGCGACCATCGCGCTCAAGACGCTCGCCTGGGGCGTCACCGGCTCGGTGGGGCTGCTTTCGGACGCGCTCGAATCCGTGGTCAACCTCGCGGCTGCGCTGCTGGCGCTCGCGATGCTGCGGCTCGCGGCGGCGCCGCCGGACGACGCGCATCCGTTCGGGCGCACCAAGGCGGAGTATTTCGCGAGCGGCATCGAGGGCGCGCTGATCGTGCTCGCCGCGGCGAGCATCGCGTGGGCCGCGTTGCCGCGCCTCGCCGCGCCCCGGCCGCTCGAGGCGCCGGTCGCCGGCATTGCGCTTTCGGTCCTCGCCACGGCGATCAATCTCGGCGTGGGGCGCGCGCTGATCGCGGTCGGCCGGCGCGGCGGCTCGATCGCGCTGGAAGCCGACGGCCATCACCTGATGACCGACGTGTGGACTTCCGTGGGCGTGGTCGCGGGCGTGGCGCTCGTCGCCGCGACCGGGTGGCTCGTGCTCGATCCGCTGATCGCGCTCGCGGTCGCTGGGCATATCGTGTGGACGGGCGTGAAGCTCATGCGCCGCTCCTTCGCGGGGCTGATGGACGCCGCCATCCCGGCGGACGAGCTCGCGGAAATCGAGAAGATCTTCGCCGAGTACCGCCGGCGCTACGCGGTGGAGTTCCATGCGCTTCGCACGCGCCAGGCGGGATCGCGCCGGTTCGTCACGTTTCACCTCCTCGTGCCGGACGCGTGGACGGTCGAGCGCGCGCACCAGCTCTCCGAGGAGATCGAGGAGCGCATCCGATCGCTGGTGCCGAGCGCGATCCTGACGACACACATCGAGCCGATCTCGCACCCCGCCTCGTACGACGATATCCCGCTCGAGCGGCCCTAGCCACGCCTGAGCGTGCGCAGGAGAAACCGGGCCGGATCGAGCGCATCGGCCAGGCGCCCCTCGAGCGGCAGCGGCTCGCCTTCGAGCTGGGAGGCGAGGAGCTCCGCGCCGAGCGCAGCCCACAGCAGCCCGCGCGAGCCGAACGCGAACGCGCCGTACAGGCCCTGGATTCGGGGGAGGGTGTCGAGACGGGCGTTTTTCCCCGCCGCGCTGCCTTCGTCGGGGATGGCCCCGATCAAAGGCAGCCGGTCGGGCGCCACCGCGCGAAAGCCGACCAGCCCGTCGAGCGCCGCGGGATCGAGCCCGGCGGCGGCGCCCGGCAGGATTCGCTCGAGCCGCTCGAGGTTGCCGGCGTGGCTCGAGGCGCGCGGGGCCGGGTCCTCGTCGTCCAAATCGTAGCTCGCGCCGGCGAGCGCCTCGCCGCGCATTTCCGGAAGCACGTAGCCGCCGCGCAGCACCGCGACGCGCGGCGCGGCGAAGCGCGCCGCCGGCAGGAAGCTCACCTGGCCGCGCACGCGCCGGATGCGCACCGCGCGCTGCGGCGCGAGCCCGAGCGCCTCGGCCCCGTTCGCGAGGACCAGCACCGGAGCGCGCGCGAGGGGCGCATCCTCGGTACCGAAGACGGACCAGTCGCATCCGTCATGGGAGATCTCCCTTACTTCGCACCCGAATCCCGCCGCCAGCCCGTCGCCGGCGGCCGCGAGCTGGGCATCGATCAGCGAGAGCGGCTTCACCCAGCCGCTCGAGGGGAACCAAAGCCCGCCGGCCGCGACCGGAACGCCGGCGTGCGCGCTCGCGTCCTCGCGGCTCGCGTACCGGGCGTATTCGGGCGGCGGTGAAAGCGCGGCGAGCGCCGCCTGCTGCGCCGCCTCCTCGCGCCCGTCGCACGCAAGCTGCAGAACCCCGCACGGATCCCAGACCGGCGCGTGGCCGGCCGCCTCGAGCGCGCGAAAGCGCCCGAGCGCCGCGAGGAACCCGGCGCGCGTGAGGCGCGCGAACAGGCTGTCGTCGGGCGTCATCACCGGGTGGAACACGCCGGCGTGGCGCCCCGGCGCCGGCGCTCGCGCGTTGCGCTCGAAGAGCGTGACGCTCCAGCCGCGCGCGCACAGGCGTTCGCTGACCGAGGCGCCGGCGATGCCTGCGCCGACGACGATGGCTTTTCGCTCCTTGACGGGAGCTCGTTCCCTGCTCTTTCGGATCAGGGTTGCGCAGAGCATTTCCTTCTTTGCCGCGAATCCCGGGCGTTTGTGCACCGCCCATCCCGATTCCTCCAGGGCCGAGCGCACGGAGGCGGCGGTGCTCCAGGTTGCGGCGGTCGCGCCCGGCGCGCAGGCCCGGGCAACCCGCTTCATCAGCGCCGGGGCCCACATTTCGGGGTTTTTCCGCGGTGCGAATCCGTCCAGGTACACCGCGTCGGCCGCGAGACGCAACTCGCGAAGCACCGCGACGTCGGAAAGAACGAGCGTCAGGATGACGCGGCCGCCCTCGAGCTCCAGCCGGTGCGCCCCGGGCACGAGCAGGGGCCAGCTCGCCTCCAGCTGCGCCGCTTCGCGCGAGAGCTCCGGATATCCTGCGAGCAGGATCGCGAGATCCGAGCGCGCGAACGGATGCTTTTCGACTGAGACGAAGTGCAGCCGTCCGCAACGGGCGGCATCGGCGCGCCAGGCGGCCCAGGTACAGAGGAAATTGAGCCCGAAGCCGAAGCCCGTCTCGAGCACGGTGAAGACGCGCCGGCCGCGCCAGCGCTCCGGCAGGCCGTTGCCGCCGAGGAACACGTGGCGCGCCTGGCCGGGACCGCCCGCCGCGCTGTGATAGACGTCGCCGAAGGCCTCGGACCAGGGCGTGCCGTCGGCCGCCCATGCGAGCCGCGCGGGCTCGAGCGGCGCGGTCACTGCGCGGGGAGCGTGAACCGGAAGGTCGCGCCGCGCTCGGGGGCGCCCGTGGCGCTCACCTCGCCGCCGTGCCGGTGCACGATCCGCTGCACGATCGCCAGGCCCACGCCGGTGCCCTCGAAATCGGCAGGCGAGTGCAGCCGCTGGAAAAGGCCGAAGAGCTTCTCGGCGTAGCGCGGGTCGAACCCGGCGCCGTTGTCGCGCACGTAGTATTCGACTTTCCCGCCGGTGCGCCGGCCGCCGATCTCCACGCGCGGCGCCTCGGCCCGCGCCGAGAACTTGAAGGCGTTGCCGATCAGGTTCTGCCACACGTGCCGGAGCAGCGTCGCGTCGCCCGTTGCCGCAGGCAGCTCGCCGATCTCGACGAGCGCGGCCGCGCGCTCGTGCTGGAGGTCCCTCAGCACCGAGTCGACCAGCGAGCGCATGTTGACCGGGTGGCGCTCGAGCGCGGCGCGCCCGGCACGCGAGAGCTCGAGCAGGTCGTCGATCAGCTCGCCCATGTGCCGGGCGTTGCTCTCGATCCGCTGGAACAGCCGCAGCGCCTCCGCGGGCAGCTCGCCGCCGAAATCCTCGCGCAGGATCGCGGCGAACCCCGCGATCGCACGAAGCGGCGCGCGCAGGTCGTGCGACACCGAGTAGCCGAAGCTCTCGAGCTCGCGGTTCGCGGCCTCGAGCTCGGCGGTGCGCTCGCTCACGCGCCGCTCGAGCGACGCCGCGAGCTCCTTCACCTGCCCTTCCGCGCGCGCGCGCTCGATTTCGGCGGCGGCGCGCGCCGCGAATACCTCCAGCATCGAGACGAAGAACTCCGGCCGCCCGATCGGCTTGCGCGTGAGCGCGACGAGGATCCCGAGCGCCTCGCCCCCGGAGCCGTAGAGCGAGGTGCCGGCATAGCCCTGAGCGCCGAGCCGCGTGAGCCCCGCGTCCCGCGGAAAGCGCGCCGCGACCCCCTCGGGGTAGACGACCGAGCCGCGCCGATCGAGCGCGTGGATGCACGGCGAGCCCTCGAGCGAGTAATCGAAGTTCGGCGCGAGCTGACCGTCCTTGAAGAAGGCGAGCGTGCGCACGCGATCGGGCGATTCCGGAACCACCTCGCCGATGAAGGCGATCTCGGCGGGCAGCTCCTGGCACAGGAACTCGACCACCGAGCGGAAGAACCCCTCGCCCACGCGCGCCGTAACGCCGCGCGCGATCGCGGTGAGCAGCTCCTCCGACTTCTTCCTTTCGCGGATGTCGCGCAGGAAGACCTGGATGTTGCCGTCGGGCAGCAGCCCCGCGCGCGCTTCCACCGGCAGCGTCGCGCCGTCCTTGCGCACGAGCCGGATCTCCAGGCGCACCGGCCCCTGCGCGAGCCGCGCGGCCATCGCGGCGCGCACGCGTGCGTACGCTTCCGCCCCGACCAGGCGCTCGAAAGTCTGCCCGACCAGCTCCTCGCAACTGTAGCCGGCGTCGCGGCAGCCCGCGGGGTTGACGTGCAGGATGGTCCCGTCGGGCGCGAGCAGCGCGATGCCGTCGAGCGCCTCGTCGAAGAGCTGGCGGTAGCGCCTTTCGCTCTCGGCGAGCGCGTTCTCGGCGGCGCGCTGTTCGGTGAGGTCGTTCCAGGACCAGACCACGCAGGGCTCGCCGTCGAGCGCGACCTTCGCGCCCGAGAGCAGCACTTCGATCACGTGTCCGTCGCCGCGCACGAAGCGCGTCGGGTAGTTGATCACCGCGCCGTCGGCCTCCAGGCGCGCGATTGCGCCGACGCGGTCGGCGGCGCTCTCCCAAAGCCCGATCTCGAGCGCCGAGCGCCCGACGGCCTGCTCGCGCGGCCGGCCGGCGAGCCGCTCCCAGGCCTCGTTCACCTCCAGGTGCACGCCGTCGCGCTGGCGCGAGATTGCGACCGCGTCGGGCGTGGTCGCGAACACAGCGGCGTACTTGCGGTTGAGCTGCAGCTCGCGCTCGGCGGCGCGGCGCAGCTCGGTCACGTCGCGCGAGCTCCACAGCAGGTGCGGCTCGCCGTCGAGGTCGATCCTGACGCACGACACGAGCGCCTGCCGCTCGACGCCGTCGGGCCGCACGAACCTCACCAGCTCGTCGTCGGCGCGCCCTTCGGCCTTGACGCGCCGTGCGATCCGCTCGCGCGCCTCGAGGTCGGTCCAGTGGCCGGTCTCGGTCGCGCTGCGGCCGAGTACGTCCCTGCGGCTGAACCCCGTGACGCGCTCCCACGCCTCGTTCAGGTCGACGATCACGCCGTCGCCGAGCCGTGAGATCACGATCGGCGTGGGGATTTGCCGGAACACCGCGGCCAGCATGCGCTCGGTGCGCGCGAGCCGCGGCCCCGGCGCGCGCGCACGGGAGGCTCGCCGCCGTGGAGCGGCTGCCGGAGCGGCCTTCTTCCTGCGGACGGACATAGGGAGGCTCGTATCTTAGCCGCCGCCCGGCCGGCCCGGGTGCGGGACTGCGGCGCAAAACCGGCTCTGTTGTGGCGATAGAATCGGTTTCCGGCAAGGAGCCCTCCCGATGAACAAGCCCGTAGAAATCGCGCTCGAGACCATTCCCGCCTGGATCGGCGGCCGCACCGTGGCGCCAGCCGCGCCGCGCATGGGAGAGGTCTGCAACCCGGCCACCGGCCGCGTGATCCGGCGCGTGCCCCTGTGCGATGCGGCGGCCGTGGACGCCGCGGTGATGGCGGCCGCGGCGGCGCTGCCCGCATGGCGCGACGCGCCGCCCTTGAGGCGCGCGCGCGTGATGCAGCGGTTCCTGCGCCTGATGGAGGAGAACCAGAAGGACCTCGCACGGCTCGTCACCGAGGAGCACGGCAAGACGATTCCCGACGCCATGGGCTCGATCCAGCGCGGCATGGAGGTCGTCGAATTCGCGTGCGGCATCCCGAGTCTGCTCAAGGGCGAGCACTCGGAGAACGTGGGCACCCAGGTCGATACCCACACCGTGCGCCAGCCCGTGGGCGTGTGCGCGGGCATCACGCCGTTCAATTTTCCGGTGATGGTGCCGCTCTGGATGTTCCCGATGGCGCTTGCGTGCGGCAACACGTTCGTGCTCAAGCCCTCGGAAAAAGACCCTTCGCCCTCGATTCGCATGGCCGAGCTGCTGAAGGAAGCGGGGCTGCCCGATGGCGTGTTCAACGTCGTTCACGGCGACAGGGAGGCCGTGGATTCGCTCCTGAATCATCCTCAAGTGAATGCCGTTTCCTTCGTGGGATCCACCCCGATTGCCCGGTACATCTACGAGACCTGCGCAAGGAACGGCAAGCGCGTGCAGGCGCTCGGCGGCGCGAAGAACCACGCCGTGGTGCTCCCGGACGCCGACCTCGAGTTCGCCGCCGACGCGCTCGCCGGCGCGGCCTACGGCAGCGCCGGCGAGCGCTGCATGGCGATCAGCGCGGTCGTGGCGGTCGGAGCCGCAGGCGACAAGCTGGTTTCGCTTCTGAAGCAAAAAGCCTCGGCGATCAAGGTCGGCCCGGGCGAGAGCGAGGGCATCGACATGGGGCCGCTCGTCACGCGGCAGCATCGCGACAAGGTCGCTTCGTATATCGACGCAGGGGTCAAGGAGGGCGCGACGCTGGTTCTCGATGGAAGGAAGGCCTGCGTTCCGGGCGAAGGCTTCTTCCTCGGCACGACGCTGTTCGACCACGTCACGCCCGGGATGAGCATCTACAGGGACGAGATCTTCGGGCCGGTTCTGGTCGTCCTGCGAGTCGATTCCCTGGAACGGGCAATCGAGCTGGTCAACAGCAACCCCTATGCCAACGGCGTCGCGATCTTCACCGAATCCGGAGGCGCGGCGCGGCGCTTCGAGAACGAGATCCAGGTCGGCATGGTGGGCGTGAACGTCCCGATCCCGGTGCCGGTCGCGTACTACTCGTTCGGCGGGTGGAAGAATTCGCTCTTCGGCGATCTGCACGTGCATGGGCCCGAGGGGGTCAAGTTCTACACCCGCACCAAGTGCGTCACCACGCGCTGGCCTCATCAAGACACGCCTGCACCGGGATTCCATATGCCGACGCTCGGATGAGCATGGCTCAGCCGCCCGCGGCGCGCGCACGGCTGGACGAAGGCCGGCCGAGCCGCACCGCGGAGCGGGTTGCGCGGCAGCGCGCGGCTCACCAGCTGCTCGAGGATGCGCCGCGCGTGTTCGACGATCCGTTCGCGCTGCGCATTCTGGGCGCGCGCGGCGCCGCGTCGCTGCGCTCGGATCTCGCGCGCTACCGGACCGAGAGCTCGCGCGGCACGCGCGCCTTCCTCGTGATGCGAAGCCGCTTCGCCGAAGACGAACTCGCGCACGCGGTGCGCGCGGGCGTGCGCCAGTACGTCGTGCTGGGCGCCGGGCTGGATACGTTCGCGCTGCGCAATCCGCACGGTGCCGGCCTTCGGGTCTTCGAGGTCGACCATCCGGCGACCCAGCGATGGAAGATCGAACAGCTGCGCGAGTGCGCGATCGCGCCGGTCGCACCCACGGTCTACGTTCCCGCGGACTTCGGTCGCGATCCGCCCGTCGCAGCGCTGCGCGCGGCCGGATTCGATTGCGGCGCGCCGGCGTTCGTTTCCTGGCTCGGCGGCACCGTCTATCTCGGGCCGGCTGCGGTCCTGGAGACGCTACGATCGATCGCCGCCGGGTTCGCTGCCGGGAGCGGAATCGTGTTCGATTTCGGATTGCCGCCCGGCTCGCTCGCCGGCGGCGCGCGGCGGGCGCGGGACGGCGCCGCCGTGCTCGCCGCCCGCATGGGCGAGCCCTGGCTCAGCCACTTCGACCCGGATGCGCTGCTCAATGCGCTGAGCGCGATGGGGTGGCGCCGCGCGCGCCTGGTGGGCGCGGACGAGGCGAACGAGCGGTATTTCGCGGGCCGGCGCGATGGATTCCGCGTGCGCGGCTCGATGCGCCTGATTCGGGCGGCGCTCTGAGCGGCGGGCCGGCGTGAGCGCGCTCGCCGTTTTCCAGGGTCCCGGCGGCAAGGAGCTGCTCGATGCGCTGGTCCTCGCCGGCTACCTGATCGGCGCCGGGTACGCGGTGGTGCTTCTCGTTGCCTATCACGCCTGGCAAAAGCGCAGGGCCGCCGAGGCGCAGGTGCGCCTGGCGGCCGCGGCGTTCGAGTCGAGCATCCAGGGCATGATGATCGCGGACGGCGCGGGCGCGATCCTGCAGGTGAACGCGGCCTTCGAGCGGCTCACCGGCTATCCGCGCCGCGAGGCGTTCGGCCGCAGCCCGGCGTTCCTCGCCTCCGGGCGGCACGACCCGGGGTTCCTGGCACGCGTGCTCGCGGCGGTCGAAGCGCGCGGCGAATGGGAGGGCGAGATGTGGGTAGCGCGCCGCGACGGGGCGGTTTTCCCCGTGTTCATGACCGTCTCGGCGGTGCGGGACGGCGCCGGGCGCACGCTCAACTACGCGGCTTCCTTCGTCGACATCAGCGAGCGCAAGACCGCGGAGCAGCGCGTCCGCCATCTCGCCTACCACGATCTCCTCACCGACCTTCCGAACCGGAGCCTCCTGCGCGATCGCTTCGCCGACGCGGCGGGTCGCGCGCGCCGCGACGCGCGGCGCGTCGCACTGCTTTTCGTGGACCTCGATCGCTTCAAGAACGTCAACGACTCGCTCGGGCACGCCGCCGGCGACGAGCTGCTGCGCCTGTGCGCGGCGCGGCTGCTCGCGAGCCTGCGCACCGCCGACGTGGTCGGCCGCCAGGGCGGTGACGAGTTCGCGGTGCTGCTCGCGGATCTCGCGCAGGCCGAGGATGCGGCGCGCATCGCCGCAAAGCTGGTCGAGACCGTGCGCCGCCCGTTTCTCGTAGGCAGCCGCGAGCTGCACCTCACCTGCTCGATCGGCGTGGCCGTGTTCCCGGACAACGGCGAGGACTTCGAGACGCTGCTCCGCAACTCCGACGCCGCGATGTACGCGGCCAAGGAAGCCGGGCGCGACTGCTACCGATTCCACTCGGCCGAAATGACGCAGCGCGCCGCCTGGCGCCTCGAGCTCGAGAACGGCCTGAGGCGCGCGCTCCGGTCCGAGGAGCTGCGGCTCGCCTACCAGCCGCAGGTCGAGCTTGCCGGGGGCGCGCTCGCCGGGGTGGAGGCGCTCGTGCGCTGGCGGCGTGCCTCGGGCGAGGAGGTGAGCCCGGGCCTGTTCATGCCGGTGGCGGAG
>JBBINV010000024.1:44098-49127 GCA_037443705.1 Betaproteobacteria bacterium | reverse complement strand
CGCCAGCTCGGCGAGCCCGCGAAAGCGATCGCCGCCTACCGCCAGAGCCTCAGGATCGCGCCGAACGACCAGGTCGCGCGCTGGCTCAATGACGTGGAAGCCTCGCTCCGCACCCCGCCCGCCGCATGACCGCCGCCGCGCGCCCGCTCATCCGCGTCATCCCGCGCCTCGCGCCGCGCGAGCTGCACGAGGCGGTGTGGAACGCCTGCATGCAGAAACGCTGGTACTTCGGCAACCAGTCGGTGGACGGGGCGCCGGGCCTGCCCTTCTGGAAGATGGACCTCGACGGCGACCCCGCGGTGACGCGGCTCTGGGAGCACGCGAAGGCCGGCTGCGAGAAGGTGGCGGGACGGCCGCTTCGCGTCGTGCGCCAGTACGCCAACGGCCACACCTACGGCCTCGGCGGCCAGCCGCACCGCGACGACACGCGCGAGGGCACCTTCACCCTCCTCTACTACCCGATGCCGGTGTGGAAGGCGAGCTGGGAGGGCGAGACGCTCTACTACGACGAGCGCGCCGAAGAGGTGATCGCCGGCATCAAGCCCGCGCCCAACCGCGCCGTGTTCTTCGACTCGCGCATCCCCCACTCCGGCCGCGCCCCGAGCCGCAGCTGCCCCGCGCTGCGGGTGACGCTCGCGTACAAGCTCGAGAGCGCGGGCTGAGCTACGCGTCGCGCAGCTCGCGCATCAGGTCTGCGAGCGGCACGGCCGTCGTCTTGCGGTCGATCGCATACCGCTCGGCTCCGGGGTAGACCACGAAGCGGCGCGCCGCGCGCAGGTCGTCGCAGGCGGCGTGGAACCCCTTCGAGGGCGCGGGCGCGAGCGAGCGCTTGATCTCCACCGCCCAGCGCTTGCTCGAGGCGAGCTCGAGAACGAGGTCGATCTCGGCGCCCGTGGTGGCGCGGTAAAAAAACGGCTGCGCGCCGTCGCGCGCCACGGCGATCAGGTTCTCGATCGCGTACCCCTCCCAGCTCGCGCCGGAGACCGGGTGTCCGAACAGCTCGTCCCGCGAGCGCAGGCCAAGCAGGGCGTGCACGATGCCGCTGTCGCGCACGTAGATCCGCGGCGCCTTGACCAGGCGCTTGCCGAGGTTCTCGAGCAGGGGCGGCAGGCGGCGCACGAGGAGCAGGTCCACCATCAGATCCACGTAGCGCGCGACCGTCTGCCCGCTCACGCCGAGGCTCGCCGCCAGGCGCGCGGCGTTCAGCGTTGCGCCCTGCGAATGCGCGAGCATGGTCCAGAAGCGCCGCAGCGTCTCGGCCGGGACGCGCGGCCCGAGCGCCGGCACGTCGCGCGCGAGATAGGTGTGCACGAAATCGAGCCGCCACGCGTGGCTCGCCGCATCGTCGGCCGCGAGATAGCTCTCGGGAAACCCGCCTCGCAGCCACAGGCGCTCGCTGCCGTCCGGCGCGACCTCGCAGGCGAGAAACGGCGTCAGCTCCAGATAGGCGATGCGGCCGGCGAGCGACTCCGAGGACTGGCGCAGCAGCTCCATCGAGGCCGAGCCGAGCACCAGGAAGTGCCCGGCGCGTTGTCCGGCGCGGCGGCGCTCGTCGATCGCTCCGCGCAGCGCCCGGAATATCTCGGGAACGCGCTGGATCTCGTCCAGCACCACCAGCCGGCCGGCGTGCGCGCCCAGGAACAGCTCGGGATCCGCGAGCTTCGCGCGGTCGGCTTCGCGCTGGAGGTCGAGATATACCGGCGGCGGCTTGCGTCGCGCGGCCAGTGCCAGCGCCAGCGTGGTCTTGCCGCACTGGCGCGGCCCGAGCAGCGCCACCGCCGGCATGCGCTCGAGCAGCGCCTCCAGGCGCGCCGCGGCCCAGCGGGGGACGGTGGCAGCCATGAACCATGCAAATATACCACGACATGGAAGATTTGCATGGTTGTCAACGATGAGTCAACCTTGCAAATCAGAAGGCCGGCTTCCGATCTGCACGGTTGACCGCGGCGTAGAATCCCCGCATGGACTGGGGCGAACAGCAGCCGATCGCGCGCACGGTCGGCAAGCGCGTCCCGGCCCCGCCGGGCGTCCCTCCCTCGCGCGCAGCGCGCGACGCCTCGCGCCTCATGATGCTCGTCCCGCTCCGCGTGCCGAAGGGCGTCTTTCGCTACCGCAGCCACGACGAGATGACCCGCGACCGCGAGCGCTGGACCGCCGAGGCGATGGCCGCGATCGCCCGCTCGCGTGCCTGAGTACACCCGTCCCGCCACCTCGGACGACGTCCTGCCCGCCGCGGGCGGCATGAGCTGGGACGCTCTCAAGCCCCACGTTGCGACCGTCGACATCGAGGGCACCCCTCTGCGCGTGCTCGATCTGGAGGGCCTGCTCGAAACCAAGCGCGGCGCACGTCCCAGGGACGCGCTCGACGCGCAGTGGATCGAGCGCGCGCTCGAGCTGCTGAAGCGCCGCTGACCGTGACGCCCTGAAAAAAACGGCGGCCGGAGCCGCCGTTTTGCCATCTCGTCGCACTGCGTTCTTAGATCAGCGGGCCTCCGGTGATGATGTCCACGGTGTCGGTGAGCGCGCTGACACCGCCCAGCGTGACGGTCAGGTCGTCGGTGAGGACGTAGTTGCCGTCCCCGTTGATGTCGACCTTCAGCTGCCCGGTGTCCTGATCGAACACAGCGCCGTTGGCGTTGAGCGCGGTGTTCACTGCCGCCCCGCCGCCCGTGACGTTGCCGTCGAAGCTGAGCGCGATGTTGAGCAGGTCAAGGTCGTCGTTGTTTGCCCCTTCCAGGAAGTTGTTAATGGTCACCGTCTTGCCGGCCCAGCTCGCCTGGGTGCTTCCGTTGAAGACAAAGCGGTCGTCGCCCAGGCTGTTGTCGCCAGAAGCGACGGTGTGCTGCTCGCCGCCCTGGAGGATCACCTCGTACCCCCGGTTGTTGAGCGTGAGCGTGACCGCGCTCGTGCCGGTCTCAACCGTCTCGACGCCCGTGATCGAGGCGAACACCAGCGTCCCGCCGCCCGAGATGACGAGCGTGTCGCCGTTGGCGCCGTTCGACCCACCATTGAGGGTGTTCGGCAGCGTGGCGGAGGTGACGTGGAACGTGTCGTCGCCCGCGCCGCCGAGCACGACTTGGGTGGAAGCGCCCACGGTGATGTCGTCGTTGCCGGAAGAGCCGGTGATGTTGAGGTTCGCGGTCGTGTTCGCGATCAGCGTGACCCCCGTCGTGCCCACCGTCGGATCGATCAGCGTCACGTTCTCGAAGTTCGCGAACGTGCTCGCGGTCATGTCGACCGTGGCGCCGTTGGTCACCCTAAGCTCGTCGCCCGAGGCGCCAGCATCTATTGAACCGCCCACGTTGCTGTCTGACACGATGATGATGTCGCCCGCCGAGCCGGTAGCGATGTTGTTTGCCTGGCCTGCGAGATCCGTGACGGTCAGGCTCCCGTTTGCAGCGCTCGCGGCGACATGCTCGAAATTCTGGAACGTGCCAGTCCCCGATACTTGATCCGCGCCCAGAACGCTGAGGTCAATCGAGAGTGCGCCAAACCCCGAGCCGATCTCCAGCGTATCGCTTCCGCTCCCGCCGTCCACGCTGTTCGCCGCGTTCGCGGCAAGGCTGAAGATGAAGCGGTCGTCGTTCGCACCGAGGTTGACGGTGTCCGCGGCGCTCAGCGCACCGTTGACCGTGTCGTTGCCGCCGCCCGTGCTGACCGTGTCGACACCGGAATTCAGCGTCACCGTGTCCGCGCCGCTTCCCGTCGTGATCGTCGAGCCCGCCGCCGCCGCCGTCACCGTGAAGGCCAGCGTCGCATCGCCCGCAGACAGGTTCTCGAAGTTCGAGTACGTCCCCGACTCGGCGGCAATGTTGTCCGCCGTGTTCGAGAAGTCGATGGTGAGACCGACCGCGCCCGTCACCGTCAGCGTGTCGCCGCCGCCGCCGCCGGAAACCGACCCGGCGAGCACCTGGTAGGCGAACGTGTCGTTGCCGGCGTTCAGGTCCACCGTGTCGGCCGCCTGCACCGTGCCGTTGACCGTGTCAGAGCCGTCGCCGGTGTTGACGCTGTTCGCCCCGCCGCCAAGCGCCACCGTGTCCGCGCCGGTGCCCGACGTAACGCTCTGCGTGCCGCTGCCGAGCGTAAAGTCGTTGCCGCCGTCGCCCGCGGTGATCGCGAGGTTGTCGTTGTTGGCGACGAACACGGTCGCGGTATTGTCGATCGACACCCGCTCGATGTTCGAGATGGTGGCGAGCGTCATGTTCACGGTACCGCCGCCCGTGATCGCCAGCAGATCGCCGAGCGTTTCGCCGCCACTGCCACCGTCCAGCGTATCGCCGCTGTACGTGGTCGCGGTGACATTGATCGTGTCGTCGCCCGCACCGGTCGCCACGTTGTTGGACCCAGAACCCACCGTCACGCTGTCCGCGCCACCCATCGTGCCTGCGACGCTCTGCGTTCCGGTGCCGAGCACGATCGTGTTGCCGCCGTCGCCCGCCGTGATCGCCAGGTTCTCGTTGTTGGCCGTGAAGCTCGTTGCCGTGTTGTCGATGTTGACGTTCTCGATCCCGGTCACGGTCACGCCGGTGAGAATGTTCACCGTCCCGCCGCCCGTGATGAACAGCGTATCCGACGCTGTGCCGCCGTTGATCGTGTCGCCGAGGTCGAACGTCGCGTCGGTGATGCGGATCGAATCCGCCGCACTGCCCGTGACGATGGAGTTGGATCCGGCGGTCAGCTTGACGTCGATCGCGGTATCCGCGCCGCCCGCCGCAAGGTTCTCGAAGTTGCGGTATGCGCCGGTTTCTGCCGCGATGTTGTCTGTGGTGGCGGTGAAGTCGATCGTCAACCCGACGCCAGCGCCCACGGTCAGCGTGTCTACATCGGCGTCGCCGTCCACGATGTTCGTCAGGTCGCCCAGCGCCTGGTAGGCGAACGTGTCGTTGCCCGCCCCCATGTTCACCGTGTCGCCCACCCCCAGCGTGCCGTTCACCGTGTCGCTTCCGCCGCCCATCGACACCGTGTCCGCGCCCACACCGAGCGCCACCGTGTCGTTCGAGCCGCCCAGCGTCACCGTGTTCGTGCCGCC
>JBBINV010000024.1:0-43998 GCA_037443705.1 Betaproteobacteria bacterium | reverse complement strand
CCGCAGCGCTGAAGTCGATCACCAGGTTCGCACCACCCCCATAGGTCAGCGTGTCGGAACCCGTGTTGCCATCGACCACGTTCGCCGCATCCACCGTCGCGCTGTAGGCGAAGGTGTCGTTGTTGCCTCCGAGGTCCACCGTGTCGCCCGCCGTGAGCGCACCGGTCACGCTGTCCAGGCCATTGCCCGTGCTCACCACATCGGTGCCCGCACCCAGCGTGATCGTGTCATCGCCCGTGCCCGTCGTGATCGTCGAGCCCGCGGCGGCCGCCGTCACCGTGAGGTTGCCGCTCGCACCGCCCGCCGAGAGGTTCTCGAAGTTGGAGTACGTCCCGGCTTCCGCCGCGATGTTGTCCGCGGCGGTGCCGAAGTCGATCACCAGGTTCGCACCACCCGCATAGGTCAGCGTGTCGGAGTCCGCACCCCCAGAGACCGAACCCGCCAGCACCTGGTAGGCAAACGTGTCCGCACCCGCCTGCAGATCCACCACGTCGGCCGCATCCAGCGTGCCGTTCACCGTGTCGCTTCCGCCGCCCATCGACACCGTGTCCGTGCCCGCACCGAGCGCCACCGTGTCGTTCGAGCCGCCCAGCGTCACCGTGTTCGTGCCGCCCGTGAGCGTGATGTTGTGCCCGCCCGAGGCCGCCGTCGCGCCGGTGATCGCGTAGCCATCGCCGTCGCTCGTGAGCGTGGTCGCCGCCGTGTCGAGCGTGATGTTCTCGATGTTGCTGACCGTGGCGCTGTTCAGATCGACCGCGCCCCCGCCCGTGATCGCCAGCGTGTCGCCGGCGACGTGGTTGCCACCGTTGTAGGTGTCACCCGCGTACGTCGTCGAGGTGATGTTGATCACGTCATCCCCATCACCCGTCGTGAACACGTCCGTGCCCGCACCCGCCGTCAGCGTGTCATCGCCCGTGCCCGTGGTCACCGTCGAGCCCGCGGCGGCCGCCGTCACCGTGAGGTTGCCGCTCGCACCCGCCGCCGAGAGGTTCTCGAAGTTCGAGTACGTCCCGACTTCCGCCGCGATGTTGTCCGCCGCAGCGCTGAAGTCGATCACCAGGTTCGCACCACCCCCATAGGTCAGCGTGTCACTGTCAGCATCCCCATCCACAACATTGCTCACGTCCGTAAGCGCCTGGTAAGCGAACGAGTCGTTGCCCGCCCCCATGTTCACCGTGTCGCCTACGCTCAGCGTGCCGTTCACCGTGTCTACACCGCCGCCCATGGAAACAACATCAGCACCCGCTCCAACGCCAGTCGTCCCGAGCGTGACCGTGTCGTTGGACGCCCCGAGCGTGACCGTGTTCGTGCCCGCCGTGAGCGTGATGTCGTGCCCGCCAACCGAAGCCGTCGCGCCGGTGATGTTGTAGCCGTCGCCGTCGCTCGTGAGCGTGGTGCCGTTCGTGTCGAGCGTGATGTTCTCGATGTTGCTCACCGTCGCCGTGGTGAGGTCCACCGCGCCCCCGCCGGTGATCGCCAGCGTGTCGGTGTTGCCGCCGCCGTTCAGTGTGTCGCCGGCGTAGGTGGCGCTCGTGATGTTGATGGTGTCGTTGCCGTTGCCGCCGTTGATCGTGTCGGTGCCGGTGCCGGCGGTGATCACGTCGTTGTTCGTGCCGCCGATGATCGAGCTGCCCGTGCCGTTCAGCGCGGTCACGGTGAGCACGCCGTCGGCGTTGGTGCCGTCGAGGTTCTCGAAATTTGAGTAGGTGCCGAAGTTCGAGGCGCCCGTCACCTGGCTCGCGTTGTTGAAGTTGACCGTGAGCGCGCCGAAGCCGGCGTTGACGATCAGGGTGTCGATCTGCGTGCCGCCGCTGACGGCGTTCGCCACGCTGGCGAGATGCTGATAGGCGAAGCTGTCGTTGTCCGCGTTGAGGTCCACCACGTCGGTGCCGTTCAGCGTGCCGATGACCGAGTCGCTCCCGAGGCCGGTGTTGACGTTGTTGTTGCCGTTGCCGAGCGTGACGGTGTCGTTGCCGGTGCCGCCGACGAAGTTCTGCGCCCCGGTGCCGAATTGCAGGCTGTTGTTGCCGTTGCCGCCGAAGACGTCGTAGCTGCTCGAGGTGCCGGTCGCGTCGAGCGAAGTATCGAGGTCGTCGACCACGCCGAGAAGCACGAACTCGAAACCGCTCACCGCATCGGTGAGGGTCACGGCGCCACCGCCAAAGATGTTCACGATGTCGCTGGCGCCCCCACCGAGGTCGGCGGTGAGCCCGACCACGGTGCTCGCGTCGATGTTCAGCGTGTCGTCGCCCGCGCCGGTGACGATCGAGGTCGAGGCCGCGGCTGCGGTGACATCGTAGTCATCGTCGCCGTCCGCGCTTCCGGCCGCGATGTTCTCGAAGTTGCGGTAGTCGCTCGAGTCGCCCGCAGTGACGGAAACCTGGTCCGCGTTGGGCACGGTGAGGTCGATCGTGACGGTGACTGCCGAGCCGAACGCGTTGAAGCGGAGCAGGTCGTTGCCCGCGCCGCCGTCCACGGTGACCGCCGCGCCCTGCCACGTGGCTTCGTCGGTGTCGCCGCCGAGGTCGACGTTGTCGCCCGCGGTGAGCGTGCCGAAGAGCGTGTCGTCGCCGGCGCCGCCCGCCACGGTGTCGGCGCCCGAGGCGGCGCCGAGGGTGATCGAGTCGTTGCCCGCGCCGCCGTCGATGCTGCTCGTGCCGGTGCTCGCCGAAGCGTTGATCGTGTCGTTGCCGAGGCCGCCGATCAGCGTGTCGGCTCCGCCGGTGCCGCTGGTGATGGTGTCGTTGCCGCTGCCGCCGTCGATCGAGTCGCTGCCCGCGCCGCCCGCGAGCGTGTCGTTGCCGGTGCCGGTGAGGATGCGCGAGCCGGTGGCCGCCGCCGTCACGTTGTAGGTGCCGGTGGCCGAGGCCGCGAGGAAGTTCTCGAAGTTGGCGTAGGTGCCCGCTTCCGCCGCGATGTTGTCGGCGGTGTTCGAGAAGTCGATCGTGAGATTGGAGCTGCCCGAATAGGCGAGCGAATCCCCCGTGCCGCCGCCGGCGTTGATGATGTTGGCGATGTCGACGGTGGCGAGGTAGGTGAACTGGTCGTCGCCGTTGCCGAGCGAGATCGTCTCGCCCGAGCCGAGCGCCGTGCCGAATACCGTGTCGTTGCCCGCGCCGGAGTTGACGAAGTCCGTGCCCGAGCCGAGCGTGATCGAGTCGTTGCCGTCCTGCGTCGTGATGGTGCTGCCCGCCGCCGCCGCGGTGACCGTGAAGTTGGTCGTGACGCCCGCCTGCGCGGAGAGGTTCTCGAAGTTCTGGTACTGGCCTACGTTCACGCTCACGTTGTCGAGCACGGTCGAGAAGTCGACCGTGAGGTTCACGTCGACGCCGTTGTAGATCAGCGTGTCCGCCGCGGTGCCGCCGTCGACCACGCTGCCCGCGCCGGTGAGCGTCTGGTAGGTGTAGCTGTCCAGGCCCTCGGCGAGGTTCACCTGGTCGCCCGCGCCGACCGCGCCGATCACGGTGTCGCTGCCGAACCCGGCGTTGACGAGGTCGATGCCCGTGCCGAGCGTGATGCTGTCGGTGCCGCTGCCGGTGGTGATGGTGAAGGTGCCCGGGCCGTTCGCCGCGATCACCGTGATGTTGCCGGTGGAGGTCGAGGCCGAGAGGTTCTCGAAGTTGCGGTACGTGCCCGCCTCGGTGGCGATGTTGTCCGCGGTCGTGACGAAGTCGATCACGATGTCCGCGCCGCCCGCGTAGACGAGCGTGTCGCTGTCGGCGCCGCCGTCGATGGTGTTGGACGCGACCGTGGCGCTGTAGGTGAAGCTGTCGTTGCCCGCGCCGAGATCGATCACGTCGTTCGCGTCGAGCGTGCCGGTGACCGTGTCCTGCCCGCCGTCGAGCTGCACGTTGTTCGCGCCCGAGCCGAGCACGACGCTGTCGTTGCCGGTGCCCGAGCTGACGCTCTGCGTGCCGGTGCCGAGGACGAAGGTGTTTCCACCGTCGCCCGCGCTGATCGCGAAATTGCCGTTGCCGGGGCTGAAGGTGGTCGAGTTGTTGTCGATGTTGATGTTCTCTACGTTCGTCACCCCAGCCAGCGTCACGGTGCCGCCGCCGGTGATGAAGAGCGTGTCGCTGCCGCCGCCGCCGTCGATGGCGGCCGCGCCCACCTGCCCCGCGCTGATGCGGATCGAGTCGCCCGCGCTGCCGGTGGCGACCGAGGTCGTGCCGCTCGCGAGCGTCACGTCGATGGCGCCGTCGGCCGTCCCGGCGCTCAGGTTCTCGAAGCCGAGCTGCGTGCCCGCGCCGCCGACCGTGACCTGATCGGTGCCGCTGCCGAAGAGAATCGTCACCGCGCCCGCGCCGGCGCCGATCGAGAGCGTGTCCGTGCCGGTGCCGCCGTCGATGGTGCTCGAGCCGACCGATTGCGAGAGCGCGAACGTATCCGCGCCCGCGCTCATGTTGACGTTGTCGCCGGCGCTCAGGCTGTTCTGCACGCTGTCCGAGCCGTCGCCGAGGCTCGCGGTGTCTGCGCCCGAGCCGAGCGAGATGCTGTCGTCGCCCGAGCCGGTGGTGATGCTGATGCCGACGGTGTAGCTCGAGGCGTTCACCGTGACCGCGCTGGTCGCGGCGGACGCGTCCACGTTGACGATGCCGCCCGCCTGCGCTTCGGCGGCGAGCGTGACGCTCTGCGCCCCGACCGTGTTCGAGAGCTGGAGGGTCTCGATGTTCGAGACATTGAGGAACGCGCCGTCCGCGAGCGAGGCCGCGTCGGTGACGCGGATCGCGTCGGACCCGCCGTCGCCGTCGAGCGTCGGCGCGGCGTCGAGCTGCGCGTCGGTCGCCTGGATGACGTCGGCGCCGGTGCCGGTGAGGATCGACGTGGAATTCGCGCCGAGCGTGACCGTGATGTCGTAGCCCGCGCCGCTCGCGTCGAGGTTCTCGAACTGGGTGATGGTGCCGGAATCGCCCGTGACCTGGTCGCCGCCGCTCGAGAGGTCGATGGTGAGCGGGCCCGAGCCGCCGGAGACGACCAGCAGGTCGTTGTCCGCGCCGCCGCTCACCGTGGCGTTCGCGCTCTGGTAGGTGAACGTGTCGTCGCCGGTGCTCAGGTCGATGCTGTCGCCCGCGGAAAGCACGCCGCTGATCACATCGGCGCCGCCGTCGGTGTCGATGATGTCGATGCCCGCGCCGAGATTGATCGTGTCGTTGCCGGTGCCGGTGCTGATCGTGCCGCCGCTGCCCGAGGCGGTGACCGTGAGCGCGCCGGTGGCGCCCGAGGCCGAGAGGTTCTCGAAGTTGGAGTACGCACCCGCGGCCGCCGTCGTCGGCGAGAGGTCGATCGTCGCCGCGGTGCCGCCCGAGTACGTCAGCGTGTCGCTGCCCGTGCCTCCGTCGACCGAAGCGCCGCCGACGCCGAGCACGACGAATGCGAAGCTGTCGCTGCCCGCCTGGAGGTTGATCGCGTCGCCCGCGTCCACGTTGTTGCTGACGACGTCGGAGCCGTCGCCCGCGTTGACCGTGTAGTCGCCGCTGCCGAGGTTGATGGTGTCGGCGCCCGAATTGCCGTTGATGGTCAGGTTCTGCGTGTTGGTGCCTGCGTCGATCTGCGTGCCGGTGGTGTCGGCGACCGTGACCGTTTCGACGTCGACGACCGACGAGAGGCCGACCGTGCCGCCGCCGGTGATCGAGAGCGTGTCGCTGCCCGCGTTGGCGTCGATCGTGACGCCCACGATGGTGGCCGAGGTGACGCGCACCGTGTCGGCCGCATCCCCCGTGACGATCGAGGTCGAGTTGGTGCCGACCGTGACGTCGACCGCGTCATCGCTGCCCGAGAAGTCGAGGTTCTCGAAGTTGCGGATGTCGCCGTTGCCCGAGACCTGGTCGGCGTCGACCAGCGTGAGGTTGACCGTCGCCGGCGAGACGCCGCTGGTGCCCGTGAAGACGAGCGTGTCCGCGCCGGAACCGCCGTCGAGGGTGCTCGCGGCGTCGAAGGTGCGGTTGATGCTCGCGGACTCGTCGCCGCCCTCGAGGTTGACCGAGTCGCCCGCCGTGAGGTTGCCGTTGACGGTGTCGGTGCCGTCACCCATCAGGACGGTGTCCGCACCGGTGCCGAGCGTGACGGCGTCAGCAGACGCACCCATCGTGACGGTATTCGTGCCCGCCGTCAGGGTGATGTTGTGCCCGCCTTCGCCCGTCGCCGCAGTGATGTTGTAGCCGTCGCCGTCGCTCGTCAGCGTGGTGTCGGTGTTGTCGATCGTGATGTTTTCCACGCCCGAGACGGTGGCGCTTGTGGCCAGGTTGATCACGCTGCCGTTGGTGATGGCGAGCGTGTCGGTGCCGGCGCCGCCGTCGATCGTGTCGCCCGAGTAGGTGAGCGAGGTGATGCGGATCGTGTCGCCACTGCCGCCCGCAGAGATGTTGTCAGCGGACACATTGGAGGTGATGTCGTCCGCAGCCGAGCCGGTGGCGATGACGCTGCCGCCCGAGGCGGCGGTGACCGTGAGCGGCCCGTCGGCGGCGCCCGCGGCGAGGTTCTCGAAGTTCTGGTAGCCGGCGATGTTGCCGATCGAGCCGAGCGTGAACGCGAGCGTGCCCGCGCCCGCCCCTACGGTCAGCGTGTCGGTATCCGCGCCGCCGTCGACCAGCGCGCCCGCTACGTAGGTCGCCGCGTCGTTGCCCGCGCCGAGATCGACCGAGTCGCCGCTCGCCTGGCCCGCGATCGTGTCGTTGCCCCCGCCGGTGGCGATCGTGTCGTTTCCGGAACCCGCGGTGATGCTGTCCGCGCCGCCGCCCGTCGTGATCGTGCCGCCGGAATTGGACGCAAAGACGGTCAGATTGCCGTCCGCGCCGCTCCCGTTCAGGTTCTCGAAGCTGGAGTACACGCCCGCCTCGCCCGAGGTCGGCGTGAGGTCGACCGTGATCGCGCCGGTGCCGCTGCCCACGACGATCGTGTCGCTGCCGGCGCCGCCGTCGACCAGGCCGCCGCCCGCAAGATCCTGCCACGCGAACGAGTCGTCGCCCGCTTCGAGCCAGACCTGGTCGTTCAGCTCTACCGTGCCGTTGACTACGTCGGTGCCGGCGCCCGTGAAGACGACGTTCGTGCCGGTGTTGAGGCTGATCGTGTCCGAGCCTTGCGTCGTCGTGACGTTCTGCGCCCCGACGCCGAGCGTGATGTCCTGGTCGCCGCCGTCCATCGCCTGGATGGTCCAGGCGCCGTTCGAGACGACGAGCACGTAGTCGAAGCCGTCGTCCATCGTGATGCGCTCTACGTTGGTCAGGACGCTCACCGAGCTCAGGTCGAGGATGGTGCCGCCGCCGGTGAGCTCGAGCGTGTCGGTCCCGCCGCCGCCGTCGATCGTGTCGTTGGTGTTGAGCGTCGCGGCGGTGAACCGGAAGGTGTCGTTGCTCGCCGCGCCCACGAAGCTGTCGGCGCCCGTGGTGCCCACGAAGATGCGCGAGAACGTGATGTCGTTGTCCACGCGGATCGTGACGCCGCCCGCGGTGTAGTCGAGGTAGCCCGCGACGTTCGCGACGCCGGTGCCCCAGTTGTCGGCGGAGGTGAGCTCGTCGCCCGCGTCGCCGTCGATCTGGAGGATCGTGCCGCCGGTGCCGGCGAGCATGGCGGAGGCGCTGCCGGTGTCGATCACGACGGTGTTGGTGCCCCCGGTCATGAGGATGCGCTCGACCATGCTGATCGCGCCGTCGTCGATCGTGGTGAGGTCGAGCGTGTAGCCGGCCTGCGCGCCGAGCGCGTCCGCGCTGCCGCGTCCCGCGAACACCTCGTCGCCCGCGGCGATGTTGACGAACAGGTCGTTGCCCGAGCCGCCGACCATGGTGTCGTTGCCCGCGCCGCCCGTGATCGTGTCGTCGCCCGAGCCGCCGTTCAGCACGTCGTCGCCGGCGTTGCCCGCGAGCGCGTCGTCGAAGCGCGTGCCGGTGAGCTCGTTCGCGCCGTCGTTGCCGGTGATCGTCATCGCGCTGCCGGCGGAAGCCGCGTAGACGTTGAGCGCGGTCGTGCCGCTCGTGTCGCCGCTCGCGTCGCCGATGGTCACCGCCTCGAGGTTCGTGACTCCCGTCGTGAGCGTGAGCGTGTCGCCCGCGCTGGTCGAGGTGAAGCGGATCTCGTCCGCGTCCGCGCCGCCGTCGATGGATTCGGTCGCGCCGTGCGAGGCGCCGCTCGAGACCAGGATCACGTCGTCGCCCGCGCCGCCGTTGATCGTGTCGGAGGCCGAGGTGCCGGTGATGACGTTGTCGCCGGAGTTGCCCGTAATCGTGAGCGCGTTGGGGGTCGCGGCTGCGTTCACGTTGATGTCGGCGCTGCCGCCGAGCGTGACTTTCTCCACGCCCGCCGTGCCCGCCACGAGCGTGAGCGTGTCGGAATCGGCGGCGCTGTTGAACTGGATCTCGTCGGCCGTGCCCGCGCCCGCGTTCACGGCGTCGCCGGTGTAGTCCGAGCTCTGCGAATAGACGATCGTGTCGTTGCCGCCGCCGCCGGCGAGCGTGTCGTTGCCCGCGCCGCCCTCGAGGATGTCGTTGCCCGATCCGCCGGTGATCGAGTTGTTGCCCGTGTTGCCGGTGAACTTGATGCCGCTCGCGGTGACCGCGGCGGCGTTGATGTTGAGGTTGGCGCTGCCCGCGGCCGTCACGTTCTCCACCGCGGTGAGCCCCGCGCCGAAGGTGTAGGTGCCCGCCGTAGCCTGCGTGAGGCTCACGGTGTCGGAGCCGTCGCCGCCGTTGATGACGTCGCCGGTGAGGTGCGCCGTCGCCGCGATCACGAACGTGTCGGCGCCCGCGCCGCCCTTCATGTTGTCGCCGGCCGCGCCGCCTTCGATGGTGTCGTCGCCGCTGCCGCCGGTGATCGAGTTGGCGCCGGTGCCGTCGGTGTCCGTGGTCGAGACGACGACGCCAGCCGTGCCCACGAGCTCGATTTTCTCGATGCCGTCCGCGGCGATGCCGGCGGTGGCGCCGGTGCCCTTGGTGAGCACGCCCGCGGTGATGCGGATGGTGTCGGTTCCGCTCGAATCCGTGATCGTCTCGGTCGCGCCGAACTGGCCGGCGGCGGTGTAGACGTACACGTCGTCGCCCGCGCCGCCGTCGAGCGCGTCGTTGCCCGCGCCGCCCGTCAGCGTGTCGTTGCCCGCGCCGCCGGTGAGCGCGTTCGCGCCCGCGTTGCCGGTGAGGCCGATGCCCGTCGAGTGCGCCGAGCCGTCGATGCCGTGGGCCAATGTCCCCGCGGCCGAGCCCGTCGCGTCGGTGATCGCGACGTTCTCCACGTTGCTGATGTTCCCGGAGAGAACCAGCGTCTGCGGCGTAGTCCCCGTGGGAGCGAACCGGATCGTGTCGGTGCCCGCGCCGCCGTCGATCGACTCGCCCGCGCCGTGGTGACCCGGGGCCTTGATGACGAAGATGTCGTTGCCGCCCCCGCCCTGCAGGTCGTCGGACGCGTTCTGCGTGCCGGTGATGGTGTTCGCGCCATTGTTGCCGACGATGGTGAGCGCAGTGGTCAGGTTGCCCGCGTCGATGTTGAGCGCCGTGTTGGCGTTGTCGACCGCCGTCCCAACGGCTTTGCCGATGTCTACGCGCTCGATGCCGGTGATGTTGGTGCTGCTGGTGAGCGTGAGCGTGGAGCCCGCCGCGGTGGCGGTGAAGCGGATGGTGTCGGTGCCGGAGGCGCCGCTGTCGGTGATTTTCTCGGCCGCGGTGAGCTCGGCCGTGCTCGCGAGCTGGTAGACGTCGCTGCCCGCGCCGCCGTCCATCGAATCGGTGCCGACGCCGCCGGTGATGGTGTCGTTGCCGGCGCCGCCGAGGAGGGTGTCGTTGCCGCCGCCGCCCGCGATGACGTCGCGGAAGCCGGTGCCCGTGATCGCGTTGTTGCCGCTGTTGCCCGTGATCGCCATGCCGAGGCCGGAATTGGCGTTCGCCTGGCTCGCGTCCACGCCGAGCGCGTTGGTGCCGGTGGTGACGCCGGCGATCGTGCCCATGACGAGGGCCTCTACGTCGACCTGGTCCGAGAGCGTGAGGAGCAGCGTGCCCGTGGTCGCGGTCGAGGTGTAGAAGATCGTGTCGACGCCGTCCTCGCCGTCGAGGATTTCGATCGCGGTGTGGTCGCCCGCCGCGGCGATCACGAACTTGTCGTTGCCCGCGCCGCCGTAGAGCTCGTCGGTGCCGCCGCCGCCGGTGATCGTGTCGGCGAAGATCGTGCCGGTGAGGATGTTGTTGCCGGAATTGCCCGAGATCGTGAGCCCGTTCTGCGTGTAGCCCGAGGCGTCGATGTCGTGATCGCCGGTGGTGCCCGTTCCGGTTGCCGTCGAGAGCATCACCACTTCGATGTTCTTGACCTCGATGAAATCGCCCGGCTGGCCGAGCGAGTTGATCGTGATCCTCGCTGCGGTAGCGTCGTCGAACCGGATGGTGTCGAGCGTGCCGGCCTTGCCGTCGATGGTGCCGCCGAACCCTGCGGTCCCGCTGACGAAGATGATGTCGTTCGTGGTCGAGCCGTTGACGTCGGCGGAAGAAGTCTTGGTGAAGACGGCCATGGCTATGCTCCCTGACTAGCTAGCGATACACGGAAAAGATTCGGAATGAACAACGGCCCGCGCCACAGGCGCCGGCGGAAATCCGGCTGAAGTGCGGCCGCAATAACTCCCGGAATTGCGGCGCTTCGGAATGCATGCTTCTGGAATCCCCCTGCTTGCCCCTTGAAAACGGCTCCGGCGCGGCGCGCCGAAGCCCCAAGCATTCACTTCCAGATCAGAATTTCAATCTATCACAAGAGTCTCCGCTAACCCAAACATTACAATTGAGAATTTTCACACCAATCCGGCATTTCCGCAGTCCGGAAACCGGGATCGGATATCCCACGTTCATCCTATTGCGCCCTCCAGTGCGCTGTGTTAGGCATTGTCAGGGCGCGGGGCTTTCCCGCGCTCACGCAAGCCGGTACAGCTCGAGCGGCTCGTCGCGCCCTTTCACCGTCACCGGCCCGAGCGGCGCGGCCTCGCCCGCGGCGATTCCGGCGCTCGCGAGCACCTCGCCCGAGCAGAGCAGCTGCGAGCCGAAGCGCTTGTTCAGCTGCTCGATGCGCGAGGCGAGGATCACGACGTTGCCGCTCACCGAGTACTGCCTGCGCTCGGCCGAGCCGATGTTGCCCGTCACGGCCTCGCCCGCGTGCAGGCCGATGCCCAGCCGGCAATCCGGGATCCGCCCCGAATCGGAGAGCGAGCGGGCGGCCGCGAGCAGCTCGCGCGCCGCGGCCACCGCGTTGGCGCTGTCGTTCCCGCCCGACACCGGCGCCCCGAAGGTCGCCATGAACCCGTCGCCGAGGAACTGGTTGATGATCCCGCGGTGGCGGTTGACGATCTGCACCGCGGCGCCGAAGAGCGCGTTCTGCCAGGCGACGATCTCCTCGGGCGATTTGCCCTCGGCGAGCCGCGTGAAATCGCGCACGTCCAGAAAAAGCACGCACACGAAGGTGCGCCGGCTCGCGATCTCGGGGCCCTGGCGCAGCAGCTCCCCGACGATCTCGGGCGAAACCTGCTGGCCGAAGGCGGCGAGGATGCGCTGGCGCTCCTCCATCGCGCCGAACGCGCGCACGATCCGGCGCCTGAGCTGCCCCGCCACGAACCCGGCCGCGGCGCCCGCGACCAGGAATATCACTCCCTTCATGAGGATGAAGCCGGGGGCGTGCAGCATCGCCAACGCCCCGTCGCCGGCATCGGCCTGCCGGTAGAGGAAGGACAGCGCGATGAGCTCCGCGGCCGCGACCAGGCCGGTGAACGCCGAGAGCTTGAAATCGAGCCGCAGCGTGGAGAGCACGATGAAGACGCCGTAGAGCAGCACCGCGGGGCCCTGCAGTATCAGGACCGGGCTCGCGTACTGCCCAAGCAGCAGGATCAGCGCCGTAGGCACGCTCGTCTCCACCAGGGCATTCCAGTAGCGCAGCGGCGCTGGCGGCGTCCGGCCCCGCTCGAGCTGCCGGCCGAGGATGCGCCGCACCAGCAGCTCGTAGGCGACCAGCGCGGTGCTGACGCCGACCGCGTACCCGACGAGCGCGGGCGAGCCGAAATTGCGCGCGTAGTCCTCGTGAAACACGAAGGCGAACAGCGCGAAGACCGCCGTGAGGACCGCGAAGATCCCGGCGAGCGCGGCCATGCGCGTGCGCTCGCTCGCCACGATCTCGCGCGCGAGGTGCTCCTCGAAGCTTAGGAGCGCGTGAGCTCGATCGACCACGCCGAGAGCAGCCGCGGGCCGTCGAACAGCGCGCCGCGCGCGCTGTAGCGCCGCTCGTCGCGCCGCAGGATCGTGTCCTGGCCGCGGTAGCGGCCGGTCGCCGACTCGCAGGCCGAGAGGATCGCGTCGCCCACGACGAGAAACCGCCCGGAGAGCGTCCCGATCGTCGCGTGCTTCGAGGTCCAGGTGGTGGCGAAGTTGCCGGGGACGAATGGGTGGATCTCGTATTCGTTGCGGAATTCCTGCGCGCTCGCGCCCACGGTCTTCAGCACGCCCTCGTAGACCCACTTGTCGGGGTAGTGGCGCACGTGCGCGTGCCCTTCGACCGCGGCGCGGTTGCCGGTGCCGTCGAAATACTCCCCTTCCGCGCGCCACAGCCCCTCGCGAAAGAGGAAGGTGTGCTCCATCGCGCTACTATACCGGCGGCCCCGAGCCTTTCAAATGGCCGGCCATAAAGCTTTCAACTGGCCGGGATCAAACTTTTCAACTGGCCGGGCCCGGATTTACAATCATCCGGGAATGGACCGTCCCCGCCTGCACCCCCGCCACGTCCGCAGGCGCCTGATCGAGGCGCTGCGGGATACGCCGGCGGTCCTGATCCACGGGCCGCGGCAATGCGGCAAGACCACGCTCGCGCTGGAGGCGGGACGCGCCGCCGGCTACGCGTACTACTCCTTCGACGACGACAATGTGGCGGCGGCCGCGCGGCAGGACCCGGTCGGGTTCGCGGCCGCGCTTCCGCGGCGCGCGATCCTGGACGAAGTGCAGCGGGTGCCGGGTCTGTTCGCGTCGCTGAAGCTCGCGATCGACCGCGACCGGCGACCGGGCCGCTTCATCCTCGCAGGCTCGACCAACGTGCTGCTCGTGCCGAAGCTCGCCGACTCGCTCGCCGGCCGGATGGAGATCGTGCGCCTGCACCCGCTCGCCCAGTGCGAGCTGGAGCGCGCGCGGCCCCGGTTCCTCGATGCGCTTTTCGAGCGCCGCTTCGCGATGCGCACCCTGCGTCGCCGCGGCCCGGCGATCGCCGAGCGCGTCGCCGCGGGCGGCTATCCGGCGGCGCTCGCGCGCCCTGCCGGTCGCCGGCGCCGCGAATGGCATCGGGCGTACCTCGACACGCTCGTGCAGCGCGACGTGCGCGATCTGGCGCGTCTTGGGGCGCTCGACGCGCTGCCGAAGCTTCTCCAGCTGGCGGCCGGACAGACTGCGCGGTTGCTCAACGCAAGCGAGCTCGCGGCGCCGTTCCAGGTGAGCCGGCCCACGATACGCGCCTATGTCACGGTGCTCGAGCGCATCTTCGTGCTCGAGCTCCTGCCGCCATGGCACCGCAATCGTCTCAGCCGGCTGGTGAAGGCGCCCAAGCTCCACGTCGGAGATGCGGGCCTTGCCGCCGCGCTGCTCGGCGCGGACAGCGCGGCCGCATGGACCGCGGACCCGCCGCTGTTCGGGCAGCTTCTGGAAACATTCGCGTACGGCGAGCTGAGGCGGCAGGCGAGCTGGCATGCGGATCCGCTTGCGTTCCACCACTATCGCGACAAGGACGGATTCGAGGTCGATATCGTCATCGAGCGCGGCGCCTCCCAGGTCGCGGGCGTGGAGGTGAAGGCGTCGGGGACGGTCGGCGAGCGCGATTTCCGCGGACTCCGGAAGCTGCGCGAGGCGGCCGGCGAAGGCTTCGCGGCCGGCGTCGTGCTCTACGACGGCGAGGACGTCCTGCCGGCCGGCGAGCGGCTGTTCGCGGTTCCGCTGCACGCGCTATGGTCGCGGCCCTGAAGACGCGCGCCTGCGTCGCATTTCCTATACTGCCGGAATGAGCGCACGCCACTGGAAGCACTGGCCGCCGCACCTTCCGAGGAGCCTGCCGCGCGCCACGACCACGCTGTACGGCCTGCTCGAGAGCGCCGCGCGGCGCTTTCCGGACAAGCCCGCGACCGTGTTCCAGGGCGGGACGCTGACCTGGCGCGAGGTGCGCGCGCGCGCCGAGGCGCTCGCGGGGCACCTGCAGCGCGCGTGCGGCGTGCGCGCGGGCGAGCGCGTGCTGCTGTGCATGCAGAACGGCGCGGACTGGGTGATCGCCTGCTTCGCGACCCTGCGCGCGGACGCCGTGGTCGTGCCGGTCGGGCCGATGAACCTCGCCGGCGAGCTGCGCCATTACCTCGAGGACAGCGGCGCGCGCGTGGCGATCGTGGAGGATGAAGTCGCGGAGAGGTTCTCCGGATTGCTCGTGGAGCATCTCGTCGTCCCGGGCCGGATCGCGATTTCGACCGAAGACCCCGGACCTTCGGCCTCGCGCCCCGGCGACCTGTGCCTGATGCCCTACACCTCCGGCAGCACCGGGCGGCCGAAGGGGTGCATGCACACGCACGAGACGGTGCTGCACAACGTGATCGGCTCGGCGCTGTGGAAGAACGTCACGCCGGACACGGTGGCGCTCGCGACCGCGCCGTTGTTCCACGTCACGGGCCTGGTCCACAGCTTTCTCGCCACCGCGTATGCCGGCGGCACGATCGTGATCCAGCGGCGCTGGGATCCGGCGCTCGCCGCCGGTCTCGTCGAGCGCCATCGCTGCACCCACTGGGACAACGTGCCGGCCATGGTGGTGGACCTGCTGTCGGACCCGAGGGCGATGGCGCACGACGTGCGCTCGCTGAAGTGGATCTTCGGCGGCGGCCAGGCGATGCCCGAGGCGATCGCGCAGAAGCTCTTCGAGCTGTGCGGCGTGCGCTACATCGAGGGCTACGGCCTCACCGAGACGATCTCGCAGACCCACATCAACCCGCCGCAGAACCCGAAGAAGCAATGCCTCGGCATTCCCACGTTCGACACCGAAGCGCTCGTGGTGGATCCCGACAGCCTTGAAATACTCGAGCCCGAAAAGCAGGGCGAGATCGTGGTGCGCGGTCCGCAACTGCTCACCGGGTACTGGAAGAACGAAACATCGTTCAACGAGTCGTTCGTCGACGTGCAAGGCAGGAGATTCTTCCGCACGGGCGATCTCGGGCGCATGGACGAGGACGGCTACTTCTTCATCTGCGACCGGCTGAAGCGCATGATCAACGCCGCCGGCTTCAAGGTCTGGCCCGCGGAAGTCGAAGCCGCGATGTACCGGCACCCGGCGATCAAGGAGTGCTGCGTGATCGCCTCGCCCGACGAGCGCCGCGGAGAGACGGTGAAGGCCGTGGTCGTCCTGAAACCCGAAAGCAAGGCCACGGGGGAGGAGATCCTCGCCTGGGCGCGGACCCGGATGGCCGCCTACAAGGCGCCGCGCAGGATCGAGTTCATCGACGCGCTGCCGCGCTCCGGCACCGGCAAGCTCCTTTGGCGCGCGCTGCAGGAAAAGGAGTTCGCGAGATCCGGGTCGGCCTCGGGATCAGGTCCGGAAATGAGGCGTCAGTTCAAGACCTGACCCCATTCGACGCGGCCGGGCCGCAGTCCGGGAGGCGTTACGGCCGCGCGAAGAGAAAATCGGGCGGGATTTGCCGGCTCAGTCTGCGGGACGCCGGCCGGCGAAGGCGTCGCGCAGCAGCGCGAGCACGCCCTCGTAGGTCACCGGACGCGGGTTCGGATACGGACTTTCGGCAGCGATGCGGGCGGCTTTCTCGATGCCCTCCTCCGGCATGCCGATCTCCGAGAGCGCCATCTTGACCGGAAGGGCCTTTTCCAGATCCCACAGGCCGGCGGCGGGATCGCGCTTTCCCAATGCCTTTCCGATCCGCCTCATCGCTTGCGGCGCAGCGTCGCGGTTGTAGCGCACCGCATGCGGCAGCACGATCGAATGGGTCTGCGCGTGCGGCAGATTGAACGTGCCGCCGAGCGTGTGGCAGAGCTTGTGGTGCAGCGCCATCCCGGCAGAGCCGAGCGAAACGCCCGCGAGCCACGCGCCGTAGAGCGCCCGGGTTCTCGCTTCGAGACCGGAGGGGTCTCGCGCCACGGCCGGAAGGGAAGAGGACAGCGCTCGAATCCCTTCTTCCGCCAGGAGCGAAACAACCGGATTCCCATCCACCGCGTAAAGAGCTTCCACGCAATGCGCGATCGCGTTCATGCCGCTCGCGGCCGAGGTCGCGGGGGGGAGCCCGAGCGTCAGAACCGGATCGTAGATCACCGTCTTCGGCAGCACCCTGGCGTCGCGCAGCGTCTTCTTCACGCCGCCCTCGAGCATGCCGAGGATCGGGGTCATCTCGGAGCCGGAGTACGTCGTCGGCACCGCGATCACCGGCATGCCCGAGGTGAGCGCGATCGCCTTCGCGAGCCCGATCGTCGAGCCGCCGCCGACCGCCACGCAGCAGTCGGCGCCGAGAGCCGCGGCCGCGTTTCTTGCCTCGATCGCGGTTTCGATCGGGACATGCATGAGGGCCTCGGGGTGAACCGCCGCCAGGCGCTCGCCCAGGGTCTTCACGATTTCTCTTGCGTCGTCTTCCCGTCCCCGGGTGCACACCGCGAGCACCTTCTTCGCGCCGAGGCGATCGACCTCGGCGGGAAGCTGCGCGATCGAGCCGGCGCCGAAGACGACGCGGGAAGCGAGTCCGACGTAGGTGAACGGCCTCAATTCCGAATGCCGCTCACTGCTCGGGCAGCAATTCGAACGCCGCCCAACGCCGGGGTCTGACCGCGCGAAAATCGCGCGTATCAAGCGTCACGATGCGATTGATGCCGAGCCTCTCCGCGGTGGCCATCACCGCCGCGTCCGCCAGCCCGATCTCGAGGTCCCGATACTGCTCGATCACGCGCCGGCAATAATCCAGATCGGCGGAAACAACCGGTTCGAGGGAGTAGTAGCCAGAGCGCACGGCATCCAGGAACTTCAACTCCGCGTCCACGCCGAGGAACTCGAGGAGCAGGTAATCCGTCTCGCCGAGAATCGCGGACGAAACGACGAAAGGCGGCCGATTGCCACGCAACGCGCGCAGGACGGACTTGTGGTGCTTGTCGTCCGCGTCGTACGCCGCATAGAGCGCACCCGAATCGAGGATCAACGCCACTTGCGCTTTTTCGTCGCAGCGCGCAGCAGCGCTTCGGCGCGCTCTCCCACGTCATGCCGGCCGCTGCGGAATTCGCCCGCTCCCGGCGGAACTCCGCCCGGCTCCTCGCTCGCGTACCGCAACACGGCGGCTCTCAGGACCTCGGCCTGCGTCTTGCCTTCGCGCTGGGCCGCCCGGCGCAACGTCAGGCGCGTGTCGTCATCCAGATAGATCGTGGTCTTGTGCATACCCGCATTGTGCCATATATGGTAGCTGGCGTGAGCCGACTCCTGTTCCTTACCTCGGAGGTATCGTCGACTTCAGCCACTGCCGCACGCTGCTTGAAGTCGAGCGCGGGATGGATCTCGGCGAACGGCTTCATCGCGCCAGAGCTTGCCCGACCGAGGCCCGGGCGCGCAAGATTGGCCATCGCGCCGACGCTCGAGCCGCCGACCCGCGCCATGGACCGCTCATCTTTCGAGAGGCTGATCGTCAACGACGAGCGCCTGCGCGCCTTCAACGACACGGTGCCCGCGGGCATCCTCCTGCTGCGGGTCGAGGACGGCGAGGTGCTGTACGCCAACCGCTTCTTCAAGGAAGTGCTGGGCGTGGAGGGCGCGACCGTCATGGGAGCGTCGTGGGCCGACTACTTCGTCGACCCCGCCGACCGAGAGCGGCTGATGGTGCGCTTCGCCGAGGCGGGCGAGGTGCGCAACTTCGAGGCATGCCTCAAGCGCGCCGACGGCCGCCGGGTCTGGGCGCTGGTCTCGATGGCGAGCGTCCCGATCGAGGACGAAGACCTGCTGCTGTTCGCCTTCGTCGACATCAGCGCGCTCAAGGAGGCCGAGGCGGAGATCCGGCAGCTCGCCAATCACGATCCGCTCACGGGCGCGCCGAGCGTGCGCCTGCTCAGGGAGCGTATCGCGCAGGCGATCGCCCGCGCCGAGCGCGAAGGCACGCCGTTCGCCGTTCTCTTCGTGGACCTCGACGGCTTCAAGCAGGTCAACGACCGCTTCGGTCACGACGCCGGCGACGCCGTTCTGAAACGGGTAGCGTCGCAGATGGCGGCCTGCGTGCGCGGGACCGACACGGTCGCGCGCCTGGGCGGCGACGAGTTCGCGGTGATACTCGAGAACGTGAGCGAGGAGCTTGCGCGGCGCATCGCCGGGCGCATCGTGGAGCGGGTTTCCGCGGCCCAGGCGCTGCCGCAAGGCACGGCCCGCGTGGGCGCAAGCGTGGGGATCGCCTTCTATCCGCGCCACGGCCGCAACATGGACGCCCTGCTCAAGGCCGCCGACGGCGCGATGTATCGCGTCAAGACGGCGTCGAAGGGCGCGATCGCGATCGCGGACTGAGCGCGCTACAGGTGCTGCCGGACGTTGCCGTGCCTGAAGTTGAGCACGGGATGGATCTCGGCGATCTCGAGCGAAAGCGCGAGCGAGCGCCTCGCCATAAGCGGCTCGAAATGCGCGCGGATCGCGGCGAAGAGCGCTTCGCCCGCGCGCTTCAGCGTCTGCACATCGCGCCCGTGGCCGATCCTGAGCTCCATGTGCACGAACGCGTGGTCGCCGCCGTCCGCCACGCGGTACTCGCTCACGCGCACCGCGCGGCTGCGGATCCCTGCGAGCGGGAAGATCCCGGAGGCCGAGAGACACTGGTGGACTGCCTCGAACAGGGTCTCTATCTCCATCGAGGAAGAAATATTGTCCGAATACTCGACGATGAAATGAGGCATGGGACCTATCCCACCGGGAAGATGCAGTTGATCTGCCCGGTGCCGGAGCTCGCGAAATAGTCGGTCACGATCTCGACCGGCCGGTCGTAGCGATCCCAGCCGAGCGCGCCGAGCAGCATCGCGGTGTCGTGCATGCCGCCCTCGCCCACGCAGAGCTCCGCGTACTCGGGAAGCATCCTCACGAAGGTCGCGAAGTCGCCCCGCTTCCACAGTTCCACGACGCGCAGGTCCACCTGCCGGAAGAACTCGCGGCTGATGTCGTGGATCGATTCCTCGGGGCTGCCGTTGTCGTTGAAGCGGTGCGAGAGCGACCCGCTCGCGAGGATAGCCGCCGTGCTGCCGCTTTTCTCGATCGCCTCGCGCACCGCCGCGCCGAAGGTCCGGCTGTCCTCGAGCCTGTGCCAGGCGCACCAGCCCGCGACCGACACCACCTTGAATCGGCCGTCGCCGTTCATGTAGCGCATCGGCACGAGCGTGCCGTACTCGAGCTTGAGGCTCTCGACCTCGTGCGCGCGGGTGTGCACGCCGCGCGCCGTGGCCGTTTCCGCGATCAGGCGTCCGAGCGCCGGATTGCCCGGGTACTCGTAGGCCATGTCCCTGATGAAGTGCGGCAGCTCGTTCGACGAGTACACGTCCCTGAAGCGCGCGCGGCAGTTCACGTGATAGCCCGCGTTCACCAGCCAGTGCACGTCGAACACCACGATCGTGTCCACGCCCGCGGCGCGGCAGCGCCGCCCTATCTCGCGATGGCCCTCGATCGCCGCCTCGCGGCAGCCGTGGTGCGGACCGGGCAGCTCCGAAAGGTACATCGACGGAACATGCGTGATCTTCGCCGCGAGCGCGAGCCTGCCCATCGCCTCAGGCCCGGTAGCCGGCGTCGATCGCCTCGATCGTGCGCACGAGCGAGGCGAACACCATCTCGCAGACTTTCGGCTCCGCGGGCCCCGCCTCGCGCTTCGCGCGCTCGATCGCTTCGGCGCTCACCGGGTTCAGTTCGCCCGCGCCGCTCGCCGCGATCTGCACGTCGCAGGCACGCTGGAGCGTCCAGAGCATCATGAACGCTTCCGGCAGGCTCTCGCCCCAGGCGAGCAGCCCGTGGTTCCGGAGGATCACGGCCTTGCGATCGCCGATCGAGCGCACCAGCCGCTCCTTCTCGCCCGGCTCCACGGTCACGCCCTCGAAGTCGTGGTAGGCGACGCGGCCCGCGAGCTGCGCGCCGTAGAAGCTGTCGTGCGAGAGCCCGCTTTTCAGGCACGCGACCGCCATCCCCGTCGTGGTGTGCGTGTGCATCACGCAGCGCGCCGCGGGGATCGCGCCGTGGATCGCCGAATGGATCACGAAACCGGCGCGGTTCACCGGGTGCGACCCCGGGCGCACCGGGTTGCCCTCGAGGTCGATCGCCACAAGGCTCGAGGCCGTCACCTCGCGGTAGCGAAGGCCGAACGGGTTGATGAGGAACACCCCTTCCCCGCCCGGCACCCGCAGCGAGATGTGGTTGAAGATCATCTCGGTCCAGCGCAGGTAGTCGAAGATCCGGTAGCAGGCGGCGAGCTGCACGCGCGCCTCGCGCTCGGCGGCCGAGAGCGGGATCGCGCCCTCGCGGCGAGGCTTCTCTTCCATATAGAGAGGCATGGCGCGATCCTACCGCAACGCCGGCGCCCCGATGAGCACCGCCGGGAACACGGCATTGCCGGAAACGACGAGCGCGATCCCCTTGGGCGGTGCGGGACAATACCGTCAAAGGCCGCCGATGTCCGCCCCGGTTTCGATCGCGCGCACGCACGTGCACTCCATCCGCCTCGCCTCGGGGGCGGAAGCGCTCGTGGCGCGCGTGCTTGCCTCGTCCGGAGCCGCCGGCTTCGGGTTCAACCTTGGCCTCGAGGCCGCGCCGGCACGCGACATGGCCGCCTGGGACGCGGCCGCGCGCGAGCGAAATGCGCCGCTCTACGCGCTCCTCGGGGGAAAGCGGCGCGACAGCGTCGCCGTAACAGGTTCGACGGCGTTGCCGGTGCTCGATCCGTTCGGGCTGGGATCCCTGGATGCGACCCTGGAATCCGCCGGCGCGCGCGCCGTCGCGCTGCTCGCGCGGCACGGTCATCCGTGGGAAATCGCGTGGTGTGCCGCGATCGCCGCAGTGCTCGAAGGACAGCAGGTGCGGGTCTTCACGCCGGACGCGCCCGGCACTTTCGCCCGGCGGATCCCGCCGGACCCCGGAATCGGGATCGACTGGTCGATCGAGCCGTCCTTCGAGACCGTGCGCTGGCTGGGCGCATAGGCGGTATGCCGGGCTCGTTGACAGCGAACCGCGCTTCCGCTAATATTCAAGTATTCGATTGAATACTATGGATGACGTGGAAGGGTTGCTCCTCGAGCACGAGGCCGCGCTGCGCGTCTCGGCGTTCGCGCTGGTGCTCGCCGCGATGGCTGCCTGGGAGCGGCTCGCCCCCGCGCGCGCGCCGGGCGAGTCCTGGTGGCGCCGCTGGCGCACCAACCTCGGCCTCGCGGCGCTCAACACCGCGCTCCTGCGGGTCGTCCTGCCGACCGGCGCCATCGGGATGGCGGAAATCGCGGCGCGCAACGGCTGGGGCGTGCTCAATCATCTTGGCGCGCCCGGCTGGGCCGCGGTGCTGCTCGCCGTCGCGGCCCTCGATCTCGCGATCTACCTGCAGCACGTGCTGTTCCACGCGGTGCCGGCGCTCGCCCGCCTGCACCAGGTGCACCATGCGGATCCGGATTTCGACACCACGACCGGGATCCGCTTCCACCCGGTCGAGATGGTGCTCTCGATGCTGATCAAGTTCGCTGCGATCGCGCTGATCGGCGCGCCGGCGCTCGCGGTGCTCGCCTTCGAGGTGCTGCTCAACCTGTCCTCGCTCTTCAATCACGGCAACGTGCGCCTGCCGGCGCCGCTCGAGGGCGCGGTGCGCGCGCTGCTCGTGACGCCGGACATGCACCGCATCCATCACTCGGTGCTCGCCGCCGAGCGCAACAGCAACTACGGGTTCTGCCTTTCGGTGTGGGACCGCATTTTTGGCACCTACGTCCCCGAGCCCGCCGGTGGCCAGGCGGGCCTGCGCATCGGCATGCCGAACATCCCCGACCCGCGCGTCTCGACCACGTTCTCGGGCGCGCTCGCGATTCCCTTCCTCAAGGCCGTCAGGTTCGTCCGATGAAATACCTCTTCGTGCTGAACGACCCGCCCTACGGCACCGAGCGCAGCTACAACGCGCTGCGCCTGGCGCGCAACATCCTGATCAAGGAAAAGGGCGAAGTGCACCTGCAGCTGATGGGCGACGCCGCGGCCTGCGCCAAGGCCGGCCAGAAGGTGCCGCCGGGCTACTACAACGTGGGCGACATGCTCGCCGCGGTGGCGCGCCGCGGCGGCGAGATCGCTGTCTGCGGCACCTGCATGGACGCGCGCGGCATCTCCGAGGACGATCTCATCGATGGCGCGCATCGCGGCACGATGGACGAGCTGACCGAGTGGACCGCCTGGGCGGACAAGGTGCTGGTATTCTGAGCACCGCATGAGCCGTACCGCGCTGGTCCTGGGGGCCGGGCTCGGCGGCATGGTCGCGGCGCAGGCGCTGCGGCGGCTGCTGCCGCGCGAGGATCGCGTCGTGCTCGTCGAGCGCGAGGCGTGGCACGTCTTTCCGCCCTCGCTCCTGTGGTTGATGGTCGGCAGCCGCGACGCCGAAGCGATCTCGCGTCGGGTCGAGCACGCTGCAAGATCAGGCATCGATCTGGTACGCGGAGAAGTCAGGCGAATCGACCCCGCCGCGAGAACGGCCGATGTCGATGGTCAAACCCTGCAGGGCGACGCCATGATCGTCGCGCTCGGGGCCGAGTACGCACCCCAGGCGGTCCCGGGGCTCGCCGAGGCCGGGCTTTGCATCTATACCCTCCCCGGCGCTGCAGCCATCCGCGACGCCCTGGACCGGTTCGAGCGGGGACGCCTCGCGATCCTCACTGCAGCGCCCGCATACAAGTGCCCCGCGGCGCCATACGAGGCGGCACTTCTTGCGGAGAATTTTCTTCGCGAGCGCGGGCGGCGCGCACAGGTGGAGATCGATTTCTACGCCGCGGAGCCAGGTCCCATGATGGTCGCCGGACCCGAGGTGTCGGCGGGCGTGCGCGCGATGTTGCAGGAGCGCGCCATCCGCTATCACCCCGAGCGCCAGGTGAAGTCGGTGAACGCGGGCGAAAAGCGCCTGGAGTTCGCAAGCGGCCCCGCCGCGAATTTCGACCTCCTGCTCTACGTGCCGCCGCATCGCGCTCCCGAGGCCGTCCGCAACGCGGGCCTGACGAACGATTCGGGCTGGGTACCCGTGGACCGGCACACGCTCGCCACGATATTCGCGGGCGTCTACGCGATCGGCGACGTCACCGTGATCCCGCTCAGGATGGGGCGGCCGCTTCCCAAGGCGGGCGTGTTCGCGCACGGGCAGGCCGAGGCGGTGGCGCACAACATCGCGCACGAGTGGACCGGACGCGGCGAGCCCCGCCGCTTCGACGGCAAGGGCATGTGCTTCATCGAGACCGGCGGAGGCCGCGCCGGGATGGGCAGCGGCGACTTCTACGCCGAGCCCACGCCCCGGGTGCAGCTGCGCCACCCGGGCCTGCTCTGGCACGGCGCCAAGGTGCTCTACGAAAAATACTGGCTTTACGCCAGGTTCTGACGGGAAACGGCGATGTGCGAGCGGTTCGGCGCGAGCTCGGACACGGCCTTCGGGCTCGCGCGCTGGTTCGTGCCGTTCCGCGCGCGCGGCGGCGCGGACGCCTGCACCACCTCGAACAGCCGGGCGGCCGCGAATTCCTGGCGCTCGTGGCCACCCAGCCCCTTTCGCCGGAGGGGTCGGCACCGTTCTCGAAAGGCGAGTTGAGGGTGTACGAGCGTGGCCGCCTCGCCCTGCAGTTGAAGACGGGGACCCCTGCCGATGGAGCCGCGGCCCTCCGCTGAGCGGTACGACGCGTGGTATCGGACGCCGCGCGGCGCGTGGATCGGCGAAACGGAGTTCCGCCTCCTCGAGAGGATGCTCGCCCCGCGCCCTGGCGAGACGCTGCTCGACATCGGCTGCGGGACCGGCTACTTCACGCGCCGCTTCGCGAGCGACGCCGGACTTCTGGCGATCGGGCTCGATCCGGACGGGGAATGGCTGGCCTGTGCGCGCGAGCGTTCCGGGGGGCGTCCGAATTTCATCAAGGGCAGGGCCGAAGCGCTGCCCTTCCCCGAGCGGGGCTTCGACCTGACGCTTTCCGTGACGGCGCTCTGCTTCGTGCCCGACGAGCGAAGAGCGATCGCCGAGATGCTGCGCGTGACGCGCCGGCGCTTCGCGATCGGGCTTCTGAACCGCGCGAGCCTCCTCTATCGGAGGAAAGCCGGCCACGGCGCCTACGCGGGCGCGCACTGGCACACGCCGGCCGAAGCTCGCGCGCTTTTCTCCGGGTTCGACGTCCGGAATCTCGAGATCGGGAGCGCCGTGTTCCTTCCGGGAGGCGGGGGCCCGGCCCGCCTGTTGGAGAGAATTCTTCCCAACCGTCTGCCCTGCGGGGCGCTTCTCGCGATCGCCGGAAGCGTCGTATCCTAGCGTCTCCCACGCGAGGAGGCCGCGATGACGACGGTGGCGCAGATTCTCAGGTCGAAACCCGAGCAGAGCGTCCTCTCGACGAGCCCCGTGGCGTCGGTGTACGAGGCCGTCAAGCTGATGGCCGAGAAGAACGTCGGCGCGCTCGTCGTGATGGAGGGCGCGAAGGTCGTCGGCATGATCACCGAGCGCGACTACGCGCGCAAGATCGTCCTCATGGCGCGCTCGTCGAGGGAGACGCCGGTGCGCGACGTGATGACCGCCCCGGTCGTCTGCGTGCACCCCGGCCAGACCAACGAGGAATGCATGGCGCTCATGACCGAGAAGCGCGTGCGCCACCTGCCCGTAATGGACGGGGACCGGCTGGTCGGCCTGATCTCGATCGGCGACCTGGTGAAGGACATCATCTCCGAGCAGAAATTCATCATCGAGCAGCTCGAGCACTACATCGCCGGCGAGCGCTGAGCGGATTGACGGGCGTCAACCGCGGGCGGCGCGGTGCGCGGCCGTTTGAGGTATAGCGTCCACAGGACGCGCTCCATGACCCTTCTGCCCCGCACGCCTCCCGCAATATTCGCACTGGTGAGCCTGCTGCTCGTCGCGCTCGTCGGTGCGGCGGTGAGCCTTACGCAGTCGCAGTTCTTCCGCGACGCGGTGATCGGCCGCGAAGCGCTCATCGTGCGCGACATGGTGGGAGCCCTCGCGCTCAAGGATCTCTCGGCCGAGGACATGGCGCACTACTCGGACCCCGCCGCGCAGGCGCGTTTCGCGAATAGCTTCAGCGTGCTGAAGAACCTCTCGGGCGTCGTGCGGGTCAAGGTCTTCGACGACAAGGGCGCGATCGTCTGGTCTGACGAGCCGAAGCTCGTCGGCAAGCGCGTCACACGGCACGAATCGGACCTCGACGAAGCCATCCGGGGAACGCCACGCGCGGTCATCAATCCCGCGCACCGCGCCTCGCACGCCGACGAAGGGCTCCCCGAGCAGGAGCTGATCGAGTTCTACGTGCCGTTTCGCATCGCCCGCGCCGGCGGGCACGGCGAGGCCGCGGCGGGCGCATTCTCGCTCTACCGCTCGGCGACCGACCTCAACTTCACGATCCGGCGCGGGCTTGCGCTCCTGTGGCTGGTGAGCGGCCTCGGGGCAGCTCTGCTGCTCGCGGCGCTGTACTGGCTCTTCCGCTCGGTATACCGTCGGCAGCGTGCGGCCGAGAGCCGCTTCGCACGGCTCTCGATCGAGCACGAGCGCATCGTGCAGATGGAGAAGCTCTCGGCCATGGGCCAGATGGTCGGAGAGATCGCGCACCAGTTCAACAACCCCCTGGTCGGGGTGATCAACCTCGCGCAGCGCGCCGAGCGGCAGACGGACCACCCCGAGCGCGTCAGGGAGCTCCTGCGCGAGATCCGCCGGGCGGGCGAGCATTGCAGCGGGTTCGTGCAGCGCATGCTGGAATTCACGCGCACCTCGCGTTCCGAGCCGCAGCGAACCGATCTCGCGGCGCTCGCGCGCGACACGGTCGAGTTCTTCCGCCAGACCGCGGGAGACAGGCCGCCGGTCGCGTTCGAAGCCCCGAAGCGGCGCGCCGTCATCTCGGCAGACCCGGTGCTGCTGCGCCACGCACTCTTCAACCTGGTGCACAACGCCGCGCAGGCCGACCCCCAGGGTCCGATCGCGGTGTCGCTCGCGCCCGCGCCGAGTGAAGGCGTCGACGGGTGGGAGCTCGCGGTCGCCGACCGCGGCCCCGGGCTCACGGCCGGGATCGCGGAAAAGCTCTTCACGCCCTTCTTCAGCACGCGTCCCGGCGGCACCGGGCTCGGTCTCGCGGTCGCGCAGCACATCGCGATCCTGCACGGCGGCGGCATCCGCGCCGAGGACAATCCCGGCGGCGGCGCGCGTTTCGTGATCTGGCTCCCCGCATCCGCGCAATCGCATGAAGCCGAAGATTCTTCTCGTTGACGACGACCCCTACACGCGCAGCCTGATCGACGATCTGCTGCGCGAGCGCGGGGCCGAGCTGCACGTCGCGGCGAACCTCGCGCAGGCGCGCACGGCGTTCCGCCAGACGGACTTCAATCTGGTGATCCTCGATCAGCGCCTGCCCGACGGCAACGGCCTTGACTTTTTCGCCGAGATGCGGCGCGAGCGCCCGCGCCAGACGGCGCTCCTCATCACCGGGTTCGCCGAGGTGCGCGACGCGGTGCGCGCCGTGCGCGCGGGGCTGTTCGATTACCTCACCAAGCCGTTCGCGAACCTGGAGGAGCTGGACGCGGTGATCGGGAAGGCGCTCGAGATGGACCGCGCCTACCGCGAGATCGCCGAGCTGCGCGACGACCTCGAAGGGCGGCGGGAAGGGCCGGTCATCATCGGCCGCTCGGCGGCGATCGAAGGGCTGCTGATCCAGGCGCGGCAGGTCGCACCGCTCGACGCCACGGTGCTGATCGAGGGCGAGAGCGGCACCGGCAAGGAACTCTTCGCGAAGCTGATCCACGCGCTTTCGGCGCGCGCGCGCCGGCCGCTGCTCGAGGTCAACTGCGCGGCGCTCGCCGAGCCGCTGCTCGAGAGCACGCTGTTCGGTTACGAGAAGGGCGCGTTCACCGGCGCCGCGAGAGCCACTGCCGGCTACTTCGAGGAAGCGAACGGCGGGACGCTGTTCCTCGACGAGATCGCCGACATGAGCCCGCGGCTCCAGTCGAGCCTGCTGCGCGTGCTGCAGGAGCGCAACTTCGTGCGCCTCGGGAGCACGAAGCCGCGCGCGAGCGATTTCCGTCTGATATGCGCCACCAACCGCTCGCTCGAGGCGGAAGTGAAAGCCGGGCGCTTCCGTGCGGACCTGTTCTACCGCATCAACGTCGTCGTGCTGCGCGTGCCGCCGCTGCGGGAACGGCCCGAGGACATCATGCCGCTCGCGCTGCATTTCCTCGACCATTACAACCGCAGGTTCGGAAAGGACGTGGGCACCTTTACGCCCGAGGCCTTCGCGGCGCTGGAATCCGCCGCGTGGGCAGGCAACGTGCGCGAGCTGCAGCACGCGGTAGAGCGCGCGGTCGCCGTGAAGGCCACCGGCCTCGTCAGCGCCGCGGATCTCGGGCTGCGGGCCGAAGGCGCGCCCGCCGCCGCCGGGCGCGCGCCGGCCGCGACCTTCCGCGAGGCGCGCGACGCCTTCGAGCGCGAGTATTTCACGGGCCTGCTCGCCGCCGCCGGCGGCAACGTCTCGGAAGCGGCGCGCCGGTCCGGCATCGCCCGGCAGAATTTCTACGCCCACATCAAGCGGCTGGGGATCGTCGTCGAGTCATAGCTTGATATGCATCAGGGAGCCCGCGGCCGGACCTCTCGGGTCGGCCTGTCGGTTCACGACGGCAACGTCACGACGCGGTTCCACTCCGTCAGCCCGCCGCGCAGGCTCTCGCTCGGCAGAGGCGACGGACACATCAGCGCGGTTGGATTGAAGCAGACGTCGCGAACTCGTGACGGCTGTCATGCCATCGTGACGGTCCGCTCGTCGCCACGCGGCGCACTCGCCAGGTAACTGGCTGTTCACAAAAGAAAATCCGCTCGTGCCAAGTCAGGCATGAGGCTTGCGATGTCGCTTCCCGTGGCCCGTGCCGGGCATTGCCATCGGAGGAAGGAGCAATCATGCACAGGATCGTGATCGTGACCGCCCTGGGAAGCCTGACGCTCGCCGCCCTGGGCAGGGCGCTCGCCGCCGACCCGGCGAAGATCAAGTGGGACGGCGTCCCGAAGAGCGAGATCACGCTCTTCTATCCCGGCCAGGGCACGCTGCAATGGATGCTCTCGGCCGCGCACAAGGCGGGGGCCACGGGCACGGCGGAAGGCAAGAACTGCCAGGAGTGCCACAAGGACGAGGAAGCCGATCTCGGCAAGTCGATCGTCGCCGGGCACAAGCTCGAGCCCAATCCGATTCCCGGCAAGCCGGGCTCGATCAGGGTCACGGTGCAGGCGGCCTACGACAAGGAGTACATCTACGTGAAGGCCTCCTGGCCCGCGAAAGAGCCGGGGATCTTCCACGAGTACGTCGTCTATCGCGACGGCAAGTGGGAGACCTACGCGAGCAACCGCACCAACAAGGACGTGAAGGCGGGCAAGGCGAAGGTGTCGTACGAGGACCGCTTCAGCATCATGCTCGGCGATGGCAAGGGCGTGCCCGACTTCAAGAACAAGGGCTGCTGGGTCACCTGCCACAACTCGATGCGCGACATGCCGAAGGCGCCGTCCAAGGACGCCGTCGAGGCGCACCCGGTGCTCGGAAAATCGCTCATGAAGAAGAGCGACATCCGCAAGTACCTGCTCGAGACGCGCACCGCCACGGACGACGCCGGCGCGTGGGACAAGCCGCGGGACAAGGCGGCACTCGACGGCCTGATGGCCAAAGGCGCGTTTCTCGACCTCTGGCAGTGGCGCGCCTACCGCTCGGTGCCGGTGGGCAAGGCGGACGACTCCTACGTCTTCCAGTACCGCAACTTCGACTCGGGCAAGAAGCCCTTCGACGGCAACTGGGACGGCGCGAAGAACCAGCCGAAGTTCATGTACGACCCGGCGAAGACGAAGGGCGCGATCGCGCTCGCGGAATCGCAGTTCCGCGACCCCAAGGCGCCGCGCCTGGACAGCACGAACAGCATCCCCTTCGATCCGAAGGCGAAATGGAAGAACGGCGACCTGCTGCCGAAGTACATCCTCAACACGAAGAGCGAAGGTTCGGGCGACGACCTGATGGCCACGGGCAGCCATGCCAGCGGGCGCTGGACCGCCTACATCTGGCGCAAGCTCAACACCGGGCAGAAGGACGACGTCGCGCTCGCGCCGGGCCAGACCTACCCGGTGGGCATCGCCGTGCACGACGACAACGTCACCACGCGGTTTCACTTCGTGAGCCTGCCGCTCAAGCTCTCGCTCGGCAGGAAGGACGGACACATCAATGCCGCCGAAATCAGGTGAAGCGGCAGCGGACCCGCGCGGCGCGGCGGCCGCGCCCGCCGGGCGCGCGCACAAGCCCTCCTCCGCGCGCGCGCGCGCCCGGCGGCTGTGGAAGGCGCTGCACGACTTCTTCGAAAGCCCGCGCAACGGCATCCTCGCGCTGCTCGCGGTGGTGGCGGTGCTGAGCCTTTCGTTCGTGGCCGCGGAAGAACTCAACATCCAGGCGAACTCGACGAAGTTCTGCGTCTCCTGCCACTCCATGAGCGCGTACGTGTACGAGGAACTGAAGAAGTCCAAGCACTACACCAACCCCTCCGGCGTGCGGCCGGAGTGCGGCCAGTGCCACGTCGCCAAGCGCTTCTGGCCGGCGGTGTGGGACCACATGATGGGCACGCACGACCTCATCTCCGAACACCGCAATGACTGGAGCACGCCCGAGGCGTTCGATGCTAGGCGAGCGAAGATGGCGGAGAAGGCGCGCCTCAAGCTGCTCGACGAGGACAGCCACACCTGCCGCGAGTGCCACAAGATGGAGGCGATCGCTCCCACGCGCAAGCGCGGCGAGCGCGCGCACGCCGACGCGGTCAAGAAGGGCAGGACCAACTGCATCGCCTGCCACTACAACCTGGTGCACGCGGAGGCGCCGCTCACGCAGGCATTCTCCCAGGCGATCAAGGACTACGCAGGCAAGTAGGAGACTGGCGCGATCGCACGGGCGATCGCGACCTCTGCAGCGGGTTCATCCGCCTGCACGTCCTGCAACACGCGGCGCGCAGGCCTTCGGTCTACTCCCAGACCTCGCGCGCGACCTCCACGATGCGCTCGAGCTTGCGCCATTGCTCCTCGTACGAGAGGAGATTGCCGTGGTGCGTGCTCGAGAACCCGCACTGCGGCGACAGGCACAGGTCCTCGAGCGGCACGTACTTCGACGCGGCGTCGATGCGGCGCTTGAGCGTGTCCTTGTCCTCGAGGCTCCCCACCTTGGTGGTCACGAGCCCGAGCACGATCTTCCTGCCCCTGGGCGCGAAGCGCAGCGGCGCAAAGTCGCCCGCCCGGTCGCTGTCGAACTCCATGAAGTAGGCGTCGACGTCCGCCGAAAAGAGTGCCTCGATCACCGGCTCATAGCCTCCCGAGGCGACCCAGGTGCTCTTGAAGTTGCCGCGGCAGGTGTGCATCGTGACCGTCATTCCCGCGGGCCGATCGCAAAGCGCTGCGTTGATCGCATCCGCGTAGGTGCGCACGAGCGCATCCGGGTCGTCGCCACGGCTGCGCAACGCGTCGCGAAACTTGTCGTCGCACAGGTACGCAAAGCTCGTGTCGTCGAGCTGGAGGTACGTGCAGCCCGCCGCGGCGAGATCGGCAATCTCGGCGCGGTACGCGGCGGCGACGTCGGACCAGAACTGGACGAGGTCCGGATACGCCTCCTTGCTGATTCCCGCGCGCCCCGGGCGCATGTGCAGCATTGCCGGTGCGGGAATGGTCTGTTTTGCCGTTCGCCTTGTTTCCGCCTTCATGAATCTGAACGGCTCAACGAAGATCGGTCTCGTCCGCCGAATCCTTCGCGCGACGCGCAGCATCGGCGGCTGCTCTTCGGTGTCCTTGAAGCCCACCACGAGCGGCGCCTGGTACGCCTCTACGCCCGCGAAGCCGGTGAGGAAATCGACATGCCACCAGTCGCGCCGGAACTCGCCGTCGGTGATCGATTGGAGCCCGATTGATTCCTGACGTTGTATGGCCTTTCGAATCGATTGATCTTCAATGATTCTCAACTGCTCCTTCGAGAGCTCGCCCCGCCTGAAGCGATCCCGCGCCTCCTTGAGCTCGGGAGGACGGAGAAGGCTGCCGACCTGGTCGGCGCGAAAAGGGGGTTGGGCAGACGTCATTTGCGTTTCTTCCGCAGCGGCTTCAACACGAAGTCATACCTGCACTGGTACTCACCCGACTTGTCCTTGCGAAACGGCACGACGAGCGACTGCTTCACGCCGAACACGGCGTCGGAGTCGAGGTACTTGTCGCCCTTCACGAAGAGGTGCGTGACGAGCGTCTCGAAGCCGGGCGCCGCGATCTTGAAGTGCAGGTGCCCCGGGCGCATCGGATGCCGGCCGGTGGCGGTGAGCATCTTCCCGACCGGCCCGTCGTGCGGCACCGGGTAGCTCGTAGGCAGCACGCAGCGGAACCAGAACTTGCCTTCCGCGTCCGTCCGGATGCGCGCGCGCGCGTTGAAGCCGTCTGTCTTCTGCACGTCGTAGAAGCCGTCGCCCTGCGCTTCCCACACGTCGAGCCGCGCACCCGCGATCGGCCTGCCTTTCAGATCCTTCACGCGTCCGGAGACGAAGCACGGCTCGCCGGGCGTGCCGGGCTTCGCGATGCTCGCGCCGAGCGGCATCTCGGGCGCGCCCTCCACGAAGAACGGCCCGAGCACCGTGGATTCCGTGGCCTTCCCGGTCTTGCCGTAATTGATGAAGTCGACCAGCATCGACACGCCCGTCGTGTCCGAGAGCAGGATGAACTCCTGGCGCCTGTCGTCGCACATGTGGCCGGTCTGCGTCAGGAACTGGATGCCCTGGAACCACTCCTCCTGCGTCGGCCGCACTTCGCGCACGAAGGCATGCACATGCTTGATGAAGCTCGTCATCACCTGCTTGAGGCGCTTATCGGGCGTGCGCGCGATGCGCCTTAGCACCTCCGCAGTGAGCGTCTTTTCGTTGAAATTGCGGATCGGCATGACCTCTCCTCCCGGCGAGAAATGCTACCATCGGCGCGGAGGAGGATTGACGATGAAGACGCTGCTGGCGTTCGCGCTCGCCCTTGCCTGTTCCGTGGCGAGCGCCCAGGAAAAGACGCTCAGGTTCGTACTCGGTTATCCGCCCGGCGCCTCGAGCGACATCCTCACGCGGCTGCTCGCGGACCGGATGCGCGCGTCGCTCGGCATGGCCACGGTCGTGGAGAACAAGACCGGCGCCGGCGGCATCGTGGGGACCGAAGCGGTCAAGAACGCGGCGCCCGACGGGACGACGATCCTGCTTTCGCCGCTCGCGCCGATGGTCGCGTTTCCCCATTCGCACGGCGCGGCGGTGCGCTACGACCCGTTCAGGGACTTCGAGCCGGTGGCGCACATTTCCAATTTCCAGCTCGCGCTGGTGGTGAACGCAGAGCTGCCGGCGAAGAACGTCGCCGAGTTCGTGGCGCTGGTGAAGAAGGATCCCAAAGTCGGCGACTACGCCTCGGCCGCGGCCGGAAGCCTGCCGCACTATCTCGGCGTCATGTTCGCGAAAGCGACCGGCCTCGACATGACGCACGTTCCCTATCGGGGCACGGCGCCCGCGCTCCAGGCGCTCGCGGCAGGCGAGGTCAAGTCCGCGATGTTCGTGCTCGCCGACGCGCTCACGCTCGTGCGCTCCGGAAAGGCGCGCCTGCTCGCCGTGGCCGGGGCGCAGCGCGCCTCGCTCACGCCCGAGGTGCCGACGTTCAGGGAGCTCGGCCTCGATCTCGAGGCGAGCGCCTGGTATGCGCTTTTCGCGCCGGCCGGCACGCCGAAGGACGTGGTCGCGAAATACGCCCGGGCGGCGATCGAGGCGGTGCGCGCGCCCGACACGAAGCAGCGCCTGGAGCAGATGGGGCTCGAGCCCACGGGCCTGGGGCCCGCCGAGCTCGCGAAGATCCTGCGCGCCGACTACGACAAGTGGGGACCCGTGATCAGGGCCTCGGGATTCAAGCCGACGCAGTGAAGGTACTCTTCGCCTCCACCAGCGAGGATCCGGATCACTGGCTGCCCGGCCTTCAGGCACTCCTTTCAGAAGATGAGTTCGTTCAGGAACCGGGGCCGGACGTCGAGGTCGCGCTCGTCGCCAATCCGCCGCCCGGTACCTTCGAGCGGCTTCCGAACCTGAAGCTCGTGCAGTCGCTCTGGATGGGGGTGGAGAAGCTCCTCGCCGATCCCGCAGTGCCCGCGAGCGTGCCGCTCGCGCGTCTGATCGATCCGGGCATGGTCGCGGCGATGACCGAGACCGTGCTCGCGCACGTGCTCGACTGGCATCGCCACCACTTTCGTTATCGCGCGCAACAGGCCGAGCGCCGCTGGAGGCCGCTGCCGCAGTTCCTCGCCGGCGACCGCACCGTGGGCGTGCTCGGTCTCGGCGCGCTCGGTGCGGACGCCGCGCAGGCGCTTCGCGCGCACGGCTTTCGGGTCGTGGGATGGAGCAGAAGAAAGAAGAACGTCGTCGGCGTCGAGTCGTCCACGGACCTTTCCGAAATTCTCCGAAAGAGCAGCGTGATCGTCTGCCTGCTGCCTCTCACGGAACAGACAATGGGAATTCTGAATTCGGAACACCTGAATCTGCTTCCGGACGGATCCTGCGTGATCAACGTCGCGCGCGGCGGCCACATGGTGGAAAAGGATCTGCTCGCCGCGCTCGATTCCGGAAAGCTCTCGCACGCGTATCTCGACGTGTTCGAGCCCGAGCCGCTGCCGCCGGAGCACCCGTTCTGGACTCACCCGAAGGTAACGGTGACGCCGCACATCGCCGCGCTCACCGAGCCGCGCACCTCGATCCCGAAGATCGTCGCCAACATCGAGCGCGTGCGCCGCGGCGCGAAGCCGGAGGGGTTGGTCGATCGTAGCGCTGGCTATTAGGCAGCTGTGGCATAATCTGGCTAGCTAGAATCGGAGCGGATTCCAATGGACGTCGGCATTTACGAAGCGAAGTCGAAGCTTTCCCGGCTTGTCGAGAAAGTGGAGGCAGGCGAGGAAGTCGTGCTAACCCGTCACGGCCGGCCGGTAGCGAAGATCGTGACCATCGCGCCCGTCATGAAGCGCGATCGAGCGGCGCTGCTGCGGGACATCCGCGCGCTCGCGCGCCGGGTGAGGATTCCGAAGCGAATCTCGATCCAGGACATCGTCTCCGAAGGGCGCGACTGATTGCCCTTCGTCGCGGATAACTCGGTTGTCGTTGCCTGGTTTTCGCGCACTCAGGCGACGCCCTACACAGACCGCTTTTACAAGCGACTCCAGGACGACGAGGTCGTCGTGCCTTCGGTCTGGCCGTACGAATTCGCGAACGCGGTGGCGGTGCTCGAGCGGAGAAGGATTCTAACCGCAACGCTTGCCGACGAGATCCTCGCCGGCGCCGCGAAGCTCGTCACGCGAATCGACAGCCCGCCCGCCTCGCCGCAAAAACTCGTCGGCCTTTCTCGGCGATACGGTCTTTCGGCTTACGATGCCGCGTACCTCGAGCTGGCGCAGCGCCTCGGAATTCCTCTGGCCGCGAAGGACTCGCCGCTTGCCGCGGCCGCGGGCAAGCTCGGCCTGCGCGCCGCGTGAATTCATTCGCCGGCCAAGGGGCTACTCGATCACCCGGTCGCTGCGCAGCAGGATGGACTGCGGGATCGCGAGCCCGAGTGACCTGGCGGTCTTCAAGTTGACGATCAGATCGAATCTGGCTGCGCGCTCGAACGGGATCTCCCCCCGGCTTCGCGCCCCTGAAGATCCGGTCCAGGAAATACCCCGCCCTGCCGTATAGCGCCGGACGGTTCGCGCCGTAGGCGAGAAGCCCACCGGCGTCGGCAAAACTCGCGTAGCCGACGGCAGGCAATCGCTTCACAGCCGCAAGCCCGGCGATCACGCCGGCGTGGGAGTCGAGCAGCGGCTCGTTGTTGACCAGGAGCGCTTCCCGGCGATCCTTGTCCATCGCATTGAAGGCCTCGGGCAGCCCGTCGCCCTCGCGAACGGCGTACTCCTGCGCCTCCACGTTCATCGCCGTGGCCGCGGCGTGCATCGCCTCTTTTTACATTTTCAGGTTGATCGCCGCATCCGCCGTGCTGTAGAGAAACGCGAGCCGCTTCAATCGCGGCAGAATTTCCAGGAGCAGCTGCAGGCGCTTGCCGATCTCCTCGCGCACGAACGAGGTCGAGCCGGTGACGTTGCCGCCGGGGCGCGCAAAGCTCTTCGCAAGGCCGGCGGCGACCGGATCGGGGCCGTCCGTGTAGCCCAGGTCCCGCAGCCCGGCGCGAATCCATTCCACTTCGCGCACGTAGCCGGAGGCGAGCGCGATGCCCAGGAATCCAATCCGGAAAACCTTCGTGTCCCGCGGCTGCGCGCGTGCGCGAGGCGCAAGAACAAGCGCACCAGCGGACCACAGGAACTGACGACGTCGTAAGTGGCCCACGAATCCTCCCGATCTATCTACTCTGGCCCCTTCTTCGTATCGCCGGAAATCCTACTCTGACCCCATTTTTCGAGCGCTTGGCAGAACGCCTCTCGTTCCGGATCGCTCACGGGCGCGCCGCATTCGTAGCAGCGGTTGGTCATGCGGTCGAACCAGCGGCAGCCGCACTCGTCGCAGGCGAACTCGGGGGCGCCGGCGGGGTTGCTGAAGATCATCGGCAGGTGCCGAGAAACGGCAGGCCGAGCGCTTCGAGCAGATCCACCCGGCCGCGGGCACGCAGCAGCCGGTTGCGCGCGAGCCGGTAGGCCTTCTTCGTTCGGATATCGGTTCATTCGCCCTTCCCCGGAAGCGTCGAAACGTATTTCTCCGCCATCGCGATCCAGCTCCTGAGGGCGCGCGCATCGCAGCGCGCCGGATCGACCCAGACGAAGCCCTCGAAGCGCCGGCCCTTGATGCGCATCGCCTTCGCGCCGGGACGCGCCATGGCCGCGCGGTCCTGATCCCTGCCGACGCGGAACATGAATCCGGGTCCGCCGCTGCCGCAGAGCAGGTTGCCGCGATGGAGCAGGCAAATGCCCCCGAACATGCGCTTCTCGCTGATCCCGCGCCTGCCTGAATGCGCGTGGCGAAGGCGCACGGCGAGCGCCTCGGGATCGTGCTTCCTGACCCACTTCGCCATGACCGATCCTACTTCCCGAGCGGCGGCATCGTATCCCTGAAGCTCGCGCGGCTGCGGATTACCGCCTGGGCGCGCGCCACGTTCGGGTACTTCGGCAGCAGCGCCTTGCCCTCCGGGAACATCTCGACGTAGAACAGGATCGGCGCGAGAAACAGGTCGGCCATCGAGATAGCATTACCGACGAGATATTCGCGCGCGCCGTAGGCGCGATCGAGGACCGCGAAAATGCCCGGCATTTCCTTTGCGGAAGCATCGATGACGCTCCGGTCCGGCTTTCCGTCGCCGCCCCTGGGAAAAACGTAGGGCAGCACGTAGCGGCGCACGAGCGGCCCGTCCACATAAGCGTTGATCGCGCTCACCCACTGCTCGCAGCGCGCGCGGTCGCGGATGTTCCCCGGCAGCAGGCTCGGGCCGGGAAACGCCTCCTCGACATAGCGCAGGATCGCGCTGGTCTCGAAGAGACGGACCGGCCCGTCGCGGAAGGCCGGCACCCGCCCGAAGGGATGGAGCGCGAGGATCTCGGGCGTGTGCGGCGCGAGCGGCTCGAGCGAATATTGCACGCCCTTTTCCGCAAGCCCCATGCGCGCGGTGCGCACGTAGGTGCTGCGCGGATCGCCCAGCAGCGTCACGGTCGCCGCCTGGCCGCGCGCATCGGTGAGATCGGCGAGCCGGTTCAGGCACGAGCCCCAGCCCTCCTCGTGCGATTCGCGCATGCCTGCATCCGGGAATCCCGAGTGGATCATCGTCAGCTCGGTGCCCCCGTCCCGCTCGGCGAACGAGACCGTGATCACGGTCTCGACATTCGGCATCGCCTCCCCGACCCATTGCCAGGTGTAGACCAGGCGTTGCGGGCGCACGATCTCGCGGTAGGTGCCGCCCACGGTGAACTGCTCGCCGTCGCGCGCGCGCATCGTGATCCGGTACCTGCCGCCCGCGCGCACATCGAGCTCGCACTGCGGCATCGTCATGCCGCGCGGGCACATCCACGCGCGCGCGTGCTCCGGCTTCACGAACGCGTCGAACACCTTCTCGCGCGGCGCGCGGATGAATCGTGTGAGCGTCAGGTCGAAGGTCACGCTGCGGTCCATGGTTCGATCTCCCTGCTTGTGCCTCGCTCCATCAGCGCGGCTCGAGGTACTCGGCCAGCCGCTCGAGGCTCTCTTCCCAGTAGGCGCGGTAGCGCCCGAGCCAGCCGTGCGCGTCGCGCAGAGGCCCGCCCGTGAGCCGGCAAACCCGCCATTGCGCGTCCGCCTGGCGCTCGATCAGGCCCGCGCCTTCGAGCACCTTCAGGTGACGCGAGACCGCCGGCAGCGAGATGTCGAACGGCCGCGCGAGGTCGCCCACCGTCGCCTCGCCCCTCGCGAGCCGTGCCAGGATCGCGCGCCGGGTCGGGTCCGCGAGCGCGGCGAAGGTGCGCGAAAGCCGGTCCATGCCTTTATTTAACCGATATGTTAAATACAAGTCAAGCCGTTTCGGCTCGACCGCGCGCATGCCCTGCCCGGCCGGCGCCGGAATCCGCCGGCGCACCGGCGATCGCGCCCGGGCAGTTCGCGCCGACCTGCGATCAGACGAAGTGAGCGCGGCGCGGAATCACCGCGCCAGGTAGCCGGAATCCACCGGCAGCGTGACGCCGGTGACGCAGCGCGCCGCGTCGCTCGCAAGATAGAGGATCGCCGCGGCGATGTCGCCGGTCTCGGGCAGCACCCCGAGGGGGGTGTGGCGCATCACGGCCTTGAGCACCTCGGGATTCTCGAAGATCGGCGTGGTGAGGTCGGTGCGCACGAAGGTGGGCGCGACCGCGTTGACGCGGATCTTGTGCTCGGCGAATTCGAGCGCGAGCGCGCGCGTGAGATTGACCACTGCGCCCTTGGAGGCCTGGTAGGCGGGGTTCGGAAAGAGCCCGCCCGAGAACCCCATGATCGAGGCGAGGTTCACGATCGCGCCGCCGCCGCGCGCCTTCATTCCCCGTGCCGCCACGCGCGAGCAAAGGAAAAGGCCCCGCAGGTTCACGGCGAGCACCCGGTCCCATTCCTCGAAGCTGATCTCGAAGGCGTTCTTTCGCACCGCAATGCCGGCGCTGTTGACGAGCACATCGACCGGGCCGGTTTCGGCGAATGCCCGCTCGACCTGAGCCTCGTCGCTCACGTCGCATCGATGCCCGGAGTGGAGATCGAGGCGGAAGACCCTCGCACCGGCCCGCTCGAACAGCTCGGCGGTCGCCTTTCCGATGCCGCGTGCCGCGCCGGTTACGGCGGCCGTCTTGCCCTTCAGGCCGAACATTTCCATGGCGCGCGTAGTATATGCGGATGCACGATCTGGTCATTCGAAACGCGCTGCTCCTCGACGGCCTGGGCGCGCCCGCGCGGCGGGGCGATCTGGCCGTCGCAGGGGAAAGAATTTCCGCCCTTGGCCAAGACCTTGGCCGGGCAAGAACCACCCTCGATGCTTCCGGCCTCGCGCTCATGCCGGGCATCATCGACAATCACACGCACTACGACGCGCAGCTCACCTGGGACCCGCACGCCTCGCCCTCGCCCGCGCTCGGCGTGACCACCGCGATCATCGGCAATTGCGGGTTCACGATCGCGCCGTGCCGCGCCGCGGACCGCGAGCGCGTGATGCGCAATCTCACGCAGGTGGAAGGGATGTCGCTCGAGGTGCTGCGCGCCGGGATCCGCTGGGAGTTCGAATCGGTGCCCGAGTACCTCGACATGCTCGAGCGGCGCGGCGTCGCGATAAACGTAGCCGGGTTCGTCGGCCATTCCTCTGTCCGGACGTATGTGATGGGGGAAGACGCGACCGCGCGAGCGGCGACGTCCGATGAAACCCGTCGAATGAAGAACCTCGTCGCCGAGGGCGTGCGCGCGGGCGCGATCGGCTTTTCCACCAGCACCTCGCCCGCGCACAACGGCGAGGGCGGCGTGCCGGTGCCCTCGCGCCTGGCGGACGACGCGGAGCTGCGCGCACTCGCAGGCGCGCTGGGCGAGGCCGGGAGAGGCGTATTCATGCTCACGAAGGGCGGGCACACGCCGATCGCGTTCCTGGAGCGGCTCGCGGCCGAATCGGCGCGGCCGGTGGTGGTCGCGGCACTGCTCCATAACAGCACCAACCCGCGCGTGGTATTCGACGACCTCGACGCGATCGCGCTGGCCCGCGCGCGCGGCCGGCGCATGGCGGGCGCGATCTCGTGCTGCCCGCTCTCGTTCGACTTCACGATGCGCTCGCCCTATCCGCTCGAGGGGCTGGAGACCTGGAAGCCCGCGCTCGGGCTCGCGCCGGACAAGTTCAGGGCGAAGCTGCGCGAGCCCGCGTTCCGCCAGGCGATCCGCGCCGAGCTCGCGCGCCCTGCCGCGTTTCGCCTCTTCAACGGCGAATGGGACAAGGTGCAGGTGGTAGAGACGAAGCTTGCGGAGAACGCGCGCCTCGAGCACCGCACGATCGCCGGGCTCGCCGCCGAGGCGGGGAAGGATCCGCTGGATTTCATGCTCGATCTGGCGCTCGCCGAGGACCTCGATACCGTATTCGTGGCGCTCACGCTCAACTCCGACGAGGAGGCCGTAGGGCGGATGCTTCGCCACCCGGCGAGCCTGGTGTCGCTCTCGGATGCCGGCGCGCATCTCACGTTCTTCAACGACGCGGGGTTCGGGCTGCACTTGCTGGGACACTGGGTTCGTGAACGGGAAGCGCTTTCGCTTCCCGAGGGTGTCAAGAAACTCACCTCCGAGCCCGCCGCCCTGTTCGGAATCAGGGAGCGCGGCGCGCTCAGGCCCGGATACTTCGCGGATCTGCTGCTCTTTGATCCGGCGACGGTCGGTCGCGGGCCGAAGCGCCGCGTGCGCGACCTCCCCGCGGGAGGCGCGCGCCTGGTGACATCCGCGCTCGGCGTGCACGGCGTGTGGATCAACGGAACGAAAGTCGCGGGAGCAACCGGAATGTACGACAATGGGCGGCTCGCGGGCCGCGTGCTGCGCGAGTTCGCCTCCTAGGACATGGACGAGACCGGCGACTGGGCGTTTCCGGGCGAGCTGCAGCCGAAGCCCGGCGACTGGGACTTCGACCTCGAGGCGGCGCTCGGCTCGGTGGTGCAGCTTCGCGCGAGCGTCCCGGAGGACGCGTTCACCGCGCAAATCCTCGGGACCGAGCGCGCCGGCAACGGCGTGGTGATCCGGGAAGACGGGCTCATCCTCACGATCGGCTATCTGATCACCGAGGCCGAGAGAATCTGGATCACCACCAATGGCGGCGCCGTGACTCCGGGGCACCCGCTCGCTTACGACCAGCCCACCGGCTTCGGGCTGGTGCAACCGCTCGGCCGGCTGGAGGCGCCGGCGCTCGCGCGCGGCTCGGCCGCTTCGTGCCGCCCGGGCGACCCGGTGGTGATCGCGGGTCACGGCGGGCGCGCGCACTCGCTCAGGGCGCGCGTGTTCGCCAAGCGCGAGTTCGCCGGCTACTGGGAATACGTGCTCGACGAGGCGATCTTCACCGCGCCGGCGCACCCGCAGTGGGGCGGCGCCGCGCTGATCGGCCGCGACGGACGCCTTGCCGGCATCGGCTCGCTCCTTGTGGAAGAGAAGCTCGGCGCCGAGACGATCCACGGCAACATGGTGGTGCCGGTCGATTCTCTCGAGCCGATCCTCGACGACCTCGTGGCGCTGGGGCACGCGCGCCGGCCGCCGCGGCCCTGGCTCGGCCTGTACGCGGCGGAAATCGGCGAGCGCGTGGTGGTGGCGGGGCTCGCGGGCGGCGGCCCCGCCGAGCGCGCCGGGATCAGGACCGGCGACGCCGTAATCGAGGTCGCGGGCGAGCGCGTAGCCGGGCTCGCGGACCTGTTCCGACGCATCTGGCGCCAGGGCGAGGCCGGGACGGAAATTCTGCTCACAATCGCGCGCAAGGGCGCGCCGCAGCGCGTAAGGGTGCGCTCGATCGATCGCGCCGCGTTCCTGCGCAGACCCAGGCTCCATTAGGTCCCGCCATGGCATGGTCGGTCGCGCCGGTCATCGACTGGATGCTCCACAAGGGGAGGCTGCTCGGCTCGCCCGAGGCGCTGGTGGGCGAGCTTTGCGCGCGCGTGCGCGCCGCGGGAATGCCGCTCGACCGCGTGGCGTTCTTCTTCTGGACGCTTCACCCGCAGTACTGGGGCATCGCGATGTTCTGGGACGGCGAGAAGGTGAACGTGCAGCGCGGCACGCGAGAGCTGCTGCGCTCGCAGACTTACCTCGACAGCCCGGCGCGGCGCATCACCGAAGGCGAGCGCGTGATCCGTCGGCGCCTGGAGCGCCCCGACTGCCCGCTCGATTTCCCCGTGCTCGCGGAGCTGAGACGCGACGGCATCACCGACTACGTGATGGTCGAGGTCGTATTCAGCACCGGTGTGCGAAATTCGGTGAGCCTCGCGACGCGCCGGCCCGGCGGCTTTTCGGAGCACGACATCGCCGAGGTCGAGCGGCTGCTGCACCCGTTCGCGCTCGCGATGGAGAACTTCACCAACCTCGCCATCGCGCGCACGCTGCTCGACACCTATCTCGGCCGGATCTCCGGGGCCCGGGTGCTCCTGGGCCAGGTGCAGCGCGGCGACGGCGAGGAGATCGACGCGGTGATCTGGTTCTCGGACTTGCGCGATTCCACGCCCCTCGCCGACGCGCTCGGCGGGCGCGGCTTCCTCGATCTCCTGAACGACTACTTCGAGTCGACCGCCGGTGCGGTGCTCGCTCACGGTGGCGAGGTGCTGCGCTTCATCGGAGACGCGTCGCTCGCGGTGTTCCCGGTCGCGGGGCGCTCGGACAATGCACGGCGCGAAGCCTGCGCGCGCGCGGTGCAGGCCGCGCGCGAGGCGCGCCGCCGCGTGCGTGCAACCAACGGGCGCCGCGCCGGTGCCGGACTGCCCGCGTTCGCCTGCGGCGTGGGGTTGCACCTCGGGCGCGTGCTCTACGGCAACATCGGCACGCCCGAGCGGCTGGAATTCTCCGTGATCGGGGCCGCCGCCAACGAGACCGCCCGCATCGAAGCGCTGTGCAAGACCACCGGCCGCGATGCGGTGCTGTCGCGCGCAATGGTCGAGGCGCTCGGCGAGCCCTGCCCCCGCCTCGGTCAGTTCGACCTTCGCGGGGTCGGGCGTCCGATCGAGGTGTTCGCGTTGCCGTAGGACTGCGCGATCGCCCGGCCGAGACGCTTCCTGCAGGAGGCCATTTCAAGGAGGTTCGAAAGCCGCTTTCTCAGCACCATCGGATAAATCGGCTTCTGGATGAAGTCGTCGCAACCCGCCTCGAGCGCCCATTGCAGCATTTCGCGTTCGTCCATCGACGTGACGAACACGATCGGGGCGCTCCGGTAGCGGGCCATGGCCCTCAGCGCGCGGCAAAGCTCCAGCCCGTTTATTCCCGCCAGCCGGATGTCCAGCAGGAACGCGTCGATTGCGCGCCCGGAGGCGACCTCGAGCGCCCGCTCCCCGCTCTCGGCCTCCAGCACCTCGACGCCATTCGAGCCCAGGACATCGGCGATGATGGTCCGGATCGTGGCGACGTCGTCCACCACCAGCAAGGTCTTGCCGTTCAGTATCTCGAACATCGACGGGCGATCCCGAAGACGCGATCACCCACTACATACAACGGCGGGACCGATCCGGTCTGTGCCCTATTGCACGGAAGCGACGAGCAACCACGCCCCGGCGAGGGCAACCGGGGCTCCCGCGAGCCGCGCGCGCGGCAGCAGACCGAGCCCGGCGCCCGCCGCATGCAGCAGCGCGGTGGCGAGTATGAATCCGCCCGAGTAAACGAGGCGCGAGGCCTGCGGCGGCATCTCGATGCCGTGTGCGGCACCGTGGAACAGGGCAAAGACGCCCACGAGCGCAAGGCCAGAGGCGCGCAGACGCACGCGCGCCGCGATCAGCAATCCGAGCACCAGCACCGAGACCGCAATCGCCGGCTCGACCAACGGCAGGCTCATGCCCGCGATGCCGAGCGCGCCGCCTCCGGCCATCGCGCTCACGAAAGCGAGAGGAACCGCCCAGGCCCAGCGTCCGCCGAGCTGCGCGGCCCACAGCCCGACCGCCAGCATCGCGAGGAGATGATCGAGCCCCATGAACGGATGCACGAAGCCCGCGACGCCCGACGGGTGCGCCTGAACGGTACCGGAAAACGCGGCCAGCAGTATCAGGGCTGCTCGACGCATAGCATGCCTTCCTTCTCGATGAACCGGATCACGGCGTCCAGGCCCTTTCCGGTCTTGAGGTTGGTGAAGACGAACGGGCGCGCGCCGCGCATCGCTTTCGCGTCGCGCTCCATTACTTCGAGCGAGGCGCCCACCAACGGCGCGAGGTCGATCTTGTTGATGACGAGGAGGTCGCTCCGCGTGATGCCGGGGCCGCCCTTGCGCGGGATCTTGTCGCCCGCGGCAACGTCGATCACATAGAGCGTAAGGTCGGAGAGCTCGGGGCTGAAGGTCGCAGCGAGATTGTCGCCGCCCGACTCGATGATCACGAGGTCGAGGTCCGGAAAGCGGCGCGCGAGCCGCGCCACCGCTTCGAGGTTGATCGAGGCGTCCTCGCGGATGGCCGTGTGGGGGCAGCCGCCGGTCTCCACCCCCATAATGCGATCCTCAGGAAGCGCCTGCAGGCGGTTGAGGATCAGCGCGTCTTCCTTGGTGTAGATGTCGTTGGTGACCACGGCGATCTGGTAGCGGCTGCGCAGCGCGCGGCACAGTGCGAGCGTGAGGGCGGTCTTGCCGGATCCGACCGGGCCGCCGATGCCGACGCGAAGCGTCATGAGCGGTAAAGCCTC
>JBBINV010000023.1:0-49770 GCA_037443705.1 Betaproteobacteria bacterium | reverse complement strand
ACCTGAACGATCACGCGGCACTGAGAAACGATGTGCTGATGCAGACCGCGTGCGAGCGCGACACGGCGCTCGCCTCGGCGCGCGTACGGTCGTCGACCGGCGCCTGGGCAATGATCTTCGCGCAGGCCTCGATCGCGAGATTGACGGCGGTGCCGATGGCGCCCGATGAGCTGTCGACCTGTTCGAGGGCCGGCGAAACCTTCTGGAGGAAGAGGACCGCGCCGGTGGCGGCGAGCGCCGGGTCCTTCTTCGCGATCTTCTGGATTTCGACCGTGGCTTCCCGGACCCGCTGGACGGCCGGCTGCGAGCGCCAGCCGAAAGCGTGCCGGCGAAAGCGCGGCGCGAACGCCCACTTGTGTGCAGGGGGTCTCGTCATCGATCATCACGCTTGACGTTAATCACGTGGCACGTTACTATCCTGCCGGTGGCGATCAGGACGTTCAAGTGTGCCGACACCGAGGCGCTGTTCGGGCTGCGGCGCGTAGCGCGCTTTGCGAACATCGAACGCCCGGCACTGCGCAAGTTGAAACAGCTCGACCTCGCGCGACGCATCGAGGACTTGCGCGCGCCGCCGGCGAACCGGCTGGAGCAGTTGAAGGGCGATCGCGCAGGCCAGTGGAGCATCCGCGTGAACGATCAGTTCCGTATTTGCTTTCGCTGGACAGGGAGCGATGCTGAAGACGTCGAGATCGTGGACTATCACTGACGGAGATCGACATGAGCAGGAAACTCAAACCCGTGTCGCCCGGCGAAATGCTTGCCGAGGAATTCCTCAAGCCGCTGGGCATGAGCAACTACCGGCTGGCGAAGGAGATCGGCGTGCCCGCGCAGCGCATCGGCGAGATCCTCGCCGGCAAGCGCGCCATCACGGCGGACACCGATCTGCGGCTGTGCCGTTTCTTCGGGCTCTCGGATGGCTGGTGGCTACGTCTGCAGGCGGACTACGATACCGAGGTTGCGAAGGCGAACCTTGCGAAGACACTCGCGAAAATCAGACCGTGGAAGGAAGCGGTGGAGCAGACTGCGGATGCACATTGATTTGCTGCCTGAGTGCGGCAGCGTCGTGACGGTAAAACAACGCCCACAAAACTTCGACGCGACAACATGTTAAGGCATTTGATGCCCGCGTTTTTTTTGGCCCTGTCCCGAACAAGAGAGTAGCTTCTTGCACTCGGAAATTCGCATGCAGAGAAGCGATAGATCTCGATACATCTCGAAAGCTGGCCATTGTGAAAGCGCCGATCGTTCTCGATACATCTCGATAGATGATGAAAGTCGCGATGGGGGATGCGTCTCAAAATGACGGTAAATCTGTCGGTACAAGTTCGGCGCTGGGATGAGTGCTCCTAGGCCAAACAACGGCTTACCGAAGCCGGACATGATTGAGTGGGAGTGAGGCCATGTGGTCACGTCGCATGACTAGTTGTAGAATGTGGCCATGAAGCAGGTATCGGCGGCGAAGTTCAAGGAGCAGTGCCTGGCGTTGCTCGACCAGGTGGACCGGGACGGGATCGTGATCACGAAGCGGGGAAAGCCCGTGGCGAAGCTGATCCCGCTTTCTGCGGACTCGGCGAGCCTGATCGGATCGCTCAAGCACAAGATCAAGATCAAGGGCGATATCCTGTCCACCGGCGTGCGGTGGAATGCTCAACGTTGACACGCACATCCTGCTCTACGCCGTTGCCGGCGGGCTGAGGCCGGCGGAACTGCGCCTGCTCCGGAACGATACCTGGAGCATTTCGGCGATCGTGCTGTGGGAGATCGCCAAGCTCGCCCAGCTGGGACGCATCGCAGTGGACCTCGACGACCCCGAAGTCGTGCGCGTCCTGGCGCGACTGCACGTCTGGCCGCTGACGCGGGAAATCGCGCGCGAAAGCACGCGCCTCGACGTGCGCGGCGATCCCGCTGACGAGCTCATTGCAGCCACCAGCGTCGTGCACAAGATTCCGCTCGTGACACGGGATCGCGCTCTGCTGCGCTCGAAGATCGTACCGTTGGCAGTGGCTGGAGAATGAACGGCACCGACGAGCTATCGACGCGGCGGCGGTTCCTACGGTTTCGAATTTGTGCGGCCGGCGCAAAATGTCGTCCCTTCAGAACCTTGCGGCCCGGGTTGCCATTCGAGCGGCAGTGACGGGCATCCTCTGCGCGTTGCTGGCCAAGGAGTTCCTGAAGCCGCTGCGCATGAGCAACCACCGGCTGGCGAAGGAGATCGGCGTGCCCGCGCAACGCATCGGCGAGATCCTCGCCGGCAAGCGCGCCATCACGGCGGACACCGATCTGCGGCTGTGCCGTTTTTTCAGGCTCTCGGACGGCTGGTGGCTGCGGCTGCAGGCGGACTGCGACATCGAGGTCGCGTAGGCGACGCTCGCGAAGATCAAGCCGTGGTAGGGAACGCCAAACGACTGACCGATGCCTGCCCGGCCCTGCAAGAAGCTGCCCGGCTGTCGGGCGAGCGCCTTGGCAAGCCTCGATCGTACGGGAAGTCCATCGGAGGAGGTTGCCGCTCGTGCGCCGCCAAGCACACGAAAGGGAATTTCCCGGGTCGAGGATTCCAGGTTTCCCGCCGTGTGAAACATGTTAGACTTGAACCGTGAAGACGATCACCGTGCGGGACCTGCGCCAGCGCTGGCCGAAGGCCGAGGCGCTCCTCGAGACGGAGAAGGAGCTCACGGTGACCCGCGACGGCAAGCCGGTGGCGCGGCTCGTGCGGGTGCGCGAATCGTCGCCGGTCCGCAGGCGTTTCGATCCCCGCGCGCATGCCCGCTGGCAGGCGCGGACGAGCGGGCGCGGACAGGTGCGCTGGGTGCAAGCGCATCTTCTGGCCGAGCGCGCGGCGCGCGAGTTCGGCGCGCCGCGTGATCTACATCGATAGCAGCAGCCTGCTCAAGCTCTTCTGGCAGGAGCCCGAGAGCGAAGCCGTGCGCGAGCGGGTGGCGAGCGAGAGCGCCGTCATCGTGTCCTCGCTCGCGGACCTGGAGACCCGGACCCAACTGACGGCGGCATGGCTCGCGGGCCGCTACGGCGTTGCCCGCCGCGGGCGATACCTTGCCAAGCTCGGCGAGCTGAGGCGAACGGCTCCCTTTCAATTCCGCACTCTCCCCGGAAGCGTGTTCGAGACCGCACTGCGACTGCTCGCCGCTTCGGGCCGGACCCACTGCCGCACGCTCGACCGGCTGCACCTCGCGGCCATGACGGAGCTGGAGGTCGCCCGCCTGCTCACGAACGACGCCGTGCAGGCGGGAGCGGCGCACGCGCTCGGCTTCTCGGTCGTGATTCCGGGCGCGTAGGGCTTGATCAATCAGAGGGCGCCATGTGTTCGGCGCCTATCGTCACCCATCGCCGGCAAGCGGCTGCGTCCGACGGCCGATCTGATTGGAGAGATTTTCAGCGGCAAGCGCGCCATCACCGCCGATACCGATCGCCGATCGGATAGAGCCGCGCGATCAGCGCCCCGTACAGCGAGAACTCCAGCAGCCCGCCGAGGAACCAGTAGAACGCCAAGCGCCAGGGGATCGGGTAGAGCAGGTACTGGTTGAGATCCACCAGCAACCCGGCCACCAGCGCGAAGTACAGGCCGTAGCCCACGCCTTCGGCGATCCGCCCGCTGCGGGCGCACCACGCGTAGCCGAAGGCGAACAGCGCGGTTACGCCCAGTGTCAGGAGCAAAGACAGCCAAGTCAGGTCCGCGAGGTAGCTTCGGCGCAAGGGCGCAATCAGGGCGTTGCCGTCGTGCAGGATCAGCCCGTGCAGCACGCCGTTCCACACCAGCGCCAGGATACACAATGCGAGCGAAGCGAGAACCAGCCGGCCGATGCGCACCACAACCTCCTTTCCAGTCATTGCGCGGCTGCCGGAGCATGCGGATGGCAGGCATGGGCGATCGCCGCGATGTGGCGATGATCGGTGCCGCAGCAGCCGCCGACGAGCGAGAGCCTTGGCAGCCATTCCCGCAGCGCCCGGTATTCGGCGCCAAGCTCCATCGGATTCCCCACGTCCAGGTCCGGGCACTCGTCGAGTTCGGCATGGCTGCGCTTCGAGGCATTGGCGCGCAGGCCGCGAATGCGCTCGCGCCAGCCGCCGCCTGCCCGCAGCACGTGCTCGAAGTGGCTGGGATGCGCGCAGTTGATCATGTAGTAGGCCGCGTAGCCGCCGGTCTCCTCGTCGCTGCGCCGGATTGCCTCGGCGAGCGTATCGCCGGACGGCAGGTGCCCGTCGGTTTCGAGCGTGAAGGAAATCGCGACCGGCATGGTCGCCTCGCGCGCCGCCAGCACGATGCCGATCGCCTCCCCGACGTAGTTCAGGGTGAAGGCCGCCACCATGTCGGCATCGGTCTGGGCAAAGGTTTCGATCTGCGGCGCGTGATACGCGCGTGCCTCGGCTACGCTCATGCGCGTCTCGGCGCGGTAGCCGTCGCCCCGCGGGCCCAGGTTGCCGCTGATTACCATGGGAGTGCTGGCCGTCTCGCAGGCTTTGCGGATTTCGAGCATCAGGCCAATGGCCTTGCGGTTTGCGTCGGCAAGCCCCACGGCGTCGTAGCCGAGCTTCGAGCCCAGTCGGGATTGGCGCGCCAGGTCGGCGCCTCCAGCACGAGGCCGAGGCTCCGGGCGCGGGCCATCTCCGCGTAGCGCACATAGTAGCGACGCAGCCGCTCGACGCCGGTATCGTCCTTGAGCAGGTCGAAGGCGGCGAAGTACGGCAGTTCGATGCCAACGTGGAAGATCAGCGTGGTTTCGAGGCCGCCGTCGGTCATGAAAAGCTTGTCCGACAGGTGCGGCAGGTTGTCGCGGTACTTGCTCATGGTGTGTCTCCTCGAAGTCGGCGTTGTCAGGCGGGTGCGGCGTGCGCGCGAACGACGCGCGGCCACGACTCGTCACGAAGCATTCGCATCTCGCCGGCCCGCTCGGGCGTCCCGTCGTAGAATCCGGCCGCGCGCGATTGGTTCGACGGAACTTGGCATCCAGATCTCCTCATGCCATACCGATGGCACGCAGGGTACGCGCGCGGTCTTCCACCAACCAAAGCCTTACCTGCCAAAAACCGGACGAATCGGCCATGAACGAGCCGCTGCCACCGATCACCGTCGCCGTCCTGGTCTTCCCCGAAACCAGTGCCTCGGTGGTCTACGGCATGTACGACCTGTTCATGGCTGCAGGACGCGACTGGGGGCTCATCGTGGATGGCCGACCCGGTGCCGGGTTCATGCGGCCACTGCTTGTGTCCGCGCACTCTGCAAGTGTCACGGTCGGCAATGATGTGGCGATCGCCACGCAGGCGGGCCTGGAGTCCTGTCCGCCGGTCGAGATCGTATGCGTCCCGGAAGTGAACATCCCGCCCGGCACGCCCCTGACGGGCCGGTTCACCGCGGAGATCGCCTGGCTGAGGGAGCGTTACGCCGCCGGGGCCACGATTGCCACGGCATGTTCCGGTGCCATGCTGCTCGCCGAGGCGGGTCTGCTGGACGGCGAGGAAGCCACGACCCATTGGGCCTGGTGTGACACGCTGGAACGCTGCTACCCGGCCATCAAGGTGCGCGCGCAGCGGGCGCTGGTGGTGGCCGGCGATGGCCAGCGGCTGGTGACGGCGGGAGGAGGCACCACGTGGCTCGATCTCGCTCTGTATCTGATCGCGCGCTTCGCGGACGTGGATACCGCGATGCAGGTCGCCCGCCTCAATCTCATCGACTGGCATGCCATCGGCCAGCAGCCGTTCGCGCGGCTGGCGCGCTCTCGGCAGGTCGAGGACGCGATCATCGCCCGCTGCCAGGCGTGGATCGCCGAGCACTACCAGGAACCGAGCCCGGTCACCGCGATGGTTCGTCTCTCCGGCCTCGCCGAGCGCTCGTTCAAACGCCGCTTCCGGCAGGCGACCGGCATGTCGCCGCTCGAATACGTGCATGCGCTGCGGCTCGAGGAAGCCAAGCAGATGCTGGAATCGGGCAACGAGCCGATCGAGGCGATCGCGAGCGAGATCGGCTACGAAGACGCGGGCTTCTTCAGCCGCCTGTTCCGGCGCAAGGTAAACCTCACGCCCGCGCAATACCGCAGGCGCTTCGGCGCGCTGCGCAAAGCGCTTGCAGGCGGGTGAGAGTGAAGGGCGAAGCGAAGGCCCGGTCACCGCGGCGAGGTGCTGCGCGAGGATCGGGCAGTCGGGCCGGTGCCTGGACACCTGACGCGAGGTGAACCCCGTAGAAGGGTGTCGATCATGACGGCGAGGAACGTTCCCGTTTCGGCGGCGACGAGGCGCTTCATCACGCGGGGCTCCGGCACAGCCTGCCAGGATTCGGCGCGCGCCGCGAGAACCGATGGGGCCCGCGCCGATCCGGTTGATGTCTTGACATCAGAATACGTCGCACCTAGGATGCGCACGATGCGCACGACACTGACTCTCGACGACGATCTCGCCGGGCTGCTGAAGCGCCGCGCGCGCGAGCTGGGCGTTCCTTTCAAGGAGGCGGTCAACCGGACGATCCGCGCCGGCCTGGGGGAGGCGGCGCAGGCGCGACGGGGCGCGGCACCCAGGACGATCCCGCACTCGTTCGGCTTCAGGCCGGGGATCGATCCTGACAAGCTGGGACAGCTCGCCGACGAGCTCGAGGCCGAGGCTTACGCGTCGTCAGCGGAAAGATCGCGTGATCCTGCCCGACGTCAACGTTCTCGTTCACGCGCATAACGCCGATTCGAAGGTGCATCCGGCCGCCCGCCGGTGGTGGGACGGCTGCCTTTCCGGCTCGGAGGGCGTGGGACTCGCATGGGCAGCCCTGCTCGGGTTCGTTCGTATCACCACCAACCGCAAGGTCGTCGCGCGGCCTCTCGCCGTCGGCGACGTAATGGCGCGCATCCAGAGCTGGCTCGAGCTGCCGCACGTTCACGTGGCGCAGCCCTCCGATACGCATTTCGAGCGGCTTCGCGTGGAGCTCGAGCGGCTCGGCACGGCGGGAAACCTCACCACGGACGCGCATCTCGCGGTGCTGGCGATGGAGCGCGGCTACGTCCTTTATTCGACGGACGCCGATTTCGCCCGTTTTCCCGGCCTGCGCTGGGCGAACCCCTGCGAAAGATCGTGAGCGACGAAGCGTTCATGCGCCGCGCGCTCGAGTTGGCGCGCCGCGCGCAGGACGAGGACGAGGTCCCGGTCGGCGCGGTCGTCGTGCTCGATGACCGGATCGTGGGAGAAGGCTGGAACCGCCCCATTGCCGCCCACGACCCCACGGCGCACGCCGAGATCCAGGCCCTCAGGTCTGCTTCGCTCGCCCGGAAAAATTACCGCCTCACCGGCGCTACGCTGTACGTGACGCTCGAGCCCTGCGACATGTGCCTCGGCGCGATGTTCCATGCCCGCGTCGCGCGTGTCGTCTACGGGGCGACAGATCCGAAGAAGCAGGTGCAGAAGAGCCAGGTGAAGGCCGAAGGCGGCGTGCTCGCCGCGGAGTGCGGCGCGATCCTGAGCGAGTTCTTCGCCGCGAAGCGATGAAGGCGATCGAGATCGATCTCGCGAGGCAGACGCTTTCCTTCGACGGCAAGACCTATTCCGTCTCCACGGCGAAGAACGGCCCTGGAGAGAAGAGCGGCAGCTTCTGCACCCCGCGCGGGCGGCACATCGTGCGCGCCAAGATCGGTGCCGGGCAGCCGGAGAACGCGGTGTTCGTGCGCCGCCGGCCTACGGGCGAGATCTGGACGCCCGAGCTGCACGCCAAGTATCCCGGGCGCGACTGGATCCTCACGCGCATCCTCTGGCTCTCGGGCTGCGAACCGGGCCGCAACCGCCTGGGCGAGGTCGACACCATGCGGCGCTACGTCTACATCCACGGCACGCACGAATACGCCGAGATGGGCAAGCCCGGCTCGATCGGCTGCGTCCGCATGCGCGGGCGCGACATCCTCGAGCTCTTCGAGCGCGTACCGGCTTACGCGCCGGTCGAGATCAGGGACTGAATCCGCCTGCGGTTCGGCTCGCGCACCACGCCGCGCTCGGTGATGATTCCCGTGATCAGCTCCGCGGGCGTCACGTCGAACGCGGGATTGCGCACCGCGACGCCCTGCGGCGCCCAGCGCACGCCGCGATAGCCGGTGACCTCGTCCGCGGGGCGCTCCTCGATCGGGATCTTCGAGCCGTCGGCGATCTTCGGGTCGAAGGTGGAAAGCGGCGCCGCGACGTAGAAGGGAAGGGCGTGGCGCCTCGCGAGCACCGCGAGCGTGTAGGTGCCGATCTTGTTCGCGACGTCGCCGTTCGCGGCGACGCGGTCCGCGCCCACGATCACCACGTCCACCTCGCCGCGGCTCATGAGGAAGCCCGCCATGCTGTCGGTGATGAGCGTGCAGGGGATTCCCTCCTGCAGGCATTCCCACGCCGTGAGCCGCGCGCCCTGGAGGCAGGGCCGCGTTTCACAGGCGATCACCGAAACGTTTTTTTCCTTCGACGCCCGTACCACTCCCAGGGCGGTCCCGTATCCCGCTGTTGCGAGCGCACCGGTATTGCAGTGCGTGAGGATGCGCGCGCGATCGGAAATCAGCGCGGCGCCGTGTTCTCCAATCGCGCGGTTCGCGGCGAGGTCTTCCTCGAAGATCGCGATCGCCTCGGCTTCGAGGTTCTCCGCCTTGCTCATGCGCCCGAGCGCCCAGAACAGGTTGACCGCGGTCGGCCGGCTTTCGGACAGCACCCGATACGATTCTTCGGAACCCCGACCCAATACCACCCCGAAGGCGGCCGCGCATCCGATCGCCGGGGCGCCGCGTACGACCATGTCGCGGATGGCCCGAGCGACATCCACGGCCGTGCTGCACTTCAGATAAGAGAGTTTCTCGGGAAGAAGCCGCTGGTCGAGCAGCTCGAGCGCGTCCCCGCACCAGCGGATGGGCTCTACCGCCACTACACCACCCGCTCGTTGCCGCCATCGACCGGGACCTGCGCCGCGGTGGTCTTGGCGAAGAGCGGCCCGCACATCTCGGCGGCGAGCTCGGCGACATCCTTCGACGAGACCTCGGTCCGCAGGAGATTCCTGCGCTTGTACTGGTCCACGGTCATGTTGTAGGCCTTTGCGCGCGAGGCGAGCAGCTCCCCGGTCCACAGGCCCGTGTCGTACACCGCATCCGGGTGGAGCGAGTTGATGCGGATGCCGTCCTTCGCCCATTCGAGCGCCGCCACGCGCGCAAGCTGGTTCAGCGCCGCCTTGGAGGCGGAGTAGGCCGCCGCGCCGGGGCCGGGCGCCGGCACGTTGCGCGAGCCGATCACGACGATGCGCCCGCCGCGCGGCGCGAGCCTGAGCAATGGATGACAGCGCTGCATGAGCTCCAGGTTCGCTTCCACGTTGACGCGCATCGTCCTTTTCCAGGTGTCGGCGGCCACGGCTTCGATCGGCTGCGAGCCGGGGAAGATGCCCGCGTTCAGCACCAGCATGTCGATCCCGCCGAACCGGCGGACTGCCTGATCGAGGGATTGTTCAACCTTTTCCGTCGAGGTGAGGTCGCATTTCAGACCCAGCACGTCGACCTGCGTCCACATTCCCTCGACCGCGGGATTGAGGTCGAGCGCCACGACCGCCGCGCCGCGCCTGAGAAAAGCGTCCACGCAGGCCTTGCCGATCCCGGAAGCGGCACCGGTCACGAGCACCGCTTCTCCGGCGAGCGGGGCAGGAGGCCTTGCTTTCTTCAGCTTGGCCTGCTCGAGCTCCCAGTACTCCACTTCGAAGATTTCGCGCTCGCCGATCGCGCGCCAGCCGCCCAGGGCTTCGGCGCGCAGGATGACGTCGATCGCGTGCTCGTAGAGCTCCTCCGCGATCGCGGCCTCCCGCGCGGTGGGTCCGGCCGCGGCCAGCCCGAACCGAGGGTCGAGCACGATCCGCGGCGCCGGATCGAGAATTGCCTTGTCCCGGTTCATCGAGTGCCGGCCGAAATATTCCCCGTATTTCGCCCGGAACGCGGCAACGTCCCTGCCCAGCATCGGCCAAGGCTTCGTGTAGATCACGTGATCCGGAGTAGCCGGCCCCTGCTGCGACACTCGCGCCACCTCCGGGTGTCGCGCGAAGGCGAGGCATCGGGCGGACGAGTTCACGCGCAGAAGCATCGGAGCCCCCGCGCAGTCCGAGATCTCGCGCCGCAACCTCGAAATCTCTTCCCGGGCAGGCCTGGAAGCCGTTTCTTCGGAAAACCCGATGTCCCAGGCTTTCCGGTCCTGCAGATATTTCTCCGCCTTCGATACCAGGCCGACCATGCGCTCGTAGGACTCGCGGGCATCGGCCCCGAACGAGACGATGCCGTGCGAGAGGAGCACCATCCCGATCGTGCGCTTCGTTGCCTGCTTCCGCAGCTCGCGCGCGCAGCGCGAGGCCAGCTCGAAACCCGACTTGACATACGGAACCACGACGACCTCGTCCCCATACAGCTCGCGCACCCGCTTCTCGCCCTCCGGTGCGTTGCCGACCGAAAGGATGGCGTCCGCGTGCGTGTGGTCCACATACGGGTGCGGGACGATCGCGTGCAGCAGCGTCTCCACCGACGGCGCGGGCGCGCCCGCTCGCAGCGCGCGCGTCGCGAGCTGATTCATCATCTCCGGGCCGGAAAGCGCGGACAGCGCGACCAGGCGCCGCAAGGGCGCGAGCGCGAGCGGCACGAAGCCTTCCGCCTCGATCGTCCCGAGGTCCGAGCCGCTGCCCTTCACGTAAAGCACTTCCTCATCCTCGCCGAAGACGTTCTTCTCCACGAGCTTGACCGACGTGTTGCCGCCGCCGTGGAGCACGAGCGACCTGTCGCGCCCGAGCAGGCGCGACGTGTACACGCGCGGCCCCAGCGGCCCGCGAAATTGCGCCGCTTCGGCGTCGTTCCAGAGACTCATCATCGTGCGCGAATTATACTTTCCGCATGCTGCGCATCGAATTGATGACCTGGGAAAAGGCGCGCGCGGAAGCGACCCGGATCCGCTTCGAGGTCTTTGTCGAAGAGCAGAAAGTGCCGCGCGAGATCGAGCTCGACGAGAACGACGCTCCATCGCTTCACGCGCTCGCCTACGACAGGCAGGGCAGGGCGGTCGCCACCGGCCGTCTCCTGCCCGACGGCCATATCGGGCGGATTGCCGTCCTGAGATCTCGCCGCGGAACGGGAGCCGGCAGTGCCATCCTGCGGGCCCTCATGGATGCCGCCAAGGCGCGTGGCGACCGCTCGGTCGCCCTGTCCGCCCAGACCCACGCGCTCGATTTTTACCGCAAGCATGGCTTCGTGCCGGAGGGCGAAGCGTTCGAGGAGGCGGGAATTCCTCACCAGGCGATGCGACGGACGCTCTAGCGCATCCGGAATTCGAAGCGCGCCGTCTCGCCTTCGCTTCCATCCGCCCCGAACGCACGCTCGGCGAACTGCATCCTGCCGTCGCTTCGGCCGATCAGGACGGTCGAGCAGCGCGTGCCGTACCCCGGCGCCACGATGCGCGCCGCTGCGACGGCCTCGAACAGCGGCTCGATGGCGACACAGGACGCAATCGTCGATCGGAAGCGAGCCTTGCTTTCCTGCACGTCGTCCGAATCGAGCAGGAGATTGCCCAGGCCGTAGATGCCGGGCTCGAGCCGCCGCGGCGCGGTGTCGCGGTTGGAGTACCACCAGAGCTCGTCGGCGTCGGCGGCAAGGAGATTGAAACCGCTGTAGCTGTTCCTTGAGTTCGAAAGAGAGCCTGCGTAGGAGCGCGGCGAATCGCCTCCGGTCAAGAACTTCGTAACAAGAGCGCCCCGCGACTCGATCGCGCGCGGCTCGCGGCCGCCGCGGTAGTTGGTGACCGCGGCGAAGCGGCCGCCGCGGCTCACGCCCATCCAGGTGCCGAGCGCTTCCAGGTCGCGCCCGGCGAGGATGCGCGGCTCGTCCTTCCAGAACGAGGCCGGCGCCGCGGGGCGGGCGTGGTACTCGTCGCGATTCGCCGCTACGACGAGCGGATAGCCGGGATCAACGCGCCAGGCGAGGACGATCAGGCACATTCCGGGTCCTCGCCTCCTGCTTCAACTGCTGGTAGAGCTGGAAGGCCTGTTGCGGCTTTTCCTTCTCGTGCACCACGGCGCCGACCGCCCGGATCATCGCCACGGGGTCGTCGGACTGGAAGATATTGCGCCCCATGTCGACGCCCGCCGCGCCCTGGTCGATCGCCTGGTACGCCATGGTGAGCGCATCGAGCTCGGGGAGCTTCTTGCCCCCGGCGATGACGATCGGCACCGGGCAGCCGGCGCACACCCGTTCGAAGCCTTCCTCCACGAAATAGCTCTTGACGTAATGCGCGCCGAGCTCCGCGGCGATGCGCGTCGCGAGGCCGAAGTAGCGCGCGTCGCGTTTCATCTCGGCGCCGACGCCGGTGACCGCCATGGTCGGGATTCCCACCCGGTTGCCCGTGTCGATCAGCTGGATCAGATTCCTGATCGACTGGTGCTCGTACTCGGCGCCGATGTAGATCTGCGTGGTGATCGCCGCGGCGTTCAGCCGCACCGCGTCCTCGATGTCCACCGCGATCGCCTCGCGCGAGAGCTCGGTGAGGATGCTCTGGCCGCCCGAGCAGCGCAGCACGACCGCATTGGTCGCCGAAGGCGGAATCACCGAGCGCAGGATGCCGCGCGTGCACATGAGTACGTCGGCGTACGGAATGAGCGGCACAATGGACAGGTCGATGCGCTCCAGCCCCGTCGTGGGTCCCTGGAAGTAGCCGTGGTCGAAGGCGAGCATCACGGTGCGGCCCGAAGCCGGGTTGAAGATCCGCGCCAGGCGGTTCTGCATGCCCCAGTCGAGCGCGCCGCCGCCCTTGACGTGAAACGGCCGGTTGACCTGCGCGATGCCGATGCCGAAGTCCTTGCCTTCGCGGATGTCGTCCTTGTCTGCCATGGCTTGCCTTCGTCGTGTCGTTAAGAGATCGGCTAGGGCAGGGGCAGCACTTCGAGCGCCGCGCCCTCCTGCACCACCGCGAGCGCCTCGTCACCCGCGGCGTTGACGACGATGCCCACGGATTCGCCGTTGCTGAGGAGCTCCTGTCCGGGCTGAAGCGGCGCAGCCGAGCGCACGCGAACCATGCGGCGCTTCACCTGCCCGCGGTACTGCGCGCGCGCCACGATCTCCTGGCCGGGATAGCAGCCTTTGCGGAAATCGAGACCGCCGACGCGCTCGAAATTTACCATCTGCGGCACGAACTGGTCGTGCGTCGCCTGCGTCACGTGCGGGATTCCGGCGCGGATGTCCTGCAGGAGCCAGTCTTCCTCGGGGGCGTTCGTCTCGAGGTCTTCCACCCCGAATACGAGAAAGCGATCTCGCGCAACGCGCACGGCGATCCACCCGCCGGCGGCCGAGATTTCGAGGTCGCCTTCCGGGATCTTCAAGCCCAGTGCGGCGAGACGCGATGCGGCATCCGGCCCCCACACCCCGAACTGCTTCCAGGCGCCGCTCTCGTCGGCGATCCTCACCCTGGCGCGAAGGACGAACATCGCGAGGCGCCTGGCCACGGCCGGCGCGAGATCGCGCGCAAGCTGCAGCAGGTATCCCTCCCCGTGCGGCACGACGAGGAGCGTCGCGAGCAGCCGGCCCCTGGCGCTGCACCAGCCGGCGCGCCGCGCGCGCGCGGGATCGAGATGCTCGATGTCGTTGGTGAGCTGGCCGTGCAGGAACGCGCGCGCATCCGCGCCGCTCGCGGCGAGGACGCCGAACCGGGGAAGCGCCGCTACGAACGTGGCTGCCTGGAGGTCCATCGTAGAATGCCTATTTTAGCGGTGGCAGGTGCTCGGCTTCCTCAAAACCTTGTTCGCAGCGGCATTTCTCGCCGCGCTCGCCGCCGCGGGCTACGCCGCCTGGTACGTGGGCACGCCGCTCGCCATGCGCACCCTCCCGCTGGAATTCGAGATCCCGCGCGGGAGCGGATTTCGCGCCGCGGCCAGGGCGCTGGAGGAGGCGGGCGTGGGCGTGCGGCGCTGGCAATTCGAGCTGCTTGCGCGCGCGCTCGGCCGCGCGCAGGACATCAAGGCGGGAAGCTACGAGCTGACGGCCGCGCCCACGCCGCTCGAGCTCCTGGAGAAGCTCACGCGCGGCGACGTCCGGCAGGCAGAGATCAAGGTGATCGAGGGCTGGACCTTCCGCCAGATGCGCGCCGCGCTCGACGCAAGCCCCGACGTTCGTCATGACACCGCCGGGATGGACGTTCCTGCGCTGCTCGCGAAGATCGGCGCCGCCGAGGGCCACCCGGAAGGGCTCTTCTTTCCCGACACCTATCTTTTCGCCAGGGGCTCGAGCGACCTGAGGATCCTCCAGCGCGCCTACGCAGCGATGCGCCGCCACCTCGCCGAGGAGTGGGAGGCGCGCGACGCCGGCGTGCCCTACAAGTCGCCCTATGAGGCGCTCGTCATGGCTTCGATCGTGGAGAAGGAAACCGGGCGCGCCGCGGAGCGCGAGCGCATCGGCGGCGTGCTGGTCAACCGTCTGCGCCTCGGAATGCTTCTGCAGGTGGATCCCACCGTGATCTACGGCCTGGGCGAGGCGTTCGACGGAAACCTGAAGAAAGTTCACCTCACGACCGACGGCCCCTACAACACGTACACGCGGCCGGGCCTTCCGCCCACGCCGATCGCGCTCCCGGGGCTCGCGTCGCTGCGCGCGGCGCTGCGGCCCGCGAAGACCGCGGCGCTCTATTACGTGGCGCGCGGCGACGGATCGAGCGAGTTCTCGCGCACGCTCGAGGAGCACAATCGCGCCGTGCGAAAATACCAGCTGAATGGCGCACGCTAGCGAGCGCGGCCGCTTCGTCACCCTCGAAGGCGTGGACGGAGCCGGGAAATCGACCCACATTCCCTGGATCGCGGAGCGGCTGCGCGCCGCGGGGCACGAGGTGGTGCTCACGCGCGAGCCCGGCGGCACGCCCCTCGCCGAGAAGCTGCGCGCGCTCGTGCTCTCCGAGCCGATGGATGCGGTGGCCGAGACGCTGCTCATGTTCGCGGCGCGCGCCGATCACGTGCAGCGCCTGATCCGGCCTGCGCTCGAGCGCGGCGCCTGGGTGCTGTGCGACCGCTTCACCGACGCGACGTTCGCCTACCAGGGTGCGGGCAAGGGCGTGCCCGGCACACTCATCGAGAGCCTTGCGGCGGCGGCGCACCCGGAATTGCAGCCGGATCGCACGCTCGTGTTCGACTGCTCCTACGAGGTGAGCCGGCGGCGGCTCGAAGCGGCCGGGCGCACGCTCGACCGGTTCGAGCGCGAGGAGCGTGCGTTCTTCGAGCGGGTTCGGGGGGCGTATGCGGCAAGGGCGCGCGCGGAACCTGAGCGGATTCGTCTCATCGACGGCACGCTGCCCCTCGAAGCGATCAAGAAAGAACTCGAAAAAGTAATGGCAATGCTTTGACTTACATGGAATTTCATAAGCACATTCTGTCGTCGATCGCGGCCCGGCTGGAGGGGCTGCCGCATGCGCTCCTGATCCACGGTCCGAAGGGGGTCGGAAAGCTTGCGCTGGCCAGGCGACTGGCGCAGCTCATCCTTTGCGAGGCCGAGGGGCGGCGCGACACCCCCTGCGGAAACTGCCCCGGATGCCGCTGGTTCGCTGCCGGCAGCCACCCGGACGTGCGGTTCGTGGAGCCGGAAATCCTCGCGCACGAGGCCGCCGGGACCGAAGGCGAAGAAACCCCGACAAGGAAGACCAAGCCCAGCGCCGAGATCCGGATCGAGCAGGTGCGCGAACTCGCCGACTTTCTCAACCTGGGCTCGCATCGCGGCCGGCGCCGGGTGGCGATCGTGCACCCGGCCGAGGACATGAACGCGCACGCCGCCAACGCGCTCCTCAAGAGCCTGGAGGAACCGCCCGGGTCAGCGATGTTCCTGCTGGTGTCGCACCGGCCGGGGCGGCTCCTGCCCACGATCCGCAGCCGCTGCGTGGCGGTCCCGGTGCCGGTTCCGGAGGCTGCGGCGGCATGTGCGTGGCTCGAGCGGCAGGGCGTCCGGGATTCGGGCCGCTGGCTCGCGTTCGCCGGCGGCGCCCCGTATGCCGCGCTCGAGCTGGCGACGAGCGATCAAGGTGCGCTCGTCGAGGGGATGCTCGCCGCCCTCTCTGGCGGGAATCTCGAAGCGCTCGAGAGCCCCGCCGACCGGGAGGCGCTCGAGCGGCTCGCCGAGGTGCTCCAGAAGCATGCGCTCGATTGCGCGCTCGCGGCTTTCGGGGCCTTGCGCAAGTACACGCCGGGCGGCGGCACCGCGGCGCCGTCCGCGGCCCAGGCGCGCGCCTGGCTCGCGTACGCGCGCGCGATGGGCCGAAACCGCGCCCTGGCGCGCCATCCGCTCAATCCGCGCCTTTTCGCGCTCGAGATGCTTCAGGCAATGCCGCGATCGTGAGGCTTCTCGCTGCGCTGCTGCTCTCGCTCGCGTGCGCGGCGGCGCAGGGCCAGGCGTACGACGAGCTGCTCAAGGCGATTCGCGAGGGCGACGTGAAGACCGTCACGGCGTACCTCGATCGCGGCCTCGATCCGGACACCGCCGATCCGCAGGGAAACACGCTGCTGATGCTCGCGGCGCGCGCGGGCAGTGAGGAGCTCGTCCGGACGCTCCTTGCGCGCAAGGCGAACGTGCTCAAGCGCAGCCCGCACGGGGACAGCGCGCTGATGATGGCGGCGCTCGCCGGCAAGCTTTCGATCGTGAAACTGCTGGTAGAGCGCGGCGCGCAGGTGCGGCACGACGGCTGGGCGCCGCTGCACTACGCGGCGTTCGGCGGCGAGGCCGACGTAGTGCGCTATTTGATCGAAAAAGGCGCGGACAAGGACGCTCCCGCGCCGAACGGCTATAGCGCCCTGATGCTCGCCGCGCGCGAGGGGCGTCTCGAGGCCGCGCGCGCGCTGCTCGAGGAAGACGCGAGCTTCAGGATCCGGGGACCGGCGGGAGAGACCGCGCTATCGATCGCGGGGCAGAGGGGTCACGGCGAGCTTGCCGAGCTGATCCGCCGCGCCGGGGCCGTCGAGTGATCCGGTGTTACCGACGCCATTTGACATAATACACATTGTTTCCAATACAATCTTCCGCTTTTGCGGGAACGGCGGCCTGGCTCTCAGTTCATCCTGTCCCGTGGCGGAACCGGCAGACGCATCACCGGCACCCCTTCGTCCACCAGCTCCTGGTGCTCACGGTCGGTAGCCAGGCCCCGGATGGAGCGTTCCGGCGCTTCCTTGTAGTGGATCCGGCGAGCCTCAGCCGGGAAATCGGCGCCCACGTCCTCGGAGGTCCGGAGCATCTCGTCGAGCAACCGCGAATAGAGCATCTGGGCGATGGCGAAGGGATCCTTGCCCGCTTCCGCCTGCTTTTCGGGCTTCGGTTGCGGCGCCTCGACGGCCCCTGCGTTGTATCGCGTAGCCGAAGGTACGCGCTCCACCTGGTGTCCGCCGCACGAGGGACAACTCACCAGCCCGCGGGTCCGCTGCCCGGCGAAGTCCTCGGCCGATGCGAACCAGCCCTCGAACCGGTGGCCCGCCGCGCACTGGAGGTCGAAAACGATCATATATGATTGATTTTATATGATGGCCGATCGCGTCGAATCCAAGTGGATCGATCTTTTTTCCGAGGTGTTCGCACGCTGCAAGGTGGCGCCGGGGGATATCTGCGCGATCCTCTCGGAATCGCAGTCGCGCCCGCTCAACGTCCAGCTCGCGGAACTGGCGCTTGCGCGCCTGGGCGCGCGTCCGTTCCATGTGGTGGTGCCCACCCCGCGCCAATCGGCCCCCGTTCCCGTGCGCTCCACGGGCGCCTCGGTGGCGCTCCAGGGCCTTGGGCCCGCGATCGGCGCGCTTTCCGCTTCCACGTTCGTCGTGGACTGCACGCTCGAAGGTCTGATGCACGCTGCGGAGCTTCCCGCGGTCCTGAAGGGCGGGGCGCGCGTGCTCTACGTCTCCAACGAGCACCCGGAAGCGCTCGAGCGCCTCGCCCCCTCCCCCGCCGATGAGCAGAAGGTGAGGGTGGCGATGCGGCTGCTGAAGGAGGCGAAGCGCATGCACGTCGCTTCGCCCGCGGGAACCGATCTCGCGATCGCCGTGGAAGGCGCGCGCGTGGGCGGGGTCTGGGGCTACACCGAGAAGCCGGGAACGCTCTCGCACTGGCCGGGCGGGCTGTGCCTGTGCTTCCCGCGCTCGGGAAGCGTGGACGGGACGCTGGTGCTCGCGCCCGGCGATCTCAATCTCACCTTCAAGCGCTACGTGGAGTCGCCCGTGCGCCTGCGCATCGAGCGCGACTACGTGACCGCGATCGAGGGGGACTCGCTCGACGCCGAGCTGATGCGCGAGTACTTCGCGGCCTGGGGCGATCGCGAGGCCTACGCGGTATCGCACGTGGGATGGGGCATGAATCCGCGCGCGCGCTGGGACGCGCTCGTGATGTACGACCGCCGCGACGTGAATGGCACCGAGCAGCGCGCCTTCGCCGGCAACTTCCTCTACTCGACCGGCGCGAACGAGGTCGCGGGACGCCACACGCTCGGGCATTTCGACCTGCCGTTCCGGCACTGCACGGTGAAGCTCGACGGCCGCGCGGTCGTGGAGGACGGAAAGCTCGCGGGAGCGCTCGCCTGACCTCGCTCGTCTTCCTGCACGGCGTGGGCGGCGGGCACCACGCCTGGGACGCGCAGCTGCCCTTCTTCGCCGCGCACGGCTACGGCGCGCACGCCTGGGACCAGCCGGGATACGGGGAAAGCGAGACCGTGGAGCCGTATGACTTCGAGCAGATCGCGAATTCCCTCGCGAGGCTGATTCGCCACCTCGACGACGGCCCGGTGGTGCTGGTGGGCCACAGCATGGGAGGGTACGTTGCGCAGGAGACATACGCGCGCCATCCGGCGCTCGTGAAGGGACTGGCGCTGTGCTTCACCAGCCCCGCGTTCGGCGGCAGCGGGAGCGAGCTCGCGCGCCGGTTCATCGAGGCGCGCATCGGCCCGCTCGACGCAGGAAAGACCATGGCCGAGATCGCCGCGCAGCTGATCCCTGCGATGGGAAGCAACTCGAAGCTGGCCGAGCGCATCATGGCGGGCGTGCCGCCGGAGACCTACCGCAAGGCGGTGCGGCTGCTTGCGACGTTCGACCGGCGCAAGGACCTGGAGAACATCAAGGTGCCCACGCTGCTGGTCGCCGGAAGCGAAGACAGGGTCGCGCCACCCGCGGTGATGGAGCGCATGGCGCAGAAGATCCCCGGCGCCGAGTACGTCCTGATCGAGGGCTGCGGGCACCTGGGGCCCATGGACCGGCCGGACCGGTTCAACGAGTCGCTGCTCGGGTTCCTGAGGCGACATTCCCTATGATCTGCGGCTCCGGCTATCCCCTTACCCGAAGGCAGAAGGAGTTGATCGAGCTGGCGGAGTCCCTCGGGCCCGCGTTCGCCGCGCGCGCAGAGCGCTACGACCGCGAAGCGAGCTTTCCGCACGAGAACTACGAGGAGCTGAAGCGCGCGGGCCTGCTCGGCCTGTGCGTGCCCGAAGCGTATGGCGGCTGCGGCGCGGATCTCAGGACCTACGCGCTCGTCTCGGCGACGCTCGGCAAATACTGCGGCGCCACCGCCCTCACCTTCAACATGCACGCCTGCTCGATGCTCTGGCCGGGCGTGCTGGCGGATGCGCTCGACATGACGCCTTCCGAGCGCGCCGGGCACGAACGGCGCCGCACTCTGCATTTCGAGCGGGTCGTCCGAAACGGAGCCATTTACGCCCAGCCGTTTTCGGAAGGCAGCGCGGCAGCGGCCGGGCGCGCGCCCTTCGGCACGCTCGCGACCCGCGTCGAGGGCGGATGGCGCGTCAACGGCAAGAAGATCTTCGCCTCGCTCTCCGGCGCCGCGCACTATTACGGGATTCTTTGCACCGAGGACAAGCCCGGCCGGACGCTGCGCGACACGATGTACCTGGCGGTCCCGGGCGACGCGCCGGGGCTGGAGGTGACGGGCGACTGGGATCCCCTGGGAATGCGCGGGACGGTTTCGCGCACGCTGGTCTTCAGGGACGTGCTCGTTCCCGACGACGGGCAGATGATGCCGCGCGGCGTGTACCACCAGGCCGCGAGCCGCTGGCCGCACATGTTCACCACGCTCGCTCCTACCTACATGGGGATCGCGATTGCGGCGTACGAATTCACGGTCAAGTATCTCAGGGGAGAAATTGCAGGCGCGCCACCGGTGAAACGGCGCATGTACCCGACCAAGCAGATCGCGGTCGCCGAGATGCACGTGAAGCTCGAGCAGACGCGCGCCCTCTTCCTCAGGATGCTCGAGGACGCGCGGATCGATCCGCCCAAGGACGCTCGGCTTCGGGCCTACGCCGCACAGTACACGATCATGGAGAACGCGAACGAGCTGTGCCGGCTCGCGATCCGCACCTGCGGCGGCCAGTCGATGCTGAAGAGCCTGCCGCTCGAGCGCCTGTACCGGGATTCGCGCTGCGGCGCGCTGATGCTGCCCTGGACCGCGGAGCTGTGCCTCGACCGCATCGGGCGCGAGGCGCTCTACGAGCCGGGCGAGACGGACGATTGAGGATTCCGGGGTTGTTGCTTGTTCTTCTGCCCTCCCTCGTGGCGGGGCAGATCCCTGCCCTGTCGCTCCCCCTGCGCTGCACCCCGGGCGAGGACTGCTGGATCGCCAATCACGTGGACCTCGACCCGGGCCCGGGCGCGCGCGACTACGCGTGCGGCGAATTCACCTACGACGGCCATAACGGCATCGATATCGCGCTGCGCGACCTGAAGGCGATGGCCGAGGGCGTGCCTGTGCTCGCCGCAGCGCCTGGGCGCGTGCTGCGCGCGCGCGACAGCATGCCGGACGCGAGCGTGCGCGAGACGGGCGCAGGCGCGGTGAAGGACCGCGAATGCGGCAACGGCGTGCTCGTGGAGCACGCAGGAGGACTTCAGACCCAGTATTGCCACCTGCGCCGCGGCAGCGTGCGCGTGCGGTCGGGCAAGGCGGTGATGGCCGGTGACGCGCTGGGACTCGTGGGTCTCTCCGGCCGCACCGAGTACCCGCACCTTCATTTCACGGTCCGCAGGGGCGGAGCCGTCGTGGATCCGTTCCGCGGCCTCGAGGATTCCTCCGCCTGCGGTCCCGGCCCCGCGCCGCTCTGGGCGCCCGCTGCGCTCGCGTCGCTCCCCTACGCGCCGCGCGCAATCTACAACTTCGGTGTTGCCCCGGAAGCGATCACCGCAGAGGCCGCGCGCCGGGGCGGGCACCGCGCACGGGAGATTCCGGCCACGGCTGCGGCATACGCGCTGTGGATGGAAGCCTTCGCCGTGGGCGCGGGCGACATCGTGGAGATGCGGGTCGCGACCCCTGACGGGACCGTGTTCTTTCAGGAAAGGACCACCCTCGAGAAGCGGCAAGCGCGCATCTTCCGCATCGTGGCGAAGAAGCGCGGCGCGGCGCCCTGGCCCGCGGGGACGTACGCGAACCGGATCTCGATCGTTCCGAAGGACGGAATGACGGCGTCGGTCGAATTCGAAGCGGAAGTACGCTGAGCAAAAAACCGGGTCTGTCCCGGTTTTTCAGCCCTCGGGCTTGCGCCCGGCGGCGAGGGCTTCCACGAGCTTCACCTGCGCCGGCATGCACACGCGCTTGAGGTCGTAGCCTTCCACCACGGTCTTGCGCGCGCGCTCGCGCAGCGGCTGGAGATCCTTCTGCCGGCGCAGGGCCTCCTCGATGCGCGCCGCGATCGCCTCGGTGGAGAAGAAATCGACCAGCAGGCCGTTCTCGCCGTCGCGGATCACCTCCTCCACCGGCGGCGTCTTCGAGGCGACGAGCAGACAGCCCGCCGACATCGCCTCCATGAGCGACCACGAGAGCACGAACGGGTACGTGAGGTACACGTGCGCCGAGGAGACCCTGAGGAGCGAAAGATAGTCCGGGTACGCGATGCGCCCGAGCATGGTCACCCGGCTGAAATCGATCTTCCCTTCCATCTCCTTCAGCATCCGGCCGCGGTAGGTCTGGCCCGCGGGCGGGCGCGGCGAGTAGCTCACCTCGTCGCCGCCCACCATGACGATCCGCGCCTTTGGCCGGCGCCTGAGGATCTCGGGGATCGCGCGCATGAAGATGTGAAAGCCCCGGTAGGGCTCGAAGTTGCGCGCCACGTAGGTCACGACCTCGTCCTCGCGCGTGAGCACCGTGCTCGTGCCCGGGATCGGAAAGCGCGCCTGGGGATCGGGCGATACCACGTCGGTGTCGATGCCGTCGTGGATCACGCTGATGCGGTGCTGGTAGCCGATCGGGAACTGGCGATGCTGCCAGCGCGTGGGCGCGAACCCCCAGTCGGTGGCATCCAGCGACATGAGGAGCGGCGCATTCATCACGCGAAGCCGCAGGATCCCTTCCATCGATTGCGGGAACTCGGGATCGAAGCCCACGTCCGAGCCGCGCGAGCGGTAGAAGAACTCGCAGTAGAGAAGGATTCTCGCCTCGGGGAAGATGTCCTTGAGGAACAGCGCCTCGCCCCAGCCGATGTGCGCGAAGATCACGTCGGGCCGGAAGCCGGACTTGCGCAGCGCCGCCGCGCCGCGCGCCACCACCCGCCCGCGATGGATCGCGCGCAGCACGCTCTGGTTGAACGGCGTGAGCTTGGCCGCGTCGAGCTTGGGGAGCGTGTAGCCGAGCAGCTTCACGCCCGGCATCACCGGGCGCTGGCGGATCACGTTGTCCTTCTCGCCGATGCCGACCACCTCGTGGCCGCCGATCGACGCGAAATACGGCGCGAGGTGGCGGTACTGGCCGGGAAAATTCTGGTGAACGAAGAGCAGTCGCACGGGGAAATTCTCGCTTTTTCTGTAAGATTACCGCATGTTCCTGCCGATACCGAAAATCCTGAAGGACGCGGAGCTGCGCCAGATCCGCGAGGCGCTCGAAAAGGCGCAGTTCGCCGACGGCGCCACCACCGCGGGCCGCCAGGCCCGGCGCGTCAAGCAGAACGAGCAGGTCCCGCGCGATTCCGCCGTGGCGAAGGAGATGGGCAGGCTCGTGAGCGAGGCGCTACGGCGCAACGCCACCTTCGTCTCCGCCGCGCTCCCCTTCAAGATGACCGAGCCGATGTTCAACCGCTACGCGCAGGGGATGCAATACGGCACGCACGTGGACAACGCGATGATGTACCAGCCGCAGCCGGTCCGGAGCGACATCTCGGTCACCGTGTTCCTCTCCGACCCCTCCGAGTACGACGGCGGCGAGCTCCTGATCGACGACGTGGCGATCCGCCAGAAGGTGAAGCTCGCGGCCGGAAACGCCCTCGTCTACCCTTCCACGAGCCTGCACCGCGTGGAGCCCGTCACGCGCGGGGCGCGGCTTGCCGCCATCATCTGGGTCCAGAGCCTCGTTCGCGACCCCGCGCAGCGGCGCATCCTTTTCGACCTCGACCGCGCGACGCAGCTCTGCACCAAGCGCGACGCCGACGCGCCCGAGGTGCCGCTCATGAGCGCGAGCTACCACAACCTGCTGCGTATGTGGGCGGAAGCATAGGCGGGCTCCGTTGCCCCTCGATGCGCCCGGGGCTATGATGGCGCGAAGAAGTCATTGCGATGACGACGCTGGAGATAACCCTGACCCTGCCTGACGGCCTCGCCGCGGAGGCCCGCAAGGCCGGGCTGCTCAAGCCGCAGGAGCTCGAGCGGCTCGTGCGCGACGCGCTGCGCGCCAAGCGTGTGGAGCGACTGGCAGCAGCGCGCGAAAAGCTGGCCGCCAATCCCCTGCCACCGATGACACCGGAGGAAATCCGGGCCGAGATCGACGCCTATCGCGCGCAAATGCGTCGTGCGGCTGGTACTTGATACCAGCGCCGTCGTTTCAGGCCTGTTGTGGCAGGGTGTGCCGGGCAAGCTGATCGATGCGGCGCAAGCGGGATACGTAACGCTGCTCACGACCTTGCCGCTGCTCGCCGAGCTGCAAGGCGTGCTTGCACGGGACAGGTTTTCCGACCAGCTCGCTGCGCGGTCCCTCGACGCGACCGAGCTCTTCGAAGGCTACGCCTCGCTCGCCATTGCCGTCATGCCTGCGGACATCCCCGCCGTGGTGACGCGCGACCCGGCCGACGACGCCGTGCTGGCCTGCGCCGTCGCCGCGCAGGCCGATCTGATCGTGTCCGGTGACTCGGATCTCCTGAACCTGAAGTCGTATCTCGGTATCCCGATCGTGAGCGCAGCAGAGGCGCTGGCTCGCCTCGCCTCGGGTACAAGGAGCGGGCCGGCCTAAGGAAGAAGCGGCCGACGCCACCGCCTCGCGCACAGGTCGCCAGCAGATTGACCGTGAAAATGCTGGCGACCTATGCAGCCGCAACCGCGATTGCCGCAGCCGCCAAGTAAAGAAAAAGGGGCGGTCGCCCGCCCCTTCCATCCCCCTGCGCGAGCAGGAGTCCCGACGTCAGGCAATGTAGATATCGGAGACGTTGAGCGTCGCCGGTGTCGTACCGCCCGGCTCGTCCAGGTACAGCGTGGCGAACAGCGTGCCCCCGCTGCCGCCGACGCCGTCGGCCACGTAGTACAAATTCCCGCTCGACGTATCGTATTGAAGGTAATCGTTCCCGTCCCCGCCGCCGCTCGGCGCCCCGCTGATGTACAGGAAGTTGCTCGCCGAGAGCCAGCCCGTCGAGAGGGGAGTGAAGATGGTCGAGCTTAAGTAGAGGTCGTCGTACGCGGTGTCGAAGTCCTGCACCACGTCCACGTTCGACGCGCCGAGCGTCGTGTTGAACATGAAGATATCGTACCCGTCGCCGCCCGCGAGCGTGTCGTTGCCGAGCCCGCCGTTCAGGGTGTCGTAGCTCCAGTCCTCGACCGCGAACAGGTCGTTGCCGCCGCCGCCGGTGAAGTAGAAGCTGCCTTCGGCGCCGTCCGCGAACACGGTGGCGCCGCCGCTCAGCGAGCTGCTGTCGATGTAGTTGGTGCCGCTGTCGCGCAGCCCGTCCAGCACGACGCTGCCCGCGCCCGAGAGGTTGATCGAGTTGAAGCCCTCGATCCCCGAGGCGTCGATCGCCGCGGCGGTGTCGGCCGAGAAATTGATCGTCTCGATGCCGCTGATCGCCGGGCTGTTGTCGAGCGTGAGCCCGGAGATATCGGCGTTGAGGATGTCGCTGTCGCCCCAGTACTCGTCGTCGATCCGGTCGTCGCCGTCGAGCTCCGCACCGTTGATGCCGTCGTAGCCGTAATACAGGCTGTCCGACCCCGAACTCGTGCGGATCCAGTCATTGCTCAGCCCTGCGAAGTAGCTGAGGTTGTAGCCCGTCAGGTTAGAGAGGATAAGCTCGCCGCCGAAGTCCGTGCCGTCGACCGTGGTGCCCGTCGTAAGCAGGTTCAGGCGCAGCACGTCTCCCTCGCCGTCGCTTACCAGCTTGATCGTCGCCCCGTCGTCCTCGAGGAGCGTGACTTCGCTCGGCGCGGCCGAGAATGTCATGTCGAGCGTGACCGAGTCGAAATAATAGCCCCCGCCTATGCGCGAGAGATAGAGCGACGTGCTCACGTCATCCAGCGCCACGGTCGTGGTCTGCGGGGCGGCGGAAGCGTAGAGCTTCAGCTGCTCGCCGAAGTACTCGCTCAGGTTCACCTGCTGGTCGCCGTTGATCGTCAGATCGAAGCTCGCGCCGCCGGTCAGGTTGATCTGCGTGCCGTTCACGGGGGCGGTGCCCGACACCCCGGCGACGTCGAGCCCGCCCCACCCGGTGGCGGCATCGATGTTCAGGAACTCGATGTCGTTGGCCGTGAGCGTCCCGTACGATCCGTCGGCGACACTGACGTTGAGCGCGTCGGCGGGGCCCTCGGTCGTGCCGAGCTGTCCTTCGCCGTTCACGAAGCTCAGGTGAAGTATCGTGCTGTAGAAGTCGACCAGCGCGTACGACGAGCCGATGCCCTGGCCCTGCAGGTTGAGCGTGGCGCCGTTACCGGCGATGTCGTAGTCCGGGCCTTCCGCCGTCACCTCACCGCCGTTCCAGGTCGAGGTCCCCCCGCCGAGGTCGATGCCGATCATCTCGAAGCCGGTCACCGTGAAGGTGCTGAAGGTACCTCCACCGGAGAGGTCGGCCCCGAGCTGATCGATGCCGTCTCCGCCGTCGAGCGTAATGGCGAGACCCGAATTGATCCCCGGGAAATACTCCGTCGAGACCGTGTCGTTCCCTGCGCCGGCATCGAGGTCGATCGCGTAGGCGCCGCTGAACGTGACCAGATTGGCGAGGCCGTTGCCCGTGAAGCTCGTCAGCCCGCCGTTCTGCGCAACGATCGCGTTCTCTACGTTCGTGGGCAGCGTGTACGTCGTGAGCAATGCGCCATCGAGATTGATCCGGTCTACGCCGCCACCGCTCAAGGTTTCGTTCACCACGTCGCCGCTATTGTCGACTTCGTAGATGTCGTTCCCTACTCCGCCGACCATGCTGTCCGCGCCGAGGCCGCCGCTCATGAAGTCATCACCGATGCCGCCTTCGAGCGTATCGGCGCCTTCGTAGCCGATCAGGTTGTCGTTGCCCGCATCGCCCTTCAGCGTGTCATTGCCGTCGTTTCCACCACCGCCGCTGAGGGTGTCGTTGCCCAGGCCGCCGAAAATCGAGTTATTCCCGGTGTTGCCTTCGATGTAGTTGTCCAGCGCATTGCCCGTGCCGTTGATATTGCCGGTCCCCTCCAGGTAAAGAAACTCGAATTCACCCTTCACCGTGGTGCCGTTCGCGACCAGGCTGAACGCGATCGTCGAATAGACCGCGTCGTCGCCATTGCCGCCCAGCTCGTCCACGACGTCGGTGGCGCTGTCGACGTAGTATTGGTCGTCGTCCTCACCGCCTTTCATCGAGTCGTTGCCGGTGGCGCCGTACAGCGTGTCGTTGCCTTCGTTGCCGATCAGCGTGTCGTTGCCGCTCGTCACGGAGTCGTTGCCGATGCCGCCGTCGAGATAGTTGTTGTATTCGTTCCCGATGATGAGGTTGTTCACCGAGTTTCCGTAGGCATCGGTGATCAAGTAGCCCTCGTCGAACGTCAGGTTCTCGAGCCCGGCGCCGAGCGAGTAGCCCTCGCCGTTGAACCGCGTGACGACGGTGTCGGTGCCGCCGCCGGTGACGGTCGAGTCTTCGCCCGAGACGACGTCCCCGGAATCCCACAGGAAGTAAACATCGCTGCCCGCGCCGCCGACGAGCGTATCGATGCCCCAGCCGCCGTCGAGCGAATCGCTGCCGTCGGCACCGGTCAGCAGGTTGCCGCGGTCGTTGCCGAAGATCATGTTGTTGCCGGCATTGCCCGTGCCGTTGCGCGCCAGGCCCTCGAGGTACAGGTTCTCGACCTCGGTCGGCAGGGTGTAGCTCACGGTGCTGTAGACCGTGTCAGTTCCACCGGCTGCGGCCTCGACCACCTTGTCCCCGTTGATACCCGAGGAACTCACCATGTACGTGTCGTTTCCGGCGCCGCCGGTCATGGAGTCGTTGCCGCGACCGCCGTCCAGGAAATCGTTACCTACCCCGCCGCTCAGCGTGTCATTGCCCGATCCGCCGTGCAGCCCGTCGTTGCCCAGGCCGCCGTCCAGGGAGTTGTTGCCCGCGTTGCCCCAGATCGTGTTGTTGAGCCCGTTGCCGATGCCCGTGGCTGCGCCCGGGGCGAGAACCAGCTCCTCCACGTTGGGCGACGAGGTGTTCAGACTGTAGCTGTTGAGGCTGGAGACGATGGTGTCGTTGCCTGCGTTGGCCGCCTCGGTGACGACGTCGCCTGCGTTCTGCACGATGTACTCGTCGTTGCCGGCGCCGCCGGCCATGCTGTCGTTGCCGTCGCCGCCCACGATGAATTCGTTGCCGGCGCCGCCGATGATGGTGTTGTCGAGCTCGTTGCCGATCGCGTCGTAGCCCTCGCCGCCGTCCGAGAGGACGGTCAGCTTCTCGAGGTTGTTCGTCAGCTCGAAGTCGGTGTGGTCGGCGATGACCGTGTCGGTTCCCTGGTCGGCGAGCTCGACCACTTTGTGGCTCCAGTTGCCGACGATGTAGGTATCGTTCCCCGCGCCGCCGTAGAGCGTGTAGCCTTCGCCGGTGTCGGCGCTGGAGTCGAGCGTGTCGTTCCCCCCGAAGCCGCGCAGCACGCCGCCGTTCCAGTTGCCGACGATCAGGTTGTTCAGCTCGTTGCCGGCGCCGGTGATCGTGTCGCCCTCGCCGCCGTCGCCGAAGATCAGGTTCTCCACGTTCGCGCCGAGGGTGTATTCCGTCGGGAACGTCCACCAGAACTCGGTGCCCACGATGAACACCGTGTCGGTGCCGCCCGCGGCGCCGGCCAGGTCTTCCTGGACCTCGTCGTACCCGTTGTTGACGAGATAGCTGTCGTTTCCGGCGCCGCCGATCATCAGGTCGGAGCCTTCCGCGCCATCCAGCACGTCGTTGCCCGCGAGGCCGCTCAGCGTGTCTTCGCCCCAGTTCCCGTAGAGGAAGTTGTTGCTCGCGTTACCGGTGCCGGCGTAACCGTCTTCGTTGGTCAGATACAGCGATTCGACGTTGGCCGGAAGCACGTAGTCGCGACCGCTGTACACCACGTCGTCTCCGCCGCCCGCCGCCTCTACGACGCTGTCGAGCGCGTCGTCGTTGTAGATCCAGAACTGGTCGTTGCCAGCGCCGCCAGTGAGAACGTCGCTCTCGTTGTCGTAATCGCCGCCGCGAAGCTCGTCGTCGCCCGCGCCGCCCGAGACGGTGTCCTTGCCTTCGCCGCCGTCGGCGTAGTCGTTGCCCGCGCCGCCGTCGAGGTTGTCGTTGCCCGATTCGCCGTACAGATCGTCGTTGCCGTTGCCGCCGGCAAGGACGTCGTTATCGAATCCGCCGTTCAGAGAATCGTTGCCGTCGCCGCCCTGAATGTTGTCGTTGCCGTCGTTACCCTTCAGGTAGTCGTCGCCGCCGAGGCCCGAGATGACGTTGTTGCCGCCGTTGCCGTAGATTTCGTTGTCTTCGGCATTCCCGGTGCCGTTGATGTTCGCGCCTTCGCCCTGGAGGTAGAGGTCCTCTACGTTCGCGGGCAGCACGTAGCTGACGCTGGAGTAGACGTAGTCCTCGCCCTCGTCCTCGGCTTCCACGATCTTGTCGCCGACGTTGTCGACCTGGTAGCCGTCGCTCCCTTGGCCGCCTGCCATCGTGTCGGCGCCTGCACCTCCATTGAGCCAGTCGTTCTCCCAGTTGCCGGTGTCGATGATCAGCTGGTTGTTGAGCGCGTTGCCGTAGATCGAGCCGCTGCTTTCCTGGCTGCGCAGCGTGAGGTTCTCTACGTTGTCGTCGAGCTGAAGCGAGAACGAGCTCCAGAGTCCATCGATGATGACGGTGTCGGTGCCGCCGCCGGAGTCTTCGTGGATCGTCCAGTCGGCCGAGTCACTGTACCCGTTGAAGTCGACGACGTAGACGTCGTTCCCTGCATCGCCCCACGCGTCGGCACGGAAGTCATAGGGCCTCAGCTCGATCTCGATGTAATCGGCGTCCGGGGTGCCCCGATAGATGGACTGAGGATTGCCGTCGTAGCTGATGATCGCCATGGTGCCCCCCGATCGTTGACACCCGCACGGCTTGGCGGCCTGGCGGGCGGATTGCTTTTACTTTTTGCTGCCCCCGCGACTCGAACTGCTTGTTCCGAACGTCCGGAAAATTATCGCCTTGTACGTGCTGCGCCGCAAGTATTTCCGGAGTGCAAGGAAGTGTCAGCGCGTCGAAAAACGCCAACCTGGATCCCCGCTTTCGCGGGGATGACCATTCCTCGCGGGGATGACCCTTCCTAGAGCGGCTCGCGCAGGCCGCGGCGCAGATAGGCGGTGACCGGCGCCATGAGGTAGTCGAACGCGGTGCGCGAATCGGTACGTACGTAGACCTCCGCAGGCATGCCGGCGGTCATGGCGATGTTTCCGGCCCGGGCGAGCGATTCCGGGGGCACGTCGACGTGCATGACGTAGTACGGCGCACCGGTCTGGGGCTCGGTGAGCCGGTCGCCTGAGACATAAGTCACACTTCCGCCGACCAGCGGGGTCGTGCGCTGCTTGTAGGCCGTGAGGCGGATGTCGGCTTCGGCGCCCACCTTGACGTGGGTGATGTCCTCGGGCCGGATGCGCGCCTCGATGATGAGGCGCTTTTCGTCGGGGACGATCTCCATCAGGACGTCGCGCGGCCCCACCACCGCGCCGGGGGTGAACACCCGCAGCCCGACCACCTCGCCCGCGATCGGGGCGACGATCTTCTGGCGCTCGGAGGCGTCGCGCGAGGGGCGGATGCGCTCCTCGAAGTCGAAGATCCTGCCGGTGGAGTCCTTGAGCTCGTCGGTCGCCTGCTGGACGTACCCGTTTTTCATCGAAAGGATACGCAGCTCCAGCTCCGAGCCGCGCTGGCGCGCCTTGGCGAGCTCGGCGCGGTGCTCGCCGTGGCGCGATTCGTACTCGGCCACCGCGCGCTCGAGGGTCATGATGCGCGTCTTCTGCACGTACCCCTGCTTGAGGAGATCGAGATTGGCCTTCAGCTCCTCCTTCTGGAGGGCAAGCGCTTTTTCCTCGGCGGCGATCTGCTCGCCCAGGGCCTTCGCTTCGTCCTCGGTCTCGCGGATCTGCTTCCGGAGCACCGCGATCTGGCCTTCCAGCGCGTCGCGCCGCGCGCGAAAGAGCGCCTGCTCGCGCTCGATGAATTCGGCGGTCTTGGGCTGCTTCGCGCGCTCCATGAGATCGGCGGGGAACGCGATCTTCGGCGCGTAGGCGCGCTCGGCTTCGAGCCGCGCGCTCTTCGCGCGCTCGCCGTCGAGCATGATGCGAAGGAGGTCGAGCGATGCGTCCACGCGCACGTCCTCGAGCACCACGAGCGGCTGGGCCTGCTTCACCCGGTCGCCATCGCGCACCTTGATTTCGCGCACGATTCCGCCTTCCTGGTGCTGCACGACCTTGCGATTGAGGTCCACCTTGACGAACCCTTGCGCGATCACCGCGCCCGACAGCGGCGCGAAGAGCGCCCAGCCGCCGATCCCGATGACGCCCACCCCGATCACGCCGAGCCCGGCGCGCAGGATCCTCTTTACATCCACGCCCGGGTCGAGCTCGACCGGCGGGACGAACCACTCGCGAAGGCGCGCAAGCAAGGCGTTCATTCCCTAGGCCACTCCCCGCGCCGGCGGCGGCACGGCGCGCGTCACTCGCGCCATGATCTCGCCGCGCGGCCCGAACATGTCCACCGACCCTTCGCGCAGCACGAGGAGCTTGTCCACGCCCGCAAGGAGCGAGGGACGGTGCGCGATCACGATCGTGGTGATGCCCGATGCCTTCAGCTCGCGCATGGTCTGGACCAGCGCCTCCTCCCCTTCCGAATCGAGGTTGGCGTTCGGCTCGTCCAGCACCACGAGGCGCGGCTTGCCGTAGAGCGCGCGCGCCAGCGCGATGCGCTGGCGCTGGCCCGGCGAGAGCGTCGCGCCCGCCTCGCCGATGTCGGTGTCGTAGCCCTTCGGAAGCCGGAGGATCAGCTCGTGCACGTGCGCGCTCTGCGCCGCGCGGATCACCTCCGCCGAATCCGGCTCGCCCATGCGCGCGATGTTCTCCGCCACCGTTCCGGCGAAAAGCTCGACGTCCTGCGGCAGGTAACCGATGTGGGGCCCGAGCCGGTCGCGCGGCCAGGTCGCGACGTCGGCGCCGTCCAGCCGCACCGCGCCCGAGAGCGGCCTCCACACGCCCACGATCAGGCGCGCGAGCGTGGACTTGCCCGAGGCGCTCGGCCCGATCATGCCGAGCGATTCGCCCGGCTCGAGGCCGAAGGAGACGCCGCGGATGATGGGCTTTTCCGAGCCGCGCAGGCCGAACACGACGCGCTCGATCGCGAGCTCGCCCGCGGGCGCCGGAAGCTCGGTGCCGGGATCGGCGGGCGGGTTGCTCTTGAGCAGCTGGTCGAGGCGCTTCCAGGCGCTCGCCGCGTCCACCAGGTTGCGCCAGCCCGCCACCAGCATCTCCACCGGCGCGAGCGCGCGCCCGAGGATGATGGTCGCCGCCATCATGACGCCCGAGGACACGTGCTGGTCCACCACCAGGTACGCGCCTACCGCGAGCATCCCCATCTGGATCGCCTGCCGGAAGAACCTGGTGAGCCCCTGGAACGCGCCGCCCGCGCCGGTGGCCTTCACCTGCTCGCGAAGCACGCCGTCGTTCAGCATCGCCCAGCGCCGCGTGATCGCGGGCAGCATCCCGAGCGCGCTCACGACCTCGGCGTTGCGCACGCTCGCGTCGATGAAGCGGCTCGCCTTGCGCGACTCGGCCTGCACGCGCTCGAGCGGGCGGCGCGTCAGGCGCTCGTTGAAGAGCGCGAGCACCACCATCACGGCCGCGCCGATGGTCGCCGTCACGCCGAGCAGCGGGTGGAAGAGGTAGATGATGAGGAGGAACAGCGGCAGCCAGGGCGCATCGAAGATCGCGAAGATGCCGCTGCCGATGAGAAACGACCGCAGCGCGCTCACGTCGCGCAGGCCGTTGAGGTACTCCGCGCCGCTCATGCGCGCGGTGTGCGCGAGAAGGCCATCCAGCACCTGCGGCCCGAGCTTGCGGTCGAGCGCCACGCCCGCCGCGGCGAGCAGCCGCCCGCGCAGCATGTCGAGGAACGCCATCACCAGGAGCGCGAGGATCGCGGCGAACGAAAGCAGCAGCAGCGTCTCTTCGCTGCGGCTCGTGATCACGCGGTCGAACACCTGCAGCATGTACAGCGGCGGCACGAGCAGCAGCACGTTGATCACGAAGCTGAACAGCCCCGCGTGCACGAAGAACGGCCTGAACCTGAGGAAAAGCTCCCGCACCCTTTGACGCCGCCCCCCTTGGCGCGGCCCCGCCGAAAACGCCGTACATTATAGCTGCGCGGCGCGGACTTACGTGTGAATATTTATGCGATTTGGAAAGGTTTTTGAAAGGCAGGAATTACGGGAAGAGTCGGATTACGTTGCCCTTGGCCAGCCAGCCCAGGGTGCGCATCAACGCGCTGCGCCTCGCCGGCGAAAATGAAGTTTCCAGGCGGGCGACCTGAACTTTTTCTCCCCCCTTGAGTACGTCAAGAAGCCTCTCCAGCTCCTCGCGCCCGAGCATGAACGGCAGCGTGAAGTTGTTCATGCTGCTCGCGGCGATCCGGAGCGCCTCGGCCTTCGGGTCCTTGGCCACCGGCTCCACCCACGTCTGCGAGCCGAGCGCGAAGCTCGGGAAGGCGCGAAAGATCCGGAACGGGTCGTCGCGCAGGGGATGCGGCGCGGGCGGCGCGGCGGCCGGGGCCGCGCGCCGGATCTCCTCCAGCTCCGCGAGCAGCGCCTGGTAGCGCGGGACGATCGCGCTCCAGTCGAAAAGCCGCTTCGCGCGCTCGCGTCCCGCCTGCCCCAGCCGCTTTCTCAGCTCCTTGTCGTTGATCAGCGACACGTAAGCTTCGGTCGCCGCGCGCACGTCCACCGCGGTGCACTGGCTCGTGTGGCCGATGTAGAGGTCGTAGGTGTCGATCCCGGCCAGATAGCGCAGCGCGAATTCCGCGCCGTGTCCCGGCTCCGGCATCACGGTGGGCACCATGATCCCGGTTTCGCCGTCGGTGACCGTGTCGCGATAGCCGTCCCATTCGCTCACCACCGCGGGCAGCCCCGCGGCCATCGCCTCCACCGGCGCGATGCCGAAGCTCTCCTGGATGTTGTCCGAGAAAGAGGTGAACACGTCCGCGCCCGCCCACGCCCCGGCGCGCTCGTCGGGCTTGCGCCCGTCCACGTGGACCAGGCGCACCGAGGGACAATACCGTTGCGCGCCCTCAAGGAACCCGCGCCGGATGCCCTCGTTGAAGAAATAGCCGCAAAGGACGAGCACGAGCTTTCGCCCCGTCTTCGCCGCCGCGGCCTCGAGCGCGAGGTACATCGGCAGCGGGTGCGCCTTGGCGTGAAACGAAAGCCGCCCGAGGAACATGAACGCGACGTCGTCCGCGCCGATCGAGTGCTTGCGGCGGAAGCCTTCCCTTGTCTTTCCATCAAACTTGAAGTTCTCGCAGTCCACGCCCAACGGGATCACCGGCAGGCGCGGCTTGAGCGCCGGCGGCGGCGCGCCGAGCCGCTCGGAAAGGTGCGCGCTCCAGCGCTCGAGCACGCCTTCGACCGTGCGCTTCACCGATTCGGAGGTGCAGATGAGCGCGTCCCAGGGTTGCGTAGGCGCGACCAGCAGCTCGCCCACGTCCTCCATCACCCGGTCCGAGGAGATCGTGTGCGTGAGCCCCACGACGCTGTACGCCGGATCGCCGGCGAAGCGCCGCTGCCAGCAAAAGCTGCCGATCCCCGGCGAATACACGAACAGCGCACCCGCGCGCGCGAGCGCCGCGAGATCGCCGTGCGCCACCCACACGCACTCGCGCTTCGAGTGCTTTCCCAGGTGCTCGCGGAAGTGCTCGAACTCCTTCGGGTCCCTGGCGTAACCGATGAAGCGCTCGACGTCGGCGTGCTTCGCGTACCCGGTGAGAAAGCTCTCCCCGGCCGCGTTGCGGCCCATGAGCTTCGCGAGATCGGTGGTGAACGCCTCGCGCTGGTAATAGATCGCCGCGTTGGAGGACATCAGCGTGGATTCTCGACCCGCGGAAGCGGGGACCCGGTTTTTTTTCAGATGATAGCGATATCCGCCGCGGTCAGCGCGGGATGCTCGGTGCCCGAGCCAAGCCATGCGAGGGTTTCGCCTTCGAAGCTCAGCTCCCCGGTACTGGAGTAATAGACCAGATCTTCCCCGAAGACCGGAACCCCGAACACCGCGTCATCGAACAGAAGCTTGTCCACCCCGTGCACGAAATCCGGCAGCCGGTCCACCCCGCCCGCGCCCGGCGCTTCGTCGAACACGAACCGGTCCGCCCCCGCGCCGCCTTCGAGCGTGTCGTTCCCGGCGCCGCCGTCGAGGCGATTGGCGAGCGCGTTGCCGGTGACGCGCGAGCCGCCGGTGGAAATGATCTCTACGTTCTCCACATTGTCCGGCAGAGAATATCGGCGCGCGGAAAGGAGCACGGTGTCCACACCGCCGCCGGGCAGCTCGATCACAGCGTCGCGCACGCTGTTCACGACGTAGGTGTCGTTCCCCGCGCCCCCTTCCATCACGTCCACCCCGCGACCGCCGTCCAGGTAATCGTTGCCCGCGCCGCCGAGCAGCGTGTCGTAGCCCGCGCCGCCTTCTACCGTGTCGTTGCCGGCGCCGCCGTCCACGTAGTTGCGGCGGTTGTTGCCGAGGACTTCGTTCGCGAGCGCGTTGCCGATGAGCGCGAGGTTCCCGGCGCCGTGCGCGAGCTGGGCGTTCTCCACGTTCGCCGCGAGCGGAAACGCGCTCGCCGCCAGGATCGCGGTATCGGTGCCCTTGCCCGCGGCTTCCACGATCACGTCGCCGCCGTCCGCCAGGTAGGTGTCGTTTCCCGCGCCGCCGACCAGCGTGTCCGTGCCGCCGCGCCCGTCGAGGACGTTCTGCGCGACGTTCCCGGCGAGGACGTTCGCCGCGCCGTTCCCGGTCAGGTCCGCCTCCCCCGCGAAATCGAGGGTCGCGTTCTCGAAATTGTCCGGAAGGACGAAGGAGCCCCGCACGAGGATCGTGTCGGTGCCCTCCCCCGGCAGCTCCACGAGCAGCGCCTCGAACGGCGGCGTGCCCGCATCGTAGAGATCATCCCCGGGGCCGCCCTCGAGCGTGTCCTCCGGCGCCGCGGTGAGCGTGTCGTTGCCGCCGCCGCCCTGGAGCCGGTTCGCGAAGCTGTTGCCGAGAATCCGGTTTCCGAGCGCATTGCCCAGCACGCCCGCATCCGCCGCGGCCTCGTCGAGATCCATGCGATCGAGCCCGCCCGCCATCGCGATCGGCGCCAGCGACGTGAAGTACACGGTGGCCCGGTCGAAGCCGCCGCCGAACTCCTGCACCACGTCCTCCGCGTCGCGCAGCAGATACCAGTCGTCGCCCGCGCCGCCCACGAGCGTGTCGGCGCCTGCCGCGCCGTCGAGCCGGTCGCCGCCGGGGCCGCCGTCGAGCCGGTTGTCGGCGGCGTTCCCCACGATCGTGTCCGCGCCCGAGCCGCCGACCGCGTGCTCGATCGTGACGTTGTACGCGATTGCCGCGACCGTAGAGGGAGAGATCTGGATGAACTCGCCCTCCTCGAGCCGGATGTCGAGCGGCGCGGCGATCGCGGCGAAGCTGAGCGTGTCGATCCCGCCCGCGTCCCAGATCGCGCGCATCGCGCCGTCGGCCGTGAGCGAGTACGTGTTGTTCCCGCTGCTCGCCATGTTGGCGCCGTAGATGCGCTGGATCGCGAGGATGTCGTCGAGCATCGGCGTGGCCGGGTTGCCCGAGGCGATCGTGACGCCCGCCGGGTCGTTGTAACTCATCACGGTGTAGCGCGTGCTGTCCTGCCCCGCGATGCCGAGCTCGTCGAACGTGGGCCGCCCGTTCAGGCCGTCGTCGTGCGGGTGCTTGAGGCCGATCGCGTGGCCCACCTCGTGGATGAACGCCGCGCGCCCCGACCCGCCGGGACCGAGGTACGAGAACACCGGATTGAAGCTGTCGAAGTAGATGTCGCCCTCTATGCGCGGGCTCTCGGCGCGCGAGCCGCCGAGCGCGGCGAGGATCACGTCGGCCGCTACCGGATCGGGAAAGAAGCCGAACGCGAGGACCGGATAGAGCAGGTTCCCGGTAGGCGCCATCGCGAGATCGGCGAGGCTCGCGTCGATGTCGTCGGCCGGGTCGACCTCGCGGAACGTGACGTTCGCCACCGCGGACCACGACGCCATCGCCGCGCGCGCGCCCGCTTTCAGTTCGGGCGTCCACTCGAAGCCCACGCCGGTTTCCGGATCGATGAAATCCGTCTCGATCGAGAACGAGTACGTGATCTCGCGCGGCCCCGCGAGCTCCCAGCGCCCGCCCTGCACCAGCCCGTTGATCTCGGCGGCGTGCGGCTCGCCGGAATCGAGCAGCGGAACCGAGTTTCCTGCGGGCGTGGACATCGGGCGAGTTTACTCGAACGACCCCATTTAACCGCCGAGCAATAAATCACATTTGATCCTTGTCACGAGCGGCGGGTAACTCTAGAGTTGACGTTGCCGCATTCGCGCAACACTTGGGGGCACCGTGGCAACCGCGACCTCGATAGACACCAGCTACGCAATCGACATGAGCCCGACCGGCGGGACGTTCAGCTTCACGCCGACGATTACGATTTCCGCCGCCAACGGGTACTACCCGGTCCTCAGCGCGAACCTGCTCCAGTTCGATTTCGATCATCTCGTCGCGGTGACGCCGGACTCGAAGCATCTGGAGGTGACCTGGACGGGATTCGATCTCAACGTGATCCTCGCAGGTGGGATTCCCACTATCCGCCTGACGAGCGTCACGCTCTACGATCCCGACGTCGTCGGCGTCTTCGACTCGACCGATCCCAAGCTCTGGCAGGCTACGGACTTCTCCACACCGCTGAGCCTCTTCTCGAGCGCGTTCTCGATTTCCGGGAATTACACCGACATCAATAACCTCTACGTGGTACTCGGCATCAAGTTCGGCACGATCGTCTCGACCGTTCTCGGCTCGAGCGACTCGATCACCGGGAGCGCCATGGCGGACGTGCTCTTCGGCTACGGCGGAAACGACACGCTCGACGGCAACGGCGGCGCCGACACGCTCGGCGGCGGCGCGGGCAACGACACCTACATCGTCGACACCTCGGGCGTGGTGATCGGCGAGGTCGCCGGCCAGGGCACCGACCGGGTGGAAAGCTCGGTCACGTTCAATCTGGGCGCGACGACCGCCGCTGGCGTAGGGGCAATCGAGAATCTCACGCTCACAGGTACGGCCGCGATCAACGGCATCGGCAACGAGCTCGCCAATAACCTTATCGGGAACGACGCCGCGAACCGCCTGATCGGCGGGCTCGGCAACGACACGCTCGACGGTGGGCTCGGCAACGACACGCTCGTCGGCGGTGCGGGAAGTGACACCTACTACGTCCAGACCGGAGATGTGATCGCCGAGGGCACGGGCGGCGGCACCGACCTGGTGATCGCGCTCGGCGACTTCGAGCTGCCGGACAACCTGGACAACCTCAATCTCGGCAGTACGGATGGCGCGAGCGGGACGGGAAACACGCTCGCCAACATCATCAAGGGCAACATCGGCGGCGACACCATCGACGGCGCCGGCGGCGCGGACAACCTGCAAGGGGGAGCGGGCGACGACGAGTACTTCGTTGACAACGTGAATGACAAGGTTGTCGAGCTGGTCGGAGGAGGTTCGGACGGAATCACGAGCACGGTGAGCTACTCCCTCCCCGCCACCGTGGAGCGCCTCACGCTCACCGGCACCGGGAACATCAACGGCACCGGCAACGTGGGAAACAACACGATGACCGGCAATGCCGGGGACAACGTGCTCGACGGCGGCGCGGGCAACGACGTACTCGCTGGCGGGGGCGGCAATGACACGCTGGTCTCGAACAACTCGGCCGAGGCCGTCAACATCACCGGCGGCGACGGCATCGACACGGTGCGCTTCACCCCGGCTACCGCCGGTCAGACGTTCACCCTCGCCTCCGACGTCGAGAACCTCACGATTCTCGGCACCCTTGCGGCCAACGGCGAAGGCAACGCGCTCGACAACGTGCTCACGGGCAACGGCGCGGCCAATTTCCTCGCTGGCGGGGGCGGAAACGACACTTATGTGATCGGCGCGGGAGACACGGTCGGCGAAAATCCGGGCAGCGATGGCGATATTGTGCTCAGCACGGCCAGCCACTCGCTCGGGAACAACGTAGAGCACCTGACGCTGCTCGGCACCGGTGCGATCAACGGCACCGGCAACACCGAGGACAACGTCATCACCGGGAATTCGGGCGCCAACAGCCTCGACGGCGGCGCGGGCAACGACACGCTGATCGGCGGCGGCGGCCCGGACACCTACGTGGTCGACAGCGCGGACGACGTGATCCAGGAGACGATCGCCGGCCCGGCGGGCGGGATCGATACGGTGAGATCGTCGCTCACGTGGACGCTCGGCGACAACCTCGAGAATCTCGTCCTGACCGGGTCGGACCCGGTCGACGGCACCGGCAACGCGCTCGCCAACGTCCTCACCGGCAACGGCGGCGACAACGTGCTCGACGGCGGTGCTGGCAAGGACACCATGATCGGCGGCGCCGGGGACGACATCTACTTCGTGGACGTCGCGGGCGAGATCGTAACCGACACCGGCGGATTCGACACGGTGAACTCGGCCGTCACTTATGTGCTCGCCGCCTCGCTCGAGGACCTGACGCTCACCGGGAGCGGCAATATCAACGGCACCGGCAACGCGTCCACCAACGTGATTACCGGCAACGATGGCAACAATGTGCTGGACGGCGGCGCCGGCATCGACGAGGTGGATGGGGCCGGGGGCGACGACACGCTGGTCGCGAGCACCGCGGACGAAGCCGGTGCGTTCGTCGGTGGCGCGGGCATCGATACCGTGCGCTTCACCGCGGCGACTGCGGGGCAGACGTTCAGCCTCACTGCGAGCGTCGAGAATCTCACGATCCTCGGCGCGCTCGCCACCAACGGCACCGGCAACGCGTCCGACAACGTGCTCACCGGAAACGCGGCCGCGAACGTGCTCACGGGGGGCGACGGCAACGACACGTACGTCGTCAATATAGCCACGGATCAGACAATCGAAAGCCCCGGCCAGGGAACCGACACCGTCCTCTCCTCGATCACGTGGACGCTCGACGCCAACGTGGAGAACCTGACGCTCACCGGCTCCGCGGCGATCCGCGGCACGGGCAACATCGACTGGAACGCGATCACCGGCAACGCGGCCGCGAACACGCTGGTCGGAGCGGGCGGTGAGGACACGCTGAACGGCGGCGCCGGGGCCGACTCGATGCAGGGCGGCGCGGACAATGACACTTACATCGTCGACAACGCCGGCGATCACGTCGACGAGATGGGCGGCGACGGGACCGACACGGTGCAGTCGAGCATTACGTACAGCCTGGCGAACGCTACGCTGGTGCATGGCAACGTGGAGAACCTGACGCTCACCGGCAGCGCGAACATCAACGCCACCGGGAATGACGATCTTGGAAACGTCCTGACCGGCAACGCCGGCAGCAATGTCCTCGACGGCAAGGGTGGCAACGATACGATGGTCGGAGGCGCGGGCAACGACACTTACGTCGTGGACAGCACCGACGACGTGATCGACGAGAATGCTGGCGAAGGCATCGACGTCGTACGGAGCAGCGCGCCGAGCTACACCCTGCCCGACAACGTGGAGAGCATCGTCCTTCTCGGGACTGCCGCGATCGGCGCCGCCGGCAATTCCGGCGACAACGTGTTTGTCGGCAATGCCGGAAACAACGTCCTCTTCGACCCGAGCGACACCGACAACGACACGGTCGACTATTCCGCCGCCACGCAGGCGGTCAACGTAGATCTCGATTTCGGAACGGCGACCGGCCCGCAGATCGGCAACGACGGACTGACGGGTATCGAGTCCGCGAAGACCGGCTCAGGAGCGGATACCCTGGTCGGCAATGACCTGAACAATTCCCTGAACGGCGGCGCGGGCGCCGACACGATGACCGGCGGCCTCGGCAACGACACGTACGTCGTGGACAACGCCGGCGACCGGACGAACGAGAACGCGGACGAAGGCATCGACACGGTCCAGTCGTCGGTCACGCGCACGCTCGGTGACAACCTCGAGAACCTGACGCTCACCGGCACGGGCGCGATCAACGGAACGGGCAACGCGCTCGCCAACGTGCTCACCGGCAACGCGGCGATCAACACCCTCACCGGAGGCGACGGCAACGACACGTACTACGTGCAGACGCTCGGCGACAAGGCGGTCGAGACGACGGCGGACTCGCTGGTCGGCGGCGCAGACACGGTCGTGAGCACGGTGGCGTTCACGCTCGGCGCGAACGTGGAGAACCTGACGCTCGGCGGCAGCGCGAGCGTCAACGCGACCGGGAACGAGCTCGCGAACGTCATCGACGGGAACGAGGGCAACAACGTCATCGACGGAAAAGCGGGCGCCGATTCGATGACGGGGTGCAGCGGCAACGACACCTATATCGTGGACAACGCGGGCGACGTGGTGACCGAGGATCCCGGCGAAGGCGTCGACCTCGTGAAGAGCACCGTCAACGTCACGCTCCCGGACAACGTGGAGAACCTGCTGCTCCTCGGCACCGCCGGGCTCTCGGGCACCGGCAACACGGGCGACAACTCGCTCACCGGCGCCGCCGGGAGCGACACGCTGGACGGCGGCGACGGCAACGACACGATCGACGGCGGCGCGGGCGCGGATTCGATGGAAGGCGGCCTCGGCGACGACCTGTTCCTCGTGGACAACGTGAACGATCAGGCCTCCGACGCGGACGGCACCGACACGGTGCAGAGCAAGGTCAACCACACGCTCGGCTCGGGGATCGAGAACCTGGTCCTGCTCGGCGCAGCGCTTGCGGGCAGCGGCAACGAGCTCGACAACACGATCACCGGCACCGCGGGCAACAACACGCTTGACGGCGGCGCCGGCAACGACACGATGGCGGGCGGCGCGGGCAGCGACACCTACAAGGTCGATTCGAGCGACGACGTGGTGAACGAGAACGCGGGTGCCGGTACCGACCTCGTGATCTCGACGGCGGATTACACGCTCTCCGCCAACGTGGAGAAGCTCACGCTCCAGGGCTCGGCGGACCTCGCGGGAACCGGCAACGCGCTCGCCAACACGCTCCAGGGCGGAACCGGGAACGACACGCTCGACGGCGGCGCCGGCGCCGACACGATGGCGGGCGGCGCGGGCAACGACACCTACGTCGTGGGCGCAGCGGGCGACATCGTGTCGGAGGGTCTGAATGCCGGCACCGACACCGTACAGAGCGCGATCAGCTACGTCCTCGGCACGAACCTCGAGAACCTGGTGCTCACCGGCAGCGCGAACCTCAACGCCACCGGCAACGCGCTCGACAACGAGCTGACCGGAAATTCCGGCAACAACGTGCTCAACGGCATGGGCGGCGCCGACACCATGGCGGGCGGCGCGGGCAACGACACCTATGTAGTGGACAACGATGGCGACCAGGTCACGGAGAATTCCGACGAGGGCACCGACCTCGTCCAGTCGTCGGTCACCTGGACGCTCGGCGGCAACGTCGAGAACCTCACGCTCACCGGCACCAATGCGATCAACGGCACCGGCAACGACCTCGGCAACCTGATCACGGGCAACGCGAAGAACAACATCCTCAACGGCGGCACCGACGGCAACGACACGCTGAACGGCGGCGCCGGGAACGACATCCTGATCGGGGCCCTGGGCGACGACAGCTTCATCTTCGATCCCGCGGACGCCGGGCTGGGCGGGATCGACGGCGGCGCGGGCAACGACACCCTGGTGTTCGCGGGCGCGGGGCAGACGCTCAACCTCACCGCCGCGGGCAATCCCGAGGGGCGCTACGTGAGCCTCGAATACATCGACCTCACCGGCACCGGGGCGAACACGCTCATCCTCGGCGACGAGGACGTGCTCGCGATCACCGACAACGCGGACGACCGGCTGATCGTGAACGGCAACATCGGCGACGTGCTCAAGTCGATCGGCGAGGGCTGGACGAGCACCGGCACGCAGAGCGCAGGCTCGATCGTGTACGCGACCTTCGAGCACTCGAGCGGCGCCGAGCTGTGGGTCGACACCGAGATCGGGTTCACGGTGACATGATTCGCCCGTTGCTTCTCGCAATGTCGATGGCGTTGGCGTTCGGCGCGCGCGCGCAGGTCGTCCCGGACGGAACCCTCGGCACGCAGGTCGCGCCTGCCGGGAGCACGTTCGGCATCACCGCCGGCACGCAGGTCGGGAGCAACCTCTTCCACAGCTTCCAGCGCTTCGACCTCGCGAGCGGCCAGAGCGCGAGCTTCTCGGGCCCGGCCGGCATCACGAACGTCGTAGGGCGCATCACCGGCGGCGCGCCCTCCTCGATCGACGGCACGATCCGGAACACGATCGCGGGCGCGAACACCTGGCTCATGAACCCGAGCGGTCTGATGTTCGGCCCTCACGCGCGCCTCGACGTGCAGGGGTCGTTCCACGCCAGCACCGCGAGCTACCTCAAGTTCGGCTCGAGCGGCCAGTTCGGCATGACCGGCGCGCCCGCGAGCTCGCTCACGGTGAACCCCACCGCGTTCGGGTTCCTGGGAACGCCCGCCCCAATCTCGCTGAACGGCAGCATTCTCCAGGTTCCGATCGGAAGCACGATCTCGCTCGCGGGCGGCAACATCACCGCGTCGCAGGACGCGATCCTCTACGCGCCCGGAGGCCGCATCAACCTCGCCTCCGCGGCATCCGCCGGGGAGTTCAGCCTGGAAGCCGCCGGCATCGGCGCGAGCGGCTTCGTCTCCTACGGCGACCTGACGCTCGCGGACAGCTTCCTCGTCACGCGCAGCGACCCGGGCTTCGCGCCGGGGCCGGTCTACATCCGCGGCGGGCGGCTTACGATGGACAACGCGATCGTGAGCAGCGAGAACCGCTCGAACGTGGTCGGGAGCCCCGGTGGCGATATCGTCGTGGAGCTGACGGGCGACCTGACGATGCGGAGCAGCTCGCTGCTGTCGCGCTCGAAGAACGCCGATTTCCTTACCGACGGCGACGCCGGCAACGTGCGGATCTCCGCCGCCCGAGTCACCCTGAGCGGCGTGGGCGGGATTGACGCGGGCGCGCCATTCGGCAACGGGGTGCCGGGAAGCATCGCGATCGACGCGACCGGGGACGTCTCGATCTACGACAGCGCGGCCGTGCTGACGTCCACGTTCCTCGGGCCCGCGAACGCGGGAAACATCGCGATTTCCGCGCCGAACCTGAGGCTCGACCGCGGGCTCGTGAGCGCCTCGACCTTCGGCGAGGGCAACGCCGGCGACATCATCGTGACCACCGGGAACCTGACGCTCGCGAACGGCGGCGCGATCCTCGCGAACACCACCTTCCACCCGCTCAGCGTTCCCGGGAACGGCCGGGGCGGAAACATCCGCGTGACGGCGTCGGGCGCGGTCGACATCGCCGGCGACGGGTCCGGCCTGTTCAGCCGCACCGCGACCTACGGCGCCGGCGGCACCATCGACGTGAGCGCGCGCGACATCCGCGTGGCGGATCGCGGGCGCATCAGCAGCGAAGCGCGCGATCCCGGGAACCTGCTGGGCCCGGACATCGGCAACGCGGGGTCCATCAACCTGACCGCGAGCGGGAGCATCGTGCTCGAGAACGACGGCGCGATCACGACGCAGGCGATCGCCGCGGGCGGCGGCCTGATCAACATCCGCGCGGCCGATTCGCTGCTGCTCACGAACAGCCGGATCACCACGTCGGTCGGCGACGGCACGGGGAACGGCGGCGACATCAACATCGACCCGGTGTTCGTCGTCCTCAACGCGAGCCAGATCCTCGCGCAGGCGGTGGGCGGGAACGGCGGCGACATCACCATCGTCACGCAGTTCCTGCTGCAGTCGCCCGACAGCCTGATCAACGCCTCGTCGCAGACCGGGATCTCGGGAAGGATCCTGATCAGCTCGCCGAACACCGACGTCGGCTCGCGCCTCGCCGCGCTGCCCTCGTCGTACCAGGACGCCTCGCAGTTGCTGCGCGAATCGTGCGCGACGCGCGCCGGGCGCGTGGGCAACAGCTTCGTGGGCGTCGGGCGCGGCGGCCTGCCGGGGGGACCGGAAGGCGCCGCGTTCGCCGCCTACCCCGTGCCGCAAGCAGGAAGCGTCGTGCTGAGCGAGCACGCCGGCAGCGCGCTGCTCCTCTGCCGGAGCTAGCGACGCTCAGCTGATCAGCTGCGTGACGTCGTTGTCGATGTACAGGAAGAAGCTGTCGGTCGGGTCGCTGAAGATGTAGTAGTAGACCTCGCCCTCCTGGGTCACGCCCTGGAGCTGCCAGCCCTGGCCCTGCGAGTCGGCCTTGTCGAAGAGATTGCCGTCGATGCGGAAGATGCCGTCCGGCGCGCCGAGCAGCGCGGCGATGTCCTCGTCGGTGAATTTGAAGGTGTTGTTCCCCGTGCCCGTGAGGTCGACGCGCTCGATGCTCTCGTAGCGCGCCACCGCCACCGCCGTCAGGTCGAGCGTCTGCAGCGCGCCCGCGAGCACCAGCGTGTCGCTGCCGGCGCCGCCCTGCACCGCGCCCGCGGAGCCGTCGGCCGCGTCCCACACGAAGCTGTCGTTGCCCAGGCCCCCGATCAGCGTGTCGTTGCCCGCGCCTCCGTTGAGCGTGTCGTTCCCCGAGCCGCCGTCGAGCGTGTTGCCCAGGCCGTTTCCGGTGATCGCGTTGTCGAGCTCGTTGCCGGTGCCGATGGTCGCAGTCGTCCCGGTGAGCGTCAGGTTCTCGATGTTCGCGCCGAGCGTGAACACGTTCTCCGACGAGAGCACCGTGTCGGCGGTGCCTTCGCCCGTCTCCTCCGTGGCGGTGTCCCCTGCGCTGTCGAACACGAACGTGTCGTTGCCGAGGCTCCCGGTGAGCGAGTCGTTGCCCGCGCCGCCGTCCAGCGTGTCGTTGCCCTCGGCCCCGTAGAGCGTGTCGTTCCCGAGCCCGCCCGCCATCGAGTTGCTGCCGCCGTTGCCGTTGATGACGTTGTCGGCGGCGTTGCCGGTGGCGTTCACGTTGCCGGCGCCGAGAAGGTTCAGGTTCTCGAGCGTAGCCGCGAGCGTGGTCGTGAAGGGCGTGTTGAGCGTGTCGGTGCCCTCGCCGGCCAGCTCGGTCACCACGTCGGTCGCCGCATCCACGTAGTAGGTGTCGTCGCCGTCTCCGCCCCGCATCGTGTCCGCGCCGGCGAGGCCGTTCAGCACGTTGTCGCCCGCGTTGCCGAGGATCAGGTTCGCCAGGGCGTTTCCGGTGCCGTCGACGTTCGCGCTCCCGGTCAGCTCCAGGTTCTCGAGGTTGGCCCCGAGGACGTAGGCGATCGCGCTCCGCACCGTGTCGGTGCCGGCAGCGGCGGCTTCCGTCACCGCGTCGCCGGCGCCGTCGACCACGTAGACGTCGTTCCCCGCGCCGCCGTCGAGCGCGTCGTCCCCCGCGCCTCCGTCCAGCGTATCGTTGCCCGCCAGCCCGGTCAGCGTATCGTTGCCGCCGCCGCCGGTAATCGAGTTGTTGAGCGTGTTTCCGGTCCCTGCGAGCCCCGTGCTTCCCGTCAGCACGAGATGCTCGAGATTGGCCCCGAGCGTCCAGCCGATCGAGCTCACCACGGTGTCGGCGGTGCCGCCGGTGGCGAGCTCGGTGATCGCGTCGCCGCTCGAGTCGACGTAGTAGGTGTCGTTGCCCGCGCCGCCGATCAGGGTGTCGTTGCCCGCGCCGCCGTCGAGCGCGTTGGCGCCGGCGTTGCCCGCAATCACGTTGTCGAGCGCGTTGCCGGTGCCGGAGATGCCGGCGCTTCCCGTGAGCGCAAGGTTCTCGAAGTGCTCGCCAAGCGTCCAGCTCACGCCCGCCTGCACGAGATCCACGCCCGCGTCGAGCGTCTCGGTCGCGGAGTCGCCGGCGTCGTCCACCACGTAGGTGTCGTTGCCCGCGCCGCCCGCCATCGTGTCGGCGCCCGCTTTGCCGTCGATCACGTTGTTGCCGGCGTTGCCGTTGATGACGTTGCCGTCGGCGTTGCCGGTCGCGTTGACGCTCGCGCTGCCGGTGAGCGTGAGGTTGTCGACGTTCAGCCCGAGGACGAACGCTACCGCGCTCAGGACCGTGTCGGTGCCTTCGCCCGCGCTCTCGGTCACCTTGTCGAGCGCATTGTCCACGACGTACGTGTCGTTCCCTGCGCCGCCGGCCATCGAATCGGCGCCCGCGCCGCCGTCGAGCGTGTCCTCGCCCGCCGCGCCCGCGAGCGTGTTCGCCGCCGCCGTGCCGGTGATCGCGTTGTCGCCCGCGTTCCCGGTGCCGGTGGCCGCCGTCCCGGAGAGGACCAGGTTCTCCACGTTGGCCGCGAGCGTCCAGTTGAGCGAAGCGCGCACGGTGTCCGTGCCCTCGTTCGCGCTCTCCGCGGTCTGGTCGCCGGCGTTGTCCACGACGTAGGTGTCGTTGCCGTCTCCGCCCGCCATGCTGTCGGCCCCGGCGCCGCCGTCCAGCTCGTTGGCGCTTGCGTCGCCGGCGATCGTGTCGTTGCCCGAGCCGCCGATCACATTCTCGAACCCCGAGATCGAGTCCGTACCGTCACCCGTTGCGCTGCCACCTGCCAGATCAATGGATACGGGATTCGCAACACCCGCGAAGCTCAACGTATCGGGGCCCGCCCCGCCCGAGAGCGTGTCGTCGCCGGCGCCGCCGGCGATGACGTTTTCACCGTCGTCGCCCGTAATGTCGTCATCGAATGCGCTGCCGCGGACGTTCTCCATTTCCGCCAGCGTGTCGTTGCCGCCGGCGCCAGTCGCGGTCAGGGTGGCGAGGCTCACGGTCACGGCACCCGAGGCGCCCGCATAGCTCACCCAGTCGATCCCGTCCCAGCCATCCAGCGTCTCGTCGGCCGCGCTGCCCTCGAGGGTGTCGTTTCCGGTGCCGCCCGTGACCGCCTCGAAGCCCGAAAGGGTGTCGGTCCCGTGCCCCGTAGCCGTTCCCGCGGCGAGATTGACGCTCACGCCGGCCGACACATCGATGAAGCTCAGGGTGTCGTTGCCGTCGCCGCCCGCGAGATTGTTGTTCCCGGCGTTGCCCGAGATCACGTTGTCGCCGGCGTCGCCCGTGGCGTTGATCGCTGCGCTTCCGGCAAGACGGATGTTCTCGATCCCGGTGTAGGAGGCGAGGTTCACCGCGATGGTGGACACCACCGTGTCGCCGGTGTCGCCACCGGTTTCGTCGATCACATCGCCCGCCACGTTGACCACGTACGTGTCGTTGCCGGTGCCGCCGGTGAGCGTGTCGTTGCCGAGCCCGCCGTCGAGCGTGTCGTCGCCCGCACCGCCGTCGAGGCTGTTGCCCGCGCCGTTGCCGGTGATCGCGTTGTTCGAGCTGTTTCCGGTGCCGTGGATCGCCGTGCTTCCGAGGAGCACCAGGTGCTCGAAGTCCGCGCCGAGCGTGAGCGTAGCGGTGCTGCGCACCGTGTCGATGCCGCCCGCGTCCGAGAGCGTGTCGGTGCCGTCGGTGACCAGCGTGTCGTTGCCGAGACCGCCTTCGAGCGTGTCCGCGCCGCCGAGACCGTCGATCAGGTTCGCGCCGCCGTTGCCGGTGATGACGTTTCCGGCCGCGTTGCCGGCGCCGTTGATGTCGCCGCTGCCCGAGAGCGTCAGGTTCTCCAGCGTCGCCCCGAGCGTGTAGCTGACGCTCGCGATCACCGTGTCGGTTCCCGCCGAGGCAGCCTCCGTCACCACGTCGCCCGCCGCGTTCACGTAATAGGTGTCGTCCCCGGCGCCGCCGATCAGCGTGTCGTTGCCCAAGCCCCCGTCGAGAACGTTGTTTCCCGCGTTCCCCGTGAGCTTGTTCGCCGCGTCGTTGCCCGTGCCGTTCACGCTCGCGGTGCCGCTCAGCTCCAGGTTCTCGAGATTGGCCCCGAGGGTGTAGCCGATCGCGCTGCGGACGGTGTCGGTGCCCGCGCCCGCGTTCTCGGTCACCGCGTCGCCGGCCGCGTCCACCACGTAGGTGTCGTTGCCCGCGCCACCCGCCATCGTGTCATTGCCGCCGAGGCCGTCGAGGATGTTGGCGCCCACGTTGCCGGTGAGCACGTTGTCGAGGGTATTGCCGGTGCCGTTGATTGCCCCGGTCCCGGAGAGCGTCAGGTGCTCCACGTTGTTGGCGAGCGTGTAGCTGACCGTGCTTTGCACCAGATCGTCATCGCCGCCGCCCGGATCCTCGGCGACCGTATCCCCCGCCCCGATCACGTACGTGTCGTTGCCGTCCCCGCCCGTCAGCACGTTCGCCGCGCTGTTGCCGGTCAGCACGTTGTCCAGCGCGTTGCCGGTGACGCTCGTGGCGAGCGTGCCCAGAAGTATCGCGTTCTCGATGTCGCCCGCCAGCGTGAGCGTCTGCCCCGCGGTCGCGGTGGTGAGCTTCACGGTGTCGTTGCCCGCGCCGCCCGAGAGCGAATCGGTGGCCGCGTTCGCGACCAGCGTGTCGTCGCCGCCGCCGCCGATCAGCGTGTCGTTGCCCGCGCCGCCGTCCAGCACGTTCGCGCCGTCGTTGCCGGTGATGACGTTGCCGGTCGCGTTTCCGGTGCCGTTGATGTCGCCGCTTCCGGTGAGCGTCAGGTGCTCGAGCGTCGCCGCGAGGACATAGGTCACCGACGAATTCACCGTGTCCGTGCCGCCGGTATCGGTCACCGCTTCGCCGGCGACGTCGACGACATACGTATCGTTCCCGGCGCCGCCGATCATCGTGTCCTTGCCGGCGCCGCCGTCGAGGACGTTGTTGCCGGAATTGCCGGTGAGCGAGTTGGCGAGCGCGTTGCCCGTCGCATCCAGATCGGACGACCCGAGCAGCACCACGTTCTCCAGGTTCTCCCGCCCCGCCAGGCTCAGGTCCACGTCCACGGTGCTGCTCTTGACCGTGTCCACGCCTCCCGCGGCTCCGGCGCCCGGCTCCTCGATCACGTCGCCGGCCGAGTCGAGCACGTAGGTGTCCGCCCCCGCCCCGCCTGCCAGCGTGTCGTTGCCACCGAGGCCGTCGAGGACGTTGGCGCCCGCGTTGCCCGTGAGCACGTTGTCGAGGGTGTTGCCCGTGCCGCTGAGCGCGCCGGTGCCGGTCAGCGTCAGGCTCTCCACGTTCGGCGCCAGCGTCCAGGTGACGCTCGAGAGCACCGTGTCGGTGCCCTGATCGGCGCTCTCGATCGTCTGATCAGTAGCGATGTTCACGACATAGGTATCGTTGCCGTCCCCGCCCGTCAGCACGTTCGCCGCGCTGTTGCCGGTCAGCACGT
>JBBINV010000022.1:0-51723 GCA_037443705.1 Betaproteobacteria bacterium | reverse complement strand
AGCAGCGGAAGGCCCGAGAGCCCACCCCGGATTCTGCCAACAAGGCCCGCGCGCTGCGCCCCGGGAATCGATTCCGTCAGCCGCCGGGCATCGCCCGCGAGCACCGCGACCTCGGCCCCCAGCCGCCGCTCACGCTCGCCGGCGGCCTCGGCGCGGCCGGCGGCGGCGGCCGCCAGTGCCAACGCCAGCACCGCGAGAGGCCGCACACCCTACTTGGCGGCGTTGATCTTCACTTCGATGGGCAGGCCGGGATCCGCGGACCATTCGACCATCGAGCCGTCGTACATCTTCGCCTTCTTGTTGCCGAGGATCTCGTACGAGGCGAACCACCCGAGGCTCGCCCAGTGGCCCGTGTTGCAGAAATTGATCGCATCGCCGCTGGTCGGCACGCCTGCGGCCGCGTACAGCCTCTCGAGCGTCGCCTTGTCGCGGAATTTCCCCCCGTTGTTTTCCGTGATCCAGCTCTCGGGCAGGTTGCGGGCGCCCGGTATCGTTCCCGGCTTCTTCGCCGACCCGGCCTTGGTCACGCCTACGAAGAAGTCGTTCGGCCGGTTGTCCACCAGAGCCACCTTGCCCGCGGCGGCCGCCTTCTTGACATCCTCCTTGGTGGGAATCATGTCGCGCCGGGGCGAGGCCTTGAAGGTCTTGGCCACGGGCGCGACGTTGCCCGATTGCATCGGGTTGAGCGGCTTCTTCGTCTTTTCGTCCACCGCGGCGTAGGCATTCCAGCCCCCGTCGAGGATCGAGACGTTGTCGTGTCCCATCACCTTCAGGGTCCAGTAGATGCGCGCCGCAGTTCCCATGTCGAGCGCATTGAGGCCGCTCGAGACGATCACGACGTGCGTGCCGTTGTCGATGCCAAGCCCCCCTACGAGCTTTTCCACCGCCGCGGGCTCGGGAAGCATTCCCACCGTCCCGTTCTTGTCCTTTACGCGCCAGCCGTCCTTGGCGTAGTCGGAGTAGACGGCGCCGGGGATGTGACCCCGCATGTAGTCGGTGCGCCCTTCGGCGCGCACGTCGAGGAACACGACGCCCGGCTTGCCGATGTTGGCCTTGACCCAATCCGCGTTGACCAGCGGCTCGGCGGTCCATGATTTTCCCGTCAATCCGAGCAACGTCGCCGCCAGTATCACAAGCACGATATGTTTTCGCATCGGTCCTTCCTCCTGTTGATCACAGCGTGATGATCAGATCGGCCGCCTGCGCTTCCGCGAGCACCTGGTCCCACTCCGAATCGCTCGCGTCGGCGGCCGGGGCCTTGCGCCGGACCTCGTTGCTCGCGGCGAGCCGCCCGAGCGCCGCAACCACCGTTTCGCCGTCCGGAAACAGGCCTACATCGAGTACGAGAATCCGCACCGCCGCTTTCCTCAAAGATTCACTACGCGGTCCGCGCTGCCGATGGCCGCCGCGAGTCCTGCGGCGTCGAGAACCGGCAGCTGATCGGCCATGGCCGCGACCGTAGTCTCCGGCGCAATGTCCGAAAGCGCGAGCAGTTCGGCTTTCGCTGCGTTCTCTTCCGTAGGCGCGACGGGCCCGGTCATGAAGACCAGCCGGACCCTGTTGCCGAAAATCGTCAATCCGGCGGCGACGCGCATCGCCTCGGTGTGGTCCCGGCGCGCGAGCACGAGAATGGTCCTGGGATCCAGGTGGCGGCTCCTAGAGGCTGATCACCCGGTCGAGCTCCGCCATGAGGGCGCTGTTGACCGTCTGGCTGCCGAGCTCGGCCGGGCACGGCGCCCCGCCCATGTGCTGATGCCACGAATGCTCGCAGGCCGCCGCCCGCACCGCCGAGCCCAGGACGGCGAGGAACGCGGGATCGGCCAGGGCACGCACGCCTTCGGACGTCAGGAAGCAGCCCCAAGCGACGCCGGCGCGCACGCAGGCGCGCGCCAGCGCCGCGCCGATCCGCGCGCCTTCGCGCGTGCTGATGTGCAGCAGCAGCGTCGTGCTCACGGGGTCGCCCCGGCGCTCCGGCACCGGCGACCGAGCCAGAAACCGGCCGCGAGCATCGAGAGACCGAGCGCCAGTCCTGCGAGCGCGGCAAATGCCGCGGGCGCCGGCGATCCCGTCTCGCGTGCGGCGGCGTTCGGAAATGCAGCGCGGTCGGGGTAAGTCGCCGCATCCGCGGGTAGCGCACCGTCGGCGGCCCACTCCGCCCAGCCGCCCGGGTAGAGCCGCGCCGGTACCCCCGCTCCGGCGCGCAGCAAGGTGTAGAAGGCGATCCCTTCGAGCACATCGTGGGCGTAGGCGACGGGCTCTTCCGGCAACGGACCGACCGCTTCGTTGCGGCCGAGCGCCGCGCGCAGCGCCGCTGCGGGCAGGCTCTCGGCTCCCGGCAAATGCCCGCCTCGCGCCGCGCGCACCGTCTCGCCCCAGAACTCGCTCTCGCTGCGGCCGTCGAGCAGCGCGATGGTCACGCCACCAGCGAGCCTCGTCGCAAGCTCGCTCCGGAAAAGCCAAAGGTCCTCCCGCACCGGAGCCTGGAAGACCTTTTCGCGCACCATGCCGCGCGCCGTCCCTGCGCCGAGGTACTCTGGCGGCAGGCCTGCCGCCTGCCCGATCGGCGTGCGCAACACGGCGACGCGCCGCTGGCCCGCGAGGTGAAGCAGCCCGGCGACGAAGTCGCGCGCAACGGGCTCGTCGCCCGTCACCAGCACCAATTCCTCGCCGCTCAACCCTGCGGCCCCGAAGACCCACAGAACGTCGGGCATTGCCGCAAGGCGCCGGTGCGGCCCGAGGAATTCCGCCGGCGGCAGGCAGCGTGCGCCCTTGACGCTTCGTTCCTGGCACGCTGCGACGGGTCGCGTGTCCACGACCGCGGCGCCCGCTCGCAGCAACGGCGCGGCGTCGGACACGTAGGAGAAGTCGTCCGAGCTTGCGATCGCAAGCCGGAGGCCGGACAGCGCGCAGGCGAGCAGTAGGAGCGCGACGCGGCGCATGTTCCTCAACAACCGCTGAAGCGGCGCGCCTTCGCGGGAACTCCGCCCGCAGCCGGCTCGGCAGGCGGATTTTCCAGGTAATAGCCAACCAGATCGAGAACCGGGACCGTGCCGAAGCCCCGGCCCAGATCGATCGCGCCCATGCGCTCGGCAGGGGTCGGGGTCCGGGCGGCGGCGACAAGCTCTCGCGGCACGGCGGCAAGCGAAAAGCCCACGGCGCTCACCGCCGCCGTGACGAGCAGAGCGGCGACACAGAAGATCAGGCTGGCGCGATCCATGGCTGCCCTTCTTCTACAGCGTTTCGTGCAGCAGGCTCACGTACAGGAAGTAAAACGCAACCGGGAACATGGCGAGCCACAGCAGCGTCGGCAAATCGAAAATCATCGCTTCTCCCCCTTGAAGTGGCGCACCAGACGGTCGATCTCCAGGGGCTGACCGGTCTCCGGGTTCACGGTCGGCGGCGTGAAGTACGGCACGCCATCGCGGCTCACGCGCATGGAGTGTGGCGGAAAGGCGTGGATGTAGACCAGCGCCGCAAAGCTCAGCAGCGCGACGATCCCCACGAAGATGCGCATCTGGAGGGAGCCGTTCATGCCTTCACCTCCCTGTCCTTGCGGAGAAACACCTGCCAGCACCGGTCGCCCTTGCGGGTTTCCAGGTGCGTCGCCCCGACGCCCGGGCACATCGGCGGCAAAGCCTCCATCGACGACGGATTGTCGACGACGACCTCGATGACCTCGCCCACCGCGGCCTCCCGCAGCGCCTTCCTGGTCATCAGCTGCGGCCGGGGGCATGAATCGCCCAGGCAGTCGACGCGGCGCGCCACCATGACGGAGCGCCCATCGCCCAGCCTGACCTCGCGGGAACCGGAATTGTCGGACGCCTTGGGCTTCGCGAATCCGAACAGGGCCATGATCAGGGTTCTCCTTTGGGCGGCTCATTCGGCCGCAACGTGACTCGCCGCTGCCGCGTGCGTGGCGAAGGCGGCGTCTTCTTTCTGCGTCGCCGCGTGCGCGGCTTCCCTGCGCCGGATGGCGCGGTAGATCGCCAGCAGCACCAGCGCCTGGGCCAGCCCGAACACCACGGCCGGAATGCCCAGATTCTTCTGCAGCGTGGCGGCGTTGGCGAAGCCGATCTGCAGCGCCTCCGCGTTCGGCTGGCCAGTCATGCTGGGGGGCGCGGGCGGCCAGTAGCTCACCGACCAAAGCAGCGACGACAGAAATATTCCGACGAAGGTGAACAGCAGCGCCCAGGCGGCGCCGATATTTCCTTCCGCGGTCTTGACCCACGTGGAGACCGTGCACGCGCCCGCGAACACCATGCCGATGCCGAACATGAACAGCCCGGCCATGGTGTTGATTCCCACGTCGAAGTGCATGGGATTGCCCTGGTCGAAGGTGATGAACAGGGGGATCCCGACGCTCAGTATCATCATTGCCGCCAGAAGCCCCTTCGTGTTCCGGTAGCTCTTGAACAGGATCGCATCGCGCAGCGCCGCGGTGTTGCAGAACCGCGAGCGCTGAACGAGCAGGCCGACGACGCTGCCGAAGATGAAGGCAACCAGACATTCCCCTATCACGCTCATGACCTAGCCCTCCAGCAGCTTCTTGTAGACGAGCGAGCCGACCCACGCACCGGCGAGGATTCCCGAAATCGCGAGGTAGCCGCCCAGATTGAGTTCCGGCGTGAGCCCGAAAAAAGTCGACACGTTGCAGACGAAAGCCAGCCGTATGCCGATGCCCATCAGCAAGCCGCCGACGGTGGCCATCACCCACTCCGACAGGCGGCGCGGAAAGCGCAGGTAGAACTCCTTGCTCGCGATCGCCCCCACGAGCGCCCCGAAGAACATCCCCAGGCTGACGTAGATCTTCCAGTAGCCCGCGTCGGGGACGAACATCAGGCTCCAGAAAGGCACGCGCGCGATGTCGTCGCCGACGATCCACTTGGCCATCAATCCGGTCATCATCGTCTCGCCGCCGCCCACGGTCCAGGAGCCGACGAGCAGGAAAAGAAAAATGTCGAGAACCGCGATCGCCGAGAGCGCGATCACCGGGTCGAGGGTCTTGCGGAACAGATCCACGATCGACTCCCCTTTCCTATGCGCAGGCCAGATGCGAGCCCAGCCGCGCGAGCAGGTCGACCCGCTCGGCGGCCAGCACGTAGAGCGCGCGATCGGCGCGCACGTCGGCCGCGGCGCGCGACGCGCCCAGGCGCGAGAGCTCGCGGTCGCGCCGCCGCAGCAGGCGCGCGATCTCGGGGCGAAACAGCCGCAGCATCGCGCCCAGCCAGCGCTCGAGGAGCGAAACGCCGGCCGGAACTGCCGCGCGATCGAGGAGCGCGACCGTCGCTGCCGCCGGCCGCCATCGCCCGCCGCAGACCCAATGATTGACCGCAAGCCAGGCGAGCGGCTGACCCAGCCCGTCCATCGGCAGCGCCGCGGCGTGGGTCCAGTGCCCGAGCGTGTCGGGCTCGCGCGCCGAGCGCACGAAGACATGAAAATGTCCGTGTGCGCCGGCCGGCATGCCCGGCGCGTGATGGCAGTGGTAGTACGCGCGCAGGCAGGCGCCGCCAAAGCGCAGCGGCTCCGCCGGGTAGCGACGATCCCATTGCACCGAAGTCGCGCCCTGCAGGACCTCGAGGACGGGATTGGTCCGGCGCGTCGCCATTTCTTGCACGCAGGCGTACGCGAGCCGGGCGGTCTTCGCTAGAGGCTGCATGGGTTGGCTCGACGCCCGGACGGCGATCCGAGGCCGCAGGGAGATGACGCACTTCCGAGGCCGCAGGGCGCGCCAGTCAGGCCGCAGGGATTTCCGCTGGCAGATCCCGGACGCGCTTCGTCCGGAGACGACGCGGGCACGGGCACGCGATGGCGCGTGTGGTCGATCGCCACGGCGATCGCCGCCAGCCCCAGCGCCGAACCCAGGATGATCCTGGCCCTGGCTCTCATTTCTTCTTCTCCACCGAGCGGCCGGGACCGAAGAAGACTGGAAGCAGCCTGACCCCGACGATGCTTCCGGCGAAGGCCGATGCGAGCCACAGCCAGCCGTGTAGGCTTCCCGTGCTGATGCCGGCGAGCAGCGCGCCGATGTTGCAGCCGAACGACAGGCGCGCGCCGTACCCCATCAGCACTCCGCCGAGCACCGCGGCGAGCACGCTGCCCGCTCTGAATTTCTCTTCGGGAGCGAATTTCCCGGCCAGCGCCGCCGCCAGCGCCGCGCCGAGCACGATGCCGAAATCCATGAGCGAGGTCGTGTCGGCGAGCACGCTGCGGCCGAGCGCCTCGGACGGGTATCCGGCGCTCCAGTAGGACCACGAGCCGACGTCGCCCCCCATCGCCTGCCAGAGCTTCGCGCCCCACAATCCGAACGCGAACGTGATCGACCAGGGATGCCCGGCGACCAGCAAGGTCACGAGCCCGAGTATCGAGAGCCCGATCACGCCCCAGGAAAGCGGCCAGGGACCGAAGATCAGGCGGTCCACGAACTCCGCCTCCGGCGCCGCAGCCGCGAGTGGGCGCACCGCACCGTGCCGCCGTTGCTCCAGGCGGTGCAGGAACGCGTAAAGGCCGGCCAGCACGACCAGTTGCACGACGAGCGCAGCCGTCCAGCCAAAGCTCGCGATCAGCGAGCGCGTGCCGAGCCCGGGCAGCGCGAGCCACGCCGGCAGGTGCGCCGAACCGATGGTCGCCCCCACGATGAAGAACGCCAGCGTGATCAGCATATGCACGTGCCCGCCGCCAAGCGCGAACAACGTGCCCGAGCCGCAACCTCCGCCGATCTGCATGCCGATGCCGAAAAGGAATGCTCCGGCAAGCACCGAAACCCCGACCGGCGCGAGCGCCGCGCTCGCCTGAATGCCGGGAAACACATTGCCGAGGATCGGGAAGAACATCAGCGAGGAGGCCGCGAGCAGCAGCACCTGAGCGCGCGCTCCCTCGGCGCGCCGATCGCGAATCAGCCGCCGCCAGCCGCCGGTGAACCCGAACGCCGCGTGGTACAGCGTGATTCCCAGGCCCGCTCCGGTCAGGAACAGCAGCGCCTGGCGGGTCGCGAACTCGTGCTGCACGAACAGCGCCAGCGCCAGCACGCCGAGCGCGACCAGCAGCGCGACGGACCTGTCCGCGGACACGGAGCCTCGCGCCGTAGCCATCGCGGCAAGCGGCTTGTCTACCACGTGAGCCATCGCATCGACTTTCAATGGGAACACGACCGAGGTCAATCCGGAAAATTCCGTTGGCGACGGGATAACGTCCCTTTGTGCGGCGCAAGGCACGGGCGAAGAAAGGAACACGCCGGAGGCCGATGCGGGAAATTCCCGAAGCGGAATCATTTGCGCGAGGCGCACGTGGGAGCATGCCCAACGTGCCCAGCGCCGCGGCGGCGCGCCGGCGTATTGCTAAATATCAAGAACGCGGACAACATTGCCGACATGCGAAGCCGCAGATTCTGGATGATGTGGCTCGGCTACCTCGGCGCCGCGGCGCTGTGGTACGCAGCCGTGAAGCTTCTTCCGCTCGATTCGTTCCGGCGCCTGCCGGATCCCGTTGCCGTGGTGACCGAGTGGCTGAGCCCCAGCCCGACGTTCGGCGTCTCGGTGTTTACGGCGCCGTACTACAAGCACATTCTCTTCAGCGTTTACCGGGCCACGGCGGCGTTTCTTATCGCGACGGTGCTCGGCGTATCGCTCGGGATCTGCATGGGCTGGAGCCGGAGCTTCCACAGCTTCGCCTCGGCGCTGCTCGGGCTGCTGCGGCCCGTTCCGCCGCTCGCCTGGGTGCCGCTCGCGATCCTGATCTTCGCCGGCGCCGAGAGCGCGGTCATCTTCGTCACCTTCCTGGTCGCGTTCTTCGCGACCGCGCTCAACACGCTCGTGGGCGTGAGATCGATCGACCCCGACTACTTCCGCGCCGCCGCCTGCCTCGGCGCGACGCGCAAGGACGTCCTGATCGACGTCATCATTCCGGGCGCGCTGCCGAACATCTTCACCGGCCTTCAGATCGCCATGGGCGCGGCCTGGTTCTCGCTCGCCGCGGGCGAGATGATCGCCGCGCAATACGGGCTGGGATTCCTGATCATGGAGTCCTACAACCTGGTGCAGTTTCCCACCATCGTGATCGCGATGGCGACGCTCGGCCTGCTCGGCTATCTGAGCAGCGCGTTGATCCGGGCGCTCGGCAACCGGCTGATGCGCTGGCGCGAGCAGGCCATGGGGTTCGGCGCTTGAGCGGGCAGGCCGCGGTGACTCCGTTCGCCCGCCCCGCGCCTGCCGACCCGGCGCCGCCGGAAGCGGGCGCGCTCTCCATCCGCGGCGTGTGCAAGACCTACGATCCGGAGGGCGCCTGCGTGGAGGCACTGCGCGACTGCAGCGTCGAAGTGAGGGCGGGCGAATTCGTCGCCATCGTCGGGCCCTCGGGTTGCGGCAAGAGCACGCTGCTCAACATGATCGCCGGCTTCGACACCGTGAGCGCGGGGAGCATAGAGCTCGACGGCCAGGTCCTCGCGAGCGCCGGCCGGCCGCCGCAGCCGGGCCCGGACCGGGTCGTGGTGTTTCAGCACGGCGCGCTGTTTCCGTGGAAAACCGTGCTCGAAAACGTGACCTACGGCCCGCTGCGCCAGAAGCTCCTGTCGCGCGCGCAGGCCGAGGAGAAGGCCGTCGACCTGCTGCATCGCTGCGGCGGACTCGACTCGGTCGCCGGCTCGTATCCGGCCCAGCTTTCCTCGGGCATGCAGAGGCGCGTCGAGATCGTACGCGCGCTCATGAACGACCCCAAGGTGCTCCTGCTCGACGAGCCGTTCCGCGCCATGGACACGGTCTCGAAGACGACCATGCACCAGCACCTTCTGGACATGTACCGGCTGTGCCGCAAGACCATCTTCTTCATCACCCACGACCTGGAAGAGGCGATCTACCTCGCCGACACGGTGATCGTGATGACGACGCGCCCGGGAATGGTCAAGCAGGTCATCCCGGTCGGCCTGGCACGGCCGCGCGTGCCGAAGATGCTGTACTCGCAGGAGTACATGCGGCTCAAGCGCGCGGCGGCCGAGGGCGTGCACGAGGAAGCCCGCAAGGCGTTCGAGCGCGGGGAGCGCGAGCAGGCATGAACGAGCGGACCGCTTCCCTGGCCGGCACGGCGCCGGCGCGTCCGGCCGCCTCGGCTGCGCGGCGCTGGGCCCGGCGGGCGAACTGGCGCGGCGCGGTGAGCGTTGCCGCCTTCCTGGCGCTGTGGGAGCTGCTGGTACGCCTCGGCGTGTCCGGGTTCGAGGGAATTCCTACCCTTGGCGAGGTGTGGCGAAGCTTCTGGGACCAGTACCTCGGAAACCCGAAGTACTGGCGGTCCTGGGCGGTGAGCTTCGAGCGGGTCGGCTACGGATTCCTCGTTTCGCAGCTCCTCGGAATCCCGCTCGGCCTGCTGCTGGGCACGCGCAGGCTCTTTCACGAGATCGTCTACCCGGTGCTCGAGCTGCTCCGGCCGATCCCCCCGCTCGCCTGGGTGCCGCTGTCGATCCTGTTCTGGCCGACCGCCGAGCTCTCGATCGTCTTCATCACGTTCATCGGTCCCTTCTTCATCATCGTGATCAACGTCCACGACGGCGTGCGCAGCATTCGCAAGGAACACCTCTGGCTCGCGCAGTCGCTTGGCGCGAAGCCGGGCGCCATCTTCCGGCGCGTCATCGTCCCCTCGGTCATCCCGAGCATCGCGGTCGGCATGACGCTCGGGATCGCGGTGAGCTGGAACGTGGTGATCGCCGCCGAGATGATCGCGAGCGACGCGGGCCTCGGCCGGCTCACCTGGGAAGGCTACGTCAGCCACACCGGCACAACGGTGATCGTGGGCATGATCAGCATCGGCCTGGCCGGGTACCTGTCGACACTCGTCGTGACGTACGCCGAGCGAAAGATGATGCCGTGGCAAAGGTGATCGAGTACGGCGCCGCCCCCGCTCCCGGCAGGACCGCCGCGGGGAGCGTGCGCGCTTGCGGGCTGCGCAAGTGGTACCCGCGAGCGTCGCAGCCGCCGACGCACGTTCTCGAGGACTGCTCCTTCGACATCGCGCCGGGAAGGCTGACGGTGCTGATGGGTGCCTCCGGGTGCGGCAAGAGCACGCTTGCGCGCATGCTCGCGGGCTACGTTCGCCCGGACGCGGGCACGCTCACGATGGACGGCAGGCCGATCGAGGCCGCGGGTCCCGACCGCATCATGGTGTTCCAGGAAACCGCCCTGTGGCACTGGATGACCGTTCTCGAAAACGTGATCTTCGGGCCGGTTTCCTCGGCGGCGATGAGCGCCAAGGATGCGCGTGCGAAGGGGCTCGCGCTGCTGGAGAAGTTCGGCGTGCTCGACTTCAGGGACAAGTATCCGGGACAGCTCTCCGGCGGCATGAAGCGGCGCGTCGAGCTCGCGCAGGCGCTCATCAACAACCCGAAGCTGATGATCCTGGACGAGCCGTTCCGTGGCCTGGACGTGATGACGCGCGAGCTGATGCAGGAGTACTACCTGAAGCTGTTCGAGGAAACGCGCCTGACGACGCTGTTCATCACCTCCGAGCTGGAAGAGGCGATCTTCCTCGGCGACCGCGTGCTCGTCATGTCGGGGGCGCCGGCCCGGATCGTGCGGGCGGTCGACGTCGACCTGCCGCATCCGCGGAAATTCGAGGTTCTGATCAGCGAGCGCTACGTCGCGATCAAGAAGGAGCTGATGGAGGCGCTTTACGGCCAGGGCGCCGTCGAATCGATCGTGCCCGGCGAGCAGGCTCGGGCCTAGCGCCCGGGGAAGAATCGGACCAACGAGGAGGAGACATGAAGACGAGAACCGCAGTCAGCACGCTTCTGGTGGCAGCCGCGTTCGGCGCCGGGATCGCCGGCACCGCGCGCGCGGCACAGCCCGTCGACATCACCTACGGCTACCACCCGTACTGGACGGGCGCGTGGTACGGGGTGATCCTGAAGAAGAAGGACCTGTGGAAGAAATACCTTCCCGCGGGCAGCAAGGTGAAGTTCGAGCCCCACCTCACGGGCCCGCCGATGATCAACGCGATGCTCGCCGACAAGATGCAGATCGGGACGATGGGCGACATGCCCTCGCTCGTGCTCACCACCAAGGGCAAGATCGCGGACCTGCGGCTGGTCTCGGTGACGATGTTCAGCAACGGGCAGAACTGCAACAAGCTCCTGGTCGGCAAGAACGCGCCGCGCTTCGCCGACTACAGGGAGGCGATGAAGTGGATGAGCGGCAAGCCCTTCGCCTACCACAAGGGCACCTGCTCGAACCGGGCCACCGAGTCGATCATCGCCAAGGGCGGCTTCAGGCCCTCCGAGATCAAGATCATGCCGATCGAGGTCATTGCGTCCAACTTCGAGGCCGGCAAGCTCGACGCGGCGATCATGTGGGAGCCGCACGCCCGCCGGCAGGTCGAGCTCGGCAACGCGCGCTACGCGGTCACCGGCGCGCCCTGGAACGAGCAGGACGCGAACTTCACCTCGATGCGCCAGGACTTCATCGAGAAGAATCCGGAGGCCGCGGTGGGGTGGCTCAAGGCCGAGATCGAGGCGCTCCGGTTCCTGATCGAGAACCCGCGCGAATCGGTCAAGATCATCGCCGGCGAGCTCACGGGCTACGACGAGAAGACCGTGTGGGCGGCGCTGTACGAAGCCAATCCGCAGTCGATCGGCGGCGACCCGGTCAACTACGTCGCCAAGCTCTCGTTCGACGACGACGTGCTCGCCTCGATGAAGCGCGGCTACGCGTTCCTGCACTCGATCAAGGTGATCGAGTCGGCGGAGATGCCGAAGAACGCGATCAACGACGCGCCGCTCAAGAAGGCGATGCAGGAGATGGGCGTCAAGGCGCCGCTCGGCGAGATCCGGGGCCAGCCGCGCGCGGCGTTCGAGAAGAAATGATCCGGGCCGATCGCCGCCGCGTCCGGCTTCCCGGGCCGGCGCGCGTTGACAAGCCGGCGCGCAGGATGTTCAATTGATTTCTCGAATATCAGCACCCCGGAGGAGGAACCGATGTTCGAAGTCACCCAGGTCGGCAGCTGGCCGCGCTCGGAAAAGCTGCTCCGCGCGCTTCACGATCGGCAGAAGGGAACGGCTACCCGCGCGCAGTTCGACCGCGTCGCCGACGACGAGGTGCGCCGCTGCGTGCAGGCGCAGCTCGACGCGGGCGTCGACATCGTCGTCGACGGCGAGCAGCGGCGCGACAGCTTCGTGTCGTTCGTCACCGAGAAGGTCGACGGCACGAAGCTGATGTCGCTGGAGGAAACGGCGGACGACAAGAAGGGTTTCGCCGAGATGCTCGAGGCCGCCGACGTCAAGCCGGGAAGCATCCGCAATCCGGTGTGCGTCGGCAAGCTCTCCCGGCGGGACCCGCTCGCCGTGGACGAGTACAAGTTCGTGCGCAGCCTGACCGACCGTCCGGTCAAGATCGCGCTTCCCGGGCCGTACCTCCTGATGCGCACCATGTGGGGCCCGAAGCACTCGAAGAAGTTCTACCCCAAGCCGACCGACATGGAGAACGACATCGTCAAGATCCTGCGCGACGAGCTGATCGAGCTTCGCGACGCGGGATGCGCCTTCGTGCAGTTCGACGAGCCGGTGCTCACCGAGGTCGTGCACTCGGGCAAGGCCAAGGAGGGCATGAGCCGGACATTCATGTGAGGGAGCCTCGCAACCCGCCGTGATGCGGGTTCCGAGCTCGAATACGCGGTGAACATGATCAACCGCATCGTCGACGGCATCGACGGCATCCGCACCGGCGTGCACGTGTGCCGGGGCAACTGGAGCCGGAAGGAATCGGTGCACCTGTCCGGGGACTACGAGCCGCTGGTCGCATCGTTCGCGAAGATGAAGGTCCGCCAGCTGGTGCTCGAGTTCGCTACGCCGCGCGCCGGGGATCTCGGCATCGTCGGCAAGGCGCTCGGCAATCGCGAGATCGGCCTCGGGGTCGCCAACCCGAAGGGCGAGAATATCGAGAGCGTCGAGTACGTCGTCGGCAAGGTCGAGAAGGCGCTGCAGTACTACGCCCCCGAAAGCATCTTCCTCAATCCGGACTGCGGCTTCGGGACGTTCTCCGACTGCGCGCTCACCACGCACGAGGCGGCGGCCGCGAAAATGAAGCGGATTGTCGAGGCCGCCAAGGTGCTGCGCGAGCGCTACGCGGGAGGTTCCTCGAGAGCCGGAATGGCCGCATAGCAGCGGTTCTGCGCTGACGGCGCGGGCGCATCGCGTATACTGCCCGCCCTCGCGATGCCTCAGCGTGCCATCAAGTCGGGCGGTGCGGCGCGCCGCGCCCTCCCCGCGGTCCACCAGGTGCTCAAGCATCCGCGCGTCGCGGCGTTGCTCGAGCGCGTGGCTCACCCTTACGTGGTCGAGGAAGTGCGCGCCTGCCTCGAGGCCTCGCGGCAGGCGATGGCGCGCGGTGCCGGCGCCCAGGCGCCCTCCCTCGAGGCGATCGCCGGGCGCGTGGCGCAGCGCATCGCGCGATGGTCGGAGCCGCGGCTCATCCCGGTGATCAACCTGACCGGCACGCTGCTGCACACGAATCTCGGCCGCGCGCCCGTTTCCGAGGCCGCCATCAGCGCGGTGCGCGCGGCCGCCGGTGCGGTGAACCTCGAGTACGAGCTCGCCGAAGGCAGGCGCGGCGACCGCGACGATCTCGTGGAGGAGCTCCTGTGCCGGCTGACCGGCGCGCAAGCCGCTACCGTGGTCAACAACAACGCCGCCGCCGTGTACCTGGTCCTCAACACGCTTGCCGATCGCAAGCGTGTCGCGGTGAGCCGCGGCGAGCTCGTGGAGATCGGCGACGGCTTCCGCATGCCGGACATCGTGCGAAAGAGCGGCTGCAAGCTGATGGAAGTGGGTACCACGAACCGCACGCACCTGAAGGATTACCGGCAGGCGCTGGAGGAAGGCGCGCGGCTGCTCCTCAAGGTGCATACCAGCAATTACCGGATCGAGGGCTTCGTGCACGAGGTGCCGCTCGCGGAGCTCGCGCAGCTCGGGCATGAACGCGAGGTGCCGGTGGTCGCGGACCTCGGCAGCGGCGCGCTGGCAGATCTCGCGCGCTGGGGCCTTCCGGGCGAACCTACGGTGCGGGACGTGATTGAGGCGGGCGTCGATCTGGTGACCTTCAGCGGCGACAAGCTGCTGGGCGGCCCGCAAGCGGGCCTGGTGGTCGGGCGCCGCGCGTGGGTGCAGCGCGTCAAGCGCAATCCGATCAAGCGCGCGCTTCGCTGCGACAAGCTGCGCCTGGCAGCGCTCGAGGCGACGCTGCGCGCGTTCCTCTCACCCGGGACTTTGCCGCACGAGCTCCCGGCCTACCGATTGATGGCGCGTCCGATCGAAGAGATCGAAGCGCTCGCCGCACAGGCGCGACCCGGCTTCGAGCGCTGGGCGAGCGGCGCGGCGACGGTCGAGGTGCTCTCGGGGCGCAGCCAGGTCGGAAGCGGCAGCCTCCCGGGCGACACGCTCCCGACGCGGCTGATCGCACTCACCCCCGTGCGCGGGGACGTCGAATCGCTCGCGGGTGCCCTGCGCGCCCTGCGCCCTCCCGTGATCGGCCGCATTCACGGGCGCAAGGTTCTGCTCGACATGCGCGGCCTGCTGGACGCGGGGGCGCTTGAGCGCGCGCTGGCGGCGAGCCCGGGGCCCGGCCGGTGATCGTAGGAACCGCGGGGCACATCGATCACGGCAAGACCTCGCTCGTCCGGCTGCTCACCGGCATCGACACCGATCGATTGCCCGAGGAGAAGCGCCGGGGCATGACCATCGAGCTCGGCTTCGCGCACCTGGATCTGCCGCGCGCGGGGCGCGTGGGCATCGTGGACGTGCCGGGGCACGAACGCTTCGTGCGCAACATGGTGGCGGGCGCGACCGGCATCGACCTGGTGTTGCTCGTGGTCGCCGCCGACGACGGCATCATGCCGCAGACGCGCGAGCACCTGGACATCATCGGCCTGCTCGGCATTGCGAACGGCATCGTCGCGCTGAGCAAGGTCGATATCGCAGGCCCGGATCGGGCCGCGGCGGTGAGTGCGGATATCCGGGCGCTGCTCGAAGGCACGCCGCTTGCCGGCGCGCCGATCGTGCCGGTGTCGTCCGTCACCGGCGAAGGGCTGGAGGCGCTCAAGCGCGAGCTCGATCAGCGCCTCGCGGCCGTGCAAGCACGATCGGAGGCGTGGCCCTTCTGGATGGCCGTGGACCGCGTGTTTCTGATGCGCGGTTTCGGGGTCGTGGCGACCGGAACGATCGCCTCGGGCCGCGTTACAAAGGATGCTCCCTTGCGCCTGCTTCCGGGCGGCCAGATGGTTCGCGTGAGAGGAATCCAGGTGCACAACCGGCCGGTGGATGCGGCGGTGGCGGGAAACCGCTGTGCGCTCAACCTTGCCGGCGCAGACAAGGAGTCGTTGCATCGCGGCATGGTCGCATGCGAGCCCGGCCTCACCCGCGTCGCCACTACGGTGGATACGCGGGTGTCGCTGTCGCGGGAGCTGGCGCGCGCGCCGAAGAGCCATGGAAGGGTGCGTTTTCATTGCGGCACCGCCGAGACGATCGCGCGTCTGCAGTGGCTCGAGCCGGACGCGCCGGCGCCGGGAAGCGCGGGCTTCGCCCAGCTGCGCCTCGACGGGCCGGTGCCGCTCCTGCACGGCCACCGCTTCATCCTGCGGGACGAAACCGCGCAGCGCACGGTGGGCGGCGGTGTCGTGCTCGATGCCTTTGCCGCGCGGCGCGGCGCCCGCCTGCCGGAGCGGATCGAGCGCCTGCGGCGCCTCGCCGCCCTCGACGCCGACGAGAGCCTGAGCGTGTGCCTCGAGAGCCGGGGCGCCGACGGGTGGCTCCTCCCGGAGCTCGCCGAGCAGCTTGCCGAAGCGCCCCGGCAGATCGAGGAGCGCATCGCGCGCCGGGGCGATGTCTGGCGCGAGGAGACCGAGGGCACCGTCTGGGTCGGACTGCGCGGCGCGGTCGAGGCGCTCGGGCCGCGGCTGATCGCCGCGATGCAGGCCTATCTGCGCGAGCATCCGCGCGTCACCGCGGTCGCGCCCGCGACCCTGCACTCCGCGGTCTGCCCGCGGCTCGACCTGCGCATCTTCCGCGCGCTTCTCGAGCGGATGGCGTCGCGCGGCGAGTTCGATTCGAGCACCGAGGGCGTGCGGCCGCCCGGGCACCGCCAGAGCTTCTCGCGCGAAGACGCGGCGCTCGCGGACCGGATCGAGCGGCAGCTCGCGCACCGCGGCAAGCCGCCCCCGAAGCTCGAGGCGCTCGCGCGCGAGACCGGCGTAGCGGCGCCGCGCCTGCGCCGCTTCCTGGGAGAGCTGGAGCGCGCCGGACGGATCGTGCGGCTCGCCGAAGGCGTGTACGTGACGCGGCGCGACCTGGAGACCTGGCGCTCCGAGGCCGAGGCGTATCTGCGGGCCCACGGGCAGATGACGGCGGCGCAGTTCCGCGACCGGATCGGGATCGGGCGCGGACTCGCGATCCTGGTGCTCGAGCGCCTCGACAAGGACGGCGTGACCCGGCGCGTCGGCGACGCGCGCGTTGCGGCGCACTGCTAACATCGCCGGAAATGGAGAGGATGGCTGTCCGGTGGCATCCGCGGACTTCAAATCCGTCGGGAGGCAGTGCACCTGCCTCTGGTGGGTTCGACTCCCACCCTCTCCGCCACGAGGCTGCGGACGATCGCATTCGAATATCGACGGGGCGCTCATGTCGGCACAGACGGTGAAACGCGAGCTGTATCAGTCCCTCTCCCGGGTGGCACAGGCGCTTGCGAGCGGTAACCGGCTCCAGCTCCTGGAATACGTCGCGCAGGGCGAGCGCAGCGTCGAACAGCTCGCCGCGATGGCGGGGCTGAGCGTCGCCAACACCTCGCAGCATCTGCAGGCGCTGCGGCAGGCCGGGCTGGTGGTGCCGCGCAAGCAGGGGCAGCGCGTGTTCTACTCGATAGCCGGGAGCGAGGTGGTGCGGCTCTACTCCGCGCTGCGCCGCGTGGGCGAGGCGCGCGTCGCCGAGGTCGAGCGCCTGGTGCGCGACTACATGGGCCATCGCGACCAGCTGGAGCCGATTCCGCCCGCCGAATTGCGCGCGCGCCTCAGGAAGGGCCTGGTCACGGTGCTCGACGTCCGCCCGCCGGAGGAGTTTGCCGCCGGCCACCTGCCCGGCGCGATCAACGTCCCGATCGACAAGCTCGAACGCGCCCTGCCGAAGCTGCCCAGGGACCGCGAGGTCGTGGCGTACTGCCGCGGGCCGTACTGCCTGATGTCGTTCGAGGCGGTGGCGAAGTTGCGCAAGCGCGGCCTGAAGGCGCGGCGCCTCGAGGAAGGATTCCCGGAGTGGAAAGCCGCCGGCCTGCCGGTCGAGTAGTCAGGCGGTAACGGCGTCCACCGCCCCCGGCTGCCGCGCGCAGGCGCGCTCGGCCGCCGCGACCGTGTTGCAGATCAGCATCGTGACGGTCATCGGCCCGACGCCGCCCGGCACCGGCGTGATGTAGGAAGCCTTTTCCTTCACCGCGTCGAAATCGACATCGCCCACGAGCCGGCCGTCGGGCAGGCGGTTGATGCCGACGTCGATCACGACCGCGCCACGCTTGACCATCGGCGCGGTGATCAGCCTGGGCGAGCCCGCGGCGACCACCAGGATGTCGGCGAGGATGGTGTACTGGGCGAGGTCGCGCGTCTTGATGTGGCAGATCGACACCGTCGCCTCCTTGGCCATCAGCATCAGGGCCATGGGCTTGCCGACGACGTTGCTCGCGCCGACCACGACGACGTTCTGCCCCTCGATCGGGATGTTCTCGTGCTCGAGCAGGCACTGCACGCCGTACGGGGTGCAGGGGGGGAAGATGTTGTTGTCGCCGACCACCAGCCCGCCGACGTTGTAGAGGTGAAACCCGTCGACGTCCTTCTCGACCGCGATCTCCCTCACCAGCGCGCGCTCGTCGAGGTGGGGCGGTACCGGCAACTGAAGCAGAATGCCGTGAATCGCCGGGTTGCGGTTTAGCTCCCGGATCCGGCTCGCGACTTCGGCCTGCGAGGCGCCGACCGGCAGCTCGTGCGTCTCGGAATGAAGCCCCACGTCGCTGCAGGCGCGGACCTTGTTGCGCACGTAGATGCGCGAGGCCGGATTGTCGCCCACGATGACGACCGCGAGCCCCGGGGTGATCCCCTTCGCCTTCAGCGCATCGACCCGCGCCTTCCATTGCGAGCGGACATGCTTCGCGATCGCGTTTCCGTCGATCAGCTTCGCGGTCATGGCGCCTTGCCGAGCCCCAGGTTGCCGAGAATGCGGCTCGCCGCCTCGGCCCGGTTGAGCGTGTAGAAGTGCAGGCCCGGGACTCCCGCCCGCAGCAGCTCTTCGCACTGCCGCGTAGCATACTCCACGCCGAGCGCCGCCACGGACGCGTCGTCGCCGTCGAGCTCCTCGAGCCGGGCCAGCAGCGGCGCCGGCAGGCGCGCGCCGCACAGCGCGGTGAAGCGCTTGATCTGCGGCGTGCCGAGAATCGGCAGGATGCCCGGGCAGACCGGGACCGCGACTCCGAGCTTCGCGGTGAGGTAGTCGCGGAACTCGAGGAAATCCGCGTTATCGAAGAACAGCTGTGTCAGCACGAAATCGGCGCCGCAGTCGATCTTGGCCTTGAGGCGTTCCCAGTCGACGTGCTTGCCCTCGCGGCACGCGATATGGCCCTCGGGAAAGCCGGCGGTCCCGACGCAAAAGCCGCCCAGCTCCCGAAGGTAGCGCACCAGCTCCCAGGAATATTCGAACCCGCCCTCCACCTTCGTGAATTCGCCGCCTCCCGGCGGATCGCCGCGCAGCGCGAGGATGTTCACGATGCCGCGCGCTCTGGCCTCGGCGAGCACCCCCGCGATCTGCTCCCGGGTGGCGTTCACGCAGGTCAGGTGCGCCATCGCGGTCAGACCGTGATCGCGCTGGATGCGGTCCACGATCCGCAAGGTGCCGTCACGCGTGCTGCCGCCCGCGCCGTAGGTGACCGAGCAGAAGTCCGGGCCCAGACGCTTGAGCGCCGGGACCGTCTTCTCGAGCAGGGTGCGCTCGCCGTCCGCGGTCTTCGGCGGAAAGAATTCGAACGAGATGACCGGGCGCCCGGCCCCGCGCTTCGCGGCGTGGATATCGCGGATGTAAGAGACTGCGTTCTGCACCAGCCCTCCCATGGGATCGTGCCTTTGCGGACGACCTGCAGTTGAAGGCACACCGGCCGTGGGAATCAACCCGTTTTTTTCCCACGCGGAAAGTTGGGACGCCGCGCCGCATTCGTCCCACTGCCGCCGGGCCCTGATTCGACGGCAGGAACCGCGCATCGCGTCAGGTTTCCGCCCGCAGGCGCGTTCCCGAGGACCGGAGGCGCCGGTCCTCACCGATCACGGCGAATTCGTCGCCACGGCGCAAAATCTCGACCGTGTCGTCCCAGAACACGGGCCGCCGGAACATCGCGGCGAGCGCGAACTGCCCGGGCAGCCCGTCCCCGGCAATCGCCTGCATCATCCAGGTGAAGGACATGAGCCCCTGCGCGACCGGAGCGCGCAGGCCCACCGAGGCCGCGACCGCGGGATCGAAGTGCACCCGGTAATCCGGAAATTCGAAGCTGTACTCCGCCACCCGTTGCGGGGTGAGTGCCTTGCGCGCGAACCGGACCCAGCCGCGCGGATCGAATTCCGGATCGATCGCCGGCGCATCGAGCTTCGCGCCCGCGTCCACCCGGAAATAGGTCAGCTCGCCGCGCACTCTTACGGCGCCCTGCTCGTCCTCGAATGCGAATTCGGCCCGGGTGAAAAGGCCCTTCGCCGCGCGCCGCAGCTCCGCGATCCGGCCTCGCACCGTCAACGCTTCGCCCAGACGCACCGGCACGATCTGGCGCATGCGCTGCCCTGCGTGCACGCCATCCATCGGCGTGCTCTTCAGGTAGCGCATCGCGAGAATGGTGTCGTTGGCGAGGATCGAGAGGTCCGCGGTGTCGCCGAAGAGCCCGCCGGGGACTTCCGCTGCATCGTGATAGCGGCGCTGGCGCTCGGCGCTTACGACTGCGCGCCATGGGCGCAGCTGCATTCCGGCCCGTAACCCCTCCCCCTTTTCCGCGACGCCCATGGTGCGCCAGTTTACCGGTAGACTGCCCGGCGCCAATCCTGCGAAGGAGCCCCGCGTGAAAATCGGATTCATCGGCCTCGGCGCCATGGGCCGGCACATGGCCGCCAGCCTCGTGCGCGCCGGCCATGCGCTTCGCGTGCACGATCTGCGGCGCGAGGCCGCGGACGCGCTCGTCGCAGCGGGCGCGGTGTGGGTGGACACCCCGGCCGGCGCGGTAGCCGATAGCGAAGTGCTTTTCACTTCTCTTCCCGGACCCCGGGAAGTCAAAGCGCTCGAAGAAGAACTGCGTCCCGCACTGTCCCGCGGCCTCGCCTGGTTCGATCTGACGACCAATTCGCCCGCCCTGGTGCGCCGCCTGCACGCTTCGCTCGCGGCGCGCGGGGTAGATTTTCTCGATGCTCCGGTGAGCGGCGGCCCCGAGGGCGCGCAAAGCGGGCGGCTGGCGCTGTGGGTAGGCGGTGACAGGGCCGTTTATGACCGGCACCTCCCCGTTCTGAACAGCGTAGGCGACCGCCCCCTCTACGTCGGTCCGATCGGCGCCGGCACGGTGGCGAAGCTCGCGCACAACTGCACGAGCTTCGCGCTCCAGGCGGTGCTAGCGGAAGTCATGACGCTCGGCGTCAAGGCGGGCGTGGAGCCGCTCGCCCTGTTTCGCGCGCTGCGCCAGGGCGCGACCGGCCGGGCGCGAACCTTCGACCGGCTGCCGGATCATTTCCTGCGGGGCCATTTCGATCCGCCGGCGTTCGCGCTCGCGCTCGCGCACAAGGACATGCGGCTCGCGCTCGAGCTTGCGCGCGAGACGCGCGTGCCGCTCAGGATGGGCGAAGCGGCGTTCGCCGAGCTGGATGAAGCGATGCGTCGCGGCTGGGGCGGCCGCGACTGCAGGGCCGCGATGACGCTGCAGGAAGAGCGCGCCGGCGTTACGGTGCGCGTTCCGCCCGAGAAGCTCCGCGGCGCCCTGGACTGACGCCGGGGCCGGTTCAGCCCGCGCGGATCACGCCGCAGGCGATGCGCGCGCCGGCGTTGCCGGTGGGCTGCGTCCTGTAGTCGTCGGGATCGGCGTGAATGATGAGTCCCCGGCCGATGATGCTCGCCGGACCGGGGCGCAGCGTGATGATGTCCACCGTCACGTCGAGCTTCGCGCGCCCGTTCTTGGCCGCCTGAAGCGCCGGTAGATCGCCCGCGTGCCGCTCCGCCGAAGACGGATAGCCATGCGGCTTGCCATGCGGATTGAAATGGCCCTTGGTGCTCATGCCGTCGCCCGAGCTGCAGTCGCCAACCTCGTGGATGTGAAACCCGTGCATCGCGTTCGGCTTCAGGTTCTGCGCGAACACGATGACGCGCACCTTGTCGCCCATCTGCTCGAAGGTCGCCTCGCCGAACGCTTTGCTGTTCTTGGTTGGTTGCAGTGCAGCAGTCGCGCGCAAGGGTTCGTCGGGAACGCTCTGGCAGGCGGCGAGCAGCGCGGCGCCGGCCGCGGCAACGGCGATTGTTTTCATTCGCATCCTCCTCTCGCATAGAATCTACCCGTTTCCGGCCCGGCGCGAAAGGCGGCGGGGCGGTCATCCTTCCGGAGGAGGAGGCCCATGAATCTTGCCGAAATGCGACATTTCTATGTGACCGCCGCAGCGGTTGCCGGCGCGCTCGCGGCAGCCGTCGGTGCGCCCGACCGGGCGGCCCACGCGCAGGGCGCGGCCAAACCCGTGGTGTTGCGGTTCGTATCGGACTTCCCGCCGCCGCCGCATCCCGCAGGCCTGGCGATGAAGTACTTCGCCGACCGGCTGCCGCAGGTCATCCCCGGGAGCGAGGCGCGCGTGTACTACGCCGGCGCGCTCTACACGATCCCCGAGGCGTTCGAGGCGATGCGCCAGGGCAACCTCGAGATGACCTGGATGCAGATCGGCAAGGCGGCGCCGGTCGAGCCGTGGATGCTCGCGGTGACCGGGCCGGGGATCCTCACGACCGTGGGCGCGGTGGACAGCCTCGAAAAGACCAAGACCTACCAGATGCTGCGCGAGCGGCTGGAGAAGCGGCAGCTGATCAAGGTGTTCGGCGTAGGCCACATGAGCTTCGGCATGGGGGTGGGCGGCAAGAAGCGCTACGTGAAGCCCGAGGACTTCGTAGGGCGCAAGGTGCGCAGCATGGGGCCCGCCGAGAACCCGGTGCTCGAATCGTGGAAGGCTTCCGCCGTCGTCATGAACTTCGGCGAGGTGCCGACCGCCCTGGAGTCGGGCGTGATCGACGGGCTGATGACGAGCCTCGGCGGCTGGAACAGCGTGCGCCAGCAGGCGCCCTACTACACCATGGGCGGCGCGGGGGCGTTCGTCGGCGACTATTACATGGTGAGCGCGAGCCGCCGCTGGTGGGACCGACTCACCCCGGCGACGCAGAGCGCGCTGTCGAGCCTCATCGCCGAGACGATCAAAGTGCAGAAGGAGTACAACTGGTGCTTCGACAAGATGGCCTACGACAAGTACGGGACCAAGGACCCGTCGAAGCCCGGCGTGTACTGGATGAGCCCGCAGGAAGTCTCCGCCATGGTGAGCGCGATGGGCGACGCGGCGACCCGTTACGTGAAGAGCAAGACGCCGCCGGAAGCCGCTACCTGGGTCGACAACTTCGTGAAGGAAGGCCGCGAACTTTCGAAGCAGAACCCGAGCGGCTCGTCCTGGATCGAGAGAATCGACTGCTCCAGGCACGCATCCAAGATCGTCATCAAGTAGGTGGAGAAAGCGTACGCGGCCTGGCGCGCGTTCCAGGAGAGGATCCTGGCGCGCGCCGCGGCGCTCATTCTGGTCGGCTGCACGCTGCTTGCGCTGCTCGAGGTGGGGCGGCGCTACCTGCTGGGTCTGTCGTTCCAATGGCAGCAGGACGCGGTCACGTTCATCACGCTGAGCGGCGTGTTTCTCTATTTCGGCATCTCGCAGCGCCATAACGAGCACCTGACCGTCACGGTGGTCCCCGAAGTGCTTGCAACGCTCGGACCGCGCGGGCAGCGCGCCGCCGAGGTTGTGAAGCTGATCGCGCTGGTGCTCTCGTTCCTGTTCCTCCTCGCCGTGGTGTGGTGGGGAATCCCGGAGATCGAGGACAGTTTCAGGTACGAGAGCCGCACCGAGAGCCTCGCCTTCCCCCTGTGGCCGTTCCTCGGGGCGCTGCTCCTCGGATTCGCCTTCATGGCCGTGACCATGTTCTTCCAGATCTGGTTCGAGATCCAGAGGCTGCGCGGAAGGCAGGTGCCCGAGGAGCCGGCCGATGAGGGCGTGGCGCTCGACTGACGCGCCGATCGCGAAAGGGAGGCGGAAATGCACATCGTAGGGATCGTCGCGCTCGTGCTGCTGGTGCTGAGCGTGCCGATCGGGCTCGCGCTCTCCGCCGCTGCGGCGGCCTACATCATGGTCGACCCGCTGCTCGAGCTCACGGTCATCTTCCGCGCCTTCTTCAGCTTCATCGGCAAGTACTCGCTGATGGCAATCCCGCTCTTCATCTTCGCGGGCTTCCTGATGGAGCGAACGGGGCTCATCGCACAGCTGTTCCGCTTCGCCGACTCGCTCGTGGGCTGGATGCCGGGCGGATTCGGCGTGGCCACGGTGGTCGCGTGCGTGCTCTTCGGCGCGATCTCGGGCTCGAGCGTCGCGATGGCCGCGGCGATGAGCGTGATCGCGATCCCGGAGATGAAGAAGCGCGGCTATCCGGACTGGCTCGCCGCGGGCCTGGTTGCAACTGCCGGCGGAATCGCGATGCTCATTCCGCCGTCGATCATCCTGCTCGTCTACGGCATCGTCACCGAAACCTCGGTCGTGAGCCTCTTTTTCGCCGGGATCATCCCGGGGCTGCTGCTCGCGCTCGGCAACATCATCAGCGTGGTGGCGATCGCGCTGTACCTGAAGCTCCCGCGCAGCGGGAAGTTCGACGCGCGCCGCCTGGCGCGCGAATCGCTTGGCGCGGCTCCCGCACTCGGCATGCCGGTGGTGATCCTGGGCGGCCTGTACGGGGGCCTCTTCACCCCTACCGAGGCGGCGGCCGCCGCCTGCGGCTACGCGCTCGTCTACGGTCTCATCGTGGGCCGCGGCAAGTTCCTGAGGGAGCTGCTCCCCACCGCGGCGCGATCGCTCCAGCTCACCGCCGTGATCGTGTTCCTGATCGGGAGCGTCGGCGTGTTCCAGTTTCTCGCCGCGAACATGTACTGGCCTCAGAAGATCACGCAAACGGTCACGAGCTGGGGACTCACCCCGCTCGGCTTCATCTTCGCGTACATGTTCGTGCTGCTGATCCTGGGCATGTTCGTGGACGGGGTAGCCATGGTGCTGCTCACCGTGCCGGTGGTGTTCCCGATCGCCTACGCCCTCAAGATCGACCCGGTGCACCTCGGCATCATGCTGACGCTCAACGTCGAGTCGGGCGTCGTCACACCGCCCGTGGGCCTCAACCTCTTCGCGGTGAGCGGCACCTCGAAGATCCCGCTGCCGCAGGTGATCAAGGGCACGATCCCGTTCTTCTTCGGCGACATGACGGTGCTGCTCCTCGTGATCTTCTTCCCCGGGCTCGCGACCTGGCTCCCGAGCGTGCTGGTCACCGACGTCTTCAAGTAAGCCCGGTCCGGCGGTTGCGCCGGGCGTCAGGAAAAGCGGTTGCGCAGTGCGCGCCCCCGCTTGGTTCGATAGATGTGAAAGCCGGTGTCCATTGTGGCGATGTCCGCCAAGCCGAGCGTGTCCGCCAGCCACAGAAGGCTCGCATCGGCGAAGTCCATCGGCCGATCGGCATACTTTCCCATCAATGCAGCCAGCGCCGGCAGCTCCCGCTCGGGTACGTGCGCAAGCGAAAAGTTGCTGGTAGAGATCGCCCGGAGAAGTCCCGGTACGCGGTGGTGAGGCAGCAGCGCGCACACCTCCGCAACGACCGCAACAGTGGTGATCAGCGTGCCGTCGAAATGATCGAAGAAGGCGACGGCAGCGGAATGACGCCGTTCGCGCTTGTTCGCGAGCGCAACTAGCGGCCCGGTGTCAACGAGCAGCCTTCGCGCCGAGTGCGCGGCGGACATGCCTGCTGTGCCGTTCGCCAAGGTCGCGGGCTCCGGAGAAACACCCGATGATTCCCAGCTCGCGTGCCGCCTGCCCGAACGGTTGGCGGCGCGCTGCCTGGGCGAGGCTCAAGATCGCGCGCTTGACGACCTCGGAACGTGTTAGTCCCTGGGCGCTGCAAATGGCGTCGAGAGCCGCAGCTTCCTTGTCGTCGAGGCGAACCGAAAGCATCTTCATGTATGACGAGCATCATACGCCTGACCACCCCCTGCGGCAACCCGGCGCTCAACCCCAGATCACGTGAGCGGCCTCGACACAGAGTCTTAGCTTCGCCCGCTCGTCGGCTTCGGTCACGGGATTCCCACCGATGGTGCTTGCGAAGCCGCACCGGGGGCTGACGGCGAGGCGCGCGGGGTATCGAACTCGAGCAGGACATGTGCACACCGACCGTCAATTCCGCGGGTCTGCCCTTCACCGCCTCGTTGATCGCGTCGACATACCAATCGACCAGCTCGTCCGGATCGCCGCCGGCCGCTCGCACCCTGGCCGGCGCGGCCGGGTCGCAGGGCATGGCGAGCGGTGACTTCGTCCAGCGGCACGTAGCTGCAGCCCGCGCGTCAGGCGCACGAACTGCTCCCAGTAGGAGGTGCGCCGGAACTCGCTGCCGATGTGCCCGGCTCGGAACGGGGGGACGGCCGTTGGGCCCGATTTGCATGCTCGCCTCCGGGATTCTCCTGGGAAGCCGCGCCGCCGCCGGGTCAGGGTGAGACGGGCGACGGCTTCGGGAGCGCCATGCCGCGCGCCGCCATCTCGGCGCGCACGAGGTCTGGCCGGTCGCTGATGATGCCGTCGACGCCCAGGTCCATCATGCGGCGGATCTGCGCGGGCTCGTTTACGGTCCACACCACCACCTTCACGCCGAGCGCTTTCGCCTCCGCGATCTTCTGCGGGTCCAGAAAACCGGCGTTCGGCGACCAGATCGAGCCGCCGGCGGCCTTCACCATGCGCGGCACCGAGCCGCCGTGCGCCGCCGGGTCGATGCCCGCTAGCCACGGCGAGGGCTTTCCATCCACCGGCGTGAGCGTGCGTGGCGAGGTGAGGTAGACGGTGGCGATCTCGGGCGCCTCGCGCTGTACCACCTGGAGCGTGCGCCAGTCGAAGGATTGGATGGTCACGCGGTCGGTCATGCCGGAGAACCGGATCTCTTCGATCAGCACGCGCGCAAACGTCTCCGGCGCCAGCGTGTCCGCCGGCGCGACGGGCGAAGTCTTCGTCTCGATGTTGAAGCGCACCTCCCCGTTGCGCGCTTTCCTCACGAGCGCAAACACGTCGGCGAGGCGCGGGATGCGCGCACCATCGGCGGGCATCTGCTCGCGAAACGCCGCCGCGTACTTCGTTCCCTCCTTGAGGCGCCCGACGTCGTAGCGCAGAAGCTCCTCGAAGGTCAGCGAAGAAATCGCGGGGCCGCGCGCTTCCAGCCATTTGCCGTCGGGGCCGCGCGCGATGTCGGGATTGAGCGCGGGGTCGTGGTGCACCACGACGACGCCGTCACGCGTCACGCCGACGTCGAGCTCGAGGGTCGTGACGCCGAGCGCGAGCGCCGCCGCGAACGCGGGTAGCGTGTTCTCCGGCGCGAGCCCGCGCGCGCCGCGGTGACCCTGAAGGTCCAAGGCGGAAACCGAAGTCGATACCCACAGCAGCGCCACGAGGATCGATCCGCGCATCACGTCTTCTCCGCGAACAACTCTGTCACCAGCTCCCGCAGCCATCGGTTCCCGGGGTCCCCCTCGAAACGCTCGTGCCAGTGCACCGCGACCTCCGCCGGCGGAATCGGCACCGGCGGCGGCAGCGCCTTGAATTTCCCACGGCGCTCGAACACCCGCGCCACCCGCGAGGGCAGCGTGAGGATCAGGTCGGTGCGTTCCAGCACCATCGGGACCACCGTGAAATGCGGCACGCGCAGCGCGATCCGGCGCGCGATTCCGGCGCGCTCGATCGCTTCCTCGATGACGCGATGCCCCCCGCGGTAGATGACCAGCGCGTGCGATGCCTCGAGAAATCTCTTCTTCGTAAGATTCTCAATCGGATGATCCGCGCGCATGAGACACACGTAGGGGTCCCGGAACAGCGCGCGGCGGCGCACCGGCGGCGCGAGTCCCGGCAAAAATCCGACCGCGAGGTCGAGCGCGCCGGCGGCGAGTGCGCCGCCGATCGCCTCGGGATCGAGCGCAACCGCCTCGAGGTGCACGCCCGGCGCGGCGCGGCGCACGCGCTCCACGAGCGGCGGCAGAAACTCGATCTGGCCGAGATCCGACATGTAGAAGCGGAACGCGCGTGCCGAGGTCGCGGGGTCGAATCCCGCACCGCGCGCGAGCGCCGATTCGAGCAGCGCAAGCGCCTGGCGCACGGACTCGGCGAGCTCGCGCGCGAAGGGCGTGGGGTCCATGCCGGCCGGCGTGCGCACGAAGAGCGCGTCGCCGAAGAGCCCGCGCAGCCGCGCGAGCGCGTTCGACACCGCGGGCTGCGTGAGCCCCAGCCGAACCGCGGCGGCCGTCACCTGGCGCTCGCGCGCCACGGCGTCAAAGACGCGCAGCAGGTTGAGGTCGACGTCCGAGACATTCATTGCCGTGATTCATATCATGCGCTCCATCAATTTGACAAATGGAGAACCGGCTCCTAGGCTCCGCGGGCAGGAATTTCCGTGGAGGAGACATGAAAAGCGCTCGATGCATCGCGGTCGCAGCCCTGGCTTTCGCCCCGGCGCTTGCTGCGGCGCAGGAAACGACGCTCAAGCTCGTCTCGGCGTTCGCCGAGAACGCGACCTATGTGAAGCACATGCTGCCCTGGGTGCAGAAGCTGAACGCCGAAGGCAAAGGCCTCGTGCAGGTGAACTTCATCGGCGGTCCGAAAGCGATCCCGACCTTCGAGGTCGGGACATCGGTGAAGAACGGCGTGGTCGAGATGGCCATGACCACGGGCGCCTTCTACACGAACCTCATGCCGGAGGCCGACTTTCTCAAGCTCACGGAGATCCCTGTCGCCGAGCAGCGCAGGAACGGCGCCTTCGATTACATCAACAAGGTGTGGAATCAGAAGGCGAACATGCAGTACCTCGCGCGCATGGTCGACGAGACGCCGTTTCATCTCTACCTCACGAAGCGGATCGACAAGCCCGACCTCGCCGGGCTCAAGATCCGCGTCACGCCGGTGTACCGGGACTTCTTCGCCTCGATGGGCGCGACGCTCATCCAGACCCCGCCGGGCGAGGTGTACACCGCGCTCGAACGCGGGGTGGTCGACGGCTACGGCTGGCCGATCCAAGGCATCTTCGACCTCAACTGGCACGAGAAGACCAGGTTCCGCGTCGATCCGGGCTTCTACAACGCCGAGGTTTCGATCGTCGTGAATCTCGATGCATGGAAGAAGCTCTCGCCGCAGCAGCGCACGTTCCTCGAGAAGCAGGCGCTTGCGCTCGAGGCGCAAAACGGGATGTGGAGGAAGCTGAACGACGAGGAAACCCGGCGCCAGGCGCAGCACGGCGTCCAGACCATCGCGTTCGACAAATCCTACCGTGACAAGGCTTACGAGGTGGCGTGGGCCGCCGCGATGAAGGCGAGTCCGGAGCACGCGCCGGCGATGAAGAAGCTCTTCACCCGATAGGGCGATGGCGCGCGGCTACGAGCTGCTGCTATACGGCCTCGCGCTCGCCGCCGCGCTGCTCCTGGGAATGACGTCCGCGGCGATTACGCTCGACGTCGCGGCGCGCAACCTCGGTCTGGGCACCTTGCCGTGGATCCTGGAGGCGTCCGAGTACGTGCTGCCGCTCGCCACCTTTCTCGTTGCGCCCTGGCTCCTGCGCCGCAACGAGCACGTACGGCTCGACGTGGTGCTCACCCGGGCACCGTGGCTTGGCGCCGCCGCCGATCTTGCAGGGCTCGCGGTGAGCTCCGCGCTCGTCGTGTGGGGCGTGCGCACGATCCTCAACTCGGCGCAGCAGGGCGCGATGGTGCTGAAGAGCCTCGTGTTCCCGGAGTGGTGGCTCTACGCGCCGGTGCCGGTGTGCTTCGCGCTGCTCGGCGTCGAATTTCTGCGGCGGCTCGTCACGCGATGAGCTGGTGGGTCGCGGCATGCCTGCTCTTTGGCGCGTTGACGGTCCTGTTCGCGGCCGCCGTGCCGGCTGCGTTCGCGTTCCTCGCGATCAACCTCGTGGGCGCCTGGATCTGGCTGGGAAAGGACGCGGGGCTGATCCAGCTCGTACGCAACGGCGTCGCCTCGATATCGTCGTTTTCGCTCACGCCGATTCCGTTCTTCATCCTGATGGGCGAGGTGCTCTTCCACACCGGGCTCGCCATGAAGGCGATCGACGCCATCGACCGCGTCATCTGGCGAGTCCCGGGGCGCCTGTCCGTGGTCGCGGTCGTATCGGGAACGGTGTTTTCCGCGATCTCGGGCTCGACCATCGCCACTACGGCGCTGCTCGGCGGCCTCCTGCTTCCGGAGATGCTTCGCCGCGGCTATCACCCGAACATGGCGATGGGGCCGATCATGGCGGTCGGCGGGGTCGACATGCTGATCCCGCCATCGGCGCTCACGGTACTGCTCGGCAGCCTCGCCGGCATCTCGATCTCGCAGCTGCTGATCGCCGGGATCGTCCCCGGCGTGCTGCTCTCTGCGATGTTCGTGGGCTGGATCGTGCTGCGTGCCACGGCGAACCCGGCCCTTGCGCCGGCGTTCGCTCACGAGGAGCTTCCGGCCTGGGAGCGCTGGCGGCCGTTGATCGTGTACGTGCTGCCGCTGGTGCTGATCTTCGTGGTAGTGATCGCCGCCATGGCCGCAGGCTGGGCGACCCCCACGGAGTCGGCTGCGATCGGCGCGGTGGCGACCGTGGTCGTCGCCTGCATCTACCGCTCTCTCGGGTGGTCGAACCTCATGAAGGCGCTCCTCGGCACGGCGGCGATCTCGGGGGTGATCCTCTTCATCATCATCGGCGCGACGACGTTCGCGCAGATCCTCACCTTCTCGGGTGCGACCCACGGCCTCGTCGAGGCGATCCGGAACGCCGGGTTCGGCCCCTGGCCGGTGCTCCTCGCCATGATGCTGGTGCTTCTCGTGCTCGGCTGCTTCGTCGACCAGGTGAGCATCATGCTGATCTGCCTCCCGTTCTTCATGCCGCTCGTCGCCGTGTACAGCTTCGATCCCGTGTGGTTCGGGGTGTTGTTTCTGATCTGCATGCAGCTCGGGCTGCTGACGCCGCCTTTCGGGATGTTGCTCTTCACGATGAAGAGCGTTGCCCCGAAGGAGATCGAGATGCACCAGGTCTGGCACGCGGTGACCCCGTACGTGGCGATGGGCCTCGTCGCGCTCGCGGCGGTCCTGCTCTTTCCGGCGCTCGCCACCGGGCTGCCGAAAATGCTGTTCAGGTAGGTCCGCGATGGAACGGTCTTTCAAGCAGGAAGTAGAGAAGCTCAGGCTCGGCGACGGCGAGGTGTTCCACGGCGAGGCGATCCTGGCCGTGACCAAGGCGCTCCTGCAGTCCGGCGTGTCGTACGTCGGCGGCTATCAGGGAGCGCCGGTGTCGCACGTCATGGACGTGCTGAACGACGCACGTCCGATCCTGGACGAGCTCGGCGTACACGTCGAGGCGAACGCCAACGAGGCAGGTGCGGCGGCGATGCTCGGCGCCTCGATCAACTACCCGATGCGCGGCGCGGTGGCGTTCAAGTCGACGGTCGGCACGAACGTCGCGTCGGATGCGCTGTCGAACCTCGCGTCCGCGGGAGTCAGGGGCGGGACGCTGCTCGTGCTCGGCGAGGACTACGGCGAGGGCTCCTCGATCATCCAGGAGCGAACCCACGCGTTCGCGATGAAGTCGCAGATCTGGCTCCTGGATCCCCGCCCGAACCTGCCGAAGATCGTCGAGATGGTCGAGCGCGGCTTCGAGCTCTCGGAGGTCTCGAGCACCCCGGTGATGCTGGAGCTGCGCATCCGCGCCTGCCATGTCCAGGGAAGCTTCCGGACGAAGCGCAACCAGGCGCCGCGTCTGTCGAAGAAGAACCTGATCGAGAACCCCGACTTCGACTACAACCGGATCTGCCTGCCGCCGGCGACCTATCTCCAGGAAAAGCTCAAGGTGGAGGTGCGCTGGCCCGCGGCTGTTTCCTTCATCAGAGAGAAGAAACTGAACGAAACATTCGACGGCACGATGCGTGATATCGGCATCGTCTGCCAGGGTGGCCTGTACAACGCCGTCATCCGCGCGCTGCAAACCCTCGGACTCGCCGATGTCTTCGGCTGCTCGAAGGTGCCGGTTTACTGCATGAACGTCACCTACCCGCTGGTGCCGGAGGAAATCGTCGACTTTTCGAAGGATAAGAGCTCCGTGCTGATCGTCGAAGAGGGCCAGCCGGCGTACATCGAGGACGCCGTGCTCGCCACCCTGCGCCGCGCGGACGTCAACGGCGTAAGGGTGCGCGGCAAGGACGTGCTGCCGCTCGCCGGCGAGTACACCGGAGAGGTTGTGCTGAGGGGTCTCGCAGAATTCCTTCACTCGAAAACCGAGGTGAATGGAATCGATGCATTGAAAAGCAAGGCGCAGTCGCTGCTGGCTGCGCCGGTTCCTGCCCGTCCTCCCGGATTCTGCGTCGGCTGCCCCGAGCGTCCGGTGTTCTCGGCGATGAAGGTGCTCGAAAAGGAGACCGGCGGGTTTCACCTTTCCGCCGACATCGGCTGCCACCTCTTCTCCACGCTCCCGCCGTTCAACATCGGTAACACGGTGCTCGGTTACGGCCTCGGCCTCGCCTCGAACTCGGCGGTGCATCCGTCGATGCGCAGGCGCAGCGTGACGATCATGGGCGACGGGGGGTTCTGGCACAACGGCCTCACCAGCGGCATCGCCAACGCCGTGTTCAACAGGAACGATGGCATCCTCGTCATCATGAAGAACGGCTACAGCTCCGCCACCGGCACGCAGGAGCTGCCCTCCAGCCCGCAGCACAGCGGAGTGAAGCAAGACATCAGCATCGAGCGCGCGCTGCAGGGCATCGGCGTCGGCTGGATCCGCACGGTGGACAACTACGGCGTCGGCGAGGTGGCCAAGACCCTCAAGGAAGCGATGACCACCGACTACCGGGGCCTCAAGGTGATCATCGCCGAAGGCGAGTGCATGCTCGAGCAGCAGCGCAGGCTTCGGCCTCAGGTGGCGGAGAAACTGAAAGAAGGCAAGAGGCATGTGCGCGTTCGCTACGGCGTCGATGAAGACACCTGCACGGGAGACCACTCCTGCATCCGGCTCTCGGGCTGCCCTGCGCTCACGATCAAGGACAGTCCCGATCCGCTGCGGCGCGACCCGGTGGCCACGGTGATCGAGGGGTGCGTCGGCTGCGGACTGTGCGGCGCGAACGCGCACGCCGCGACGCTGTGCCCGTCCTTCTACCGGGCCGAAGTCATACAGAATCCGTCGCTCTGGGACCGGTTCGTTTTCGCGTTGAGAGGATTCTTCGGTGGAACGGCAATTCACTGAAGAAATCCGCTCGCTGCGCATGGGCGAAGGCGAGACCTTCCGCGGCGAGGGCATACTCGCCGTGACCAAGGCGCTGCTGCAGTCCGGAGTGGCCTATGTGGGCGGATACCAGGGCGCGCCGGTGTCGCATCTGCTCGACGTCATGGTGCAGGCGCGCGAGTACATGGACGAGCTCGGCGTACACGTGGAAGCCTGCACCAACGAGGCCTCGGCCGCAGCGATGCTCGGCGCCTCGATCGCCTACCCGATGCGCGGCGCCGTCACCTGGAAGTCGATCGTGGGCACCAACGTCGCCTCGGACGCGCTTTCGTACCTTTCAACCGCGGGGGTCATGGGCGGCGCGCTCATCATCGCGGGCGAGGACTACGGTGAAGGCGCGAGCGTGGCGCTCGAGCGCACCCACGCCATCGCGCTCAAGTCTTCGATGTGGCTGCTTGATCCGCGCCCGAACCTTCCCTCGATCGTGCGCATGGTCGAGAAGGGATTCGAGCTGTCGGAAGCCACGCATTCGCCGGTGATCCTGGAGCTGCGGATCCGCGCCTGCCATGTGCGCGGCGAGTTCCGGGCGAGCGACAACCGTGCGCCGGCGATCTCCACGCGCAGGCTCCTGGAAGACCCGGCGGCGTTCGACTACGACCGCCTGTCGCACCCACCCGCCACCTTCCGTCAGGAAAAGCTCAAGGCGGAGGTGCGGCTCCCCGCGGCGCGGCGGTTCGTCGCCGCGCACAGGCTGAACGAATGCTTCGAGGGCGAGCTCGCGAACGTGGGCGTGATCGTGCAGGGCGGCCTTTACAACAACCTGCTGCGCGCGCTCCAGGGCCTCGGCCTCGCCAGCCCGTTCGGGGCGACCCGGGTCCCGATTCTCTGCCTGAACGTCACCTACCCGCTCGTGCCGGAGGAAATTCTCGCTTTCTGCCGGAGCCGGAGCGCGGTCATCGTCGTCGAAGAAGGGCAGCCCGAATTCATCGAGCAGGACGTCGCGACGATCCTGCGCCGCGGAGGGGCGCACGCACGGCTGCACGGCAAGGACCTGCTGCAGCTCGCCGGTGAATACACGGTCGAAGTCCTGGTCCGGGGACTCGTGCGGTTCCTTCGCGAGCACGCGCCGCGCGTGGAGATCGGAGCCGCGGAACAATGGTTTTCCTCGGTCGAAAGCGTGCGCAAGAAAGCCTCCGCAATTCTCGGCGGGATGCTCCCGCCGCGCCCGCCCGGGTTCTGCGTGGGCTGCCCCGAGCGCCCGGTGTTCGCGGCGCTCAAGCTCGCTTCGCGCGAGGCGGGCCGGCCGCACATCTCCACGGACATCGGCTGCCATTCGTTCGCGACCTTCGAGCCCTTCTCGATGGGCAACTCGATCCTCGGCTACGGCATGAGCCTCGCCTCGAGCGCCGCCGTGTCGCCCGTGATGGCACGCCGGCCCCTCGCGATCATGGGCGACGGCGGCTTCTGGCACAACGGCCTGCTTTCGGGCATCGCCTCGCGTCTGCTCAATCGCGGCGACGGCGTGCTCGTCATCATGAAGAACGGCTACGCCTCGGCCACCGGCACGCAGGACCTGCTTTCGTCCCCGAAAAACGCCGACCGTTCGATCGAGGGCACCCTCGCAGGGATGGGCGTCGGCTGGATCCGCACGGTGGACAACTACGGCGTCGGCGAGGTGGCCAAGACCCTCAAGGAAGCGATGACCACCGACTACCGGGGCCTCAAGGTGATCATCGCCGAAGGCGAGTGCATGCTCGAGCAGCAGCGCAGGCTTCGGCCTCAGGTGGCGGAGAAACTGAAAGAAGGCAAGAGGCATGTGCGCGTTCGCTACGGCGTCGATGAAGACACCTGCACGGGAGACCACTCCTGCATCCGGCTCTCGGGCTGCCCTGCGCTCACGATCAAGGACAGTCCCGATCCGCTGCGGCGCGACCCGGTGGCCACGGTGATCGAGGGGTGCGTGGGCTGCGGGCTGTGCGGCGAGAACGCGCACGCCGCTACCCTGTGCCCTTCCTTTTATCGCGCTGAAGTCATTCAGAACCCGTCGCTCTGGGACAAAGCATGGAACGTGTTGCGACAGGCCGTTCTTCCTCTGTGAATCTCCCTGATCGAGCCCTGTCGGTTCTGGTCGCGGCGCTCGGCGGCGAGGGCGGCGGCGTGATGGCCGACTGGCTGATGGACGCGGCCACGCAGTGCGATTTCCCGGCTCAGGCGACCTCGATCCCGGGCGTCGCGCAGCGCACCGGCGCGACCACCTACTATCTCGAGATCTTCCCGGCAAAGCGCTCGACGCTGGGCGGGCGCGAGCCGGTGATGTCGCTGACGCCCTCGCCCGGGAACGTCGACGTGATGGTCGCCTCCGAGCTGATCGAGGCCGCGCGCGCGATGCAGAACGGCTACGTGAGCCCGGAGCGCACGCTGCTCATCGCCTCGACGCACCGCGTCTACGCCACGACCGAGAAGATGCAGATGGGCGACGGGCGCTTCGACTCGGCGCGCGCGCTGGAGGCCGCGCAGCAGCTCGCGAAGCGCGCGATCCTCGGCGACCTGCGCGAGCTCGCGCAGAAGAGCGGCACCGTGATCAACGCGGTGCTCTTCGGCGCGATCGCGGGCTCGGGCGCGCTGCCGCTGCCGCGCGAGGCCTGCGAGGCCGCGATCCGCAAGACCGGCAAGGGAGCGCAGGCGAGCCTCAAGGGGTTCGCCGCCGGCTTCGACCTCGCAACGTCGGGGGTCGGAGCCGAAATGCAGGAGAAGCCTTCGCCTCCGACCGCTCAGGACATCATCGATCTGGGTGTGGCGCGGCTCAGGGACTACCAGGGCAAGGCGTACGCGCAGCTCTACCTGGAGCGGCTGAAGTCGCTGCGCGCCGATCCCCGGCTGCTCGCCGAGGTCGCGCGCCATCTGGCGGTCTGGATGAGCTACGAAGACGTGATCCGCGTCGCGGATCTCAAGACGCGCGCGAGCCGCTTCGCGCGCGTGCGGCGCGAGGCGGGTGCAAGTAAAGGCGAACCGGTGATCGTGATCGACTTCCTCAAGCCCGGGATCGAGGAATTCGCCTCGATTCTTCCGCATGCGCTGGGCGCAAGGCTCCTCGCGTGGGCCGGGCGCCGAGGCACGCTCGACTCCTACAACGTCGAGATGCACATCAAGACCTCGAGCGTGCCCGGGTACCTTCTCATGCGCTCGCTCGCGTGGCTGAAGCCCTGGCGTCCGTACAGCCACCGCTACCGCGAGGAGCAGCGCCGGATCGAGCGCTGGCTTGGCGCCGTGGCCGAGGCTGCGCCGCGCAGTGCCGCGCTTGCGCTCGAGATTGCCGAATGTGCGCGGCTGCTCAAAGGCTACGGCGAGACCCGTCGCCGCGGGCTCGCCAGCTTCCTCGCGATCTTCGATGCGCTCGTCGACAACCCGCCCACGGCGGACGCCGCCGAACTGGCGGCCGCGATCCGCAAGGCGCGCGAGGCGGCGCTCGCCGACCCCGAGGGAGAGAAGCTGAAACAGAGCCTCGGCAAGCCGGTCGTCTGGCTGTCAAAGGCGTCCTAGGGGGCTAGAATTCCCGCTCGTCCCGAGGAGCGCCTGATGTCCGCCGTGCCGCACCCCGCCACGCCCGCCCGCGCCGAGTTCTACCGGCGCATGGACAAGGACAACCTTGCGCCCCTGTGGGAGGTGCTGCATGAGCTCGTCATCCCGCAGCCGCGCTCGCCCGCGGTTCCGGCGCTGTGGAAATACCGCGAGATCCGCCCGTATATCATGGAATCGGGGGGCATCATCACCGCGCGGGAGGCGGTCCGCCGCGTCCTGATCCTGGAAAACCCCGGCATGCGCGGCCAGTCTTCGATCACGCGAAGTCTCTACTGCGGATTGCAGCTGATCCTTCCCGGCGAGGTCGCACCGAGCCACCGCCACACTCAATCGGCGCTGCGGCTGGTCGTGGAGGGTTCGGGCGCGTACACGGCGGTCGACGGCGAGCGCACCACGATGCACCCCGGCGACTTCATCATCACGCCGCCCTGGACCTGGCACGACCACGGCAATCCGGGCGCGGAGCCCGTCGTATGGATGGACGGCCTGGACATCAACATCCTCGCGTTGTTTGACGCGCAGTTCGCGGAGAACTACCCGGAGGAGTCGCAGCCGGTGATGCGCCCCGAGGGTGACGCGCAGGCGCGTTATGCGAACAATCTGGTTCCGCTTGGTCCGCTTCCGAAGGCGGCGGCGTCCCCGATCTTCAACTACCCCTACGAGCGCAGCCGCGAGACGCTGCACGCGCTCTCCAGGAACGAGGCGCCCGACGAGTGCCACGGCTGGAAGATGCAGTTCATCAACCCGCTCACGGGTGGCTTCGCGATGCCTACCATCGGAGCCTTCATTCAGCTCCTTCCGAAGGGATTCCGCTCGGCGCCGTACCGCTCGACGGACGGAACCGTGTATTCGGTGATCGAGGGCCGGGGCCGCGCGGAGGTCGCCGGCCAGTCGCTCGCCTTCGAGCCACGCGACACCTTCGTGGTGCCTTCGTGGCACGCGGCGCGCTTTGCGTGCGAGTCCGAGTGCGTGCTCTTTTCCTATTCCGATCGCGCCGCACAAGTGGCGCTCGGGCTGTGGCGCGAGAGCCGCGGATGAGCGACGCCGCTTTCTTCGCGCGCGAATACAACAACCGCGAGCTGGTTCCCGAGCACCCGCAGTATTTCGCGCGCTGGGGCGAAGCTTCCGCCCGGGCGCGCGCCACCATGACTTGTTACCTCGACCGCCGCTACGGCGAGGCGTCCGGCGAAACGATGGACCTTTTCCCGGCGAGGAAGGGCGACGGCAGTTGCATGATGTTCATCCACGGGGGCTACTGGCGGGCGCTTGACAAGGCGGATTTCTCGTTTCTCGCCCCCGCCTGGGTCGATGCCGGGGTGTCGCTCGCGGTGGTCAACTACGATCTCTGCCCGAAAGTTACGATCGAGGAGATCGTGCGCCAGATGCTTCGCGCCGGGCGCTGGCTTTATCTCAACGCCGAGCAGTACGGCATGGACGAGGACCGGCTCTACGTCTCGGGACATTCGGCAGGCGGGCATCTCGTCGCGATGCTGATGGCGGCGCTCTGGCCGGTGTTCGACTCGCGCCTCCCGAAGGACCTCCTGAAGGGCGGGCTTGCGGTAAGCGGGATCTACGATCTGCGCCCCCTGGTGAAGGTCGACTGGCTGAACGTCGATCTGCGGCTCGATGAAGCCTCGGCGCTCAAGGTTTCGCCCGCGTTCCTGCCGCCCGCGACGCGCGCGCCCGTCATGACTTGCGTGGGCGGCGCCGAGAGCTCGGAATTCAGGCGCCAGAACGCGCTCCTCGGCGAGCGCTGGAAGAGCGCGTTTGCCGGCGATATCGCGATGCCGGGGAAAAACCATTTTTCTGTCGTCGACGGGCTCGCCGACCAGAGCAGTGCCCTCTTCGCCGGCGCTCGCAAGCTCATGAAGCTGGACCGCTGATGGACCCCCGCTATCTTTCGCCCGGCGGCTACATCGACAGCGATCATCCGGACGTAATCGCCTTTGCGAGGAAGAATTTGAAGGGAAACAGCCCCGTCGAGCAGGCGGTCGCGCTGTACTACGCGGTGCGCGACGGCATCCGGTACAACCCGTTCCTCGATTTCTCGCAGGACGACACCTACCGGGCCTCCGCAGTGCTCGAGCGCGGCGAGGGGTTCTGCGTAGGCAAGTCGGCGCTCCTCGCCGCGTGCGCGCGCGCGATCGGCATCCCCGCGCGTGTAGGCTTCGCCGACGTCAGAAACCACCTGACCACCCCGCGCCTTCGCGAGCGCATGGGCACGGATATCTTCATCTACCACGGCTATTGCGAGCTCTATCTCGAAGGCAAATGGGTCAAGGCGACTCCCGTTTTCAACGCGGAGCTCTGCCGGCGCTTTCGCGTGAAGCCCTTGGAGTTCGACGGGCGGACCGACTCGATCTTCCACCCGTTCGACGAGGACGATCGCCGCCACATGGAGTACGTGAACGACCGCGGCACCTTCGCGGACGTTCCGGCTGCGCAGATCCAGCGCGATTTCCGGGCTACCTATCCGGGCAGCTACGGGCTCGGCGAAGAAGCGGCGAAGGAGAGCTTCGGCTGACGCCGCGGGCGCTACTCGAGGCGAGCTTTCGCGCCGCGGTCGCCGCGGCCGATCCCCTCGAGATCGTTCCCCGCCATCTCCCCTCCCCTCCCAGGGGAAAGACGTTTGTCGTCGCAGCCGGAAAAGCGGCGGCCTCGATGGCGCTTGCCGTCGAGCGCCGCTGGCCAGCTGGCGCTCCGCTTGATGGCATCGCCATTACTCGCTACGGGCACGGCCTGCCGACCTCGCGCATCCGCGTGGTCGAGGCAGGACATCCCGTCCCGGACGAGGCGGGCGAAGCCGCCGCGCGCCGGATTCTCGAAAGAACGAGGGAACTGCGAGAGCACGACCTGCTCCTCGCGCTGATCTCCGGTGGCGGATCGGCGTTGCTGTCCTTGCCGGTCGAGGGGATGTCGATGGGTCGGCTCAAAGCGCTGACGCGGAAGCTGTTGCGCTGCGGCGCCTCGATCCAGGAGATCAACACGGTGCGAAAGCATCTTTCGGCGATCCAGGGCGGACGGCTCGCCGCTGCATGCCGGGCGCCAGTGCTTGCGCTCATCATCTCGGACGTTACCGGCGACGACCCGACCCACATCGCTTCCGGTCCGTGTGCGCCGGATCCGACCACGGATGCGGATGCAGCGGCCGTTCTCGCGCGCTACGGCATCAGGTTCGACGGCGCGTTCGCCGAGACGCCCAAGCCGGGTGATCCGGTCTTCGCACGAGTGGAGAACCGGGTGATCGCGACCGCGCATCGCTCGCTGGAGGCAGGCGCCGAAGTGTTTCGAAAGGAGAACATCACTCCGGTCATCATCGGCGACACGATCACCGGGGAAGCGTCCGAGGTCGCCAAGGTGATGGCCGCGCTCGCGCGCGAGGTCAGGCAGTACGGCTTGCCCTGGAAGCCGCCCGTCGCCGTGATTTCCGGGGGCGAGTGCACTGTCACGGTCCGCGGCAAAGGCGGCCGTGGCGGTCGCTGCGCGGAGTTCCTGCTTTCGCTCGCGATCGAGCTGGAGGGCGTCCCGGACGTCCGGGCGATCGCGGCCGACACCGACGGGATCGACGGCTCCCAGGACAACGCGGGCGGCGTTATTTTTCCTGATTCGGTCGCCAGGGCGCGCGCGGCCGGGCTGAACCCCAAGGCGCTGCTGGCGAAAAACGACAGCTACCGATTCCTCTCGGAGCTCGGCGACCTCCTGGTCACCGGACCGACCCGCACCAACGTCAACGACTACCGCGCGATCCTGATCGCGTAGCCGACGCGCAGCCCGAGCTTGCGTGCGGCGCTCGCGCGCGGCACCGCGATCTCGACCAGCCCCATGCTGTTCTCGTACCAGAAGGGCCCACGGGCAGCCTCGAAGACGGGAGCGTGAGCAATCGACCGTCTCCCGATGAAGATCCTCGCCTTTCGAGAAAGATTTTCCGCTCTGATGCCCGTTACGGCATTGCCGTAGTGGTCGATGTAGATGACCCGCGCGAGGTCGCAGGGATCGAGCAGCGCTTCGGGCGCTCGCTTCCTCTCCAACCACCCCTTCATCGGCTTCCTCGCAGCGAGCCGCGCCACCACCGGCGCGAAGAGGTCGCGGCCGTGAAAGGAAGTCGAGAGGTGCTTCGGCCGCCAGCGGATCCGCCAGCACTCGGGCCGGCGCGCGCGCTGCCACAGGACCGACAGCAGGCCGTTGTCCGGACCGGCGAAGGTCCGGCCTTCGGCGCGAACGACGATCGCATCGCGCGCGCCGCCGACACCAGGATCGACGACGCAAAGGAACACGCTTTGTTTCGGGAATTGCGGTGCAAGCGCGGCAAGCAGATGCGCCGCGCCTTCTGCGTCGCAGGCGGGGACGTCGTTGAGAAGATCCACCACCGGAACGTGCGGCGCGCCCCGCGCGAGAACCGCCTTGACCTGCCCGACGTACAGGTCGCTCGACCCGAAGTCGGTGAAGAGGACGATCAGGCGGTCCTGGCCGCTTCTTTCTTCTCGGACTTCTTTTCTTCGCCCGGCGCGGCGGTGGCCTCGGGACGGTCCAGCAGCGTCACGAGCGCCATCGGCGCGTTGTCGCCCTTGCGAAAACCGCTCTTCAGGATCCGCAGGTAGCCGCCGTTCCTCCCGGCGTAGCGCGGGCCCAGCTCGGCGAAGAGCTTCGTAACGGTGCCGCGGTCGCGCAAGCGGTCGAACGCCAGTCGCCGGTTGGCAAGCGTCGGCGATTTGCCCAGCGTGATCATCGGCTCGACCACCCGGCGCAGTTCCTTCGCCTTGGGCAGCGTGGTCGAGATCTCCTCGTGAGTGAGGAGCGCGTTCGCCATGTTGCGGAACATCGCAAGCCGGTGGCTGGTGGTGCGATTGAGCTTCCTGAGGCCGTGGCCGTGTCGCATGGCGCCTTCCTTATGCCCTGTGATGCTCGAGCCCGGCGGGCGGCCAGTTCTCGAGCTTCATGCCGAGGGTGAGGCCGCGCGAAGCGAGCACTTCCTTGATCTCGTTGAGCGACTTGCGGCCGAGGTTGGGAGTCTTGAGGAGTTCGGTCTCGGTGCGCTGGATGAGGTCCCCGATGTAGTAGATGTTTTCGGCCTTGAGGCAGTTGGCCGAGCGCACCGTGAGCTCGAGGTCGTCCACCGGCCGCAGCAGGATCGGATCGACCGCCACAGCCTTCTTTTCCTCGGCCGGCAGCGCGGTGCCTTCGAGCTGCGCGAATACCGACAGCTGGTCGACGAGGATCCGGGCGGCGTAGCGCACCGCCTCCTCCGGCTCGATGGCGCCGTTGGTCTCGATGTCGAGGACGAGCTTGTCGAGGTCGGTGCGCTGCTCGACGCGCGCGGAATCCACCGCATACGATACCCGGCGCACCGGGCTGAACGAGGCGTCCAGGATGATCCGCCCGATGCCCTTCGTCTCCTCCGGCAGGTAGCGCATGTTGCCCGGCACGTAGCCGCGCCCCGACTCGATCTTGATCTGGATTTCGAGCTTGCCCCCGGCCGCGAGGTGCGCGATCACGTGCTCGGGATTGACGATCTCGACGTCGTGCGAGGGCTCGATGTCGGCCGCGGTCACCGGCCCCTCACCCTTCTTCTTCAGCGTCAGGATCGCCTCCTGACGATTGTGCAGGCGGAACACCACGCCCTTGAGGTTCAGCAGGATGTCGACGATGTCCTCGCGCACGCCGTCGAGGGTCGAGTACTCGTGCACCACGCCCGCGATCTGCACTTCGGTCGGAGCGTAGCCCGGCATCGACGACAGCAGCACGCGCCTGAGCGCGTTGCCGAGCGTGTGGCCATAGCCTCGCTCAAACGGCTCCATCGTCACCTTGGCGTGCGAGGGCGAAAGGTTCTGGACGTCGACGATGCGCGGCTTCAGAAATCCGGTGAGTGCCATGTTTTCCCGATCCTGTTACTTCGAATACAGCTCGATGATCATGCTTTCATTCACGGTCGAGGGAAGGTCGGTGCGCGCCGGCAGCGACTTGAAGGTTCCCTTGAGCGCCTTGGCATCGACCTCCAGCCACTCGGGGATGCCGCGCGATTCAGCCGCCTCCGCCGACGCCTTGATGCGCAGCTGCGCCTTCGCCTTCTGCGCGACCTCGATCACGTCGCCCGGGCGCACCTGGTAGGAGGGGATGTTGACGCGCTTGCCGTTGACCAGAATCGCGTTGTGACGGACCACCTGGCGAGCTTCGCTTCGCGAGGCCCCGAACCCCATGCGATAGGCGATGTTGTCGAGCCGCGTCTCGAGGAGCTGCAGCAGCCGCTCGCCGGTTATGCCCTTGGAGCGCGCGGCACCGGCGTAGGTTTTCCGGAACTGGCGCTCGAGCAGTCCGTAAATGCGGCGCGTCTTCTGCTTCTCGCGCAGCTGCTTGCCGTAGTCCGAGAGCCGCGCCCCGGACTTCTGGCCGTGCTGGCCGGGCGCGTAGCTGCGGCGCTCGAGCGCGCACTTGTCGGTGAAGCACTTCTCGCCCTTGAGAAAGAGCTTCTCGCCTTCCCTGCGGCACTGGCGGCACTTGGCGTCGAGATTTCTGGCCATTCCTGTCCTCCTAGACGCGGCGGCGCTTGGGCGCGCGGCAGCCGTTGTGCGGTACCGGGGTCACGTCAGCGATCGAGGCGATCTTGAGGCCGATCGCGTTCAGCGCGCGAACTGCGGACTCGCGCCCCGGCCCTGGGCCCGAGATGCGCACCTCGATGTTCCTGACCCCGCATTCCTGCGCGGCGCGCCCGGCGCGCTCGGCCGCGACCTGCGCGGCGAAGGGCGTGGACTTGCGCGAGCCCTTGAACCCGGCATTGCCCGAGGTCGACCAGGCGAGCGCGTTGCCCTGCCGGTCGGTGATCGTGACGATGGTATTGTTGAACGAGGCGTGAATGTGCGCGACGCCCTCGGAGACGTTCTTCTTGACTTTCTTGCGCGCGCGCGCCGCCGCGGTCTGCTGCAGGTGCTGCTGCGTGGGGGTGTTCTTGGATGCCATGGCTGTCCTTTATGCCTTGCCCGCGGGCGCGGTCAGCTTGATCGCGGCCTTGCGCGGGCCCTTGCGCGTGCGCGCGTTGGTCCGCGTGCGCTGGCCGCGCACGGGAAGCCCTTTGCGGTGGCGCAGCCCCCGATAGCAGCCGAGGTCCATCAGCCGCTTGATCGACATCGACACCTCGCGGCGCAGGTCACCCTCGACCGCGAGCTTCCCTACGGTCTCGCGAAGCCGCTCCATCTCGGCGTCGGTGAGGTCCTTGATCTTGCGCCCCTTGTCGACTCCAGCCGCCGCACAAATCGCCTCGGCGCGCGCCCGCCCGATCCCGTAGATCGCGGTGAGAGCGATGCCCGCGTGCTGGTGATTCGGAATGTTGATTCCTGCAATCCGTGCCATGGCGTCCCTGTCGCGCGAAAACTGGAAATTATATCAGTCCAAACAAAGCCTTATCAACCCTGACGCTGCTTGTGGCGCGGGTCGGAGCAGATCACGCGCACCACGCGCTTGCGGCGCACGATCTTGCACTTGCGGCAGATTTTCTTTACCGAGGCCATCACTTTCATCGTCTTGCTCCTGTCAGCTGTTGCGCGCTCACTTCGCCCGGAAGGTAATCCGGCCCTTGGTGAGGTCGTAGGGCGTCAACTGCACCGTCACCTTGTCCCCGGGCAGGATCCGGATGTAGTTCATGCGCATCTTTCCCGAGATGAACGCGTGGATCACGTGCCCGTTATCGAGCCTGACCTTGAAGGTCGCGTTGGGAAGGTTTTCCATGACCTCACCCTGCATCTCGATGACGTCTTCCTTTGCCATCGCTAACGGGCCGGCAGCCCTCCCTTGAAGTTCGCCTTCCGGAGCAGGCTCTCGTACTGGTGCGTCATGATGTAGGCCTGCACCTGCGACATGAAGTCCATCGTCACCACGACGATGATCAGGAGCGAGGTGCCGCCGAAATAGAACGGCACGTTCCACTTGAGGATCAGGAACTCGGGCAGCAGGCACACCAGCGTCACGTAGATCGACCCGGCCAGCGTCAGCCGCAGCAGGATTCTCTCGAGGTATCGCGCGGTCTGCTCACCCGGCCGTATGCCTGGCACGAACGCGCCGGATTTCTTCAGGTTGTCCGCGGTCTCCTTCGGGTTGTACTGCAGCGCCGTGTAGAAAAAACAGAAGAACACGATCAGTCCGCCGTACATCAGGATGTAGATCGGCTGGCCCGGCGAAAGCATGCCCGCGAGATCGCGCAGCCAATTGAACCCTTCGGCCGATCCGAACCAACCCAGCAGCGTGGCCGGAAAGAGAATGAGCGACGAGGCGAAGATCGGCGGAATCACCCCCGACATGTTGAGCTTGAACGGAAGATGCGAGCTCTGCCCGCCGTAGACGCGATTTCCCACTTGACGCTTGGCATAATTGACGAGGATCTTGCGCTGCCCGCGCTCGACGAAGCACACGAACCCGGTCACCACCACCACCGCCGCGGCGATCAGCAGCGCGGTAAGGGGATGCATCGCCCCGGTGCGAACGAGCTCGAGCGTGCCGGCGATCGCGTTCGGCAATCCCGCGGCGATGCCGGCGAAAATCAGGATCGAGATGCCGTTCCCGAGACCCCGCTCGGTGATCTGCTCGCCCAGCCACATGAGGAACATCGTCCCGGTGACGAGTGTCGTGACCGTGGTAACGCGGAACATGAGACCCGGATCGAGCACGAGCCCGGGCTGGCTCTCGAGGGCGATCGAGATTCCGGTGGCCTGAAACAGGGCCAGGAACACGGTGCCATAGCGCGTGTACTGCGTGATCTTGCGCCGGCCCGACTCGCCCTCTTTGCGCAGCTGGTCGAGCTGCGGGGAGACCGCGGTCATCAGCTGCATGATGATCGAGGCAGAAATGTAGGGCATGATCCCGAGCGCGAAGATCGTGAAGCGCGACAGCGCTCCGCCCGAGAACATGTTGAACATCCCGAGGATCCCGCCCTGCTGGCCCTTGAAGAGGTCCGCGAGCACGTTCGGGTCTATCCCCGGCACCGGGATGTGCGCGCCGATCCGGAACACCACGAGCGCACCCAGGAGGAACACGAGCCTCCGCTTCAGGTCGCCGTAGCGGCCGGTCTTTCCTGCGCTGGGAAGAGCCGTGGCCAAGTCGCGCTACGCCTGCGCCGCAGGCTCCTCGATGCGCCCGCCGGCCGCCTCGATCGCGGCGCGTGCCCCTTTGGTCGCCTTGACGCCCTTGAGCGTCACCGGGCGCGTCAGCCTGCCCGAAAGGATCACCTTCGCCGCGACCGTCCGGCGCGGCACCACGCCTTCGGCCTTCAGCGCCGCGAGATCGATCTCGGACGATTTCATGCGCTCGAGCGAAGACAGCCGCACCTCCGCGTACGCGTCCCGCGTCGGCGAGGTGAAGCCGCGCTTCGGCAGCCGCCGGTGCAGCGGCATCTGGCCGCCTTCGAATCCGACCTTGTGATATCCGCCGGCGCGCGCGCGCTGCCCCTTGTGGCCGCGCCCGGCCGTCTTGCCCCAGCCGGATCCGACGCCGCGGCCGACGCGGTGCCGGGGATGCTTCGCGCCCGCAGCGGGCTTGAGCGAGTTAAGACGCATCGTGCCTATCCTTCCACCCGAACGAGGTAGTAGACCTTGCGGATCATGCCTCGCACCGCCGGTGTGTCGGCGAGATCCACCGCATGGTTGACGCGCTTCAGACCCAGCCCTCGCACCGTATCGCGATGGCTCTGCTTGGTCCCGGCGAGACCCTTCACCAGGCGCACCCGAATCCGCTTCATGCCATGATCTCTTCGACGGACTTGCCGCGCTTGGCGGCGATTTCGGCTGGCGTGCTCATCGCCTTCAGCCCCTGCAGCGTCGCACGAACGACGTTGTAGGGATTGGTCGAGCCGAAGCACTTGGCGAGGACGTTGGTGATACCCATCACCTCGAACACCGCCCGCATCGGCCCGCCAGCGATGATGCCCGTGCCCTCGGAGGCCGGCTGCATCAGAACCTTGGCCGAGCCGTGGCGTCCGATCACGGCGTGGTGCAGCGTCCCGTGTCTCAGGCTCACCTTGAACATGCGCCGGCGCGCCTCCTCCATCGCCTTCTGTACGGCAACCGGCACCTCCCGAGCCTTGCCCTTGCCCATGCCGATCCCCCCGTCGCCGTCGCCGACCACGGTAAGCGCGGCGAAGCCGAGCACGCGCCCGCCCTTGACGACCTTGGTCACGCGGTTCACCGAAACCATCTTCTCGCGAAGGCCGTCGCCTCGCTCCTCGCTTGCCTGCACCCTTCTCGCCTGCAACTTGGCCATGACGTTTCCTCTAGAACTTGAGTCCGCCGGCGCGCGCGGCTTCGGCGAGCGCCTTGACGCGGCCGTGGTAGCGGTACCCGGCGCGGTCGAAGGCGACCTTTTCGATTCCTGCGGCCCTCGCCTTCTCGGCGATGCGCTGGCCGACGACCTCGGCCGCACTGCGGTTGCCGCCGTTCTTCAGCTTCGCGCGCAGCTCCTTCTCGGCGCTGGACGCGCTCGCGAGGACCCTGTCCCCCGCCGCGCTGGTGATCTGCGCGTAAATGTGGAAGTTCGTGCGGTGCACCGTGAGGCGGACCGCGCCAAGCTCGCGGATCTTGAGCCGCGTCTTGCGCGCGCGCCGCAGGCGCGATGGGTTCTTGTCGTGCATGGTCGGGCTCCGTTACTTCTTCTTCGTCTCCTTGAGGACGATCGCCTCGTCGGCGTAGCGCACGCCCTTGCCCTTGTACGGCTCGGGCGGCTTGTAGTCCCGGATCTCCGCCGCGACCTGGCCGACGAGCTGCTTGTCGATGCCGCTCACCACGATCTCGGTCTGCGTCGGCGTCGCCACCTTGATCCCCTTCGGCATCTGGTGCACCACCGGGTGCGAGAAGCCGAGCGAAAGGTTCAGCTTGTCGCCCTGCGCCTGTGCGCGGTAGCCGACTCCGACCAGCGCGAGCTTCTTCTCGAAGCCCTTGGTCACGCCGGTCACCATGTTGGCGACAAGCGCGCGCATCGTGCCCGACATGGCGTCGGCGTGCCGCGAGTTCCCGAGCGCCTTGCACTGGAGTTTTTCGCCGTCCTTCTCGATGCCGACGTTCGGGTCGAGCGGCCGCGCGATCGTGCCGAGCGGGCCTTTCACTGAAATCACGCCCCCGTCGAGCTTCACTTCGACGCCCTTGGGCAGGGGGATCGGACTGGCTGCGATTCTGGACATGTCCGCGCCCCCTCAGGCCACGAAGCAGAGCACTTCGCCGCCAACGCCCGTATCGCGCGCCTTGCGATCCGTCATGACGCCGCGCGAGGTCGAGAGGATCGCCACGCCGAGGCCGTTCATCACGCGCGGGATGTCGTTGCGGCCCTTGTAGACCCGCAGGCCGGGCTTGGAGACGCGCTCAAGGCGCTCGATCACCGGCCGGCCGGCGTAGTACTTGAGGCCGATCCGGAGCTCGCGCTTCGTCCCGTCCTCGCGCAGCGCGAAGTCCTCGATGTAGCCTTCGTCCTTCAGTACCTGGGCAATGGCGGCTTTCAGTTTCGAGGCCGGCATCGCGACTTCAATCTGCCCGACCATCTGCGCATTGCGGATGCGGGTCAGCATGTCCGCGATCGGATCGCTCATGCTCATGCGTGTCTCCTTACCAGCTCGCCTTGATCACGCCGGGAACTTCACCCTTCAGCGCGAGATCGCGAAGCTTGCCGCGCGCGAGCCCGAACTTGCGGAACACGCCGCGCGGACGCCCGGTGAGCGCGCAGCGGTTGCGAAGGCGTACCGGCGAGGCGTCCTTCGGCAGCTTCTGGAGCCTGGCGCGCGCGGCATCCTTCTCCTCGTCCGGGACGCGCGGATCCTGGAGCGTCTCAAGCAGCGCCTTGCGCTTTGCCTTGAACTTCTCCACGATTGCGCGGCGCTTCTGTTCGCGCAGCTTCACGGCGAGCTTGGCCATTCGGTTTCCCCTCAGTGCTTGAACGGGAAGCGGAACGCGGCGAGCAGCGCCCGCGCCTCGTCGTCCGACTTCGCCGTCGTGGTGATTGCGATGTTGAGCCCCCGGAGCGCGTCGATCTTGTCGTACTCGATTTCCGGGAAAATGATCTGCTCCCGGATCCCCAGGCTGTAGTTGCCGCGGCCGTCGAAGGCGCGGTTGGAGACGCCGCGAAAGTCGCGGATGCGCGGGATCGCGATGTTGACGAGGCGATCGAGGAACTCGTACATGCGCGCGCCGCGCAGCGTGACCATGCAGCCGATCGGAAAGCCCGCCCGCACCTTGAAGTTCGCGATCGACTTGCGTGCCTTGGTGATCACGGGTTTCTGACCGGCGATTTTCGCCATGTCGCCGACCGCGTTCTCGAGCACCTTCTTGTCGCCGACCGCCTCGCCCACGCCCATGTTCAGCGTTATCTTGGCTATCCGCGGCACCTGCATGACGCTCTTGTAGCCGAACTTCTGCACGAGCTCCGGTACGACGCGCTCGCGGTAATACTCGCGCAGGCGCGCGGGCGGGGGCGGCGCAGCCGGGGCCTCGGCCTGCGCCGCCTTTTCGGCCTTCGGGGCGTCCTTCTTCCGGGGCGCCTCGGGCCTGGCCTGCGGCTTCTTCTGCGGTTCCTTCTTCGGAGCGTCTTCCTTTGCCATAGCGCTTCCTTACACGTCCACCTGCTCGCCGTTCGACTTGAAGACACGCACCTTGCGGCCGTCCTCGAGCACCTTGAAGCCGACGCGGTCGCCCTTCTTCGACGCCGGATTGAACAGCGCCACATTGGAGACGTGGATCGGCATGTCCTTGTCGACGATTCCGCCCGTGATCCCCTTCATGGGGTTGGGGCGCTGGTTCTTCTTGACCCGGTTTACGCCCTCGACCACGAGATGCTCGGCGTCGACCCGCCGCAGTACCGTGCCGCGCTTGCCCTTGTCGCGGCCTGCGATCACGATCACCTCGTCGCCCTTCCTGATCCGTTCCATGGCGATGTCCTCAGAGCACTTCCGGGGCGAGCGACACGATCTTCATGAACCGCTCCGTGCGCAGCTCCCGCGTAACGGGGCCGAAAATGCGCGTGCCGATCGGCTCGAGCTTGCTGGTGAGCAGCACCACCGCGTTCGAATCGAAGCGGATGAGCGAGCCGTCGGCACGGCGCACACCCTTGGCCGTGCGCACCACCACCGCGTCGTACACCTCGCCCTTCTTGACGCGCCCGCGCGGCGCTGCGTCCTTGACGCTCACTTTGATGACATCGCCGATCGAGGCGTAACGGCGCTTCGAGCCGCCGAGCACCTTGATGCACATGACGGCACGCGCGCCGGTGTTGTCGGCGACGTCGAGCACGGACTGCATCTGAATCATGGTTCGTTCTCCATCCAACTTGCGCGCCCTGGGGCACGGGAATCGAGTCTCCCGTTACCTCCTGTGCCCGCAGTCTTGGACCCCGTCCGGGGCGGAAAAAGGCGCGAATTCTACAGTGAATCCGGCGCCACGGCTAGATCTCGGCCGACTTCCTCACCAAGCGCGTCACCGCCCAGGACTTGGTTTTCGAGATCGGCCGGCATTCGGCGATCTCGACCAGGTCTCCGGCGCGGAACTCGCCGCCCGCGACGTGGGCGTGGTACTTCTTCGAGCGGGTCACGGTCTTGCCCATGAGGCGATCGCGCACGCGGCGCTCCACCAGCACCGTCACCGTCTTCTGCATCCGGTCGCTCACGACGCGGCCGACCAGGGTGCGCCGGTTCCTCGGCGCGGGCGCCGCCTGCTGCTGCGCGTTCATTTGCCTGTCTTCTCCTTGAGCACCGTGCGCACGCGTGCGATGTCGCGCCGCACCTTGCGCTTCTGGCTGGTGTTGGACAGTTGCTGCGTCGCAAGCTGCATGCGCAGGCCGAACTGGGCCTTGAGCAGCTCTTCGAGCTCCTTTTCAAGCTCGGCGCCCGTCTTGGCGCGAAGTTCACTCGCTTTCATCGGCTACCCCAGCATCCGGTGGACGACGACGGTCTTGAACGGCAGCTTCGCAGCCGCAAGGGCGAAAGCCTCCTTCGCGATCGCCTCCTCGACGCCGTCCATTTCGTAGATGATCTTGCCGGGCTGGATCTCGGACACGAAGTACTCCGGGTTCCCCTTGCCGTTGCCCATGCGCACCTCGGCGGGCTTGTGCGACACGGGCTTGTCGGGGAAAACCCGGATCCAGATTCGCCCGCCGCGCTTGATGTGGCGCGACAGCGCCCGGCGCCCTGCCTCGAGCTGGCGTGCGGTCAGCCGCCCGCGGCCGATCGCCTTCAGACCGTATTCGCCGAACGAAACCTTGGCGCCGCGCGTCGCGACGCCCGTATTTCGCCCTTTCTGCTGCTTTCGGTACTTGGTGCGTGCCGGTTGAAGCATCGCTCAGTTCCCTCTCATTCCTTGGTTTCCGTGCCGCCGCCTTCGTCCTTGGCGGGCTTGCGGGCGCGCTTGACCGCCGTCTTGGGCTTTTCGGCGGAAGCCGCTGCGCCTTCCGGTTTCTTCGGGCGCGAGGCGGTGCTCTTTCGGTCGGCCTCGGGCCTGTCCTTGGCCGCCGGCTTCCTGGCGCCGAACCTGGCTGCCGGGCGCTTGGCCTTCCTCGGCTCGGCGGGTGCCTCGGGTGCCGGCGCCGGCGCCTGGCTCCCCGGGAGCGCCGCCGCCGGCGCCTCGCCCTTCGGCATCACCTCGCCCTTGTACACCCACACCTTGATGCCGATCACGCCGTAAGTCGTCTTCGCCTCCCCCATGCCGTAGTCGATATCGGCGCGCAGTGTATGCAGCGGCACGCGCCCTTCGCGGTACCACTCCGTGCGCGCGATCTCGATTCCGTTCAACCGCCCCGCGCTCATGATCTTGATCCCCTGGGCGCCCAGGCGCATCGCGTTCTGCATCGCCCGCTTCATCGCGCGGCGGAACATGATCCGTTTCTCGAGCTGCTGCGCGATGGAATCCGCGATCAGCTGCGCGTCGATCTCGGGCTTGCGGATCTCCTCGATGTTGACGTGCACCTGGTTGACCCCCATCAGCCGGCGAAGCTCCGCCTTCAGCGACTCGATCTCCTCGCCTTTCTTGCCGATGACGACGCCCGGGCGCGCCGAGTAGATCGTGATGCGCGCGTCATTCGCCGGCCGCTCGATCACGACGCGGCCGACCGAAGCGTGCGAGAGCTTGCGCTTCAGGAAGTCGCGCACCCTGATGTCCTCGGCGAGCATCGGCCCGAAACTGCGGTTATTGGCGTACCAGCGCGAGCTCCAGTTGCGGTTCACCGCGAGCCTGAAGCCGATCGGATTGATTTTCTGACCCATGCCTTCCTTTCAGTCGCCCACGGTGACGTAGATGTGGCAGGTGTGCTTCATCACGCGCGTGCCCCTTCCCTTGGCGCGCGCATGGAAGCGCTTGAGAAAGCTGCCGCGCTCGACATGGACGCGCTTGACCTTAAGCGCATCGATGTCGGCACCGTCGTTGTGCTCGGCGTTGGCGATCGCGGACTCGAGCACCTTCTTGAGGAGCGCCGCGCCCTTCTTGGGTGTGAACGCGAGGATGTTGAGCGCCTGATCCACCGGCTTGCCCCGGATCAGGTCCGCAACCAGGCGCCCCTTCTGCGCCGAGAGCCGGACCCCGCGAAGCACTGCGCGCGTTTCCATCTCGCCTCCCTACTTTTTCGCCGCCGGCGCGGCCGGCGCAGGC
>JBBINV010000021.1:0-52780 GCA_037443705.1 Betaproteobacteria bacterium | reverse complement strand
GGCGAGCAGAGCCTCGTGTTCATCAACCGCCGCGGCTATGCGCCGGTGCTCGCGTGCGAGGCCTGCGGCTGGTCCGCCGGCTGCGAGCGCTGCAGCGCGCGCCTGGTGCTGCATGCGGCCGACCGGCGGCTGCGCTGCCACCATTGCGGCGCCGAATGCGCGATTCCGCGCGCCTGCCCGACCTGCGGCAACCTCGACCTGCGCGCGCTCGGCCGCGGCACGCAGCGCGTGGAGGAGACGCTCGGGTCCATTTTCCCCCGGGCGCGAATCGTGCGCATCGATCGCGATACCGCGCGCCGTCGAGGGCGCCTGGCCGGCACGCTCGAGGCGGTGCGCCGCGGTGATGCCGACATCCTCGTCGGTACGCAGCTCCTCGCCAAGGGTCACGATTTTCCGGGGTTGACGCTCGTGTGCGTCCTGAACGCCGACAGCGCCCTTGTCTCGACCGACTACCGCGCTGCCGAGCGCCTGTTCGCGACGCTGGCGCAGGTCTCGGGCCGCGCCGGGCGGCGCGAGCAGCCCGGCGAAGTGCTAGTGCAGACGCGCTTTCCGCAGCATCCGCTGTTCGAGGCGCTCGCGCGCCACGACTACGCGGGCTTCGCCGCCGCCCAGCTCGCCGAGCGGAAATCGGCGGGCTTCCCGCCGTTCGTGCACGAAGCGTCCCTGCGCGCGGAAAGCGCGAGGCTCGAAACGGCGCTCGCGTTCCTGCGCGGGGCGGTGCGCGCGGCGCCGGCGCGCGACGCAGTCACGGTCTACGACCCGGTGCCCAACGTCGTCACGCGCCGCGCCGGGATGGAACGCGCGCACCTGCTGATCCAGTCGGGTTCGCGCCCCGCGCTGCAGGGCTTTCTTCGCGCGCTCTGCGAGGCGCTGCAAGCGTCGCCGCCCGGGAACGTGCGCTGGCATCTCGACGTGGATCCGATCGAGTTCGACTGACCCCCCGGTTTATAATGCGCGCCCCTTCATGGACGATCCCAAGGACATCCTGCGGCGGATTCTCGAGGAAGGCGTGCGGCGCGTCGCCCCCGGGGCCGGGCCGGTCGAGATTCATCTCGAGCGGCCGAAGAACCCGGCGCACGGGGATCTCTCGTGCAACGTCGCGTTCCTGCTCGCGAAGGCGCTGAAGCGAAGTCCCCACGACATCGCGAGGCAGCTCGCCGAGATCACGGGCGAGGCCGTGATCGGCGAGCGGATCTTCGAGTGGCCCACGGTCGCGGGCGGGTTCTACAACGTGCGGCAGACCGCCGGCGCGAAGAACACGGTGGTGCAGCGCGCACTCGCCGAGGGACCGGACTTCGGGCGCGGGCGCCCGGCACGCGCCGAGCACATCCTGATCGAGTTCGTCTCGGCGAACCCGACCGGCCCGCTGCACGTCGGGCACGGCCGCGGCGCCGCCTACGGAGCGAGCCTCGCGAGCCTGCTCGAGTTCGCCGGCCACCGTGTGACGCGCGAGTACTACGTGAACGACGCCGGGCGCCAGATGGACATTCTCGCGCTCTCGGTGTGGCTGAGGTACCTGCAGGCGCGCGGCGTGGTGGTGCCGTTCCCGGAGCAGGGCTACCGCGGCGACTACGTGCGCGACATCGCCGCACGCCTGGCGGACGCGCACGTCGCGCGCTACGCGCGCGACCCCGGGGGCCTGCGGCTCTCCGAGGCACTCGCCGACCCCGACCGCGAGCTCGACCGGCTGATCGACGCCGCCAGGATGCTGCTCGGCGAGGACTGGGGGCGGCTGCACCGCTTCGCGCTCGAGGAGATGCTCGCCGATCAGCGCGCCGACCTCGCCGAGTTCCGTACCGAGTTCGACCACTGGTTTTCCGAGCAGTCGCTGTACGACTCGGGCGCAGTCGCGCGGACCGTGGCGGCGCTCGAGGAGCGCGGCCATGTCTACCCGAAGGACGGCGCGCTGTGGTTCCGATCGAGCGCCTTCGGCGACGAAAAGGACCGGGTGCTTCGTCGCGAGAACGGCCAGTACACCTACTTCGCCTCCGACATCGCGTACCACGCCGGGAAGCTCGCGCGCGGCTACGACCGCCTGATCGACGTCTGGGGCGCAGACCACCACGGCTACGTCGCGCGCGTGAAGGGCGCGCTCGCCGCTCTCGGACTGCCGTGCGAGGCGCTGACGGTTGCGCTGGTGCAGTTCGCGGTGCTCTACCGCGGCGGCCAGAAGCTCGCGATGGGCAAGCGCTCCGGCGAGTTCGTCACGCTGCGCGAATTGCGGCGCGAGGTCGGCAACGACGCGGCGCGCTTCTTCTACGTGCTGCGCAAGTGCGACCAGCATCTCGACTTCGACCTCGATCTCGCGAGGAGCGAGTCGCAGGACAATCCGGTGTACTACGTGCAGTACGCGCACGCACGCCTGTGCAGCGTGTTCGCGCAGTGGGGCGGGGATCCGGCGAGCCTTCTGGAGGCGCCGCTCGAGGCGCTCGTGCACCACCGCGAGCTCGAGCTGATGCAGCGTCTCGCGGAATTCCCGGAACTGATCGCCTCGGCCGCGACGGAGCTCGCGCCGCACGCGATCGCGTTCTACCTGCGCGGTCTCGCGGGCACATTGCACAGCTACTATAATGCCGAGCGCATCCTCGTCGAGGACACGCGGCTGCGCGATGCGCGCCTGGCGCTTTGCGCCGCGGTGCGCCAGACGCTCGCGAACGGCCTCGCGCTCCTTGGCGTGCGCGCACCGGAGAAGATGTGAGACAGCGATCCGCGAATGCACCCCGCAACCGCTCCGGCGGCGGATTCCTGCTCGGCGTGTTCGTGGGCCTGCTCCTGGGGCTCGGAATCGCGCTCGGGGTCGCGTTCTACCTCAGCAAGACGCCGATCCCGTTCCTGAACCGCACCAAGCCGCCCGCGGGCGAGGCGAAGCCCCCGAGCATCGCCGGGCTGCCGCAGGAAGGCGCGGCGCCCGCGGCGAAGCCGGCCGAGAAACCGAAGTTCGACTTCTACAAGATCCTTCCGGGGGGCGAAGAGCCCGTCACCGAACGCGAGATAAGGGAAGCGGCGCGCGCCGGCCGCACCGAGCCCCCGGCGGCCAGGGACCTCTACTACGTCCAGGCGGGCTCGTTCCAGAATCCGGCCGATGCGGACAACCAGAAGGCGAAGCTCGCGATTCTCGGCCTCGAGTCGAGCGTGGAGCCGACCACGCTGCCGGACAAGGGGACCTGGTACCGGGTACGGCTCGGGCCCTATACCAGGGTCGAGGAGCTGAACCGCGTGCGCCAGCAGCTCGCACAGAACGGAATCGACGCGAGCCTGGTCAAATTGAAGGCCAATTGACCCCGCGATGAACCCGACCCGCCGCAGACTCTCCGCCGCAATCGCGCTCGCCGCGATCGGCGCGCCGCGCTTCGCGCGCGCTCAAGGCTTCGCCGCCGGCCGCGACTACCTGGTGCTCAATCCCGAGCAGCCGGTCGAGGCGGCGGGCGGCAAGATCGAGGTCATCGAGTTCTTCTGGTACGGCTGCATCCACTGCTACAACCTCGAGCCGCCGCTCGAGGCGTGGCTGAAGCGCCTGCCCGCGGACGCCCAGTTCCGGCGCATTCCCGCGGTGTTCAACGCGCGCTGGGGGCTCGATGCGTCGATTTTCTACGCGCTCGAGGCGCTGGGGCTGTTGGAAAAGCTGCACTGGCCGCTCTTCCAGGCGATCCACCGCGACCGTCTCAAGACCGACAATCTCGAGGCGTTCGGCCAGTGGCTCGGCAAGCAGGGCGCAGACGCGAAAAAGGTCATCGAAGCGACGCGCTCGTTCGGCGTGCAGAGCCGGGTCAAGCGCGCCACGCAGATGACCGTCGCGTACCGCGTCGAGGGCACGCCGTCGATGGCGGTGCACGGCCGCTATCTCGTGAGCGACACCGCCGAGCGCATGCTCGCGATCATCGACCAGCTGATCGCGCAGACGCGCAAGTCGCTCCCGCGCAAGTAGCGGGCCAGCCGGGCGGAGGTTTCCACGCAAGGCGCAGCGGCTCGAGCCGCTCGCCGGCGGCGATCCAGGCCTCGATCCCGCCCCGGTACCACAGCACCTCGCGGTAGCCGAGCGCCACCGCACGCAGCGCCGCGTTGTAGGACAGCCAGCACTTCGGCCCCTGGCAGAAGAACACGACGGGTCGCGTGGGCTCGCCGCGCGTCGCCGCCTGCAGCGCCCGCGCGAGATGCGTCTGCAGCGCGTCGCCGAGGCTTTCGCCGCGTCCCGCGCCCGGCAGCCAGATCGCGCCGGGGAGCGAGTCGTGCGATGGGCCTCCGAGCACGTCGAAGAGCAGCGGCCGGGCGCCCGGGTCCTGCGCCAGCAGGCGGCGAAGCTCGTCGGTGCGAAGGGTCTTCGCGCCCGGAACCTCGCGAGGCGTGGGCGCGGAGAGCGCCCGCAGGCGAAGCTGCCCGGTCGGCGCGACGCCGAAATCCTCGTCTTCGTTCGCTTCGGCGGTCGTGAGAACGAAAACGAGGCAAAGCGTGATCGCGCGCGCAAGCCCTCGCATCGTCCTAGACTAGGGCTTTCGCGGGCGGCGCGCAATCGCGGTAGACTTCGCCGGTCTTGTCGCCGCGGGGGCCGCATGAAGCAAGGTCTCGTTCGACTCGCCGGAATCGTGCTGCTCGCTCTCGCCTGCGCGGGAGTTCGCGCCGAGCCGGTGGCAGGGCGCGACTACCTGGTGCTCGACCCTCCGCGCCCGCCGGCCGGAGGCGGCGCGATCGAGGTGATCGAGTTCTTCTACTACGGCTGTCCGATCTGCTACGAGGCGCAGCCGCAGATCGCGCGCTGGCTGATGAAGACCGGCCCCGGCGTCGCGCTCAGGCGCGTGCCCGCGGTTTCCTCGGAGGGCTGGGAGGCCTTCGCGCGCGTTTTCTACGCGCTCGAGGCGACGGGCCTGCTCGCCCGGCTTCACTGGCCCGTGTACGACAATCACCATTTCGACGGCCGCAGACTGAACGAGGAGAAGAATCTGCTCGAGTGGCTCGCCTCAAACGGCATCGACGCAGCGCGCTTCAAGCAGGCGCTCGACTCGCCGGAAGTGTCCGCCAGGGTCGCTGCGGCGCAGAAGATGCTCGACACCTACAACGTGCGCGGCGTCCCGACCTTCGTGGTCGACGGCCGTTACGTGACGTCGGCGCGGCTCTCGGGCGGCGTGAAGGAAATGATGGATGTGGTCGAGTACCTCGTGGGACGCGCGCGCGAGGATCGTGCCAGGAAGTGATCTTCATCACCGGCGCCTCCGCGGGCATTGGTGAAGCGCTGGCGCGCCACTACGCGGCCGAGGGCGTGGTCCTCGGACTCGCGGCACGGCGGGCCGACGCGCTCGAGCGCCTGGCGGCGGACCTTCCCGGCCGCATCGAGCTCTATGCGCTGGATGTGTCGGACGCGCAGGCCGTGCAGCGCGCGGCCTCGGACTTCGTGCAGCGCCACGGCGCGCCCGCGCTGGTGATCGCCAACGCCGGCGTCTCGGTCGGCACGCACGGGCACGACCCGCGCGACCTGGCGAAGCTCGCGCGCGTGCTCGCGGTGAACGTCGGGGGGCTCGCCGCCACGCTCGCCGCGTTCGCCCCGGCGATGCGCGAGGCGCGTCGCGGCACCCTGTGCGGCATCGCGAGCGTCGCAGGCTTCCGCGGCATTCCGGGCGCGGGCGCCTACAGCGCTTCCAAGGCCGCCGCGATTGCCTGGCTCGAGGCGCTCCGGAACGAGCTCGCGGGCAGCGGCGTGACGGTGGTTACCGTGTGCCCCGGCTACGTCGATACGCCGATGACGCGCGTCAACCGCTACCGCATGCCGTTCCTGCTCCCGGCCGATGAGGCGGCACGCCGCATCGCGCGCGCGATTGCGGCGCGGCGGCGCCTTGCCGTGATCCCCTGGCAGATGGCGATCGCCGGGCGCCTTCTGCGCCTGGTTCCGGCGCCGCTCTACGACCGTTTCGCGGCGCGCGCGCCGCGAAAGCCCCGCGACATCCCGATTTGAGCCGCATCGTCTCGCTGGTGCCCTCGATCACCGGGCTCCTGTGCGGGCCCTGGCAAGCGGTCATGGTCCTGCTTTCCTCGGAGCCGTAGCGGTTCTGCGCCGCAAGTCATCGAGATCGGCGGGCGGCTGAGAAAGCCGGTTCGCCTGATCGACGGAGAAATGACCTCCTGGTACCGCCCGCGCGCGATCCGCGGGCCTCGCTATCCCGCCGGCTTTTCGAGCTCGCTCTGAAGCCGCTCGATGCCTTCCATCAGCCCCGAGAACTTCTCGCCGAAGCCCGTGAGGCGGTACTCCACGCGGGGCGGCACTTCCGGGTAAACGCGCTTTTCGAGGATCCCGAAGCGCTCGAGCTTGCGCAGCCGCTCGTTGAGCACCTTCTTCGAGATCCCGTCGATCGCGTGCTCGAGCGCGCCGGGCCGGCGCACGCCTGCGCGCACCGCCGCGAGCACCGCGAGCGACCACTTGCAGCCGACGGTGTCCTCGACCATTCGGGACACGGCGGGCGCGGAAGAAATTCCTTTCCTGCGCGAAATCATCGAAGGACACCGAAAGGTTCCCGGGTCACCGTTTGGTGACCGCTTTTCGCGACGACGCGATCGCGATTGAATCTCCCGGAATCATCTTACTCCTGGAGAATCGCAGATGAAAAAGACGCTCCTGCTGCTCGCCGCGGCATCCGCGCCCGCCCTCGCGGCCGATCCGGTTCCCTATCCGCAGGGCTACCGCGACTGGACGCATGTCAAGAGCATGGTGATCGGCCCGGGCCATCCGCTCTTCGACGCGTTCGGCGGGATCCATCACGTGTACGCGAACCGAAAGGCGATGCAGGGCTACAAGTCCGGGAAGTTCCCCGACGGCGCGGTGATCGTGTTCGATCTTCTCGAGGCGAAATCGGAAGGCAACGCGGTGCAGGAAGGCCCCCGAAAGGTGGTGGGCGTCATGCACCGGAACGCGAGAAAATGGAAGGACACCGGCGGATGGGGTTTCGAGGGCTTCAAGGGCGACTCGAAGACCGGGCGCGCGGCAGGCGCGAACGCTGCGTCGGCCTGCTTCCAGTGCCACACCCAGCAGAAGGATCGCGAATTCGTCTTTTCCGCGTACCGCGACTGAACCCAGCCGGGCGCCGTGCCCGGCTGGATCGCTGCGGCGTTCAGTAGATCGCCACGGGATTGCCCGGCGAGCCGGTCGCGCCCTTGATCTTGAGCGGCGACCAGACGAACAGGAACTCGTACGCCCTGTCCGCCACGAGCTGCGTGAGATCGAGGTTCTCCAGGTTCCAGATGCCGCGCTTGGTCTGGAGCTTGATGTGGCATTCGAACGGCTGCTCATTTTCGCCGCCGAAGCCGGGGCCGACCGCGTCCGTGCCCCAGGTATCGCCTCCCGTCAGCGCGATCTTCCTGGACGCGAGGTACTCGCACGCCGAGATGCCGAACCCCGGCTCGCCCGCATTGAACTGGGCGATGCGCTTCTGCTTCTCGGCGGCGTCGAAGCTGTCCCACTTCCTGGGATCCCAGAGGTTGCCGTGGCCGGTGTGCAGGAACACGCAGTCGCCCTCGCCGATCGGCGCGATGCCCTGGCGCTTCACCATCGCCTCGACATCCTTCGCGGTGATGACGCCGGGGTCATCGGCGCTGTTCCTGGCCGGGACCGGGAGGCGCTCCACGCCGCGCAACGCGGCCGCGTCGAGCAGCACGCCGCGGCACACGTAGCCGAGCTGTCCCACGTGCTCCACGCCGAGCGCTCCGAGGCCGTACGCGCTCACGTCCTTGTCGTGCAGATAGCGGCCGTTGTAGAAGAACATGCCTTTCGAGGTGATCACGCCGATGTGCCCCGGGCCGTCGAACTGCGTGCCGAACTGCCCGATCTCGGTGGAGACATACTCGTCGTTGTAGACGAGCTCCTGCTTGCCGAACGGCCCGCCGGTCGGCAGCCCCGGGATCACCATGCGCCAGGCGCGCGTGCCGAATCCCGGCGCGTCCTGCTGGTAGACCTTGCCGAGCGTCGCCACCTTGCCCTTCTTCACGAGCTTCATCGCCTTCAGCACCGACGCCGGCGTCCTGCGGTTGGCCGCCCCCGCCTTGTCGTCGGGGCCCCATTCGCTTGGCGCCCACTTGTCGGTGAGCGGCTCGTCGTTCACCGCCAGCGCCGCCGAACCGCAAACACCCAGAACCGCCGCCAATGCGCCGGACGCAGCGAAGTGCCAACCCGCGTGCCTTTCGTTCATGTGCCCTCCTCCTCGGAAAAGACTTACTCTGACCCCCCTCTCTTCGCGCCCAGGCGCAGCATGGCGTAGCTGCCTGGCGCGTCCTCGATCGGGTTCGTGGGGATTCGTGCGGGAACTTTCTCGCCGCCGTTGCGCGCGTCGATCCACGCCTGCCAGTCGTCCCACCACGAGCCCGGGTGCTGGGTGGCGGTCTCGAACCACTGCTCGGGCGTCTCGGGCAGCGACTCGTTCGTCCAGTAGCAATATTTCTTCGCCGCGGGCGGGTTGACGATCCCGGCGATGTGGCCCGAGCCGCCGAGCACGAAGCGCACGGGACCGCCGAGATACGTCGCGCCGCGGTAGGTGGTCTTCCACGGCGCGATGTGATCCTCGGCCGTGGAGATGAAATACGCGGGCACCTCGACCTTCGAGAGGTCGATCGGCACGCCGCCGAGCTCGATTCCGCCCGGCACGCCGAGGAGGTTCCTCATGTACATGTTCCGGAGGTAGAAGCTGTGCATGCGCGCCGGCATCCGCGTGGAGTCGGAGTTCCAGTAAAGCAGGTCGAACGGGAACGGGTCCTTGCCAAGGAGGTAGTTGTTGATCACGAACGACCAAACCAGGTCGTTGGCGCGCAGCAGGTTGAAGGTGCCGGCCATCTCCGAGCCCTCGAGATACCCGCGCTCGTTCATCTTCTTCTCGAGGTTGCGCACCTGCTGCTCGTCGATGAAGACGCCGAGCTCGCCCGGCGCCGAGAAATCGAGCAGGCTGACGAAGAACGTCGCGCTGTTTACGCGTTCTTCCAACTGATTCCCTGCGCGCAAATACCCCAGAGCCGTCGCCAACAGCGTGCCGCCCAGGCAGTAGCCGATGAAGTTGACCCGCCGCTCGCCGGTGGCGCGCTCCACGGCTTGCAGTGCGGCGAGCGGCCCCTCGAAGAGGTAATCGTCGAAGCCCTTTTCCGCGAGACGCGCGTCGGGGTTGACCCACGAGAGCACGAACACGGTGTGGCCGCGCTCCACGGCCCACCGGATGAAGGAGTTCGACGGCCGGAGATCCAGGATGTAGTACTTGTTGATCCAGGGCGGAATGATGACGAGCGGCGCGCGGTAGGCCTCGGCGGTCGCGGGCCGGTACTGGATGAGCTGCATGAGATCGGTCTGGTGCACGACCTTTCCGGGCGTGGTCGCGACGTTGCGGCCGAGCTGGAACGCGGACTCGTCGGTCATGCTGATCCGCAACTGCCCCTCGCCGCGCTCGATGTCGGCAAGGAGGTTGTTCAGCCCCTTGAGCAGATTCTGCCCGCCCGTGGCGACCGTTTCGCGCAGCACCTGCGGGTTGGTGAGCACGAAGTTGGAGGGCGCGAACGCGTCCACGTACTGGCGCGTGAAGAACGCGACCTTCTTCTGCGACTCCTCGGGCATGCCCTCGACGCTCGCCACCGCGTGCTGGATGTGGCGCGAGGCGATGAGATAGGACTGTTTGACGAAATCGAACAGGAAATTCGACTCCCAGTCCTCGTCCCTGAAGCGCGAATCGCTCTTCGCGGGCGCGGCCACCGGGTGCGCTTCCAGCCCCAGGATCTTCAGCCAGCTCGCCTGCCAGAGCCGCATGTAGTCCATCATCATGTTGGCCGAGGCGCTCGCGAGAACGTACGGGCTGCCGAGCAGGCGCGCGTAGAGGTCCATGTACGCCTTGGCGATCCCGAGCTCGTCCGAGACCGCCGCGGAGACGCTGTTGGCGACGTGCTTTTGCGCGAACTCGCCGAGGATGCGACCCGAGCGCTCCGCGACTTCGTGAAGAACCTTGTGGATCTCTTCCGGGTTGACCCCGAGCTTCGCCGCGTCCATCGTGCCTTTTCCTTGCGGTTTATCCGCGCGCGAAGCGCGCCACGCCGTCCGCCCCCACCGCGCGCGCCAGGCGTCCCGCGTAATGAAGGTAGTGAAGATGCGCGATCGCCTCGCCGAGCGCGAAGAAAATCTGCCCGTCGTCGAGCTTGCGGCGAAACAGCACCGGCAGCACGTCCGCGGCGCTCTTCGGCTCGGCGCAGGCTTCGAGCAGCCCGTCGAGCCGCCCGCGGTGGTGCGCCTCGAGCTCGGCGACGCGCGCGTGCGCGCCGCGGAACGGCACGCCGTGCGAGGGCAGCACGAGCGCATCCGCGGGAAGCTCGCGGTAGCGGGCAATCGAGGAAAGAAAGAGCCCGAGGGGGTTCCCGCCGGGGTCGATCGGCCGGACGGCGACGTTGGTCGAAATCTTCGGCAGCAGCATATCCCCCGAGATCAGCACCTTCAGCGCCCGGCACCAGAGCGAGGCGTGCTCGGGCGCGTGGCCGTAGCCGACGATCACGCGCCACTCGCGGCCCCCGATTTCGAAGATATCGCCGTCCATCAGGCGCCGGTGCTCGGGCGGGAATTCGGGCACGAGCGCGCGATAGAGGTCCCCGCGCGCAAGGAGCAGCGCGCCGCGCACGTCGTCCAGGCCGTTGGCGCGAAAAAGCGTCTTGGTCGCCTCGGGCGTGTAGGCCGCGACGCCGTGGCGCACCGCGTGCGCGGTGAGGAACTCCCCGCGCGTCATCCACAGGCGCGCACCGAAGCGCGCGCCGAGCCACGCCGCGTTTCCCGCGTGGTCGGGATGGTAGTGCGTGACGATCACGCGCGTGACCGGGCGCCCGCCCATCGCGCCGGCGAAAAGGCTCTCCCAGAGACTGCGCGTCGCGACCTTGCCGATTCCGGTATCGACCACGGTCCAGCCCGCGCCGTCTTCCAGCAGCCAGAGGTTGATGTGGTCGAGCTCGAAGGGCAGCGCCATGCGCAGCCAGTGCACGCCCGGGGCCACCGGCACGGCCGCGCCCGGCGCGGGCTGCGCGCCGAACGGATACTCGAGAAGCGAGGGCGCCGCCATGGACTAGAATGAAGCAATTGTATTGCATGGCGATCGGCTCTCCGGGCATGGCGAACGAGAAGGACCGCGCCGAGTACTCGATCGGCGAGCTCGCGCGCGAGTTCGACGTCACCCCGCGCGCGATCCGGTTCTACGAGGACCAGGGGCTGCTCGCGCCCGCGCGAGCCGGCCAGCGACGCATCTACACGCAGCGCGACCGCACGCGCCTGAAGCTCACGCTTCGCGGCAAGCGGCTCGGGCTGACCCTTTCCGAGATCCGGGAGCTGATCGACATGTACGAGCCGGGCCGCGACGAGCGCCCGCAGCTCGAGCGCTTCCTCGCCGTGCTCGGCAGCCACCGCACGGCGCTCGAGCAGCAGCGCGCCGACATCGAGGCGCAGCTCTCGGAGATCTCGGCGTTCGAGAAACGCCTGCGGCGCCAGCTCGGGGCAAAGTGGCGCAGTTGACGTTTACGTAAACGTAACATAGGCTCCGGGCGATGAACGCCCCCGCCCCGCGCTTCGAACCCCAGGACCCGGATTTCGCGGCCCGGGTGCGCGCGAGCTTCGGCCGCCAGGCCGCGATGGCGCTGATCGGCGCGCGCCTGGCCGCGGTAGAGCCGGGATTCTGCGAGATCGAGCTCCCGTGGCGCGAGGACCTCACCCAGCAGAAGGGCTACGTGCACGGAGGAATCGTCGGCATGATTCTCGATTCGGCCTGCGGGTACGCCGCCTATTCGCTGATGCCCGCAACCGCCTCCCTGGTGACCGTCGAGTACAAGATCAACCTCATGGCGCCGGCGCGGCGCGGGCTGCTGGTGGCGCGCGGCGAAGTGGTCAAGCCCGGACGCACGCTCACCATCGCGAGCGGCGAAGCGTACGTCCGCGGCGAGGGCCGGAGCGTTCTCGTCGCCGCCATGCAGCAGACGCTGATGATGCTGCCCGACACCCCCGACACGCCGGAGTGACCGATGGAACTGCCTTTTCTTCGCTTCGAGCACGGCGAAACGATCGAGATGCTGAGGGCGAGCGTGCGCGAATTCGCCGCGCGCGAGATCGCGCCGCGCGCCGCCGAGATCGACCGCACGAACGAGTTCCCGATGGACCTGTGGCGCAAGCTCGGCGCCCTCGGCCTTCTCGGCATCACGGTGGAGGAGGCCTACGGCGGATCGGGGATGGGCTACCTCGCGCACATCGTCGCGGTGGAAGAGATCTCGCGCGCCTCGGGCGCGGTCGCGCTTTCCTACGGAGCGCACTCGAACCTGTGCGTGAACCAGATCCGCCGCAACGGCAGCGAGGCCCAGCGGCGCAAATATCTGCCGAAGCTGATCAGCGGCGAGCACGTGGGCGCGCTGGCCATGTCCGAGCCGGGCGCCGGCTCGGATGTCGTGGGGATGCGCCTGAAGGCCGAAAGACGCGGCGAGCGTTACGTCCTCAATGGCAACAAGATGTGGATCACCAACGGCCCGGACGCCGACGTGCTCGTCGTCTACGCCAAGACCGACGCCGACGCCGGTCCGCGCGGCATCACCGCGTTCCTGATCGAAAAGGGGATGAAGGGCTTCTCCACGGCGCAGAAGCTCGACAAGCTCGGCATGCGCGGCTCGAACACCTGCGAGCTCGTGTTTCGCGACTGCGAGGTTCCGGTCGAGAGCGTCCTCGGCGAGGAAGGCAGGGGCGTCAACGTGCTGATGTCCGGTCTGGACTACGAGCGCGCGGTGCTCGCAGGCGGCCCGCTGGGGCTCATGGCGGCGTGCCTCGACGTCGTGGTTCCCTACGTGCACGAGCGCAAGCAGTTCGGCCAGCCGATCGGCGAGTTCCAGCTCATGCAGGGCAAGCTCGCCGACATGTACACGACGTTCTCGGCCTGCCGCGCCTACGTCTACGCGGTGGGGCAGGCGCTCGACCGCGGTGAAACCACGCGCAAGGACGCGGCGGGAGCGATCCTCTATGCGGCGGAGAAAGCGACCTGGATGGCGGGCGAGGCGATCCAGGCGCTCGGCGGCATGGGCTACATCAACGAGACGCCCACCGGGCGCCTGTGGCGCGACGCCAAGCTCTACGAGATCGGCGCCGGCACCTCCGAGATCCGGCGCTGGCTGATCGGCCGGGAGCTGTTCGCGGAGACGAAGTGATGAACGCGCTCGTCGAGACCTACCGCGGCGCGGTATACCCGTGGCACTGCGACCACATGGGGCACATGAACGTCATGTGGTACGTGGGAAAGTTCGACGAGGCGACCTGGAACTTCTTCGCCATGATGGGCGTCAGCGCCGCGTACCTGCGCGAGCGGCGCCGCGCGATGGCCGCGGTCGAGCAGCGGCTGCAATACCGGCAGGAGCTTCTCGCCGGCGACACCGTCACGGTCGCGAGCGGGGTGCTCGAGGTGAAGCCGAAGGCGATCGTGTTCGTTCACGAGATGCGCAACGCGCAGTCGAACGAGATCTGCGCGACGAGCCGCCTGGTCGGCGTTCACCTGGACGCCGAGACGCGCAGATCGTGCCCGTTTCCCGAGGCGGTGCTGGGACGCGCGAGGGAGATGATGCGCGAATACGACTTCGGTCGATGAAGCTCGCGACCCCCTTTTCGGAATCCCTCGGGCTGCGGGTTCCGATCATCCAGGCGCCGATGGCGGGAGGCCCTTCGACGCCGGAGCTCGTCGCCGCGTGCTCGGCCGCCGGCGCGCTCGGCTCGTTTGGCTTTGCCTACACGCAGCCCGGGGAGATGAAGGAGCAGTCGGCGTGGGTCCGCAGCAGGACCGACCGGCCTTTCGGCATCAATCTCTTCGCCTCTCCCCTGCCGCAGGCGATCGACGAGGCGGCGCAACGCCCGGCGCTCGAGGCGGTTGCCGCGTACTACGCCGAGCTCGGCCTGCCCGCTCCCGAACCGGTGAAATGGCCCTGCGCGCCCGATGTCGAGGCGCAACTTGCGGCCGTCGCCGAGATCCGTCCGCGCGTTCTTACGGTGCACCTGGGGGATCTGAATCCGGAGCAGGTAAGAACCTTCCGGGCCTCCGGCATTTTCGTCGGCGGCAGCGCGACTTGCGTGGAAGAGGCCAGGCGTCTCGAAACGCTCGGCTTCGATTTCGCGATCGCCCAAGGAGGCGAAGCGGGTGGCCATCGCGGCAGCTATCTGCGCGACCCTTATCAGGCGCTCACCGGAACGCTTGCGCTCGTGCGCCTGGTCGTGCGCGCGGTGAGAATCCCGGTGGTCGCGGCGGGCGGAATCATGGACGGTGCGGCGATCGCCGCGGTCCTTTCGCTCGGCGCGCAGGCCGCGCAGCTCGGCACCGCTTTCATCCCCTGCCCCGAAAGCGGCGCGCCCCGGGTGCACAAGGAATCCCTGCTGCAATCCGGGGAGGACCAAACCGGGATCACCGAGAGCTTTTCGGGCAAGCCGGCGCGCGGAATCGGGAATCGCTTCATGCGGGAAATGGCTGGCGCGCCGCGGCTCGCGTTTCCGGCGCAAAATAGCGTAACCGGCAAGCTCCGCGCCGCCTCCGCCAGGGCCGGCAAGCCCGACTTCGTGGCGATGTGGGCGGGCCAGGCCGCTGCGCTTTCGCGGCCCCTGCCTGCGCAGGACTTGATCCGTCAACTCGAGCAGGAAACGATCCAGGCCATCCGGAACACCGCAACCTTCCTCAAGGAGTAAGCCATGCCTTCCGATCCGATCGTCATCGTCGCCGCCGCCCGCACCCCGATGGGGGGCTTCCAGGGGGAGCTGAAAGGCTTCGCCGCGCCGGAACTCGGCGCAGCCGCGATCCGCGCCGCGGTCGAGCGCGCGAAGTTGAAGCCGGAGGACGTCCAGGAGGTCGTGATGGGCTGCGTGCTGCCCGCCGGCCAGGGCCAGGCGCCGGCGCGCCAGGCTTCGCTCGGCGCCGGGCTGCCGCTCGCCGCCGGCTGCACGACGGTGAACAAGATGTGCGGCTCGGGCATGAAGGCCGCCATGTTCGCGCACGATTCCCTCGCTTGCGGCTCCGTGGACATCGTCGTGGCCGGCGGAATGGAATCGATGACCAACGCGCCCTACCTCATGCCCAGGGCGCGCGCGGGCTACCGCATGGGGCACCAGCAGGTGCTCGACCACATGTTCTACGACGGGCTGGAAGACGCCTACGACAAGGGGCGGCTGATGGGCACCTTCGCCGAGGACTGCGCGCAGAAGTATGCGTTTACGCGCCAGGCGCAGGACGAATTCGCCGTCGCCTCGCTGCAGCGGGCCCAGCAGGCGAACAAGGATGGCTCGTTCGCCTGGGAGATCGCCCCCATGGCGATCAAGGTGGGGAAGGAGGAGAAGTTCATCGAGATGGACGAGCAGCCATTCAAGGCGAACCTGGCCAAGATCCCCTCGCTCAAGCCCGCCTTTCGCAAGGACGGCACGGTGACCGCGGCCAATTCGAGCTCGATCTCCGACGGCGCGGCGGCGCTCGTGCTGATGCGCCGCTCCACCGCGGACAAGCGCGGACTGGCGCCGCTGGCAACCATCGTCGGGCACGCCACGCACGCCCAGGAGCCGGCCTGGTTCACGACCGCGCCGGTCGGCGCCATCCGGAAGCTGCTCGAGAAGACCGGCTGGACCGCCGACAAGGCCGACCTCTACGAGATCAACGAGGCGTTCGCGGTGGTCGCGATGGCGGCGATGAAGGAGCACGGCCTTCCGCACGAGAAGGTAAACGTGCACGGCGGCGCCTGCGCGCTCGGGCATCCGATCGGCGCTTCCGGCGCGCGCATCGTCGTGACGCTCATCGGCGCGCTCAGAAAGCGCGGCCTCAAGCGCGGCGTCGCCTCGCTTTGCATCGGCGGCGGCGAGGCGACGGCGATGGCGATCGAGCTCGCATGAGCCGGCCCAAGGCCGGCAAGCGCGCGCTGCAGCGACTCCTGGACGGCTCGCGCTTCATCCGCCAGTGGAAGTTCCGTGCCGTGCGGGTCGGCGACGGGACCTGCACGCTGGAGCTGCCGCACCAGCGCGAGCTCGAGCGGCCGGGCGGCATCATCAACGGCCCGGCGCTGATGGCGGCGGCCGACTGCGCCATGTGGCTCGCGATCAAGGCGCGCTTCGGCGCCGGCTACGACGCGCTCACCTCGGAGCTCAACACCGTCTTTCTCGCGCCCGCGAAGGGCGAGCACGTCTACTGCTCGGCCCGCATCGTCAAGGCGGGAAGGCGGCGCATCTTCGGCGTGGCCGAGTGCCACGGCAAGGGCGGGCGACTTTTCACGCACCACACCCTCACCTACGTGCGGCCGGAGGACTGATGCTCTCGGAACAGCACGCCATGCTGCGCGAGGCGGTGCGCAGGGCCGCGCAAGAGGAGCTGCGGCCGAACGCGGCGCGCTGGGACCGCGAGTCCGTTTTCCCGCGCGAGGCGCTCGCGAAGCTCGCGGCGATGGGTCTCATGGGGGTCGCGATCCCCGAGCGATGGGGCGGCGCGGGGATGGACCATACGTCGCTTGCGATCGCCATCGAGGAGATCGCCTCGGGCGACGGCGCGACCTCGACCATCGTGCAGGTGAACAACCTCGTCGCCGGGATCCTGCTCGGTTACGGAAGCGACGCACAGAAAGAGCGCTTTCTGAGGCCGATCGCGCGCGGCGCGATGCTGGGCGCGTTCTGCCTCACCGAGCCGCACACAGGGTCGGACGCATCGGCGATCGCGACGCGCGCCGAGAAGTCCGGCCCGGACTATGTCCTGAACGGCGTCAAGCAGTTCATCACCTCCGGCAAGAACGCCGACCTGGCGGTGGTGTTCGCGGTGACCGACAAGGCCGCGGGAAAGAGGGGCATCAGCGCCTTTCTCGTGCCCACCGCGACGCCGGGCTACGTCGTCGCGCGCATCGAGGAAAAAGCCGGCCAGCACGCCTCGGACACGGCGCAGATCGTGCTCGAGAACTGCAGGATCCCGGCCGATCACCTGCTCGGCGCCGAAGGGATCGGCTACCGGATCGCGCTTGCGAACCTCGAATCCGGGCGCGTCAACGTCGCCGCGCAGTCGGTCGGCATGGCGCAAGCGGCCTTCGAGGCCGCGCTCGCCTACGCGCGCGAGCGCAAGAGCTTCGGCCGCGCGCTGATCGAGCACCAGGCGGTCAATTTCCGGCTCGCCGACATGGCGACGCGAATCGAGGCCGCGCGGCAGCTCTACTTGCACGCGGCGCGCCTGCGCGACGCGCACCGGCCGTGCCTCAAGGAAGCCTCGATGGCGAAGCTCTTCGCCTCGGAGATGGCCGAACAAGTCTGTTCGGACGCGATCCAGATCCACGGCGGCTACGGCTACGTGGCCGATTTCCCCGTCGAGCGCATCTGGCGCGACGTGCGCGTGACGCAAATCTACGAGGGCGCAAGCGACATCCAGCGCCTCGTGATCGGGCGGGCGCTCGGCGGCTGACCGCCTTGCGCGCGCCGCTCAGAAACTGAGCGTGATCAGAAGCGAGTCCGTGTAGGTGCCAGGCGGCGGCGATTGCCCGCCGAAGACCCGCCCGTAGATAGGCAGGTTCTTCGGCGTCGGCCCGGCCGCGATGGAGACCGAGCCCGTCTCGGTGAAGGTCCCCGAAGTGCCGTCGCCCCAGACGCGCGTGCGCGCCGGGTCGGTGTAGACGTTGTATTGCACCTCGTTCGCGCCGCTACGCAGGCGCCGCGGATTGAACCCGGAGCCGCCGCCGCCCGCGGACAGCGACACCGTGAAGACGACGACCTCGCCCATGACGCCTGTGCAGGTGAACGAGAGCGTGCCTTCGGAGTCCACGTGCCAGGACACGCCCGAGCTGTAAGGGCCGAACGCGAGGCCTGCCGAGTTGACCGTGCAGCTGCCGGCGCTTGCCGCGGACGGCGCGAGAAGCATCCAGACGGCGGTGAGCCAGGAAAGCGCGCGCCTCATTGCGGCACACAGGTAACGGTTCGGGCGCGCAGCGCCGCCTGCGCGCGCTCCTCGGGCGCGAGCGCGCCGAGCTCGAACGCGCAGCGCCGCGGCAGGGGCTTGGCCTTGTCCATTTCATAATACTCGGCGACCAGGCGCGCCGGCAGCCGCAGCGCGCGAAAGAACGCCTTGCCGTCATAGCCCACGAGCGCTTCCTCGTCGCCGCCCTCGGGCCGGATGCTCGCGCCCGCCGCAAGCGGCGAGCCATCGGGCAGCCGAACGACGAGCAGCATGCCCTCCTCGCGCAGGACGCGAAAGCGCGCCACCGCGCCGGCGCGGGGCCCGGCGGCGAGCCGCTGCTCGGTGGGTTCGACGGAAAGCTCGAGCGGCAGTTCGTCGGTCCCGATCGAAATGCGGCTTCCCGAGTAGGCGAAGAGCGGCGTGACGACGAAGTCGCCGTCCGGGCCAGTGCGGCCGACGGGCACGCCGTTCACCAGCACGGGGCTGTCGGCCAGACCGGGCACCCGCACGAGCGCGAACCCGTCGAGGATCTGGCGCGACGGATGCCAGCCCCCGTCCGCGTAGGCGAGCGCCCCCCGCAGGTCGGCGCGCAGGCGCGTGCCGGCGCGCTCTGCGCTCGCGTCGAGCGTGCCTTCGAGGGCCGAAAAGCGGGCAAGCAGGCCCGCGTCGAGCCGCTCGCCCGTGTTGAAGCGGTTGGCGGCAAGGCGGTAGCCGAAGCCGCCCGCGTGCGGCACGCTCGACGGGACGGTGGCGATCGCCGCCTCCGAGGCGCCGCTGCGCGACATGTTCGCCGTCGCCGAGGCGCGCTCCCCGAACGGGATCGAGAGCAGCGCGAAGAACGACGAGGTCGTCTCGGCCGCCCTCAGGCGCGACGCGCTCAGCACGAGCGCGCTCTGGCCGGCGATCGGCACGCTGTAGCTCAGGGTCCTCACCCGCGTCGCCTGCGTCCCCGAGTCGAGGAAGGTGGCGTTGAACGTCAAATTATTTGTCTAAGTCGTTGATTGTATGGAGGCGCCGCGGGGGGTATGGAGATGCGTACAGTAGTCGAAAGCCTCCGAAGTCGCGCCGTCGCCCTCGGCGTGATTGCGCTCACGCTCGCGATCGCCTATGGCATCTGGTACGCGTACAGCGTCATCCTGGTGGCGCTGCTCGCGGAGTTCGGCTGGAGCCGATCGGTGCTGGCCGGCGCGTTCTCGGTGTTCACGCTCGTTCACGGCGGAGTCAATCCCGTGATCGGGGCGCTGTGCGCGCGCTATCGTCCCCTTCGGGTGATGGCGGGCGGCGGGGTCGCGATGGGGCTCGCGCTTCTCGCAGACAGCTTCATCGCGACGCCCACGCATCTCTATCTCGGCTTCGGGGTGGCGACCGCGCTGGCAGTGGCCGCCGGCGGCTGGGTGCCGGCGCTGGTGCACGTGCAGCGCGAGTTCCGGGACCGGCTCGGCCTCGCGATCGGCATCGCGAGCTCGGGCGTCGGGGTGGGGATGCTGCTCGTCGTGCCGCTCGCGCAGCTCCTCATCGACGCGTTCGGCTGGCGCGCCGCGTTCCGGGCGCTCGGGCTGCTCGCGGTCCTGTGGATCGTGCCCTCGTCGCTATGGCTGATGCGGGCGGCGGGGCGCGGGGAAAGGGAACGGGGTCAGACCCCAGCGAGGCAGAACCGGGAAAAAACGGGGTCTGACCCCCAACCCCGGGCCGCGCGGGCGATGACGCTGCGCGAGGCGATGCGCACGCAGCCGTTCTGGCTGCTGATGGCGGCGTTCTTCTTCGGGAACCTGTGCTCCCAGACGCTTCACGTGCACCAGGTCGCGTATCTCGTGGACCACGGGCTGGCGGCGATCGTCGCGGCTTCGGTGGTCGGTGCGGTGGGGCTCGCGAGCATCGCAGGCAAGACCGGCGGCGGCTGGCTCTCGGACCGCATCGAGCGCGAGCTCGTGTACGTCGCCGGGATCGCGATCCTGGTGGCGAGCGCGCTCGTGCTCCTCGCCGTCGGAAGCAACGCGGGGACCGCGCCGACGCGCCTGGGCGCGTACGGCTACGCGGTCCTCCTCGGGGTCGGCTATTCGGTCACCGCCTCGCTCACGCCGGCCATGGTGAGCGACCGCTTCGGCGGGCCCCACTTCGGGGCGATCGTCGGCGCGGGCCTCATGGGCGCGGCGGCGGGAAGCGCGCTCGGCCCGTGGCTCGCCGGGCGGCTGTACGACGCGAGCGGAAGCTACACCGCGGCTTTCCTGATCGCCGCGGCGTGCGGCGCGGTCGCGGGCGCGGCGGGCTGGCGCGCGCGCACGCTGCGGCGACGCGTTAATATCGGCGCCTCACCCTGAGGAGGGCCAAGCCATGCTGAAGCTCGTCGCCGGTGCGCTTTTCGCGCTTTCGGCCGCCACCGCGATCGCCGCGATCAAGGAGGAGCCCGTCACGTACAAGGAAGGCGACACGACATTGAAGGGCTTTGTCGTGTACGACACCGTGAAGAAGGGCAAGCGCCCCGGTATCGTGGTGGTGCACGAATGGTGAGGCATCACCAAGCACACGCGCAGCGAGGCGCGCAGGTTCGCGGCGCAGGGCTACACCGCGTTTGTCGCCGACATGTATGGCGAGGCGAAGACCGCGGAGCATCCGCAGGACGCGAGCGGCCTCATGAAATCGCTCATGGGCAATCCCGCGGTGATGCAGGCGCGATTCAATGCCGCGCGCGAACAGCTCGCGGCGCACGCCACAGTGGATCCGGCGCGCATCGGCGGCTCGGGCTACTGCATGGGCGGCGCGGTGGTGCTCAACATGGCGCGCGCGGGCGCCGATCTCGCCGGCGTCGTGGCGTTCCACGCGAGCCTCGGCACGGGCACGCCCGCGGGCGAGGGCAAGGTGAAGGCCAAGGTGCTGGTGCTGAACGGCGCCGACGATCCGTTCGTCAAGCCCGAATCGATCGAGGCGTTCAAGAAGGAGATGGACGCGGCCAAGGCCGACTACAAGTTCATCAACTATCCGGGCGCGGTACTTGCCTACACAAACCCGGAGGCGACCGCGAAGGGAAAGAAATTCAACCTCCCGCTCGCCTACAACGCCAAGGTGGACAAGCGGGCGAAGGCGGAAGCCGCGAAGTTCTTCCGCGCCGCGTTCAAGAGGTAGCCGCGCCCTGATCCGCCCCGCGCGCCCGCAGGATTGCGAAGCGCTCCATGCGCTGGTGCGTGGGCTCGCCGAATACGAGCGGCTCTCGCACGCCGCGGTGGGCACGATGGAGGAGCTGCGCGCGGAGCTGGTCGGTCCTCGGCCGGTGATCGAGGCGGCGCTCGCCTGGGAAGGCGGGCGCGCGGTCGGATACGCGCTCTGGTTTCACACCTACTCCACGTTCCTCGCGCGGCGCGGGCTGTGGCTGGAAGACCTTTTCGTCGTGCCGCAGGCGCGCGGCCGGGGCTACGGAAAGGCGCTGCTCAGGCACTGCGCGCGGATCGCGGTCGAACGCCGCTGCGGCCGGTTCGAGTGGAGCGTGCTCGACTGGAACGCGCCCTCGATCGCGTTCTACGAGGCCGCGGGCGCAACGGTGCTCGGCGACTGGCGGATCTGCAGAATGACGGGCGAGGCGCTGGCGCGCTTCGCGCAGGATTGATTCATCCTTATGATTGGGTGGTTGTCCCGTAACGAGGAGGAATCGCGATGGGTCAGATGACGAGCTTCAGGCGCCCGGACGGCGCGTCCGTGAACGGCTACCTCGCCGAGCCGAGAGGCGGCGCAAATGCCCCGGGCATGGTGGTGATCCAGGAATGGTGGGGCCTGAACGAGCAGATCAAGGGCGTCGCCGACAAGCTCGCGGCAGCGGGCTATCGCGCGCTCGTGCCGGATCTGTACCGGGGCAAGGTCGCGCTCGAGGCGAACGAGGCCAATCACCTGATGACGGGCCTCAATTTCGGCGACGCGGCGGGCCAGGACGTGCGCGGCGCGGTGCAGCACCTGAAGGGCAGCGGAAGCGGCAAGGTGGGCGTCACCGGATTCTGCATGGGCGGCGCGCTCACGCTGCTCGCCGCGGCGAACGTGCCGGAAGCCGACGCCGCGGTGTGCTGGTACGGCTTTCCGCCGCTCGAATACATCGACGCTGCGAAGATCAGGGCGCCGCTCCTGGCGCACTGGGCGACGAAAGACGAGTTCTTCGCGATCGCCACGGTGGACGAGCTGGAGAAAAAGCTGCGCGCGGCAGGCGTGAAGTTCGACTTCCATCGCTACGACGCAAAGCACGCTTTCGCGAACGAGACCGCCGTGGGCGACAAGCGCCCGGTGGCGGGAGCCGAATTCGACCGCGACGCAGCGGAGCTTGCCTGGAAGCGCACGATGGAGTTTCTCGGCAAGCACCTGATGTGATTCGGTTCGCGCTTGCCGCCGCGCTGCTCGCGGCCACGGCAGCGGCGCCGCAGACGCACCGTTCCGACGAGCACGCGTTTCGCGTCGTCACGCTCGCCGAGGGGCTCGAGCACCCGTGGTCGCTCGGTTTCCTTCCGGACGGGCGCATGCTGGTCACCGAGCGGCCCGGGCGGCTGCGCGTGGTCTCGCAAGGCAGGCTCGAGCCGCAGCCCGTCGCGGGGCTGCCGCCGGTGGCCGAGCACGGCCAGGGCGGGCTGTTCGACGTGGCGCTGCACCCGGAATTCGCGAAGAACGGGTTCGTCTATTTCGCCTTCGCCGCGCGCGGCGCGGACGGCGTGGGCACCGAGCTTGCGCGCGGCAGGCTCGAGGCGAACCGGATCGAGAACGTGCAGGTGCTCTTTCGCCAGAGCCCCAAGGGGACCACGGGCCGGCATTTCGGCGGCAGGATCGTGCTCGATCGCGCGGGCTACGTGTACCTCACGCTCGGCGACCGCGGCGAGATGGAGCGCGCGCAGCGCCCGAACGATCACGCCGGCTCGGTGATCCGGCTGCACGATGACGGGCGCGTGCCGAAGGACAACCCGTTCGCCGGCAAGCCCGGCTGGAAGCCGGAGAAGTTCACCCTGGGAAATCGCAACATGCAGGGCGCGGCGCTCCACCCGCAGACGGGCGAGCTCTGGACCCACGAGCACGGGCCGCAGGGCGGCGACGAGGTGAACGTGATCCGCGCGGGCGCCAATTACGGCTGGCCGGTGATCACCTACGGACGCAACTACGGCACCGGCACGAGGATCGGCGAGGGCACGCACAAGGCGGGCATGGCGCAGCCGCTCCATGTCTGGGTGCCCTCGATCGCGCCCTCGGGCATGGCGTTCTACACGGGCGACCGTTTTCCGCGCTGGAAAGGCGATCTGTTCGTGGGCGCGCTCAAGGACCGTATGCTCGTGCGATTGAGGCTCGAGGGCGGGAAAGTGCTGAAGGAGGAGCGGCTGCTGAAAGGCGCGCTCGGCCGGATCCGCGACGTGCGCAGTGGCCCCGACGGCTACCTCTATCTCCTCACCGACGAAAGCGACGGCGTGCTCGTCCGGCTTGAGCCCGCATCCTGACCGAGCGCGCGCCGGATGAGGTGATCGAGCGACGGGGCGCCGGGGCCGTGCAGGAGCGTGACCAGCAGCATCAGCCCCCAGACCTGATGCTGCTCGAGCGCTAGGCCTTCCAGCTCCGGATACGAGATCACCGCTACGATGTTGAACACGAAGAGCGCCGCGGCCGCCAGGCGCCCACCGAGGCCCAGCGCGAGGAAGACCGGGAGCGTGAGCTCTGCGCCCGTTCCGAGCACTGCGGCGAGCTCGGGCGAAAGGAGCGGCACGTGATACTCGTTCGTGAAAAGGAGCAGCGTGGTGTCCCAGCTCTGGAGCTTGACGAGCCCCGAGCGGAAGAACACCGCCGCGACCCACAGGCGCAGCCCAAGGTCCGCGACCGGTGCGAGGAAGTCGAGCGCGCGGCAGACACGCGCCCACGGTTCGATCAGTGCTGCGATGCGGCTCATGCGGGGCTCCCTGGGTCAGTCGAGCGTGAAGTCGACGATGCTGCGATCGAGGACGAAGCGCGCCATCGCGGCTCCGAAATCGAGGCCGGATTCGGCGGCGGCGGCAGCCTCGCAGGCTTCGCCCAGCGCCGCCCCTGAGCCGAACGCCGCGAGCAGCGCGAACTCCCCGGCGCCGAGGCGCTCGGCGAACGAATCGAGATCGGGGCGCAGGACGCGTACGCAGTCGCCTCCGGCGTCGAGCCGGATCGTCGCCTCGGCCGGTGCGTCGCCGCGATTGGCTTCCCAGATCGCGAGGATCGGATAGCGCGAGGCGACCAGTCGCAGCGCCGGATTGAGCCTGAAGCGCAGGCGCTCGTGCGCGCCCTCGGGCACGCGCGCGAGGCGCGCCGTGTCGAGCGCAGGGGCGTCGGCTGCGTGGAACACCTCGTGCCACGCCCATTCGAGCTCCGCCACGTCGCCGAGGTACGGCAGCTCGCGCGACTCGGCGAGCGAGCGGAGCAGCGCGGGAAATTTGCGCCCGAAATCGTGCAGATCGCCGCTGTTCGAGCCGTGCGCGCGCACATAGCGGCGCGCCACTTGCCCGAAGAAGTCCTCACCCACGAGGCGCGCGATCGCGGGATAGACGTCGGCGAGCGCCTGCGTGAAGTTCACGAAGACGTTGTTGCGATAGACCTGCACGCGCTCTGCCGGCGCGAACCCGGCCGCGCCGCCCTCGAGGATCGCGCGGGCGAAGCCGCGCTGCAGCTCACGCAGCGCGTGCACCGCGCGCCTCCATCATGCCTTGGGCCCGCTTGGCCTGCGCTACGAGCGTTGCGAGCGGCGGCAGGTCCGTGTCCCATTCGATCAGCGTGGGCTTGTCGCCATAGCGCTCGAGCGCGTGCGCGTAGAGCGCCCACACCGGCTCCGCCACCGGGCGGTTGTGGGTGTCGACGAGCAGTTCGCCGTCATCCGTCGCGTTTCGGCTGAACCCGGCAAGATGCATCTCCTCGACCCGCTCTCCGGGAACGGCGTCGAGATAGCGCCGCGCGTCGAACCCGTTGTTCCGCGCGCTCACGTAAATGTTGTTCACATCGAGCAGGATCCCGCATCCGGTCGCGGCAGCGACCTCGCGCAGAAACTCCCACTCCGGGATGCGCGAGTCCCGGTACCGGAGATAGGTCGAAGGGTTCTCGATCAGGATCCGCCGGCCGAGCGTCTCCTGGGTTTGCGCGACCCTGGCGCAGAAATGCGCGAGCGCCTCCTCGGTGTACGGAAGCGGCAGCAGATCGTTGAAGTGCCGCCCGTCGATCGAGCTCCAGGAAAGGTGCTCGGACACGAGCCCCGGCTCGATCCGGCGAACGAGCTCCTTCAGCTTCGCGAGGTGCGCGCGATCGAGCGGATCGGCCGAGCCAAGCGACAGCCCCACGCCGTGCAGGCTCAGGGGATAGCTCGCGCGCGCACGCTCCAGGAACGCGAGCGGCCGCCCGCCGCCGAAGTAGTTCTCGCTGTGCACCTCGAGCCAGCCGACCGCGGGGCGCTGCTCGAGCACATCGCGGTAGTGCGGCGCGCGCAGGCCGATCCCGGCGCGCGCCGGGATGCGGCCTTCGCAGAAAGGCGAAGCGAAGCTCACGCCTTCGTGAGGCTGCCGCCGACGATCTTCTCGCAAGTGCCCTTTGGAACGTAGATCCAGGCGTCGGCCTGCCTGTCCTTCTTCGAGGTGCCGGCGCACGCGCTCGCGCTCGTCTGGCAGTCGTTCTTGCCGGCTTTCGCGATGCCGAAGCACTTTTCGGCCGAGAACTTCGGCGCCGGCGCGGGCTGCGCCGTCGCGATCGCCGCAAAGCCTGCCGCGACCGCGCCCGCGATCGCCGCCTTCACCATGGGATGCGTCATGTTCGTTTTCTCCGTCGTTGATTGGAAGGATGCGCCGCGTGCGCAGTGGCGCGCGGCATCGACGGCTTCTTCGCGCCCAATTTCGAGGCGCTTTGGGGCGTGCACGCGCCGCTCGGCGCGGAAGGTGCGGCTTTCTACCGCACCGCGCCGCTCGCGCGCACGCTCGCGCGGCTGGTCGATTTCGGGTGCGTGAATTCGGGCGCCACGCGGCTCACGCTCGGCGCGGTCAACGTGCGCACGAGCGAGATGCGCTACTTCGACAGCCGCGACATGGCGCTCGGCGCCGAGCACGTGATGGCCTCGGGGGCGCTGCCGCCCGCGTTCCCGGCGGTGCGCGTGGAAGGCGACCCGTACTGGGACGGCGGCCTTTACTCGAACACGCCGGTCGAAGTGGTGCTCGACGACAAGCCCCGGCGCGATTCGCTCATCTTCGCCGCCAACGTCTGGCACGCGCACGGCCCCGAGCCGGAGACGATCTGGCAGGTGCTTGGGCGCCAGAAGGACATCCAGTACGCGAGCCGCGCAGCGAGCCACGTGCGGCGCCAGCAGCAGATCCACCGCCTGCGGCACGTCATCCGCGAGCTGAAGGACTGCATCCCCGTGGCGCGCTGCGCCGACCCGCGCGTCGCCGAGCTGCTCGACTACGGCTGCGCCACGGTGATGCACCTGGTGCCGCTGCACGCGCCGCGCCTGGAGGGCGAGGACCACACCAAGGACATCGACTTCACGGCGGCGGGCATCGACGCACGGCGCAAGGCGGGCTACGCGGATGCGCGCCGCGCGCTCGAGTCGCGCCCGTGGGAGCATTGCCAGGACGCGATGGACGGGATCATCATCCACGAGGCGACCTCATGAGCGAGCGATTCGACGCCATCATCGTGGGCGCGGGGCAGGCCGGCCCGGCGCTCGCCGCGCGCCTGGACCGCGAAGGGCTGAAGACCGCGTTCGTCGAGCGCAAGCTCCTGGGCGGCACCTGCGTGAACGTCGGTTGCATCCCCACCAGGACGCTCGTCGCCTCCGCACGCGCGATTCATGTCGCGCGAAGGGGTGGCGAGTATGGATTTTCCTCGGGGAAAGTCCTGGTTGACATGCCGACCGTAAAGCGCCGCAAAGACAGTGTCGTCAAGCAGTCCTCCGACGGGCTCGCGGCCTGGATCGGCGGCATGAAGAACGTGACGCTCGTTCGCGGGCACGCGCGCTTCGCGGGGCCGCGCAAGGTCGCGGTGGGAGACAGGATTCTGGAAGGCGGGAAGATCTTCCTGAATGTCGGGGGGCGCGCGGCTGTGCCCGACATCCCGGGCGTGAGGGACGTGCCCTTTCTCACCAACAGCTCGATGATGGAGGTGGACTTCCTGCCCGAGCACTTGCTGATCGTGGGCGGCAGCTACATCGGCCTGGAATTCGCGCAGATGTACCGGCGCTTCGGCGCGAAGGTCACGGTGGTGGGGCGCATGGCGAAGCTCCTGCCGCGCGAGGACGATGACGTCGCGGCGGGCATTCGCGCGATTCTGGAAAAGGAGGGGATCGAGATCCGGACCGGCGCCGAGTGCATGGAATTGAGCCGGCAGGGTGATCAGGTCGTCGTGGGCCTTTCGTGCGGGAACGGAGAGCCCTTTGCTCGAGGAAGCCACATCCTGCTCGCGGTGGGGTGCGTGCCGAACACGCAGGACCTCGGCCTCGAGAGCGCGGGGATCGAGACCGACGCGCGCGGCTACATCAAGGTGGACGACGAGCTTCGCACGAGCGCCGAGGGCGTGTGGGCGCTCGGCGACGCGAACGGCCGCGGCGCGTTCACGCACACCTCCTGCAACGACTACGAGATCGTCGCCGCCAATCTGTTCGGCGGGGGTTCGAGACGCGTCTCGGATCGAATTCCGGCCTACGCGCTCTTCATCGATCCGCCGCTCGGACGGGTCGGGATGAACGAGGCGGAAGCCCGTGCTTCGGGTCGCAGAGTCCTTTCCTCCAGGCTACCCATGACGCGCGTCGGGCGCGCGCGCGAGGCGGGCGAGACGCAGGGATTCATGAAGGTGCTGGTCGATGCCGACTCGAAGGAGATCCTCGGCGCGGCGCTCCTGGGCCTCAACGCCGACGAGATCGTGCACTCGATCCTGGACGTCATGTACGCGAAGCGCCCTTACACCACCATCCGCGACGCGGTGCACATCCACCCCACCGTGACGGAGCTGATCCCCACGCTCCTCGGCACGCTGAGGCCGCTCGCATGAAGAAAATCCTGTTTCTGATCGTGACGCATGGCCTCGCCGCGGCGCTCGGCTTCGCCGCGGGGATCTATGTCCTTCCGATCCTCACCGCGCCGGCTGCGCCGACGGCCGCACAGGTCGAGGCCGCTTCGTCCGGCGTCGCCTTCACCGGCCGGTTCCGGCGCGACCTGAAGGACAGCGACGTGCTCCATTGGGGCGAGGGCACGGTTTCGGTCGGACGCCGCGCGATCTCGCTCATGGGCCGGATTGCGCCCGGTCCCGACTACAAGCTCTACCTGTCGCCGGAGTTCGTCGAGACCGAGGCCGATTTCCTGCGCCTGAAGCCGAGGATGGCGCGCGTGGGCGAGGTGCGGACGTTCGAGAACTTCATCGTCCCCGTGCCTCCTGAGATCGATCCGGGCGCCTATCGCGCGGTGATCGTGTGGTGCGAGTCGTTCCGGCAGTTCATCACCGCGGCAAAGTACCGGTAGCCACCGCCGATACGCTAAGATGGGGCCCGAGGAGAGGATCCGGCCCGGGCCCATCGGTGAGCGCAGATTTCCGTTCGCAGGTCGAAAGCCTGCGCCCTTATCTCCTGCGCTACGCGACGCTGCAGCTGCGCAATCCCGAGACCGCCGAGGACACGGTGCAGGAGACGCTGCTCGCGGCGCTCGCGGCCGAGGCGAGCTTCGCCGGGCGCTCGAACCTGCGCACCTGGCTCACCGGGATCCTCAAGCACAAGATCGTCGATGCGATCCGGCGCCAGAGCCGCGAGGCGCCCGTGCCGGCGGCCGGCGAGGAGATGGAGCTCGCCGAGCTCGAGCCGCTGTTCGCCGAGGACGGCCACTTCAAGGACCCGCAGCCCGCCTGGGAGAGCCCCGAGGACGCGCTCGGGCAGAAGCAGTTCCTCGCCGCGCTCGAGGCGTGCCTGGCGCGCCTTCCGGCGCGCACCGGGCGCGTGTTCCTCATGCGCGAGCACATGGGCCTGGAGACCGGCGAGATCTGTAAGGAACTCGGCATCACCTCGACGCACTGCTGGGTGCTCCTTTACCGCGCGCGCATGGCGCTGCGCGAATGCCTGCAAACGAACTGGTTCGCGAAATGACGGCCTCCTGCAAGGAAGTGACGCAGCTGGTCTCGCAGGGGCTCGACCGCAACCTGAGCCTGGGCGAGAGGCTCAAGGTGCGCCTGCACCTGTTCGTGTGCACGCATTGCGCCAACGTGAGCCGGCAGATGGCGTTCCTGCGCCGCGCAGTGGCCCGGCTCTCGGCGGACGAAAGCGAGCGGCGCGGCTGATGACGAAAGAAAGGGACCGGCGGATGCCGCGGCCTGCGCGAGAGCGGCGGCTTGCGCCGGAGCAAGAGCCCCGGGCCGGCTGTCTTCGCCCTGTGCTCATCGCCCTTCATATCGCTTCAGGCCCTCCACGTCGAGGACGGTGACGCCGCCGTACTCGATGCGCAGCAGCCCCGCCTTCTCCAGCACCTGCAGCGCCTGATTGACCCGCTGGCGCGAGACGGCGGACAGAAATCCGATCTCCTCCTGCGAGAGCTGCAGCCGACGCTCGATCCCCGGGTACAGATGCGGATTGAAGAGCATGCCGAGGCAGCGCGCGATGCGCGCCTCGGGGTCGAGCATGCGATCGGTTTCCACCAGGCCGATGAACTGCCCCAGGCGCTCGTTCAATTGCTTCAGGAGAAACCGGTTGAAGGGGATGCTCGAATCGAGCAGCCAGTTGAAGGTGGCTCGCGGCATGAGCGCGATCCGGCTCGGGCGCAGCGCCACGATGTCGTACCTGCGCGGCTCGGTCTTGAGCAGCGAGCCCTCGCCGAACCATCCGCCCGCCGGCACCCCGGTGAACGTGACGCTGCGGCCCTCCGGAGAGTCGCTCGCCATCTTGACCAGCCCCTCCACGACCCCGATCCAGTGCTCGACCGGCTCGCCGCGCCGGCACACGAACCCGCCCGCGGCTACGGTACGCTCGGAGAGCTCGGCGAGCACGCGCGCGCGTTCCTCGGGCGCGAGTTCCCGCCCCCAGATTGATCCTTCGACAAACGCCGCGAGCCCGGCCACCGGAAATGTCGTCGCAATGACAGTATTCACCCGAGAATCGGCTAGAGTTCCCGCCTCGTCAAGCGTGTGCAAGAATAGGGCGCTTGCAAGTCCTTGGAGGGGGACGAGAATGTCGGAAGACCTTTCCGGCCTGGACACGTTTCCGAAGCTCTTGCTGCACCATGCGCGGGTGCGCGGCGGCCGTCCCGCGATCCGCGAGAAGGATCTGGGGATCTGGCAGACCTGGACCTGGAAGGAATTCGCCGACGAGGTGCGCGCGCTCGCCTGCGGACTCGCGGAGCACGGTTTCAAGAGGGGCGATCACATGGCCCTGGTCTGCGACAACCGCCCGCGCGCCTATGCCGCGATGTGCGCCGCGCAATGCCTGGGCGGCGTGCCGGTGCCGCTGTACCAGGACGCGATCGCCGCGGAGATGGCCTTCCCGATCCAGAACGCCGCGATCACGCACGCGCTCGCCGAGGATCAGGAGCAGGTCGACAAGCTGCTCGAGATCCTGCCGCAGTGCCCGAGCCTGAAGCACATCTATTACGACGATCCGCGCGGCCTGCGCAACTACACGCAGCCGCAGATCGCCGCCTACGACAGGCTGCTCGAGCTCGGGCGCGAATCGCACCGGCGCGACGCCGCGTTTCTCGAGACCGAGATCGCGAAGGGCTCGGGAGAGGACGCCGCGGCGATGTTCTTTACCTCGGGTACGACCGGCGTACCCAAGGGCGTGGTTCTCACGCATCACGCGCTGATCGACCGCGCGGCCGTCGCGGCGCAGATGGAGGGCCTCAACGAGCGCGACGTGGTACTCGCTTACCTGCCGCCCGCCTGGATCGGCCAGAACATCTTTTCCTATGCGCAGCCCTTCGCCACGGGCTACTGCATCTGCTGCCCCGAGTCGGCCGAGACGGTGATGACCGACATGCGCGAGATCGGGCCGACCTACTATTTCGCGCCGCCGCGGGTACTGGAGGCGCTGCTCACGCAGGTCTCGATCCGGATGGAGGACGCGGGGGCGCTCAAGCGCTGGCTCTACCATACCTTCATGGGCGTGGCGCGCCGCGTAGGCGGCGCGATCCTCGACGGCCGGCCAACCACCCTTGGGGACCGGCTGCTCTACCGGGTAGGCGACCTCGTGGTGTACGGGCCGCTCCGCAACGTCCTCGGCATGAGCCGCGTGCGCGTGGCCTACACCGCGGGAGAGGCCATCGGGCCCGATCTGTTCAAGTTCTACCGCTCGATAGGCATCAACCTGAAACAGCTCTATGGCTCCACCGAGACGAGCGTGTTCGTGTGCATCCAGCCGAACGGCCAGGTCAAGCCCGACACCGTGGGGCCGGCGGTGAAGGGCGTGGAGCTGCGCTTCACGCCCGAACGCGAGCTCCTGATCCGCTCGCCGGGCCTGTTCAAGGAGTACTACAAGAACCCGCAGGCGACGAGCGAGGCCAAGGACCCGCAGGGCTGGTTCCACACCGGTGACGCCGGCTACGTGGACGCCGACGGGCACCTCAAGATCATCGATCGGGTGAAGGATGTAGGCAAGCTCGCGGACGGCACGCTCTTCGCGCCCAAGTACCTCGAGAACAAGCTCAAGTTCTTCCCCTACGTGAAGGAGGCTGTCGCTTTCGGCCACGGCCGCGACCGGGTGTGCGCCTTCATCAACATCGACATGGAGGCGGTCGGCAACTGGGCCGAGAAGCGCAACCTCGCGTATTCCGGCTACACGGATCTCGCCTCGCAGGACGCGGTGTACGACCTCGTGCGCGAGTGCGTCGAGAAGGTGAACGCCGACCTCGCCGAGGAGCCCGAGATCGCCAACTCCCAGATCCACCGGTTCCTGATCCTGCACAAGGAGCTCGACGCGGACGACGAGGAGCTCACGCGCACGCGCAAGGTCCGGCGCGGGTTCATCGGCCAGAAGTACCAGACGCTCGTCGATGCGCTCTACGGCGGCCGGTCGAGCGTGCACGTCGAGGCGAAAGTCCGCTACGAGGACGGCCGCACCGGGACGTTCTCCGCCGACCTCAAGATCCGCGACGCGAAGACCTTCGCGCCCGCGGCCGCGAGGAAGGCGGCATAGGCGCACCATGAGAGAAAGCGACATGACCACCGAGCGGCTGCACCACGCGACGCGCGCCCAGCGCATCGGCGAGCCAGTGCTGTCGGTGGAAGGCGTCTCGCTCGCCTTCGGCGGGGTGAAGGCGCTCACCGAGGTCTCGTTCGACGTGCGCGAGCACGAGATCCGCGCCATCATCGGCCCGAACGGCGCCGGAAAATCGTCGATGCTCAACGTGCTGAACGGCGTCTACCACCCGCAGGAAGGCACGATCCGCCTGCGCGACGGAACGGACTGGCGCGAGTTCCACGACATGGACTCGCACGAGGCGGCGGCGATGGGCATCGCGCGCACCTTCCAGAACATCGCGCTGTTCAAGGGCATGACGGTGCTCGACAACGTGATGACCGGCCGCAACCTCAAGATGCGCTGCTCGTTCCTCGAGCAGGCGCTATGGCTCGGGCGCGCGCGCCGCGAGGAGCTCGCGCACCGGCGCGCGGTCGAGGAGGTGATCGATTTCCTCGAGATCCAGCACGTGCGCAAGACCCCGGTCGGGCGGCTTCCCTACGGCCTTCAGAAGCGCGTCGAGCTCGCGCGTGCGCTCGCCGCGGAACCCCGGCTGCTGCTGCTGGATGAGCCGATGGCGGGCATGAACCTCGAGGAAAAGCAGGACATGTGCCGCTTCATCCTCGACGTGAACGACCACTACGGGACCACGATCGTGCTGATCGAGCACGACATGGGCGTGGTGATGGACATCTCCGACCGGGTCGTGGTGCTCGACTACGGCCGCAAGATCGGCGACGGCACCCCCGGCGAGGTCCGCGCCAACCAGGCGGTGATCGACGCCTACCTGGGGGTCGCGCACTGACATGGCGCTCTCGTTCTTCATCGAGGTGCTGCTCGGCGGGCTGCTCGCCGGCGTGATGTACGCGCTGGTCGCGATCGGGTTCGTCCTGATCTACAAGGCTTCGGGCGTGTTCAATTTCGCGCAGGGAGCGATGGTGTTCTTCGCCGCGCTCACCTTCGTATCGCTGGTGGAACGCGGCGTGAACTTCTGGCTCGCGCTCGTCATTACGCTCGCCGTGATGGTGGTGCTCGGCGTCGCTACCGAAAAGGTCGTGCTGCGGCCGCTCGTCAACCAGCCACCGATCACGCTCTTCATGGCGACGATCGGGCTCACGTTCGTGCTGGAGGGCCTGTCGCAGCTCGTGTGGGGCTCGCAGCCGCACGGCCTCGAGCTCGGCATCCAGGACGTGCCGATGGAATGGCTCTCGCAGTCGGCCAACATCAACATCAGCCAGTTCGACGTGTTCGCCGCGCTCGTCGCCGGAATCCTGGTTGCGGCGCTCGCGCTGTTCTTCCAGTACACGCGGATCGGCCGCGCGCTGCGCGCGGTCGCCGACGACCACCAGGCGGCGCTCGCGGTGGGAATCCCGCTCAAGAACATCTGGGCGATCGTCTGGGCAGTGGCGGGATTCGTCGCGCTGGTCGCCGGCCTCATGTGGGGCGCGAGGAACGGCGTGCAGTACGCGCTCACCTTCATCGCGCTGAAGGCGCTGCCCGTGCTCATTCTCGGCGGCTTCGAGTCGATTCCGGGCGCGATCGTGGGCGGTCTCATCGTGGGCGCGAGCGAGAAGCTCGCCGAGGTGTACCTGCCGCAGTATCTCAATGCGCCGCTCACGCAGTTCTTCGGCGGCGCGGTGAACCTGCAGGGCATCGAATCCTGGTTCGCCTACGTGGTGGCGCTCCTGTTCCTGCTGGTGCGGCCGCAAGGCCTCTTCGGCGAGAAAATCATCGACCGGGTGTAACGTGCTTTATCGCGAGGCCGGTCAGTTCAAGAGCACCTACGCGGAAGACCAGCAGATCTTCCCGATCCGCCAGGACCGCATCGGCGTGCTGCTGTTCATCGCTTTCGCCTTCGTGGGCGTGCCGCTGGTGGCCAACCAGTACTGGTTCGCCGCGATTCTCACCCCCTTCCTGATCTTCTCGCTCGCCGCGCTGGGGTTGAACATCCTGACTGGCTACGCCGGGCAGCTGTCGCTCGGCACGGCGGCGTTCATGGCGGTGGGCGCGTTCATGGCGTACAACTTCGAGCTGCGCATTCCCGGCATGCCGATCCTGGTGTCGTTCGCGCTCGCGGGGCTGTGCGCCGCTCTGGTGGGGATCGTGTTCGGGTTGCCGAGTCTGCGCATCAAGGGGTTCTACCTCGCGGTCGCGACGCTCGCCTGCCAGTTCTTCGTGCTCTGGGCGCTGCAGCGCTTCGGCTGGTTCTCGAACTACAGCTCCTCGGGCGTGATCACCGCGGGCACGATCGAGATCTTCGGCTACCGGTTCGAAACCGCGGCGCAGAAGTACCTGCTCACGCTCGCCATCGTCTCGGTGATGGCGCTCGCCGCCAAGAACCTGATGCGCTCGGAGACGGGCCGGGCGTTCATGGCGGTGCGCGACATGGACGTGGCGGCAGAAGTGATCGGCATCCCGATGATGAAGACCAAGCTCCTCGCGTTCGCGATCAGCTCGTTCTACTGCGGCGTCGCGGGGGCGCTCTACGCGTTCTGCTACCTTGGCACGGTGGAGCCCGAGGCGTTCAACCTGGATCTTTCGTTCCGGATCCTCTTCATGATCATCATCGGCGGGGTGGGGACGATCCTTGGCTCTTTCCTCGGCGCCGCCTTCATCACCCTGCTGCCGATCTTCCTTAACGTGCTATTCGGCGGGATCTCGAGCTTCTTCCAGGTCGAGATCTCGCACGCGTGGCTGTCGAACATCGAGCTGATCATCTTCGGCGGGCTGATCGTGTTCTTCCTGATCGTCGAGCCGCACGGGCTGGCGCGCCTGTGGCAGATCGGCAAGGAGAAGCTCAGGCTCTGGCCCTTCCCGCACTAGGGGGGATGGACTAAGATTCACGGGTTCCCCGAAGGGATCCCTTTAAAGGAGGAGGGAAATCATGAAACGCAAGCACCCTGTTCTCGCTCTTACGGCCGCCGCCGCCCTCGGCTACGCGGGGCTCGCGGCCTCGCAGGCGAAGGAGCAGTTCGTCCCGGCCAACTTCTACTGGGTCGGGCCGTACGCGCCGGGCGGATCGGGCATCTCGGGCGGCATGCTCGATTACTTCAAGCTGATCAACAACCGCGACGGCGGCGTGAACGGGGTCAAGTTCACGTGGGAGAAGTGCGAAACCGAATACAACAACGCGCGCGGCGTGGAATGCTACGAGCGCTCGAAGAAAAAGGGCCCGACCGGCGCCACCCTGATCCACCCGCTTTCGACGGGGATCACCTATTCGCTCATCGAGAAGGGCACGCAGGACAAGATCCCGATCGTCTCGGTCGGCTATGGCCGCACCGACGCGGCCGACGGGCGCATTTTCCCGTACGTGTTCCCGATGATCACCACCTACTGGTCGCAGAACACCGCCAAGATCAAGTTCATGGGCCAGAAGGCGGGCGGGATGGACAAGCTGAAGGGCAAGAAAATCGTGAACCTGTATCACGACTCGGCCTACGGCAAGGAAACCATCCCGGTGCTGGACGCCCAGGCCAAGAAGTACGGCTTCCAGGTCACGCACATCGCGGTGCCGCACCCGGGCAACGAGCAGCAGGCGCAGTGGCTGCAGATCCGCCAGATCCAGCCCGACTGGGTGATCCTGCGCGGCTGGGGCGTGATGAACCCCACGGCGCTGAAAGCCGCGCAGCGCGCAGGCTTCCCGCGCGACAAGATCATCGGCGTATGGTGGTCGGGCGCCGAGGAGGACGTGATTCCCGCGGGCGACGCCGCCAAGGGCTACATCGCGGCGGGCTTCAACGTCTCGGGCGCCAACTACCCGGTGATCAAGGACATCCAGAAGTACGTCTACGCCAAGGGCGAAGGCGAGATGGAGGACAAGAGCCGCGTCGGCTCCATCTACTACAACCGCGGCGTGGTGTTCGCGATCGTGACGGTGGAAGCGGTGAGGAAGGCCCAGGAGCGCTTCGGCAAGGGCCAGCCGATGACCGGCGAGCAGGTGCGCTGGGGGCTGGAGAACCTGTCGATGGACGACGGCTACCTCAAGAAGCTCGGCGCCACCGGCTTCATGCAGCCGCTCAAGCTCTCGTGCATGGACCACGAGGGTGGCGGCCAGGTGAAGTTCCAGCAGTGGGACGGCAAGCAGTGGAAGGTGATCACCGACTGGATCTCGTCCGACCAGTCGATCGTGCGCCCGATGATCGAGGCCTCCGCCGCGCAGTACGCGAAGGAAAAGGGGATCACGCCGCGCGACTGCTCCAAGGAGAAATGATCGAGTTTCCCCGAGTCAACAGGGAACAGGCGGCGGGCTCGAGGCCCGCCGTTTAGTTTCCGGAGCCGGGAAATTGTCATCGAGACGACTATGTCGGCCGTACTGAAGCCCGAAAGCCAGCCGCTGGCGTACCTCGCGGTCAACAACGTGGAAGTCATCTACGACCACGTCATCCTCGTGCTGAAGGGCGTGTCGCTTCAGGTGACCGAGGGGCAGATCGTGGCGCTCCTTGGCGCGAACGGCGCCGGCAAGACCACCATGTTGAAGGCCATTTCGAATCTCCTTCGCGCCGAGCGCGGCGACGTGACCAAGGGTCACATCACGTTCCGGGGCGAGCGGATCGACCAGCTGAACCCTTCCGAGCTGGTCCGGCGCGGCATCTGCCAGGTGATGGAGGGAAGGCACTGCTTCCAGCACCTGACGGTCGAGGAGAACCTGCTCACCGGCGCCTACACGCGCGGCGGGGCCGATCTCAAGGCCGATCTCGAGAAGGTCTACGCGTACTTCCCGCGGCTGAAGGAGCGCCGCAAGGCGCAGTCGGGATACACCTCGGGCGGCGAGCAGCAGATGACCGCGATCGGGCGCGCGCTCATGGCGCGGCCCACGATGATCCTGCTGGATGAGCCCTCGATGGGGCTCGCGCCGCAGCTGGTCGAGGAGATCTTCGAGATCGTGAAGGATCTCAACCAGAAGGAGAAGGTGAGCTTCCTCCTCGCCGAGCAGAACACCAACATCGCGCTCAAGTACGCGGACTACGGCTACATCCTCGAGAACGGCCGAGTCGTGATGGACGGCGAAGGAAAGTCCCTTGCCGAGAACGAGGACGTGAAGGAGTTCTACCTCGGCTTCTCGTCGGGCGGCCGCAAGAGCTTCCGCGACGTGAAGTCCTACCGCCGCCGGAAGCGCTGGCTCTGAAAAATGGGGTCGGCGCAGTTTTTTGATTCGCTCGAGACCCGCACGCCGGAGGAGCGCGAAGCGGCGCTGATGGCCGCGCTTCCCCGGCAAATCGCGCACGCGATCGCCAACGCGCCGGGATTGGCGCAGATTTTGAAGGATGTTGAACCTGAAAAGGTCAATTCGCGGGCTGCGCTGGCGCGGCTTCCCGTCACCCGGAAATCCGATCTCGGCGAACTGCAGAAGGCGGCGCCGCCGCTCGGGGGGCTGAACGCCACGCCGGTCGCGAAGCTCGCGAAGCTGTTCTCGTCGCCCGGGCCGCTCTACGAGCCGCAGGGGCTGGGCACCGACTGGTGGCGCACTGCGCGCGGCCTTTTTGCGGCCGGATTTCGCGCCGGCGACCTCGTGCTCAACACCTTCGCGTATCACTTCACGCCGGCCGGTTCGATGGCCGAGAGCGGCGCGCTCGCGATCGGCTGTACCGTCGTGCCGACGGGCGTGGGCCAGACCGAGATGCAGGTGGCGACGATCCGGGATCTCAAGGCGAACGCCTACATCGGCACGCCTTCGTTCCTCAAGCTCATCGTGGAGAAGGCCGACGAGCTGAAGGCAGACATCTCGTCGCTGAAGAAGGCGCAGGTCGGCGCCGAGTATCTGCCGCCGGCGCTGCGCGCCGCGATGCGCGCGCGCGGCATTGCCGTGACGCAGATGTACGCCACGGCGGACCTGGGGCTTCTCGCCTACGAATCCCTCATGCCGGACGGCGCCGTGACCGAGGGCATGATTCTCGACGAGGGGCTGCTCCTGGAGATCGTGCGGCCCGGTACCGGTGACCCGGTCCCGCCCGGCGAAGTGGGCGAAGTCGTGATCACCACGTTCAACCGTGACTATCCGCTGATCCGCTTCGGCACGGGCGATCTCTCCGCGATCCTGCCCGGCACGAGCCCCTGCGGCCGGACCAATGTCCGCATCAGGGGCTGGATGGGGCGCGCCGACCAGACGACGAAGGTGCGCGCGATGTTCGTGACGCCGAAGCAGGTGAGCGAGATCGTGCGCCGCCATGGCGAGATCCTGAAGGCGCGGCTGGTGGTCGAGGGCGAGACCGGCAACGACCGCATGACGCTCAAGTGCGAGACGAAGGAACGGCCCGAGGGCCTGGCGCCGGCGATCGTCGCCTCGATCCGCGAAGTCACCAAGCTGCGCGGCGAGGTGGAGCTCGTCGCGCCGGGGAGCTTGCCGAACGACGGCAAGGTCATCGAAGACCTCAGGAAGTACGCCTAGCGGCTGCGACGGGAAGGCCGTCCAGCCGCCGAATCTCCGGGTTTCTGAGCACGGAAGGCGATTCCAGAAAGGACTTCAGAAACCCGATCGAGTCGGCGCCCCAGAAGAGCTCGCCGTCGGCCTCGAAGGTCGGCACGCCGAACACGCCGCGCGCGGCGGCGTTCTCGGTGTTGGCTCGAAGGGCATCTTTGACGTCTTTCGAGTTCGCCTGTTCGGTCGTGGCCCCCAGGCGATCGTATAGCCCGGACAGGATTCGCGGGTCCGCCGCGCTCCCGCCCGTCGTCCAGATCGAATCGAAGATCGCGCGCACCGCCTCGGGTGTGCTGCCGGCGGCGATGCACAGGCGCAGATGCGGGAGCGGGTTGAACGGATGCTCGGCCGGAAACCGGAACGCAATGCCGAGGCTCCCCGCCCACCAGTGGCACCAGCGGTAGGTCCAGCGCCGCTTCGCGGCGATCTCCGCCGGGCCTTTCTGTCCCCAATGATTCAGCAGCCCCGCGAACAGCACCGGCCGGTACGCAACCCGCACACCGGAAAGCTCGCGCAGGCGGTGCAGGCCGATGTAGGAAAACGGAGAGACGAAGTCGAAGTAAAAGGTCAGGTCGCGCATGGATTGCTATGCTAGCGCGTGGAGGGAGGACGCATGCGATACACGACGCTCAAGTATGCGGTCAGGGGACGCATCGCGCGCATCACGCTCAACCGCCCGGCGCGCCTCAACGCCATCGACCGGAAGATGCCGGGCGAGATCCGGCGCGCGGTGGAAGCCGCGAACGCGGACGACCGGGTGCACGTGATCGTGCTCGGGGGCGCCGGCCGGTCGTTCTGCGCCGGCTACGATCTGAAGGATTTTGCCGAGGCGAAGACGCCGCTCACGCAGCAAATGCCGTGGGACCCGATGCGAGACTACGCGGTGATGCGGCGCTGGACCGAGGACTTTTTCTCGATCTGGCGAAGCTGCAAGCCCGTGATCTGCAAGGTGCACGGCCACGCGGTGGCGGGCGGCTCGGACATCGCGCTTTGCGCCGACATCGTGATCATGGCCGAGGACGCGCGCATCGGCTACATGCCGGCGCGCGTCTGGGGCTGCCCGACCACCGCGATGTGGGTGTACCGGCTCGGCGCCGAGAAAGCGAAGCGCATGCTCCTCACCGGCGACACCGTGGACGGGAAGACCGCCGAGCGAATGGGGCTCGTGTATCAGGCCGTTCCTTCCAAGGATCTGAACCGCACGGTCGATGCGCTCGCGCGGCGCATGGCGGGGGTGCCGAAGAACCAGCTCATGATGCACAAGCTCATGATCAACCAGGCCTACGAGAACATGGGGCTTGCGAACACGCAGATGATCGCGACGCTCTTCGACGGCATCGCGCGCCATTCGCCCGAGGGCCTGTGGTTCAAGCGGCTCGCCGAGGAGCGCGGCTTCCACGAGGCGGTGAAATGGCGCGACAGCGGCAGGCCGATACCATGACCGTGCGAAATCTGGCCATGGCTTCCAGCGCTGCGCCGGTGACCTGTCCCGGGGCAGAGCGTGATCATCGGCGTCGCGAACGTGTTCCGCATGCTCGCGCCTGAGCACTTCTCCACGGACAAGCTCAAGACCCTGGCCGACGTGGCGATGCATCTCGTGGAGCACGCGCTGCTTCAGAACGTGCGCGGCGCGCCGGCAGCTCCGACACGATGCGTGCGCGTGCCTCGTCGGTCATCCCGCCCCAGCGCGCGATTTCTTCCAGGGTGCGATGGCAGCCGCGGCAAAGCCCCGTCTCCGGGTCCATGACGCAGACCTTGTTGCAGGGAGAGATCAGCGTTTAGCCTTCGAGGCGAACGCCTTGCCCGCCTTGGAGCCGTATTCCCGGCCGAGCGCGGCGCTGATCCAGGTTCCGGTCTCCACGAGCTTCGCGAAATCGATCCCGGTCTCGATCCCCAGGCCGTTCAGCAGGTAAACGACGTCCTCGGTAGCGACGTTGCCGGAGGCGCCGGCGGCGTAGGGACAGCCGCCGAGGCCCGCGACGGAAGCGTCGAAGGTCGCCACGCCGATCTCCATCGAGGCGTAGATGTTGGCGAGTGCCTGGCCGTAGGTGTCGTGATAGTGACCGGCGAGGCGCTCGAGCGGCACGCGCTTCGCGCACGCCTCGATCATCGCCTGCGTCCGGCCGGGCGTGCCCACCCCGATCGTGTCGCCGAGCGATATCTCGTAGCAGCCCATGTCGTGGAGTGCGCCCGCGACCTCCGCGACCTTCTCCGGCTTCACCTCGCCCTCGTAGGGACAGCCCACGACGCAGGAAACGTAGCCGCGCACGCGGATATCGGATTTCTTCGCCGCTTCGAGAACGGGGACAAAGCGCTCGAGCGATTCGGCGATGGAGCAGTTGATGTTCTTTCGCGAAAAGGCTTCCGAGGCGGCGCCGAACACCGCGACCTCGGTTGCGCCGGCGGCGCGCGCGGCCTCGAATCCCTTCAGGTTCGGCGTGAGCACCGGGTAGGCGACGCCGGGCCGGCGGCGGATGCGCCCGAGCACTTCGGCATGATCGGCCATCTGCGGGATCCACTTCGGCGAGACGAACGCGGTCGCCTCCACCGCCGGGAGCCCCGCCTCGGCGAGCCGCTCGATCAGCTCGAGCTTCACCCCGGTCGGCACTTCGCGTTTCTCGTTCTGCAACCCGTCGCGCGGCCCGACCTCCACGATGCGGACCCTGCCCGGCAGCATCATGGCTTCATTCCTCCTCGAGCTCCAGGAGCGGCGCGCCTTCGGCGACCCGGTCGCCCGGCCGGTAGTGCACTTCCTTCACCGTGCCCTCGCGCGGCGCGAGGATCGTGTGCTCCATCTTCATCGCCTCCAGCACGACGAGCGCATCCCCTTTGGCGACGCGCGCGCCCGCGCGCGCGAGCACCTGCACCACCTTCCCCGGCATGGGTGCGGCAAGCGACGCCCCGCCCGCTTCCACGTCGAGCCCGTGCAGCGGGTCCTCGAGCGCCAGGCGAAAGGAACCGCCTTGCGCGAACACGATCCAGGCGTCGCCGTCGCGCACCGCGCGCGCCTTGCTCGCACGGCCATCGAGGCGCACGAGAAGCTCGCCGCCGGGCAGGATCTCGAATTCGAGCGCGTGCTCCCGCCCGCCCGCGCGCAATCGCAGGGCGCCGGAAAGGAAATCGACCGCGACCTCGTGCTTCGTGCCCCGGCGCGTGAAGACGAAGCCGTGGTGCGAGCCCTGGTTGAGCCGCCAGCCGTCCGCGCAGTGCCAGGGCGAGTACGGGTCGCCGGAGCCGCGCGCGCGGTCGCGCGCGGTACGTTCCTCGGCGTCCAGCTCGGCGCAGGCGGCCGCGGCGAGCACTTCGCAGGGCACGCCGGCGTCCGGCGCGAGCAGCTCGTCACTGTGGCGCTCGATGAACCCGGTGTCGACTTCACCGCGGGAAAAAGCGGCGCTCGATGCGACGCGCGCGAGAAACCCGACATTGTTCGCCGGGCCGGCGACTTCGGTCTCGCGCAGCGCAGCAGCGAGCCGTGCGAGCGCCTCGCGCCGGTCCGCGCCGTGCGCGATGATCTTGGCGATCATGGGGTCGTACCAGGGCTGAATCTCGGCGCCGGGCTCGATTCCGGTATCGACCCTCAGTTGAGCCGATTCGCGCGGAAAGCGCACGTGAACGAGCCGGCCCGTGGCGGGCAGGAACCCCTTCGCGGGGTCTTCGGCGTAGACGCGAGCCTCGATCGCGTGTCCCCGGATCGCGAGCTCGGCCTGCTTCCTCGGCAGCGGCTCGCCCGCGGCGATGCGCAGCTGCCACTCGACCAGGTCCAGCCCCGTGATCATCTCGGTGACCGGGTGCTCGACCTGCAGGCGCGTGTTCATCTCCATGAAATAGAACGCGCCCTCTCCGGCCACGATGAACTCGACGGTCCCCGCTCCGACATAGCGGATCGCGCGCGCCGCGGCGACCGCCGCCTCGCCCATCGCGCGGCGCCACGCCTCGGTCATGCCCGGCGCCGGCGCCTCTTCGATCACCTTCTGGTGGCGGCGCTGGACCGAGCAGTCGCGCTCGAATAGATGCACGACGTTCCCGTGCGCATCCCCGAAGACCTGCATCTCGATGTGCCGCGGCCGCTCCAGGTAGCGCTCGACCAGGACCCGGTCGTCGCCGAACGCGGACTTCGCCTCGCGGCGCGCGCCCTCCAGCGCCGAAGCGAAATCCTTCTCCCCGGCCACGATACGCATGCCCTTGCCGCCGCCACCGGCGCTCGCCTTGATGAGAACCGGGTAGCCGATGCGCGCGGCCTGCCCGGCGAGGAACGAGGGATTCTGCTCCTCGCCGTGATAACCCGGGACGAGCGGAACGCCCGCCTTTTCCATCAGGCGCTTGGCCGCGGCCTTGTCTCCCATCGCCGCGATCGCTTCGGGCGAGGGTCCCACGAAGACCGTGCCGGCCGCGGCACAGGCGCGCGCGAAGGCCTCGTTCTCCGAGAGAAAGCCGTAGCCCGGATGGATCGCCTCGGCCCGCGACTCGCGTGCCGCGGCGAGGATCGCATCCATGTTCAGGTAGCTCGCGCGCGCCTCGGGCGGGCCGATGCGGCACGCCTCGTCGGCGAGCCGCACGTGCCGCGCGTCGCGGTCTGCATCCGAATACACTGCCACGGTGCGCAGGCCGAGGCGCCGCGCCGTGGCGATCACGCGGCAGGCGATCTCGCCGCGGTTGGCGATCAGGATTTTGGCGAACACCAGGCGCTCCTTCGCTTCTCGAGGAACGAGGCGATGCCTTCCCTGCCTTCGGCCGACACCCGGATCTCGGCGATCCGCCGCGCGGTGTCCTCGATCAGCGCGTCGTCGACCGGCGCGATCGCGACCGTTCGCACCAAATCCTTGATCGCGGCGAGCGCCATCGGCCCGCCCTGCAGCAGGTGATCGAGCAGCCTTCCGATCGTCGCGTCCAGCACGTCCGGGTCGACCACCGCCGAAAGGAGCCCGAGGCGCTGCGCCTCATCCGCGTCGAAGCGCTCGGCGGTGAGGAAGTAGCGCCGCGCGGCGCGCGCCCCGATCGCGCGCAGCACGTATGGGCTGATGGTGGCCGGCGAGAGCCCGAGCTTCGCCTCGGTCAGGGCGAATTCGGCGCGCGGAGTGCCGATGGCGATGTCGCAGGCGGCGACGAGCCCGGTGCCGCCCGCGAACGCCGGGCCGTGCACCCGCGCGAGCGTCGGCTTGGGCATGCGGTCGAGCGCCTTCAGCATCGCGGCGAGCGCGCGCGCGTCCGCGAGGTTCTGCTCGTACGAATAGCCCGCCATGCGCTTCATCCAGTTGAGGTCCGCGCCGGCGCAGAACGCCGGGCCCGCGCCCGCGAGCACCAGGGCACGAACTTCGGGGTCAGACTCGACTTTCCCGAAAACGAGAGTCAGGTTCGCGATCAACGCGTCGTCGAACGCGTTCCTCACCTCGGGGCGGTTGAGCGTCACCCAGGCCACTGCGCCGCGCTTTTCGAAAAGGATGGTTTCCACGTCTCAGGCAATGCTCGGAGCGAGGGCGATCTCGCTCTTTACCGAGTTGGCGATGAAGCACTTCTCGTGCGCCTCGTGGTGAAGCTTTTCGAATTCGGCGCAAGTCGGTTGACGGCCCGAAAAGGCGACCGAAGGCTTCAAAGCGACCTTCGTGATCGCGACACGCCCCTCGGCGTTTTTCGCCATGATACCCACTGCCTCATCGCGGTATCGTTCCACGACGAACCCCGCGTTGCAGGCGAGGTGCAGGAACCAGAGCATGTGGCAGGAGGAGAGCGCGGCGACGAAGGCCTGCTCGGGGTCCATGCCCGGTGTACGCGCGGCGGTCTTCGGAATGTTCCCGGGCGCGGCCGTGCCGGGGACGCGAATCCCGTCCTCGAACGCGATCTCGTGGGAGCGCGAGTAGGTCGCGCAGGCGAACTCCCCGTTCCTCGTCCACTGTACGCGCGCTCGATGCTCGGACATTCTTTTCCCTACATTCTGAATACGCCGAACTTCGTTTCCTCGATCGGTGCGTTGAGCGAGGCCGAGATCGCCAGGCCCAGCAGCCGGCGCGTGTCCGCCGGGTCGATGACGCCGTCGTCCCAGAGCCGCGCGCTCGCGTAGTAGGGATGGCCCTGGCGCTCGTACTGCTCGAGGATCGGGCGCTTGAACGCCTCCTCCTCGGCCTTCGAGGGGAACTCGCCCTTCACCGTCGAGAGCACGCTCGCCGCCTGCTCGCCGCCCATCACCGAGATGCGCGCGTTCGGCCACATCCAGAGGAACCGCGGCGAATACGCCCGTCCGCACATGCCGTAGTTGCCCGCGCCGAACGAGCCGCCCAGGATCAGCGTGAACTTGGGCACGCGCGCCGTGGCGACCGCGGTCACCATCTTCGCGCCGTCCTTGGCGATGCCGCCCGCCTCGTACTTGCGGCCGACCATGTAGCCCGTGATGTTCTGGAGGAAGACCAGGGGGATGCCGCGCTGCGCGGAAAGCTCGATGAAGTGGGCGGCCTTGAGCGCCGACTCGGAGAACAGGATCCCGTTGTTGGCGAGGATCGCGACCGGGTAGCCGTGGATGTGCGCGAAGCCGGTGACGATCGTGGTGCCGTAGTTTGCCTTGAATTCGTCGAGCTCCGAGCCGTCCGCGATGCGCGCGATCACCTCGCGCATGTCGAAGGGCTTGCGCACCACATCGGGCGGGATCACCCCGTAGATCTCCTCGGCGGGATACAGGGGCTCGCGGGGTTCCCTGACCTCGAGAGAGATTCGTTTGCGCAAATTCAGGTTCTGAACAATGCGCCGAACAATTGCGAGCGCATGCGCGTCGTTGAGCGCGTAGTGGTCGGCCACCCCCGAGACGCGCGTGTGCACCTCCGCCCCGCCGAGCTCCTCCGGGGTCACGACTTCGCCGATTGCCGCCTTCACGAGCGGCGGCCCGCCGAGAAAAATGGTGCCCTGGTTGCGCACGATCACCGCCTCGTCGGACATCGCCGGCACGTAGGCGCCGCCCGCGGTGCACGAGCCCATCACGCAGGCGATCTGCGGGATGCCGGCGGCCGAAAGGTTCGCGATGTTGAAGAAGATGCGCCCGAAGTGCTCGCGGTCGGGGAACACCTCGTCCTGGTTGGGCAGGTTCGCGCCGCCCGAGTCGACGAGATAGATCGTGGGCAGCCGGTTCTGTGCGGCGATCTCCTGCGCGCGCAGGTGCTTTTTCACCGTCATCGGGAAATAGGTGCCGCCCTTGACGGTCGCATCGTTGGCGACGATCACGCATTCGCGCCCCGAGACGCGGCCGATGCCGCAGATGACCCCGGCGCCCGGCGCCTGGTCGCCGTACATGCCCCAGGCGGCGAGCTGGCCGATCTCGAGGAACGGCGAGCCTGGATCGAGGAGCGTTCTCACGCGCTCGCGCGGCAGCAGCTTGCCTCGCGCCACGTGCTTCGCGCGCGAGGTTTCGTCGCCGCCGAGCGCGATGCGCTCGACCTTCTCGCGCAGGTCCGCCACGAGCGTACGCATGCGCTCGGCGTTGGCGCGATATTCGTCGGAACGAGTGTTGAGCTGGCTCTTGATGACGGGCACGGATTCGGTCCTTGCGCCGCCCATGGAAATCGGCGCCTCCGGCGGCAGCGGCAGTATAACGGTTCTGACTCGGCGAACGGCGCGAAACGGTGTCAGTAGTTCGCGGCGATCGCCTGCGCGAGCGCGGCGTGCAGCTGCGCGGGCTGGACAGGCTTGAGGAGCACGGCGAGCGCGCCGGGCGCGGCGCGCTGCGCCCGATCGGGCGAGGCATCTCCGGTGACCAGGATCGCCGGCACTTCGCTCGCCGCGAGGCCGCGCACATGGGCGATCGCGTCGATCCCGGAGGCCCCTTCGCCCAGCCTGAGATCGGCGACGATCACGGCCGGCGGCCGCCCGGCGAGGGCGGCCTGCGCCTCGCGTGCCCCGGCGACCGCGACCGACTCGCAGCCCCACTGGCGCAGCAGCGCGCACATGCCCTCGCGGATCGGCGCCTCGTCGTCGATGACGAGCACGCGGGCACCGCGCAGGGATCCGTGCTCGGGGGCCTGCGCCGCGGCCGCGGCCGGCGCGACCTTCGATGGGTCGCCGGCGGGCACGCTCACCTCGAAGGTGGAGCCTTTGCCGGGGAAGGAGCGCACCGACACCCGGGCGCCGAGCGCCGCCGCCATTCGCCGGACCGTGGCGAGCCCCAGCCCGAGGCCCTTCGCGCGGTCGCGCTCCGGGTTGCCGATCTGGTAGTACTCCTCGAAGATCCGATCGTGCTCCTCGGGCGCGATGCCGCGGCCGCTGTCGCGCACCTGGATGCGCACGGCGCCCCTCGCGCGACGGCATGCGAGCATCACGGCACCTTCGTCCGCATAGCGGATCGCGTTCGCGACCAGGTTGCCGATCAGGCGCTCGAGCATGACCGCGTCGGTGTGCACCACCGCCTGGCCGGGCACGACGCGGAACACGAGGCCCTTGCGGTGCGCGTCGACCCGAACTGCGCCTCGATCCTTTCGAGCACGCGCGCGACCGGAACGTGCTCCATGCGCAGCCGCGCGCCCGCATCCAGGCGCGAGATGTCCAGCACGCCGTTGAAGAGCGTCTCGAGCGCTTCGATGCTCGCGAACACGCGATCGACGAGCGCGCGCTTCTCGGGGGAGGACTCGGCGCTGCGCAGCGCCGCGGCGAAAAGGCCGAGCGCGTGCAGCGGCTGCCGCAGATCGTGGCTCGCGGCGGCGAAAAACCTCGCCTTGGCGCGCGCGGCCTCCTCGGCCGCGGCGCGCGCCTGGTCGGCCTGCGCCTTTTCCTGGCGCAGCTTTTCCAGCAGGTCGAGGTTTTCCAGGCGCATCGCGATCGAATCGGCGAGCAGGCGCGCCTGGTGGCGGCCCTGCACCAGCGCAAAGCCGAGAAAGAGCGCCATGCCCGCGGCGATCGCGCCGCGCTCCCAGGTCCGCTCCAGCGCAAGCCGCACGATCATGGGCGCAAGGAGCGGCAGCACGTAGGCGTAGGTCGCCGGAAGATGAAACGCGTTCGCGGTGACCACGCCCGCGGCGATTCCGCACAGCGCGATCAGCCAGAACGCCAGGACGAGCGGCTGCTCGGGCAGGAACATCGCGACGCCGCCCGCGCCCCACACGACCCCGGTGAGAAGCATCGCCAGGCTGCACCGCCATGCCCAGAGGCCCGGGCGCTCCCTGCGCGCCGGGTCGGCGAAGTAGAACCGGTACAGGCCGAGACGGACCGCGTGGGCGAGCGCGACCGCCGCCACCCACCCGAGGAGCAGCCCGGGCGGAACGCGGCCCCACATCACTACCGTCGTGAGCAGCGCAAGAAGCGCGTTGGTGCGCGTGGCGAAGGGCGCCTGGCGGTAGAACGCTTCGATGCGCTCGTGCGCGAGCGCCGGGTCCGCGCGAGGGTTCGCGATCGCCGCCACGTCAGGACGAGGCGATCAAGCCCCGGCGCGCCGCCTCGATCAGCGCCTGGGTGCGGTTCTCGACCCCCGGTCCGGCCAGGATTTCGCTCACGTGCCACTTCACCGTGCGCTCGGCGATCCCGAGCGCGCGCGCGATGCGCTTGTTGCTGTAGCCCCTGCCGATGTAGGCGAGCACTTCGAGCTGCCGCAGGCTGAAGGGCACGCCGCTTGCTTGCGCCGTGGGGCGCGCGGCGGCAGGGGCGCGATCCGGGAAAGATTCGCCGCCTGATTCCACGCGCCGAATGGCCTCGACGAGCTCCGCCACCCCGAGCGACTTCGGGAAATAGCCCCTTGCGCCGGCCTGCCGGGCGCGCTCGGCGGCCTCCGGTCCCTCCACCCCCGAAATCAGGAGGCTTGCGATCGCGGGGTGCCTCGCGCGAATCTCGCGCACGGTCGCAAATCCGTCCTTTCCGGGCAGCCGTGCGTCGATCAGCGCGAGCGTCACGCCTTCGCCCGAAGCAAGCAGCGCGAGCGCCTCATCCGCCGACCCCGCCTCCACGACCCGAACCGGACCGAGCAGGCTGCGCAGGGCCGCGGCCACCCCCGCCCGGTAAAGCGGGTGATCGTCCACGATCAGGATCGCGCTCACGGACGTCGCAAGCCCCTGCGTTGCTTTCTCGCCGACGCGAGAATCACCCGCGCAGGCGCCGGTAAGATAGCGTCTCGAGGCAATCGCCCGCACAGGCGCGCAACGAGCAATTCCTCGAAGTTGCGTGCCGCGGCGATCGGCGTGCAAGCCCCCCGAGGCACCCCGCCGTCGCTGGAAACATCGCCGCCGCCGAAATTCGCCTCAACACGGCGGCGCTTGAATGGCTCAAACTCGATTTGCTTCGCAGTACAATCTGGCATCGGCGGACTCCGCGTTGAAATCAACCTACGCAATTGACTCAACGCATGAATCCGGAATCCGCCGACCTCACCTCATGAAAAATCCGGGCTAGTCCAGCAGGTCGCCGCGTGGACCAAGCCGGGAAGCTGGAGAAGAACCTACAGCGACTCGCGAACGCGCTCGGCGTATACATGTTCGCGTCGCGGAAGATCCGCAGGAAGCCCTCTCAGCGGGCGCGCTTCCTCTTGCGCGGCAGGACCTTCTCCAGCTCGGCCTCGGCCTGGTCGAACTCGCGAATGCGCTTCTCGGTGTACATCTCCACCGGGAGCGTCACCGCCAGGCGCAGCAGCAGGCCCTCCGGCGTCGTCTCGGCGATGAGCTGGTCGTCGGCCTTGAGCCCGAGGGCGCGCCGCAGCTTGGCCGGCAGCGTGACGACGCCCCGCCCGATCACGGTGACGGTGGCCTTCATGCATGCAGCTTAGCTGAAATGCAGTAAAGCAGTAATACGGCAAAGCCGCGCCACAGGCTTCGCCGAAACTGCCCGCTTCAGGGTTACATGCTCCGCCGGTACTGCCCGCCCACCTCGAAGAGCGCGTGGGTGATCTGGCCGAGCGAGCAGACGCGCACCGCGTCCATCAGCACCGCGAAGACGTTCTCGTCGCGGATGACGGCCTGCTGGAGCCTCTGAAGCATCCGGGGGGCGGCGGCGGCGTTGCGCTGCTGAAATTCCCTCACGCGCCTGAGCTGGGACCGCTTTTCCTCCTCGGTCGAGCGGATCAGCTCGAGCTTCACCGGGATCGTGTCGCCGTGCGGGTTGCGGAAAGTGTTGACGCCGACGATGGGGTACGAGCCGTCGTGCTTCCTGCGCTCGTAGACCATCGATTCTTCCTGGATCCTGGAGCGCTGGTAGCCGGTTTCCATCGCGCCCAGCACGCCGCCGCGCGCGCTCAATGCCTCGAACTCCCTGAGCACGGCCTCCTCGACGAGGTCGGTGAGCTGCTCGATCACGAAGCTGCCCTGGTTCGGGTTTTCGTTCTTTCCGAGCCCCCATTCCTTGTTGATGATGAGCTGGATCGCCATCGCGCGGCGCACCGACTCCTCCGTGGGCGTGGTGATCGCCTCGTCGTAGGCGTTGGTATGGAGAGAATTCGTGTTGTCGTAAGTCGAGATCAGCGCCTGGAGCGTGGTGCGGATGTCGTTGAACGCGATCTCCTGCGCGTGGAGCGACCGGCCGCTCGTCTGGGAGTGGAACTTGAGCTTCTGGCTGCGCTCGTTCGCGCCGTAACGATGCTTCATCGCCACCGCCCAGATGCGCCGCGCGACGCGCCCGAGCACCGCGTACTCGGGATCCATGCCGTAGGAGAAGAAGAACGAGAGGTTCGGCGCGAAATCGTCGATGTGCATGCCGCGCGCGAGATAGGCCTCGACGAAGGTGAAGCCGTTCGCGAGCGTGAAGGCGAGCTGGCTGATCGGGTTCGCTCCGGCTTCCGCGATGTGGTAGCCCGAGATCGAGACCGAGTAGAAGTTCTTCACGCCGTTGTGGATGAAGAACTCCTGGATATCGCCCATCACCTTCAGCGAGAACTCGGTGGAGAAGATGCAGGTGTTCTGGCCCTGATCCTCCTTCAGGATGTCGGCCTGGACCGTGCCGCGCACCGTGGCGAGCGTCCACTCGCGGATCTTCCCGGCCTCGTCCTCGGTCGGCTCGCGGCCGTTGTCGGCGCGGAACTTGTCGAGCTGCTGGTCGATCGCGGTGTTGAAGAACATCGCGAGGATCGTGGGCGCCGGGCCGTTGATGGTCATCGACACCGAGGTCTGCGGATCGCACAGGTCGAACCCCGAGTAGAGCACCTTCATGTCCTCGAGCGTGGCGATCGAGACGCCGGAATTGCCCACCTTGCCGTAGATGTCCGGTCGCTCGTCGGGGTCGAAGCCGTAAAGGGTCACCGAGTCGAATGCGGTTGACAGCCGCTTCGCCGGCATGTCCCTGGAAAGAAGGTGAAAGCGCCGGTTGGTGCGGAACGGATCGCCTTCGCCCGCGAACATGCGCGTCGGGTCCTCGTTATCGCGCTTGAACGCGAACACGCCCGCGGTGAAGGGGAACGACCCCGGAACGTTCTCTTCCAGCTGCCAGCGCAGGATCTCGCCCGGGTCCTCGAATTTCGGCAGCGCCACCTTCGGCACGTGCGTTCCGGAAAGCGACACGCTCGTGAGCCGCGTGCGGATCTCGCGGTCCCGGATCCGCACCACGTACTCGTCGCCCGAGTAGGCCTTGACGGTCTGCGGCCACATCTCGAGGAGCTTCTTCGAGCGCGCGTCGAGCGCGGCGTTTTTCTGCTCGAGATGGGCCTCGATTTCCGGAACGGCGGTCTTGAGCATTTTCTTCGCCTGGAGCAGATGCTCGCGCTCGCGAGCGAGGCGCGCCTGCTCGCGCGCGTGCGCGTGGTAGCCGCGCACGGTCTCGGCGATCTCGGCGAGGTAGCGCGCGCGCTTCGCCGGCACGATGACGTGGACGCTGGAGGAGCAGCGGGATTCGGGCTTCGGGAGCTTTCCCTGCGAGACCTTGAGCCCTTTCGCCTTCAATTTCTCCTTCACATCCTGATAGAGCGCGGTCACCCCGTCGTCGTTGAAGCGCGAGGCGATCGTGCCGTAGACGGGCATCTCCTCGGGACGCTCGCCGAAGGCGGCGCGGTTCCTCTGCACCTGCTTGCGGACGTCGCGCAACGCGTCTTCCGCGCCCTTGCGGTCGAACTTGTTGATCGCGACGAAGTCGGCGAAGTCGAGCATGTCGATCTTCTCGAGCTGGCTCGCGGCGCCGAATTCCGGCGTCATGACGTAGATCGACGCGTCCACCAGCGGCACGATCGCGGCGTCACCCTGGCCGATGCCGGAGGTCTCCACCACGATCAGGTCGAAGCGCGCCGCGCGGCACGCGGCGATCGCATCCGGCAGGCACGCCGCGACCTCGGCCCCGGAACCGCGCGTGGCCAGGGACCGCATGAACACCTTCTCGCCGTGGATCGAGTTCATGCGGATGCGATCGCCGAGGAGCGCCCCGCCGGTCTTGCGGCGCGAGGGATCGACCGCGATCACCGCGATCCGCAGCGAATCGCCCTGGTCGAGCCGGAACCGGCGCACCAGTTCGTCCGTGAGCGAGCTCTTGCCCGCGCCGCCGGTGCCGGTGACGCCGAGGACCGGGACGGGGTTGGCCTTGGCCCTTTCCACGAGGAGCCTCCGGTTCTCGAAAACCCCTGCTTCCAGCGCCGTAATGATCTGCGCCAGCGCCCGCTTGTCGCCCTTTTCCAGCGCCTCGAGGTCGCGCGGCGCGTACTGCGCGGGGTCGAAGTCGCAGCGCGCGAGCATGTCGTTGATCATGCCCTGCAGGCCCATTCTCTGCCCGTCCTCGGGCGAATAGATGCGCGCGACGCCGTAGTCCTGCAGCTCCCGGATCTCGTCCGGGACGATCACGCCGCCCCCGCCGCCGAACACCTTGACGTGCCCGCCACCGCGCGCGGCGAGCAGGTCCACCATGTACTTGAAGAACTCGAGGTGCCCGCCCTGGTAGGAGCTGACCGCGACGCCCTGGACGTCTTCTTCCAGCGCCGCGGTGACGATCTCCTCGACCGAGCGGTTGTGCCCGAGGTGGATCACCTCCGCGCCCGAGGCCTGGACGATCCTGCGCATGATGTTGATCGAGGCGTCGTGGCCGTCGAACAGGCTCGCCGCGGTGACGAAGCGGATCTTGTGTTTCGCCTTGTAGACGAGGCTCTTCGATTCGGAGAGGTCGGTCATGGGAGGGGAGCGTAGTTTACGTTTACGTAAACGTCAATTTGGGTGGCGCCGCGCGAGGCCGTCCGATTATCCCCCGGCCCGCTGGGGCACCGAAGCGATGCCGCGGCCGAAGGGCCAGCGCTCTTCCTCGATATCCTTTTGATTTTCCAGTACAACTCACGGAGCGGCGTCCAGACCGGGCCCGATCCCGGGGACTGAAGCGCGCTGGCCCGCGAATCGCGGCCCGATGCCGCAGCCTAGCGCAGGAGCAGATACAGCAGGACCAGGTTCGCTGCGAGCAGCGCCGCCGCGAGCG
>JBBINV010000020.1:0-54039 GCA_037443705.1 Betaproteobacteria bacterium | reverse complement strand
TCGACTTGTAGCCGACCTTCTTCTCGTCCCACATGTACTTCGGCTGGTGCGTCTTCGGATCCGAATTGCCGCTGAACATGTCCTTGCCCGCATCCGACAGGCGCCACTCGAGGACGTAGCCGTCGTCGGCCATGCCCACCGGGTTGGAGCGGTGCGCGCGCCACTGGATCAGATCGACGAACTGCCCTGCCCTCTTGAGCTTCGCGATGTCGTCCACGCTCTTGCCCGTCTTCCAGTCGGTGGGATCGGTGCGCGTGGCAGGCAGGTACTTGCGCACGTCGTTCTTCTTGATCGCCTGGAGGAGCGGATTCGCGGCGACCTCTTCCTTGGTGAACTGCTTCGGCATGTCGCGCTCGCCTTCATGGCAGGTGAGCCAGCAGCCCTGCTTGGCGAACCCGGGCACCTTTCCGTCGTCGATCATCATCGACATGCGGTCTTCATAAATGCCGGGCTGCTTGCCTTCCTGAACGGGCACGTCGAGCTTCGGATAGCCCCAGACCTTCCACTCCTTGCCGTCGAAGCGCAGGTACTGGTGCTCCGTGCCGCCGTACGGATTCAGCGTCTTCCACTGGAAGCGGAAGTAGGCGTTCTGCTTGTCGTACGCGACCTGGACCTTGAGGTCGATGTTGCCGTTCTTGCCCTTCACGGGCCGCGGCTCGAGCGGATTGCCCGCCACGATCTTGTCGCCGTCGTTGCGCAGGTCCTCCACGTCGTCGTGGCACGACGTGCACGCGTCGCCGCGCCGCGTCTCGGCGGCCGCGTTCTTGTGCGCGTCCGTGCGCAGCCACTCGTAGGAGGACTGTCCCGGATAGAACAGCGGCACGACGGTTGGCTTGATCTTCGACCAGTTGATCGTGGCCGGATCGGCGGCGTACGAGGTGCCGGCGAATCCGATCGCGGCGAGGCAAAGGAACAAGGCGCTGCGTTTCATGACTTTCTCCCCGTTTACGCGGTTAACCGGAAATTTTCACTCCCGCGACAATGCACCACGCGGAACGGAGCCGGTTGACCCAGATCAAGCGGCCCCGATTCGGGCGCGCTACTTCCCGCCCTGCTGCATCAGCCAGGCGGCGAGGTTCTTGAGCTGCTTCTCGTCCTTGGTGTCGATGATCTTGTGCTCCTCTTCCTTCTTGTCGTCGAGGAGCTTGACCTTCGGGCCGGTGGTCACGTTCTTGATGATGCGCTGCTCCCAGTCCTTCTTGCTCTTCAACTCCTTCACGACCTTCGCGAGCGACGGACCTTTCTTGTCCTTCGTGGCGTGGTGGCACTTGGCGCAGTCGTTGCGCTTGAAGAGCGCTTTCGCCGCGGCCTCGTCGACTGCCTGCGCAGCGGCGGGAGCGGAGAACGCGGCCGCGGAGCACGCGAGCGCGCTGCCGGCGAGGATGTTCAGGATCGCGGAACGATTCATGACTTCTCTCCTTCGCAGAATCAATGGAAGAACCCTATGGTCACGATGACCAGCAATGTCAATCCGATCGCGATGAGCACCAACCCGAGCGTCTTGGAGCCGAGCGTCATCGGCCGCGAGGGCGCATCGACGAGGTAATTCTTCAGCTCGCCGCGCTCCAGGAGCCGCCGGTACTGAAGCGGGTGCTCGCGGCGGAATTCGTCCAGCGATTGCGAGCCCGTGAACATGACGACGTCGGGCGGCGGCAGCTTCTCGGCGCGGAAGTGGTTGTTGAAGAAGTGCACCGTAAAGAGGAACACCGCCGCGAGGAACGCTTCCTCGCCGTGCACCAGCGCCGCGATGTTGAGCGCCCAGCCCGGCAGCACCGAAGCGACCTCGGTGGGAAGCGCGAGCATCAGGCCGCTGCCGCCGATGATCGCCATGCCCCAGAACACCGCCCAGTAGTCGAATTTCTCCCAGTACGTCCACCGGTCGAACAGCGGCTTCTCGCCCTTGCCGAGGAACCACTTGAACATGCCGAAGATGTCCTTGATGTCCTGGATCCAGGGCACGAGCGAATCGGGCCCGAGCCAGCGGAACGTCTTGCGGATGCGCCACAGGTGCACCGCCATGTAGAGCAGGTGCACGAAGAAGATCCCGAGCATGATCGCCGCGCTCACGCGGTGAACGATCGCCGTGACGGCCGGGCCGCCGAACGCTTTCATCACCACCGGCGCCCAGCCGGTCTCGGCATAGTGCACCGCCATGCCGGTGAGCACCAGCGTCATCACGCTCAAGGCGAACACGAGGTGCGCGAGACGCCACAGCGGGCCGAAGCGCCGTACCTGCTTACCCTCTGCGTTGGGCAGCTCCTCGGTCTGGACGCGCGGCCGCGCGAGGCGCGCGTTGCGCTCCTGGTACTCGCGCCAGAACCAGAGCGCCGAGTGCACCCAGAAGAACAGGAACACGCCGGCGAGCAGCAGCCACATGAAGCGCGCCGACACCCACATCTGCGGATAGCGCTTGAAGTCGTTCGCGTTCGCGTGCGGCGCGAAGCTCACGAACCCGGCGGTCGCCTCCTTGCGGCCTTTTTTCACGTTGTGGCACTGCTGGCAGGTGCCGAGCTTGTTATCCGGATGCACCTTGGAGGCTTTGTCGCTCACCTTCTGGATGCCGTGCGCGCCGTGGCAATCGAAGCAGGTGGCGGTGTGGCCGTAGCCCAGGCGGTTTACCTTGCCATGGTAGCTGTCGGCGTAGCTGCCGAAGTTCTCCTTGTGGCAGGTCCCGCACTGCTCGGTGATCACGAACTTGAACGGGGCGGACGAGGTCCCCACGATCGAGTGCGCGGTGTGGCAGTCGATGCAGACGGCACCCTTCTCGTCGCGCTTCTCGACCGCGACCACGCCGTGGATCGATTCCTTGTAGTCGTCGAGCGCATCGCTGTGGCATTTCTCGCCGCACATGTCGGGCACCGTGGTGAGCCGCCACACGCCCTTGCGCTCCGGGGTTCCCTGGGGCGGCACGTCGAAATAGTGCGAGCTGTGGCAGTTGTCGCACTTCGCCTTGGGCTTGTCGGGAATGTCCTTGTCGGGCTGCGCATGGACGGTCTTGAGATACGCCTCCATGTTCTTCACCACGATCCCGAGGCGCGGCCGCTCGTTCTCCTTCTTCTCCCTGACCGCCGTCTCCCAGAGACCCCTATGGCACTGCTGGCAATCGGCCTTCGGCGCATCGACTCTCTTGTGCGGGGCGGTATCGTCGATGATGTCCCGGTGGCACGCGACGCACTCCATCTTCGCGTGCACGCCTTTGGCATACTTCTCGGGGGCGACCGGGGCAAGCGCGCGCTTCTCCCCGTCCGGGCTCGCGATCTCCAGCTTTTCCTTCTTCTTGCCGTCGTGGCACGACAGGCACGTCGCGTTGTCGAGGCCTGCGACGGCGGGCGCCGCCGCGCCCAGCCCGAATGAAAATGTGAGCGCGGCAGCCGCCAAGGCTCCGATGAGGTCCGACGACCGTTCAGTCATGTTCTTGTTTCCCTTTTGCCCCCATTTTCAGAGCCGAGGTTGATTTTGGTCAATTCCGCTCCCGATCAGGACGTGGCTGGATAATCTTGCTCTTCTGCAGCGCAGCACTCTTGATTCAGATCAGAGCCGAGGCGATTTACAGGTAGCCGAGCCAGCGCGGCAGGAAGAGCACGATTTCGGGAACGAAAGTGATCAGAAGCAGAACCGCGGTCATCGCGCCTACGAACCACAATACCCACACCGTCGTCGATTCCATCGTCACCCCGGCAAGGCGCGCGGTGATCATGAGGTTGACCGCGGTCGGCGGCGTGAACTGGCCGATCGCTACGTTGAGCGTCACGATCACGCCCAGCCACACCGGGTCCCAGCCGTAGGCGGCGGCCACCGGGAGCAGGAACGGCAGGAAGATGAAGTAGGTCGCGACCGCGTCGAGCGCGGTGCCGGCGACGAGCAGCATGAAGGTGATCGCGAGAAGCACGGCCGTCTCGCCCGTGTCCTTGGCGGTGAGCCACTTGGCGAATTCGTTGAACACGCCCACCGTGTCCACCGCCCAACCGAAAAGCGCTGCCAGCCCAACCAGGAGGAGAATCACCGCGGAGATCTCCGCGGCCTCCTCGAACAGCTTCCAGATCTCCTTCCAACCGAGCGAGCGGTACGCAAAGGCGCCCACCAGCAGCCCGTAGGCCACGGCCACCACCGCGGCTTCCGTCGGCGTGAACATTCCCGATCGCATGCCGCCCAGGATGATCACGGGCGCGAGCAGCGCCCAGCTCGCTTCCTTGAGGCTTCTCCAGAATGGCGGCCGCGCCTCGGTGTCGCGCACCCCGAAATCGTTGCGCACCGAGAAGAAGATCGATGCGAGGATCAGCGAGCCGCCGGCGAGAACTCCCGGGACGAGCCCCGCCGCGAACAGCGCCGGCACGCTCGCCTGCGGCACGAGGATCGAGTAGACGATGAACGCGACCGAGGGCGGGATGATGATCGCGGTGGAGCCGCCCGCGGCGATGAGGCTCGCGGTGAACTCGCGCGGGTAGCCTGCGCGCGTCATCGCCGGGATCATGATCGCGCCGACCGCCGCCGAATCGGCCGGCCCGGAGCCGGAGATGCCGCCGAGCACCATGCACACGAGCACCGCCGCGACCGCGAGCCCACCGCGGCGCTGGCCCACCAGGCTCTCGGCAAGGCGCACGAGGCTCGCCGCGACGCCCGAGCGCTCGAAGATGAGTCCTGCCAGGATGAACACGGGTATCGCGATCAGGGGATATTTCGCGATGCCGGCGTATACGGTGACCGGCACCGACATGATGCCCATCTTCGCGGCGGCGATCACGGCGGCGCCCGAGAGCCCGAGCGCGACCGCGATCGGGACGCCCGCGCACATGAGCGCTGCCAGGACGCCGAACAGAAGCCAGCTCACGGGGTTTTCGTCTTGAAGATAAAAACGAATCCTTGAACGAGCCGTGCCATTACCGCGAGCGAAAGCACCGGCAGCCAAACCGTGTAGATCCATTGCGGCCAGCCCAGGCCCGGCGAGGTGACCTCCATGTCGTAGTCGTCCCACGCCATGCGCGCGCCGAACCAGGCGAGCAACCCGAGCATCAGCGCGCACATCGCGAGGCTGAAGAGATAGCCGCGGCGCCGCCAGCGCCAGGGCAGCTTGAGGAGCAGGTACTCCATGGCGATCTGGTTGCCGTCGAGAAACGCCTTCGCCGAGCCCACGAAGGTGAGGAACACGAGCAGGAACACCGACACCTCCTCGGTGAACGCGAAAGAGATGTCGGTGAAGTAGCGCGCCAGCACGTTGCCGAGCGTGATGACGCAGATGGCCGCCATCGCGGCCGCGCCGAGGAAGCGCTCGGCGCGGAAGCGCGCCCGCGGCGGCAGGGTCGGCGGCGGACCCTGCGAATACTCCGTTTCCCTCAACCCGCGGCTACTTCCTGCGCGCGGCGACTGCGCTTTCCGCCTTCTTCACGAGCTCGGGCCCGATGTTCTTCGCCCACTTGTCGTAGACGGGCTTCGTGACCTTCTGGAACGCGGCGCGCTCCTGCGGCGAGAGCTTCACGATCTTCACGCCGAAGCCCTCGATCGTCTTGTGCACGGCCGGCGCATCGCCCGTCATGCCCTCGCGCGCGAGCTGGATGCAGTACTTGCCCGCCTCGATCGCCGACTCCCGCACCGCTTTCTGGTCGTCCTTCGACCAGCTCTGCCAGACCTCCTTGTTCACGACGAAGATGAGGGGGTCGGCGACGTAGCCCCAGAGGGTCACGTTCTTCTGTCCCACGGTGTGGAGCTTGGCCGCGGTGAAGATGGTGAGCGGGTTCTCCTGGCCGTCGACCGCGCCCGAGGCGAGAGCGGGCTGCGCGTCGGCCCAGCTCATCTGCGTCGGGTTCGCGCCGAGCGCGGTGAACGTGTCGAGGAAGAGCGGCGAACCGACGACGCGGAACTTCAGCCCCTTGAAGTCTTCGGGCTTGCGCAGCTCGCGCTTGGAGTTGGTCACCTCGCGGAAGCCGTTCTCGCCCCAGGCGAGCGGCACGACGCCGGCGCGCTCCAGGCGCCTGAACAGGTCCTTGCCCACCTCGCCCTGCGTGAGCGCGTCGATCGCGGCGTAGTCGGGCATGAGGAAGGGCAGCGAGAAGAGGTTGAGCTCCTTGATCTGCGGCGACCAGTTGATGGTCGAGCCGATCGCGAGGTCGATCACGCCCTGGCGGATGGCGGTGAACTCGCGCGTCTGGTCGCCGGCGACCAGGGAGGCGCCGGGATACATCTTGATGTTGATGCGCCCCTGGGTGCGCTGGCGGACCAGCTCGCCCCAGCGCTCGCCCGCCTTGCCCCAGGGGAACGCGGTTCCCACCACGGTCGAGAGCCGGTATTCCGCCTGGTACTTCGATTGCGCGATCACCGGCGACGCGGCCAGCGCGAGCGCCGATGCGATGACGATCGATTTGAAGTTCATTCCAGCCTCCCCTCAGTCGTATTTCAGGATCGCTTCCAGGATCGTTTCGTTCGAGACGCGCGCCTCGTCTTCCAGCGGCCTGGCGTAGCCCACCGGGATGCGAGGCCCGGCGAGCCTTTTTACCCTAACGCCGAGCCGCTCGGCAACCTCGGCGGCGATCTCGGCGCCGAATCCGGCGACGCGCACCGCCTCGTGCGCCACGAGCAGCCGCCCGGTCTTGGCCGCCGAAGCGAAAACCGTTTCGCGATCCCAGGGCCACACCGTGCGCAGGTCGATCACCTCAACCGAGCATGCAGCCTCTTTCGCCGCCTCGAGCGCCGCATGGACCGTGCGGGACCAGGAAACCAGCGTAAGGTCCGTGCCTTGCTTCAGGACCTTCGCGCTGCCGAGCTCCCCGGGTTCCTCGTCGACCTCTCCTTCGAGGCCCCAGAGCTCCTTGTGCTCCATGTAGACGACGGGGTCGCCGCTCGCGATCGCCGCCGAGAGCAACGCGTAATTGTCCTGCGCCGTCGCCGGCGTCACCACGGTCAGGCCGGGCACGTGCGCGAACCAGGATTCGAGGCTCTGCGAGTGCTGCGCCGCAGATCCGCTCCAGAGCCCCACGGGCATGCGCGCTACGAGCGGCACGCGCCCCTGCCCGCCGAACATGTAGCGCGCTTTCGCAGCCTGGTTGACGATCTCGTCCATCGCGCAGAGCGCGAAATCGACTACGCGCATCTCCACGATGGGCTTCAGGCCTGCGAGCGCCATTCCGACCGCCGCGCCCATGATGGCGGACTCCGAGATCGGCGTGTCGATCACGCGCGCGGCGCCGAACTCCTGCTGCAGGCCCTTGTACTGCCCGAAAATGCCGCCGCGGCCGACATCCTCGCCGAGCACCACCACACGGGGGTCGCGCGCCATCGCCGCGCGCACCGCGCCGCAGGCGGCCTGCGCATAGCTCAACCGAGCCATCGGCCGCTCCCCGTGTCCTGGATGTCCGTGTACGCCGCGCCCGCGTTCGGCCAGGGGGCGTTCGAGGCCGCGCGCACCGCCTCGGCAACTTCCTTTTCCGCATCGATTCGAATTCTTTCCAGCTCTCCGGCCGTCGCGCCCAGCGCCTTCAGCCTCTCCGCCGCGGCCGGGATCGGGTCGTCGAGGATCGCGCGGTCGACCTCCTCGCCGTCCCGATAGGTCGCGGGATCCACCGAGACGTGCCCTTTCACGCGGTAGGTCACCGCGTGCAGGAAGCGTGGGCCGCCACTCGCGCGAATCTGCGCAATCAACTCTGCCGCAGCGTTATCGACGGCGAGCACATCGTTACCGTCGACCTCCAGCCCATCGACGCCGACCGCCCTGGCTCTCGCCAGAGGACCTGCGCCTGCCGTCATCGCGCCGGTGGCGGTAGTCGCCGACCAGCGGTTGTCCTCGCACACGAACAGAACGCGCAGGCGGTGGATCGCGGCCCAGTTGAGCCCCTCGAGGAACGGCCCGCGGTTCACCGCGCCGTCGCCGAAAAAACACGCGACGATCGACGATTCGCCGCGGATCCGCAACGCATGCGCTGCCCCGACCGCGATGGGGATCCCGGCCGCCACGACGCCGTTGGCGCCCAGCATCCCGACCGAGAAGTCGGCGATGTGCATCGAGCCGCCCTTGCCGCCGTTATAGCCGGTGGCGCGGCCGAAGAGCTCGCACATCATGCGCTCGATCGACGCCCCCTTGGCGATGGTATGACCGTGGCCGCGGTGGGTCGAAGTGAGGAGATCGTCTTTCGTGAGATTGATGCAGACTCCGGCGGCCACCGCTTCCTGGCCCGTTGAAAGGTGCAGCGGGCCGCGCACCTTCGCGTCCGCCAGGCTCGCGCCGAACGCCGCGACGCCGCCTTTCGAGGCTTCCTCCGCGGCATTCTCGAACGCGCGGATGCGCGCCATCGTGCGCAAGAGCGCCAGCCCGCGCTCGCGCAGCTTCGATTCAGCGCCCGGCACTGCGCCGTACCGCGTCCGCGATCGCGTTCGCGGCCGACTCGATCGCCTCGCGCGGCTCACCCTCGACCATGACGCGCAGCACCGGCTCGGTGCCCGAGGGGCGGAGCAGCACCCTCCCGCGGCCGTCGAGCGCGCGCTCGGCATCCGTCTGGGCCTCCTGGATTCCGCGGTGCTTTTCCCACTGGAAGCCGCGCGGCACATCCACATTCACGAGGACCTGCGGATACATCACCAGGTCCGAGGTAAGCTCCGCGAGGCTGCGGCCGCTCTCGCGCATCGCGCTGAGCACCTGGAGCGCGGAGACGATGCCGTCGCCGGTGGTGTGCTTGTCGAGACAGATAATATGACCCGAGTTCTCTCCGCCCAGCTGCCAGCGCCGCTCCCGCAGGAGCTCCAGCACGTAGCGGTCGCCCACGCGGGCGCGCGCGAACGGCACGCCGAGCCGCCGCATCGCGTTCTCGAACGCGAGATTGGTCATCAGCGTGCCCGCCACGCCGGCCACTTTTTCGTGCGTGGCGCGATGCCGCACGATCGCGTAGAGCAGCTGGTCGCCGTCGTAGAGCGTGCCGGCGGCGTCGGCCATCGAAAGGCGGTCGCCGTCGCCGTCGAGCGCGATGCCGAGGTCCGCCTTCAGCGCGCGCACCTCGTCCGCCAGGGTTCCCGTGCGGTTGATGTTGAAACCGTCGGGATCCACCCCTACCGGCGCGACGTCCGCGCCAAGTTCGTGGAACACGTGGGGCGCCACGTTGTAGGCGGCGCCGTGCGCGCAGTCCACGACGATCCGCAATCCCTTCAGGTCGAGTTCACCCGGAAAGGTGGACTTGCAGAATTCCACGTAACGCCCCTGCGCATCGTCCACGCGCCGCGCGCGGCCGAGCTGCGCCGATTCGTTGCAGCCGATCGGAGCCTCGAGGGCGCGCTCGATCTCCTGCTCGATCGCGTCGGGCAGCTTGAAGCCGTCGCCCGAGAAGAATTTGATGCCGTTGTCCGCGTACGGATTGTGCGAGGCGCTGATCACCACGCCGGCCGACAGGCGCAGCGCGCGCGTGAGGTAGGCGACGCCGGGTGTCGGCAGCGGCCCGCACAGCAGCACGTCGACGCCGGCGGCGGAGAACCCGGCCTCGAGCGCGGCCTCGATCATGTAACCGGATATGCGCGTGTCTTTCCCGATCAGCACCGCGGGATGAGGATTGTCCCGGGAAAGGATCCTGCCCGCCGCATAGCCGAGGCGCAGGACGAAGTCCGGCGTCATCGGGCTTTGCCCGATCGTGCCCCGCACGCCGTCGGTGCCGAAGTAGCGCCGCGTCATGCGCGCCAGGCCTCCCACACGGCGATCACGTCCCGCGTCTCCTTCACGTCGTGCACCCTCAATATTGTCGCGCCGCCCTGGAGCGCGAGCAACGCCGCGGCGAGGCTCGCGGCGAGACGCTCGGGCGCGGCGCGCCCGGTGATCGCGCCGAGCGTCGACTTGCGCGACAGCCCCGCGAGGACCGGCACGCCGAAGCTCCCGAATTCCCCCAGCCTGCGCAGGAGCTCCAGGTTGTGGGCAGGCGTCTTGCCGAATCCGAAGCCGGGATCGATGACGATCCGGTCGTGTGCAAGTCCCGCGTCCGTCGCACGAGAAACCCGATCCGAAAGAAAACCCTTCACTTCCTCCACGACGTCCTCGTAGCGAGGCGCTTCCTGCATCGTGCGAGGCTCGCCCTTCATGTGCATGAGGCACACGGCGCAGTCACTCGCCGCTACGGCCTCGAGCGCGCCCGGCGCCCGGAGCGCCTGCACGTCGTTGATCATCGACGCGCCCGCCGCGAGCGCCTCGCGCATCACGCGCGGGCGGCGGGTGTCGACGGATATGGGCCGATCGATGCCCTCGAGGCCCTCCAGTACAGGGAGAATCCGCGACAGTTCTTCGTCCTCGGACACCTCCTGCGCGCCCGGCCGTGTGGATTCGCCTCCGACGTCGACGATATCGGCCCCCTCCTCGACCATCTGCCGCGCGCGCGCTTGCGCCGCGTCGCGGGGAAGGAACCGTCCGCCGTCGGAGAACGAGTCGGGCGTGACGTTGAGCACGCCCATCACGAGCGGACGCGATAGCGACAGCGAAAACCTGCCGCATCGCAGGCGCACGGCGGTACCTGCGGACTCCTAGGAAATCGCCGGCGCCGGGGCGCCCGATTGCGGCTTGTCGCCCGAGGAGCCGCCCGCGGCGCCCGGCGCGCCCGCGGGCTTGGGCGGGCGAGGCGCCTTGCCCGCCATGATGTCGCCGATCTGCTCGGCGTCCAGCGTCTCGAACTCGAGCAGCGCCCGCGCCATCGCCTCGACCTTGTCGCGATTGTCCTCGATCAGCTTTCTCGCGAGCGCGTACTGCTCATCGATGATGCGCCGGATCTCGGCGTCGACTTTCTGCAGTGTGGTCTCGGAAACGTTCTTGTGCGTCGTGATCGAGCGGCCGAGGAAAACCTCGCCCTCGTTCTCGCCGTAGACCATCGGGCCGAGCACGTCGGACATGCCCCAGTGCGTGACCATGCGGCGCGCGAGCTCGGTGGCGCGCTCGAAGTCGTTCGCCGCGCCGGTGGTCATCTGGCTCATGAAGATCTCCTCGGCGATGCGGCCGCCGAAGAGCACCGCGATCGTGTTGAGCAGCCGCTCGCGGTCCTGGCTGTATCGATCGTGCTCGGGCAGCTGCATCGTGACGCCGAGCGCGCGCCCGCGCGGAATGATCGTCACCTTGTGCACCGGGTCGGTCTTCGGCAGGAGCTTTGCCACCACCGCGTGCCCGGACTCGTGGTACGCGGTGTTGCGGCGCTCCTCCTCCGGCATCACCATCGAACGGCGTTCCGCGCCCATGATGATCTTGTCCTTGGCGCGCTCGAAGTCGTCCATGTCCACGAGCCGCTTGTTCGCGCGTGCCGCGAAGAGCGCTGCCTCGTTGACGAGGTTGGCGAGGTCGGCGCCCGAAAAGCCGGGTGTGCCTCGCGCGATGATGTCCGCCTTGACGTCGGGCGCGAGCGGGACCTTGCGCATATGTACCTTCAGAATTTCCTCTCTGCCTCTGATATCGGGGAGCGGAACGACGACCTGCCGATCGAACCGGCCTGGCCGAAGCAGCGCCGGGTCGAGCACGTCGGGCCGGTTGGTCGCGGCGATCACGATCACGCCGACCTGGGACTCGAACCCGTCCATCTCCACGAGGAGCTGGTTGAGCGTCTGCTCGCGCTCGTCGTTGCCGCCGCCCAGGCCCGCGCCGCGCTGGCGCCCGACCGCGTCGATCTCGTCGATGAACACGATGCACGGCGCGTGCTTTTTCGCCTGCTCAAACATGTCGCGCACGCGCGCCGCGCCCACGCCCACGAACATCTCCACGAAGTCCGAGCCCGAGATCGAGAAGAACGGCACCTTCGCCTCGCCCGCGATGGCGCGCGCGAGAAGCGTCTTCCCCGTGCCCGGATTCCCGACCATCAGCACCCCGCGCGGAATGCGCCCGCCGAGCTTCTGGAACTTGGAGGGATCGCGCAGGAAATCGACCAGCTCCGACACCTCCTCTTTCGCCTCCTCGCAGCCGGCGACGTCGGCGAAGGTCACGGTATTGGTGGACTCGTCCAGCATCCGGGCGCGCGATTTCCCGAACGAGAACGCCCCGCCCCGGCCGCCGCCCTGCATCTGCCGCATGAAGAAGATCCACACGCCGATCAGGAGCAGCATCGGAAACCAGGAAACGAAGATGTTCATGAGGAGCGAGGGCTCCTCCTCCGGCTTGGCCTCGATCTTCACGCCGTATTTCAGGAGGTCGGACACCAGCCAGATGTCGCCCGGCGAGTAGCTCGTGACGCGCTTGCCGTCGTTGGTCGTGGCCTTCAGCTGCCGGCCCTCGATCACCACCTTGGCGATGCGGCCCTGCTTCACCTCCTCGATGAACTGGGAGTACTCCATCGGCGCCTGGGCCTGCTGGCGGGTGTTGAACTGGTTGAACACGGTCATCAGCACCAGCCCGATGACGAGCCAGATGACCAGGTTCTTCAGCATGTTATTCAAGCACTTGCTCCTTGCGCGGGAATCGCCCGCCGACTGATCATCTTACGCGGATTTCGCAGGGCACAAAAGGGATCGTCGTCACCGAAGCGCCCGAACTTGAGATGGGGTCGCACGGCTCCGATTCAACTCATCCCGGCTTCAGGCCGGTGGCGAGCAGGTAGGTCTCGCGCGACTCGTCCCGCGAGGCCGCCGGCTTGATCACTTTGACTTCGCGGAACCGCGCCTTGAGGGCCTCGAGCACCGGCCGGAATTCGCTTCCCTGGAACGCCTTTGCGAGCAGCCGGCCCTCCGGCCTCAGATGCTCGCTGCAGAATTCGAGCGCGAGCCGAACCAGTTCGGCGGCTCGCGCCTGGTCGGTGGCGGCGATGCCGGAGATGTTGGGCGAGAGGTCCGATAGCACCAGATCGGCCTTGCCCCCCAGATGGGCCGCGAGCCGGACCCGCGACTCCGCTTTCCGGAAATCGCCCTGAACGAACGCTACGCCAGGGATCGGCTCCATCTCGAGCAGGTCGATCGCGACCACGGCACCGCCGGGCGCAACCTTGCGCGCCGCCACCTGCGCCCATCCGCCCGGCGCCGCGCCGAGATCCGCCACGCGCATGCCGGGGCGGAGCAGCCGCTCCCTGCGGTCGATCTCCTGCAGTTTGAACGCCGCGCGCGAGCGAAATCCGAGCGCCCGCGCCTTCCTGACGTACGGGTCGCCGACGTGGCGCTCGAGCCAGCGGCGGCTCGATTTCGTGCGGGCCAAGCGCCCTAGAACGCGTGCTTGATCGTGACCGCGATCAGGCGCGGATCCTCGCCCGCGGCGACGGCGCCCGAGGGGCTGCCCTGCGCGCCCGCCGAGTTGTAGAGGTTGTACGCCGCACCGGCGTCGTTGCGGATGCGCGCGTAGGTCGCGCCTACCGACGTTCGCTTCGACAGGTCGTAGGCATACGCGAAAGCCCACATCTTCGCGCCGTCGGCGCCCGCGATCGCCCTGTCGTCGCGCGCCCTCGAGTAGTCGGCGTAGAAATTGTGGCTCCCGGTCGCGTAGCGCACCGGGATCGACCAGGCCGTGCGGTTGCTCGACTCGGCGCCCGTGAGACCGTTCCTGATCTTTGATTTGTCCCAGGCAAGGCCCACCTTGAGCCCGCCCCACACGTAGTAGCCGTAGAGCCGGTCCGCGCGCTGGTCCGAGCCCGCCGCGGCGACGTCTGCCTTCTGGTCCCAGTGACTGTAGCCGACCTGCCAGTTGGACGCGGCATACGCGGGATTCAGGTTCCAGGCCCTGCCCTTGCGCGTGCCGCTGCCGATGTCGGCCTCGGCACCCGGCGCGTTGGAGGAAATCGCCGCGGTGACGGTGAACCCGCCCCAGTTCGGCGAGTCCCATTTCACGTCGTTGGCCGTGCGCGTGGCGCCCGTGATCGCGGTGCCGCCGCCCCCCGCGTACGCGAGGAGCGAGATGTTCGTCGCCTTGTACGAGCCCGCCTTGGACGAGATCTCGGACACGTTGCGGTCGTAGTGCAGATCGTGACGACCGATCGTCAGCGCTCCCCAGCTCTTGCTCCGAAGGCCCACGAAATTGTTGCCCGCCGCGCTGAGCGCGCCCGAGTCCACGGTGAATCGCATGTCGACCTGGCCCACCGCCTGCAGCCCCCCGCCCAGGTCCTCGGCCACCGCGAAGATGATCCGTGAGGAGTCGTCGGTTACGCGCCACTCGCTCGCCGGCGACTTCGCCGTCTGCGAGAGCCTCAGATGCTCGACGCTTCCCTTGAGGTAGCCGCCGAGGGTGACGCTCGATTGCGCGAGCGCCGCGCCGGGCAATGCGAGCCCTGCCAGGATCATTGGAAGGAGTCTGGGGTTCATGGGCGCCTATGCTCCTACGTCGGTGCCGGCGCGGGCTTGATCCATGTCAACCCCGGCCGCAGTAGGCCAATTCTACTCGTACCGCACGTCGAGGATCTCGTAGCGCTTGACCCCGCCCGGGGTCTGGACCTCGACCGCGTCGCCGGCGTACTTGCCGATCAGCGCGCGCGCGATCGGCGAGCTGATCGAGAGGCGCCCGTCCTTGATGCTCGCCTCGTCGTCGCCGACGATCTGGAAGGTGACGCCCGCGCCGTCAGCCTCGTCCTCCAGATCGACCGTGGCTCCAAAGACGCACCGCCCGTCGGCGTCGAGCAGCTTCGGATCGATGACCTGCGCGTTCGCGAGCTTGGCCTCGATCTCCGAGATGCGGCCCTCGATGAAGCCCTGACGTTCGCGCGCCGCCTCGTACTCGGCGTTCTCGGAGAGGTCACCGTGCGAGCGCGCTTCCGCGATCGCGGCGCTGATCGCCGGCCGCTCCACGGTCTTGAGGCGCTGCAGCTCGGCGCGCATGAGCTCGGCGCCGCGCAGGGTCATCGGGGTCTTCGCCATCGGTCAATCCTAATGCAAGCGGGCGTGCAATTCCTGCAACCGGTACGGCTCGAGCTTCGCCAGCGCCTTCATGCCGGTGCAGGCCGCGCGCGCGCCCGATATGGTGGTGTAGTAGGTCACCCGCGCCGCGAGCGCGGTGGTGCGGATCGAGCGCGAGTCCGCTATCGCGGTCCGGGTATCCTCGACGGTATTGACGATGAAGCTGATCTCCCCGTTCTTGATCATGTCGACGACGTGCGGGCGCCCTTCCGCCACCTTGTTCACCGCGGCCACCTCCACGCCGTGCGCCTCGATCACGCGCGCTGTGCCGCGAGTCGCCACGACGCTGAAGCCGAGCTGGACCAGGTCGCGCGCGATCTGCACCGCGACGAGCTTGTCGCCGTCGCGCACGCTGATGAAGGCGCGTCCGCTCTTCGGAAGCTTCACGCCCGCGGCGACCTGCGACTTGACGAAGGCTTCGCCGAAGGACTCGCCCACGCCCATCACCTCCCCGGTCGACTTCATCTCCGGCCCGAGGATCGTGTCGACTCCCGGGAACTTGACGAACGGGAACACCGATTCCTTGACCGAGAAATAGGGCGGCACGGGCTCTCGGCCGATCCCCTGCGCCGCGAGCGGCTTTCCGGCCATGCAGCGCGCCGCGATCTTGGCCCAGGGCACGCCGGTCGCCTTGGACACGAACGGCACCGTGCGCGAGGCGCGCGGGTTCACCTCGAGCACGTACACCGTGCCGCGCTGGATTGCGTACTGCACGTTCATCAGCCCGACCACCCCGAGCGCCCTCGCCATCAGCACCGTCTGGCGGTGGAGCTCGCGCTCGAGATGGCTCGCGAGCGAGTACGGCGGCAGGCAGCAGGCCGAGTCGCCGGAATGCACGCCCGCCTGCTCGATGTGCTCCATGATCCCGGCCACGAGCACGTGCTCGCCGTCGGACACCGCATCGACGTCGACCTCGATCGCATCCGACAGGTACCGGTCGAGAAGCACGGGCGACTCGTTCGAGACCTTGACCGCTTCCTTCATGTAGCGTTCGAGATCGGACTTCTGGTGCACGATCTCCATGGCGCGCCCCCCGAGGACGTAGCTCGGCCGCACCACCACCGGGTAGCCGATCTCCTCGGCGAGCGCGGCCGCCTCGGTTGCCGAGCGCGCGGTGCGGTTCGGGGGCTGGCGCAGCTTCAGCCGCTCGAGCAGCTTCTGGAAGCGCTCGCGGTCTTCGGCCACGTCGATCATGTCGGCGCTCGTGCCGATGATCGGCACGCCGGCGGCGGCGAGATCGCGCGCGAGCTTGAGCGGCGTCTGCCCGCCGTACTGGACGATCACGCCGAAGGGGCGCTCCCTGGCCACGATCTCGAGCACGTCCTCCAGCGTCAGCGGCTCGAAATAGAGCCGATCGCTCGTGTCGTAATCGGTAGAGACCGTCTCGGGGTTGCAGTTGACCATGATGGTCTCGAAGCCGTCCTCCCGGAGCGCGAGCGCCGCGTGCACGCAGCAGTAGTCGAACTCGATGCCCTGGCCTATCCGGTTCGGCCCGCCGCCAAGCACCATGACCTTCCTGCGGCCGGTGGGCTCGGCCTCGCATTCCTCCTCGTAGGTCGAGTAGAGGTACGCCGTGCGGGTGGCGAACTCCGCGGCGCAGGTGTCGACCCGCTTGTACACCGGGCGGATGCCGAGGGAATGTCTTTTCTCCCTGACGCTTCGCTCGTCCGTGTTGAAAAGATAGGCGAGTCTCCGGTCGGAAAAGCCTTTTCTTTTCAACTCCAGCAATTTCTCCTTGCCCACATCTTCGAGGCGCTGGTCGTCGAGCTCCATCTCGATGTCGACGATCTCCTTGACCTGCGCGAGGAACCAGGGATCGATGCGCGTGAGCCGGTGTACCTCCTCGAGCGTGAACCCGTTCTCGAAGGCGTCGCCGACGTACCAGATGCGCTCGGGTCCGGGCTCGCCGAGCTCCTTCTCGATCGTCTCGCGGTCGGTGGTCTTCTGGTTCATGCCGTCGACGCCGACTTCCAGCCCGCGCAGCGCCTTCTGGAACGACTCCTGAAACGTGCGCCCGATCGCCATCACCTCGCCGACCGACTTCATCTGGGTGGTCAGGCGATCCACCGCCTGCGGGAACTTCTCGAACGCGAAACGCGGCACCTTGGTGACCACGTAATCGATGGTCGGCTCGAACGACGCGGGCGTCGCACCGCCCGTCACCTCGTTGGCGATTTCGTCGAGCGTGTAGCCAACCGCGAGCTTCGCGGCGACCTTCGCGATCGGGAATCCCGTCGCCTTGGAGGCGAGGGCCGAGGAGCGCGACACGCGCGGGTTCATCTCGATCACGAGCATTCGCCCGTCGCCCGGATTGATCGCGAACTGCACGTTCGAGCCGCCGGTGTCGACGCCGATCTCGCGCAGCACCGCGATCGAGGCGTCGCGCAGGAGCTGGTACTCCTTGTCGGTGAGCGTCTGGGCCGGCGCCACCGTGATCGAATCGCCGGTATGCACGCCCATGGGATCGAGATTCTCGATCGAGCACACGACGATGCAGTTGTCGTGGCGGTCGCGCACCACCTCCATCTCGAATTCTTTCCAGCCGATCACCGATTCCTCGATCAGGAGCTCGCGCGTGGGCGAGGCCTCCAGCCCCCGCTCGCAGATCGCGACGAACTCCTCGCGGTTGTACGCGATGCCGCCGCCGGTGCCTCCGAGCGTGAACGAGGGCCGGATCACCACCGGGAAGCCGATCCCGGCCTGGACCTGCAGCGCCTCTTCCATCGAGTGAGCGAGCGAGGAGCGCGGGCAGGCGAGCCCGATGCGCTGCATCGCGAGCTTGAACTTCTCGCGGTCCTCGGCCTTGTCGATCGCCTCGCGCGAGGCGCCGATCATCTCGACGCCGAATCGTTCGAGCACGCCGTTTCGCGCGAGATCGAGCGCGCAGTTGAGCGCGGTCTGCCCGCCCATCGTCGGAAGGAGCGCGTCGGGGCGCTCCTTTTCGATGATGCGCGCGACCGTCTGCCAGGTGACCGGCTCGATGTAGGTGGCATCCGCCATCTCGGGGTCGGTCATGATGGTGGCCGGGTTCGAGTTCACCAGCACCACGCGGTAGCCGTCCGCCCTGAGCGCCTTGCAGGCCTGCGCGCCGGAATAGTCGAACTCGCAAGCCTGCCCGATGACGATCGGACCGGCCCCGATGATCAGGATGCTCTCGATGTCAGTTCTTCTTGGCATCTTCCATCAGCGTCGCAAACCGGTCGAACAGGTATCCGATGTCGTGCGGCCCCGGGCTCGCCTCGGGATGGCCCTGGAAGCAGAACGCGGGCCGGTCGGTGCGCGCCAGCCCCTGGACCGAGCCGTCGAAGAGGGAAACGTGCGTGACTCTCAGGTTGTCCGGAATGGTCGCGGCGTCGACGGCGAACCCGTGATTCTGGCTGGTAATGACGACCTGCCCCGTGTCGAGGTCCTTCACCGGGTGGTTGGCGCCGTGGTGGCCGAACTTCATCTTGAGGGTCCGCGCGCCCGAGGCGAGCCCCATCAGCTGGTGCCCGAGGCAGATGCCGAACACCGGGACCTTGGTGGCGTCGAGGACCTGCCCGATCGCCTCGATCGCGTAGCCGCAGGGCTCGGGATCGCCGGGGCCGTTCGAGAGGAACACGCCGTCCGGCTTCATCTTCAGCACCTCGTTCGCGGGAAGCTGCGCCGGCACCACGGTCACGCGCGCGCCGCGCTCGGCCAGCAGCCGAAGGATGTTGCGCTTGATGCCGTAGTCGTACGCGACCACGTGGAATCTGCCGCCCGACTTCCGCTCGAACCCCTTGCCAAGCGTCCAGCGGCCCTCGGTCCACTCGTAAGGCCTGTCAGTGGTGACCACCTTGGCGAGATCCATCCCGGCGAGGCCCGGAAACGCTCTTGCCTTCGACAGGGCGGCATCGATGTCCACTTCGCCTGCCATCACGCAGCCGTTCTGCGCCCCGCGCTCGCGCAGGATGCGCGTGAGCCTGCGCGTGTCGATGTCCGCGATTGCAACGACGTTGTGGGCGGTGAGGAACTCCGGAAGGCTCCTCTGCGCGCGCCAGCTGGAGTGGAACCGTGGAAGGTCGCGAATGACCAGGCCGGCCGCATAGACCCGGCCCGACTCGTTGTCCTCGTCGTTCGTCCCCGTGTTGCCGATGTGCGGGTACGTGAGCGTCACGATCTGGCGGCAGTACGACGGGTCGGTGAGGATCTCCTGGTAGCCGGTGATCGCAGTGTTGAACACCACTTCGCCCGTGGCGAGCCCGCGCGCGCCGACCGAGCGGCCCCGGAACGCCGTCCCGTCGGCGAGGACGAGCACGGCGGGTTCGAACGCGGCCAAGACACAACTCCCGGAAAGTACACATGAAAAGCGGGAAGGGCTGCGCGGCCCGTCCCGCTTCGCTTGAAGGGCAAATTATACGCCGGACGCTACTTCAATCCAAGCACGTTCGGCATGTCGTACAGGCCGGGCGCACGGCCCTCGAGCCACTTCGCCGCGCGCAGCGCGCCGGCCGCGTAGCTCATGCGGCTGGAAGAGCGCACCGTCAGCTCCACGCGCTCGCCCGAGCCGGCGAAGATCACGGTGTGCTCGCCCACGATGTCGCCCCCGCGGATCGCGTGGAACGCGATCTGCTTCGCCGGCCGCTCGCCCCTGTCGCCATGCCTACCGAAGACGGCGTCCTTCTTCAAGTCCCTGCCGAGAACCTTGGCAATCACTTCCCCGAGCTTCAACGCCGTGCCCGAGGGCGCGTCGACCTTGTGGCGGTGATGCGCCTCCACGATCTCCACGTCGAACGCGTCGCCCAGGATTTTCGCCGCGCTTTCCGCCAGCCGGAATACCGCATTCACGCCGATCGCGAAGTTCGGCGAAAGCACGATCGCGATGCGCTTCGAAGCGTCGGCGAGGGTCTTCTTCTGGGAATCGGTGAATCCGGTCGTGCCGATTACCATGGGCCTGCCGAGCGCCAGGCAATGCGCGAGGTGCGCGAGCGTTCCTTCCGGCCTCGTGAAATCGATCAGTACGTCGCCCGCGGCAATCGCCCTGGCGGCATCATCGCCGACGTCGAACGCGGCTGCGAGGACGAGCGCCGGATCCGCGCCGACGGCCTCGATCAGCGTCCGGCCCATCCTTCCGCCCGCGCCCGCGATCGCCACTTTCATCGGCTCGGCTCCTTGGGCTGCGCCGGGACCACGTCCCCGGCCACGCGCTCCAGCCGCTCGTCCCTGAAGATCACGAAGATCTTGCGCTCCTCGCGGCCGCCGGGCGCCTCCCGGTAGTAGACGTAGTCCCAGCGGTCCCCGTGAAAGATGTCGGTGACGAGTGGCGTGCCGAGGATGAAGCGAACCTGTTCCTTGGTCATGCCGGGCTTCAGCTGCGACACCATCTCCTGGGACACGTAGTTGCCCTGCTGAATCTCCATGCGATAGGGCTTGACGAGCTGCGGCACGCCGCAGCCCGCGAGCGCGAATGCGAGAAACATCGGGGAGACGCGACGCATGGGAATATAATGATAAGCGATGAACTCCACCCAGAGCCTGAAGGACATCGGACTCAAGGCGACGCTGCCGCGCCGGAAGATCCTGGAGCTGTTCGAGAAGAGCGACGTGCGCCATCTTTCGGCGGAGGACGTCTACAAGACCCTGATCGCCGAGGGTATCGACGTCGGCCTTGCCACCGTGTACCGCGTGCTCACCCAGTTCGAGCAGGCGGGGCTGCTCTCGCGCCAGCACTTCGAGACCGGGAAGGCGGTGTTCGAGCTCAACCAGGGCGGCCATCACGACCACCTGGTGTGCCTGCACTGCGGCCGCGTGGAGGAGTTCTACGACGCCGAGATCGAGAAGCGCCAGGCCGCGATCGCGCGCGAGCGCGGCTTCGAGCTGCGGGGGCATTCGCTCGCGCTGTACGCCGACTGCTCGAAGAAGGACTGCCCGTACCGCAAGGCTTCTGAAATCGCCGGCGCCTAGCCGTTCATTTCGCCAGCTTGCATGAGCGACGAAACGGTTCTTCACAGCGTCGACGCGCGCGGAGTGGCGAGCGTGACCCTGAATCGTCCTCAGGTCAATAACGCCTACGACGGCGCGCTCATCCAGGGACTGCTCGACGCGATGGACGAGCTCGGCGCGCACGCCGGGCTGCGCGCCGTCGTGCTGCGCGGTGCGGGCAGTCATTTTCAGGCGGGGGCCGACCTGAAGTGGGTCAGGCACATCGCCGCGCAGTCGCAGGACGAGAACGAGCGCGCGTCGCACGCCACGGCGGCGGCGGTGCACCGGTTGAACGCTCTGCCCGTACCGACGCTCGCACTGGTGCAAGGCGGCTGCTTTGGCGGCGGCACCGGGATCGTTGCCGCGTGCGACGTCGTGATCGCCGCGGAGGATGCGATGTTTTCGATCGCCGAAACGCGCTGGGGGCTCATGGCGGGCATCATCCTGCCGCAGCTCGCGGACGCGATCGGTGCGCGCCAGGTACGCCGCTACGCGCTCACGGGCGAGCGGTTCGGAGCGCACGAGGCGCGCCGGATCGGCCTGGTGCACGAGGTCGTGCCGCGCGCCGGGCTCGAGGCGGCGGGCGCTCGCGTCATCGATCAGATCCTGCAAAATGCGCCCGAGGCGAACGCACAGACGAAAGCGCTCGCGCTCGAGTACGCGTGGGGGAAGATCGGCGAGGCCGCGTTCGAGCGGCTGGTCGCGCAACACGCGGCGAAGCGGCGCAGCCCCGAGGCCGCGGAAGGTCTCGCCTCGTTCCTGGAAAAGCGGCCCGCGCGCTGGTTTCCGGGCGCGTAAGGGAACTCCGCAGCGCCCGTCCCTCGCGAAGGCGGGGACCCGTTGGAGGACGGCTACTGTCCCAGAAGCTCGGCGGCGTGCCGGCGCGTCGTCGCAGTCAGCTCCGCGCCCCCGAGCATGCGCGCCAGCTCCTCGATTCTCGCCTCGCGGTCGAGACGCGCCACGCGGACGGCGACCCGGGCGCGGGAGCCGGCGCGGCGTACCGACCACTGCGCGTCGCCCTGCGCCGCGACCTGCGGCAGGTGCGTGACGCACAGCACCTGGCGGCTGCCCCCGATGCGCTTGAGCGCGCGTCCCACGGTCTCGGCCACCGATCCGCCGATTCCCGCATCCACCTCGTCGAACACGAGCGTCCCGACCGGCGAGCCCTTGCTCGCCACGAGCTGTACCGCGAGGCTCAGGCGCGAGAGCTCGCCTCCGGAAGCGACCCGGGCGAGGGGCCTCAGCGGCAGGCTCGGATGCGCCGACACCTCGAATTCGACTTCCTCGAGCCCGTTTGCCGAAGGCGCCTCCAGGCCGCGCAGCGCGACCGAGAAGCGCCCGCCCGCCATCGCGAGCCCCTGCATCTGCTCGGTGACCGCGCGCGCGAGTGCCTGCGCCCCGCTCTTTCGCTTCGCCGAAAGCGCCTGCGCCGCCGAGCGCCAGGCTTGCTCGGCCGCCGCGACCTCGCGCTTCAGCGCCTCGGGGCTCGCGGCGAGCCGCAGATCTTTGAGCCGAGATTCGATCTCCTGTAAATACCCTGGAAGTTCCTCCGGGCGTACCCGGAACCTGCGCGCAGCCGAATGCAGCGCCTCGATGCGCGCCTCGGTCTCGCGAAGCATTTCCGGGTCGAGCTCCACGCGCGAAGCGTAGTTGCGCAGCGCGCGCGCGGCCTCGCCCGCCTGGGCACCGGCCGCCTCCAGCAGCTCGACCGTCGCCATCAGGGCGGGATCGTTTTCGGCCAGCGTGCGCAGCCGTGCGGCGACCGAAGCTAGCTGCGAGAGCGCCGCTCCCTCGGACTCGGCGAGCACCTCGAGCGCAGATTGCGCGCCGGCGAGCAGAGCCGAGCCGTGCGCGAGGCGCCGGTGCGCCGCGCCGAGCTCGTCCCACTCGCCTGCGCGCGGAGCAAGCCTCTCGAGCGCGCGCTTCGTCTCCTCGAGTTCGGCGCGCTCGGCTTCATGGCGCGCGAACTGCTCCTCCGCCTGCGCCGCGAGCGACTCGAGCCGCTTCCAGGCGCGGTACCTTTCGGAGGTCTCCCTGACCAGCGATTCACTCCCGCCATGCGCGTCGAGCAGCTCGCGCTGCCCGGAGGCGCGCAGCAGCGACTGGTGCGCGTGCTGGCCGTGGATGTCGACGAGAAACTCGCCCGCCTCCCGGAGCTGCGCGAGCGTCGCGGCGCGGCCGTTCACGAAGCAGCGCGAGCGGCCGGCGCGGTCGAGCGTCCGCCGCAGCAGCACCCGCCCGGGGTCGCCGTCGAGATCGTTCTCCCCCAACCAGGAAAGGAGCGCGCTCTTCTCGCCGAGGTCGAACTCCGCCGAGAGCTCGGCGCGCTCGGCGCCCTCGCGCACGAGCCCCGCGTCGGCGCGACCGCCGACCAGCAGCTCGATCGCGTCGACCAGGATCGACTTGCCGGCGCCGGTCTCGCCGGTGAGCACGGTGAAGCCCGGGCCGAGCTCGAGCTCGACCTTCTCCGCGATCACGAAATCCCGGACGGCGAGCGCGCGCAGCATCACTCTTCGGGCGTGCGCCCGGCGGTTTCGCTCCAGCGCAGCTTCTCGCGCAGCATCTCGAAATAGCTGTAGCCCGGCGGATGCACGAATCGGATCGCGTCCGCCGAGCGCCTGAGTACCAGGCGGTCGCCTTCCTGCATGTCGGTGAGGGCGTAGCCGTCGAAGTGGGCGCGCGCGTCGAGCGCGCGCACCAGCGCGATCTCGATCACCGAGCGGTCGCTGACGCTCACCGGCCGCGCCGAGAGCACGTGGGGATTGAGCGGCACCAGCGCGAACGCAGCCACGCCGGGCTGCAGGATCGGGCCCTGCGCCGAGAGCGCGTACGCCGTGGAGCCGGTCGGGGTGGCCACGATCACGCCGTCTGCGCGAAGCCGGTAGACGTATTCGCCGTCGATGCGCACCTCGAACTCGATGAGCCGCCCCTGCGAGCCCTTGCCGAGGACCGCCTCGTTGAGCGCCAGCGTGCGCAGAATCGCGCGGTCCGCGCGCCGGATCTCGGCGTCGAGGAGCGAGCGCTCCTCGATGGCGTGACGGCCGTCGAGGATCGCGCCCACCGCGTCGCGCATCCCGGCGAGCGCGATGTCGGTCATGAAGCCGACGCGGCCCTGGTTGACCCCCGCAAGCGGCACGCGGTGCCGGACGAGGCTGCGCGCCGCCGCGAGCATCGTGCCGTCGCCCCCGACGACGATCGCGAGATCGGCGCCGCGGCCGATCGCGTCGTAGTCGGCCCCCGGGCCGTCGCCGACGCTTTCCGCGGTCTCGCGCTCCACGAGCACCTCGCAGCCGCGCCCGCGCAGGAATTCGCGCAGCGCCCGCAGCGACGCCGCCATCTCGGGTGTTTTCTTGCCGATCAGGGCGACGCGGCGGAACGCGGGCTGCATCGCCGCATTGTAGCCGCATGTGTAAAATCGGCGCATGCTGGAGAAGATCGACCGGCGCGCGCAGATCCTGCTCAAGACCCTGATCGAGCGCTACATCGAGGAGGGTCAGCCGGTGGGCTCGCGTACGCTCTCGCGCTACTCGGGGCTGGATCTGTCGCCCGCCACGATCCGCAACGTCATGGCCGACCTCGAGGAGCTCGGCTTCATCGCGAGTCCGCACACCTCGGCGGGGCGCGTGCCGACGCCGCTCGGCTACCGGTTCTTCGTCGACACGCTGCTCGTGGTCAAGCAGCTCGGCTCGGGCGAGATCCATCAGCTCGAGGACCAGCTCCATCCGGACGACCCGAAGCGCGTGATCCAGGCGGCCTCGCAGCTGCTCTCGCAGCTCACCCGGTTCGCCGGCATCGTAATGACGCCGCGGCGGCGCGCGCTCAGCTTCCGGCACATCGAGTTCCTGAGGCTGTCGGAAAAGCGCGTCCTGCTCATCGTGGTCACGCCGCAGGACGACGTGCAGAACCGGATCCTGTTCACCGACCGCGACTACTCGCCGGCCGAGCTCGCCGAGGCGGCCAATTTCCTCAATCAGCACTGTTCCGGCCAGAGCTTCGAGGAGATCCGCAACCGGCTGCACCGCGAGCTGCGCGAGCTGCGGCAGGACATGATCGCGCTGATGAGCGCGGCGCTCGAGGCGAGCGACAAGGCGGTGAGCGAGGGCGCGGACGGGTACGTGCTCTCGGGCGAGGGGAATCTCCTCGCGGTGAGCGACCTGTCGCACGACATGCAGCGGCTGCGCCAGCTGTTCGAGCTCTTCGAGCGCAAGACTTCGCTCCTGCAGATCCTCGACCTTTCGCTTCGCGGCGAGGGCGTACGGGTGTTCATCGGCGGCGAGTCCGGCGTTCAGGCGCCCGACGACGTGAGCGTGGTCACCGCGCCCTACTCGGTCAACGGCGAGGTCGTCGGAACGGTGGGGGTGATCGGGCCGACGCGCATGGCCTACGACCGGGTGGTGCCGATCGTCGACGTGACCGCGAAGCTGCTGTCGTCGGCGCTCAGCCAGACCTGACCTGTCCGCCCTGAACGGAGTCCTGCTCGTAAACCTCGGAACGCCGGCGGCGCCGACGGCCGACGCGGTGCGGCGCTACCTCGCCGAGTTCCTTTCGGACCCGCGCGTCGTGGCGCTGCCGCGCTGGCTGTGGCTGCCGGTGCTGCACGGCATGGTGCTTCGAACGCGCCCGGCCCGATCGGCCGCGAAGTACGCGAAGATCTGGACCGCGGAAGGCTCGCCTCTGGCCGTCCACACCGCCGCGCAGACTGCGCTCCTGCAGTCGGCAATGCCGAACGCGAAGGTCTCCTTTGCGATGCGCTACGGCGAGCCCTCGATCCGGAACGGCCTCGATCGGCTTTCGGGCTGCGCGCGCGTGGTCGTTCTGCCGCTGTATCCGCAATACTCGGCGAGCACCACCGAGAGCGTGCGCGACGCGCTCGGGCCCGGCATGGCGATGATCGAGAGCTTCCACGATCATCCTGCCTACATCGCCGCGCTCGCGGCGAACCTTCGGCGCCACTGGGAAGCGCACGGCCGCGGCGAGAAGCTCGTCATGAGCTTTCACGGCCTTCCGAAGCGCGCGGTCGCGCTCGGCGATCCGTATCAGAGGCAATGCGAAGAGACGGCGGACCTGCTCGCTTCGGCGCTCGGGCTGCGCAAAGGAGAATTCCTCGTTACCTACCAATCCCGCTTCGGCGCGGGGGAATGGGTGCAGCCCTATACCCAGCCGACCCTGGTCGAGCTTGCGCGAAGCGTCAAGCGCGTCGACGTGACGTGCCCGGGGTTCGTGTCGGACTGCCTCGAGACGCTCGAGGAGATCGGCATCGAGGCGCGGCGCGCGTTCCTCGCCTCAGGCGGCGGCGAGCTGCGGCTGATTTCCTGCCTGAACGAGTCGCCCGAGTGGATCGACGCGCTCGCGGCGATCCTCCGGACGCGGCTCGCCGCCTAGCGCGAGCTCCTCGAGCGGCCGCGGGCGCGCAACACCGTAGCCCTGCGCGTAATCGACACCGATCTCGCGCAGGCACGCGAGGATCTCGTCGCTCTCGACGAACTCGGCGATGGTGGCGAGCCCCATCACGTGGCCGACGCGGTGGATCGCTTCGACCATGGCGCGGTCGATCGGGTCGCGGTGCATGTCCTTGACGAAGCTGCCGTCGATCTTCAGGAAGTCGACCGGCAGGTTCTTGAGGTAGGCGAACGAGCTCATGCCACTGCCGAAATCGTCGAGCGAGAACCGGAAGCCCTTCGCCTTCAGCTCGGCGATGAAGTGCGCGGCACGCGTGAGGTTCGCGATCGCGGCGGTCTCGGTGATCTCGAAGCAGATCGCGCGCGGATCGAGGCGCCGGGCCGCGAGCTCGCTCTGCACGAAGGCGAGGAAGTTCGGGTCGCCGATCGAAGCGCCGGAGAGGTTGATGCTCGCGCAGCCGAGCGACCGGGCGCCTGGCGCGTGCGCGCGCTCGATGAACGCGAACGCGGTGCGCACCACCCAGCGGTCGATGGCCGGCATGAGGTCGTAGCGCTCGGCGGCCGGGATGAAGGCCATCGGCGGCACCGGCCGTCCCTCCTCGTCGACCATCCGCATCAGAAGCTCGTAGTGGTCGCCGCACGCGTCGCGCCCGCCGACCGGGCGGATCTCCTGGAACCAGAGGCGAAACCGCTCCTCGTTCAGCGCCTTGTGGATGCGCGACACCCACTCCATCTGGCCGTGGCGTTCGGCGAGCTCGCCGTCCTCGCCGGTGGCGAGGTGGACCCGGTTGCGGCCGCTGTCCTTGGCGAAATAGCACGCCGAGTCGGCCGCGCTCATGAGGCTCGCGAGCGTCTTCGCCGGATCGGCGATCGGCACGCCGCCGATCGACACGCCCACCTTGAAGATCTTGTCCTGCCAGACGAACTGAAAGTCCTCGACCACCATGCGCAGCGCCTCGGCGACCCGGTGCGCCTGCTCGATCGGGCAGCGCTCGAGCAGCACGCCGAACTCGTCGCCTCCGAGGCGCGCGAGCGTATCGCTCTGCCGGATCCGGCCCGAGAGCGCGTGCGTGAGCTGGCGCAGGAGCTCGTCGCCCGCCGCGTGCCCGCAGGTGTCATTCACCACCTTGAACTGGTCGAGATCGAGGAACAGCAGCGCGTGCTGGCCGCCGTGCTTGCGCACCCCAGCGAGCGCCTGCTCGACGCGGCGTTCGAATTCGCGCCGGTTGATCAGGCCGGTGAGCGCGTCGTGGCTCGCCTGCCAGCTGACCTGCTCGGCCATCTCGCGCTGGCGCGTCACGTCCCGGAACGCGATCACCGCGCCGTCCATCTCCTGGCGGCCGTTGCGGATCGGTGCCGCGGAGTACTCGAGCGCGTGGCGCGCGCCGTCTGCGCCCGCGAGGATCACGCCGTCGCCCTCGGCGACGATGCCGCCGCTCGCAAGCACGCGGCTGACCGGATCCTGCACCTGCGCCCCGGTGTTTTCATCGACGAGATTGAGCAGTCCCGCGACGTGCGCGCCGGCCGCCTTCAGCAGGTCGCAGCCGGTTAGCTTCTCCGCGATCGGGTTCATGAACTCGATGAAGCCACGCACGTCGGTCACGATCACGGCGTCGCCGATCGCCTGCAGGGTCGCCTGCGCGCGCTCCTTCTCGGCGAACAGCCGCCGCTCGGCGAGCACCTGTGCGGTGATGTTGCGCGCGGTGCCGCGGTAGCCGAGGAACCGGCGGTCGGGGCCGAACACCGGCTCGCCGCTGACGCTCGACCAGCGCGGCCGTCCGTCCGGCCCGTCGATGCGGTACACGAAATCCGCGAACGGCTCGCGCCGCTCGAGCGTGGCGCGGTGCTCGCGCATCTGCGATTCGCTGACTTCCTGCAGCCCCAGCTCCCAGGCGCGCCGCCCGACGATCTGCCCGGGCCTGAGCGCGCCCGGGTCGACGGTTCCGCCTTCCACGCGGGTGAAGCGGTACTCGGCGTCCTGCTCCCAGTACCAGTCGGAGGAAAGCGCGACCAGGGCGCGGAACCGTTCCTCGCTCTCGGCGAGCGAGCGCCGCAGCCTTGCGAGTTTCTTCCGGCACATGCCGTCCCCTCCGCGCGCGACCGTGCGCATCGCCGCTGTTACGGGCGCGCGGCGGGAAAACTTGAGGCTCTCGAATGTTATTCCATCAAATCAACGTGTTATCGCCTTCGGCTCTTGAAAGCGGCCCGATCGACCCCAAACCGCAAGGGTTTGCGCATTTGTGAAGACCATGCCCGAATCGACCCTGGAAAACGAACCCGCTCCCGAACCGGAGAAATCCCTCGATCAGCTGCTCGCCGAGGCGCAGACGAAAATCGAGGAGCAGCGCGAAGCCTGGCTCCGTGCGTTGGCGGAAGCCGACAACGCCCGCAAGCGTGCGCAGGCCGACATCGCACAGGCGCGCAAGTATGCGGCCGAGCGCATTCTGGAGGACCTGCTTCCCGTGATGGACAGCCTGGAGGCGGCGCTCGCGGCGAAGGACGTGAGTGGCGTCGAGCTGACGCTGAAGCAGCTGCGGACCGCGTTCGAGCGCGCGAGTGTCGCCGAGATTTTTCCCGCACCCGGAGAGCGCTTCGATCCGCATGTCCACCAGGCGATGTCGACCGTGGCCTCGGAGGCCGAGCCGAACACCATTGTCGCCGTGATGCAGAAGGGCTACCGGCTGCACGAGCGCGTGGTGCGCCCGGCGCTCGTCACGGTCGCCAGGCCGGTTGAAAAGGCGCCCGAAACCCCCATCTCCGACAGCAACTTGCAATCGAACTGAAGGACCCGTCATGGCAAAGATCATCGGCATCGATCTCGGCACCACGAACTCCTGCGTCGCGATCATGGAGGGCGGCAAGCCCAAGGTGATCGAGAACTCCGAGGGCTCGCGCACCACGCCTTCCGTGGTCGCCTACACCGACGACGGCGAGATCCTGGTCGGCGCGCCCGCCAAGCGCCAGGCGGTCACCAACGCCAAGCACACCTTCTTCGCGGTCAAGCGCCTGATCGGGCGCAAGTTCGAGGAGCGCGAGGTGCAGAAGGACATCGGCCTGATGCCCTACAAGATCGTGCGCGCCGACAACGGTGATGCCTGGGTCGAGGAACGCGGCAAGAAGATCGCGCCTCCGCAGATCTCGGCGGACGTGCTGCGCAAGATGAAGAAGACCGCCGAGGACTACCTCGGCGAGGAAGTGACCGAAGCGGTGATCACGGTGCCGGCGTACTTCAACGACTCGCAGCGCCAGGCCACCAAGGACGCCGGCCGCATCGCGGGACTGGAAGTCAAGCGCATCATCAACGAGCCCACCGCGGCCGCGCTCGCCTTCGGCATGGACAAGAAGGAGGGCAAGGATCGCAAGATCGCGGTCTACGACCTGGGCGGCGGCACCTTCGACATCTCGATCATCGACATCGCCGCGGTCGAGGGCGAGCACCAGTTCGAGGTGCTCTCTACGAACGGCGACACGTTCCTCGGGGGCGAAGACTTCGACCAGCGCCTGATCGATTACATCGTCACCGAGTTCAGGAAGGACCAGGGCGTCGACCTCGCGAAGGACGTGCTCGCGCTGCAGCGCCTGAAGGAGGCCGCCGAGAAGGCGAAGATCGAGCTCTCGTCCTCGCAGCAGACCGAGATCAACCTGCCGTACATCACGGCGGACGCCTCGGGCCCCAAGCACCTGACGATGAAGATCACGCGCGCCAAGTTCGAGTCGCTGGTCGACGACCTGATCGAGAAGACGATCGAGCCCTGCCGGATCGCGATCAAGGACGCGGGTGTCAAGGCGAGCGAGATCGACGACGTCATCCTGGTCGGCGGCCAGACGCGCATGCCCAAGGTGGTCGACAAGGTGCGCGAGTTCTTCGGCAAGGAGCCGCGCAAGGACGTCAACCCGGACGAGGCGGTGGCGATCGGCGCCGCGATCCAGGCAGGCGTTCTCAAGGGCGACGTGAAGGACGTGCTGCTGCTCGACGTGACGCCGCTTTCGCTTGGCATCGAGACGCTGGGCGGCGTGATGACCAAGCTCATCCAGAAGAACACCACCATCCCCACCAAGGCGCAGCAGGTGTTTTCCACTGCGGAGGACGGCCAGACCGCGGTGACGATCCACGTGCTGCAGGGCGAGCGCGAGATGGCCGCGGGCAACAAGTCGCTCGGGCAGTTCAACCTGACGGACATCGCGCCGGCGCCGCGCGGCATGCCCCAGATCGAGGTCACCTTCGACATCGACGCGAACGGCATCCTGCACGTCGCCGCCAAGGACAAGGCGACGGGCAAGGAGGCGAAGATCAAGATCCAGGCGGGCTCCGGGCTCACCGAGGCCGAGATCCAGCGCATGGTGAAGGACGCCGAGTCGCACGCCGAGGAGGACCGGAAGCTCCTCGAGCTCGTCAACGCACGCAACCAGTGCGAGGCGCTGGTGCACTCCGTGAAGAAGTCGATGAAGGACTACGGTGACAAGCTGGAGGCCGCCGAGAAGGACAAGATCGAAGCCGCGATCAAGGATGCTGAATCCGTACTGAAATCGGAAGACAAGACGCAGATCGAGGCACGAGCGCAGGCGCTCGCGCAGGCCGCGCAGAAGCTCGGCGAGAAGATGTACGCCGAGGCGCAGGCCAAGCAATCGGCCGACGGAGAGGCGCCGCCGCAGCCCGAGGGCGAGGCAAAGAAGGCCGACGGCAACGTCGTCGACGCCGAGTTCACCGAGGTAAAAGACAAGAAGACCGGCTGACCCGGCCGTGGCCAAGCGCGACTATTACGAGGTCCTGGGACTCAACCGCGACGCTTCCGACGAGGACATCAAGAAGGCGTACCGCAAGCTCGCCATGAAGTGGCATCCGGACCGCAATCCGGACAACCCGAAGGCGGAGGAGCACTTCAAGGAAGCGAAGGAGGCCTACGAGATCCTCTCGGACGCGCACAAGCGCGCCTCGTACGACCAGTTCGGGCACGCCGGCGTCGATCCGGCGGCGGCCGCGGGCGCCGGCGCCGGGTTCGGCGGCGGATTCGGCGACATCTTCAGCGACATCTTCGGAGAGATCTTCGGCGGCGCGCGTGGCGGCCGCTCGACCGTGTTCCGCGGCGCCGACCTGCGCTACAACCTCGAGATCGCGCTCGAGCAGGCGGCGCACGGCTTCGAGACCAAGATCCGCATCCCCACGCTCGCCGAGTGCGGCACCTGCCGCGGCACGGGCGCCAAGCCCGGCACGCAGCCGCAGGCCTGCGCCACCTGCCGCGGTGCGGGCCAGGTGCGCGTCTCGCAGGGGCCGTTCTCGATCGCGCAGACTTGCCCGCGCTGCCACGGCAGCGGCAAGGTCGTGGCGCACCCATGCGCGGCCTGCGGCGGCGCCGGCCGGGTAAAGCACCACAAGACGCTCCAGGTGCGCATCCCCGCGGGCGTCGACGAGGGCGACCGGGTGCGCCTGTCGGGCGAAGGCGAGCCCGGCGTGGGCGGCGGGCCGCCCGGAGACCTGTACGTCCAGGTGCACATCAGGCCGCACCCGGTGTTCCGGCGCGATCACGATGACCTGCATTGCGAGATGCCGGTGTCGTTCGCGACCGCCGCACTCGGCGGGGAGATCGAGATCCCCACGCTCGACGGCGCCGCGCGCATCCGCGTCCCGGCGGAGACGCAGAGCGGCAAGACCTTTCGCCTGCGCGGCAAGGGAATCCGCGGCGTGCGCAGCCAGTCGCACGGCGACCTCTACTGCCACGTCGTCGTCGAGACGCCGGTGAGCCTCACCGCGCGCCAGCGCGAGCTGCTCCAGGAGTTCGAGGCGATCAGCGCGAAGGACGCCGCACGCCACAACCCGCGCGCCAAGGGCTGGTTCGACAAGGTGAAGGAGTTCTTCGAGGGCTGAGGCAGTTTGTGGGGCGGTCGCAACGGCCGTGCCCGATTTCTTGTTCCCCGACAGGTTCGCGGGCCAGCCGGCTTGACAGCCGCGGCCGCCCGTCAATCTAATGACGCGAAGCACAAATCCGCTCGGGGACGATGGGGTCGCCAATTCGCGCACTGACGGGCCTGCTGCTGTTCGTGTTTGCGCTCGCCGCTGCCGCCGACGGCCTCACCGATCGCGCGCGCAGGCTCCTCGAGGCGAGGCAGGCCAGAGAGGCGTACGAGCTGCTGCTCCCGCTAGAATCGCAGCGAGCTGGCGACCCGGAGTACGACTACCTGCTCGGCATCGCCGCGCTCGACGCGGGAGAACCCGAGCGCGCAGTGTTCGCGCTCGAACGCGTGCTCGCGGTGCAGCCGGACAATGCGCTGGCGCGCGCCGAGATCGCGCGCGCCTACTTCGTGCTTGGCGAGCGCGAGACCGCGCGGCGCGAGTTCCAGACCGTGCGCGCGCAGCCGATTCCGGCCGATGCGAAGGAGACGGTCGAGCGATTCCTGTCTGCGATCGCGGCTGCGGAGACCACGCGCCTCGAGGGATTCTTCGAACTCGGAATCGGCGCCGACAGCAACGTCAACAGCGCGACCTCGAGCACGCAGGTGTTCGTCCCGGCGCTGCCGCTGATCGGTCCCACGGTCCTTCAGCTCGATTCGGCCTCGACGCGCCGGCACGATACCCTGACGAGCGTCTCCACCGGACTGAATTTCACGCGCAAGCTGAGCGAGGACTGGTCGCTGGTCGGCGCCGCCGCAGGCGCGTGGCGCCTGAACCACGACGAGGATCGCTTCGACACCGCCACTGCCGATGCGAGCCTTGGCGCGCGCTGGGCGCGCGGCAAGGAGGCGTTCACCCTCGGCGGTCAGCTCCAGGACTTCGAGATCAACAGTACGCGCTTCCGGGAGACGCGCGGTCTTGTCGCGCAGTGGCAGCACAGCTACGACGAGCGGCGCCAGGCGACGCTCTACGGCCAGCACGCGCAGCTGCGCTACCCGACGCAGACCGTGCGCAACGCCGACCGCGACATCGTCGGCGTCGCCTACGCGCAGGCGTTCGCCGGCACCTATTCGCCGATGCTTTTCGCGAGCGCCTATGGCGGGCGCGAGAAAGAGCGCATGGACGGCGTTCCGTACCTCGGGCACGAGCCCTGGGGACTGCGCCTCGGCGGCCAACTGCGCCTGGGCGGGGGCTGGTCGGCCTTCGGCACCGCGATCTGCGAGGAGCGGCGCTATGGCGGGCCGCAACCGAGCTTCCTGATCACGCGCAAGGACCGGCAGGCCGATCTCAATGCCGGTGTGAGCTACCTTTTCCGGCCTGGAACGACCTTCATCGCTCAGGTCGCTCACACCGACAACCGCTCGAACTTCGAGCTCGCGCGGTTCCGGCGCACGGTGGGCACGCTGTCCATACGCTTCACGTTCTGAGCGCAAGGCCAGGCCCGTGAAGAAATTCCTGTCGCACGCTCCCCGGGCGGACTAATGTCGCCGGTATCCGGGGACTCATTGGAGGACATGCCATCATGCCGGGCTCCGCACCGTTTCGGCTGAACCGCAGCGGCCTGCTGCTCGCCCTGATCTCCGCCGGATTCGCCGCCGAGGCGGGCGCTGCGGCCGGGCGCGTCGATTTCACGGTAGGCGAAGTCACCGTCACGGCGGCCGACGGGCGCCTGCGCCCGGTCGCAAAGGGCGCCGATCTCGACAACGGCGACACGATCCGCACGAACGACGGACGCATCCAGGTCCGCTTCACCGACGGGTCGTACGTGTCGCTACAGCCGAACACGGAATTCGGGATCAAGGACTACCGCTTCGAGGGCAGGACCGACGGCAGCGAGCGGGGACTTTTCTCGCTTGCGAAGGGCGCGATGCGGACGGTGACCGGGCTCATCGGCCGCGTGAACCGCAGCACTTACCAGATCGCGACCCCGACGGCGACGGTCGGCATTCGCGGCACCGGCGGGCTCATCCAGATCCTTCCGGACGGCTCCACGCTGGTGAACGGCACGAGCGGCATCTGGTCGCTCACGAATCCCGCCGGCTCGATCGACGTGCCGGCCGGCACTTCCGGCCTCGCTCCCTCGGATCCGAAGGCGCCGCCGCAACAGACGAGCGACGGCCCGACCGTGCCGCCGCCGCCGACCACGCCGCCGCAGCAGCCGCGCGGCACGGAGAGCGGCTCATGCGAGAACACGAACGATCCCGCGTGCCTGTTCCTCGGAACGCCGACGGGGCCGTCGGCCCCGGTGCTCACGACCGGCAGCGGCTTCGGCATTGCGACCGCGTTCTTCGCGGACGTCTGCCAGGACAACTGCATCGAGGGGAACGTGCTCGCCGGCAGCAACGCGAACGCGGTGTTCAACGCTTCCGGCCAGCTTACGAGCGTGACCTTCACGCAGCCGTTCTCCTCGACCGTCAATACCCTGGTGCTCGGGAGCGGCGGCAGCCACGCCGATTTCGGCACCGACGGCGTGATCGCGTGGGGCCGCTGGATCGGCCCGGTGTCCCTCACGTTCGACATCGGCGAGGGCGCCGCCACCGACAATCGCACCTACGGACCGAACGAAGGCCTTCACTACGTGGTCGGCATGCCGACGCCGGCGCTTCCGACGACCGGCTCGGGCACCTATGCGCTGCTCGGTGCGACGCGCCCGACCTATCTCGACGGCAGCACCGCACCCGGAACCTTCAGCGGCTCGATGAACGTCACGTTCAGCGCGATGACGTTCGTCAATGCGAATTTCAACATCGCCATGCCGGACGGCAAGGGATTCGCGCTGACCGGCACCACCTGTACCTCGAGCAGCGTGTTCTCGATGGTGCCTTCGGTCGTGGGCTCGGGCGGAGCGTGCATCTGCGGCTGCCAGTCGTATGTGCAGGGCTTCTTCTCCGGCGCAAACGCGGAGCGCGCGGGCGTCGGCTATCACGTGCGCGACCTCTCCGCATCCCGGGAGCTGGTCGGCGCGGCCGGGTTCAAGAAGCAGTAGCTTGGGCGCCGAGGAGAGCGCAGACGCGCTGCTTGCTTGCGCGATCTCGCTCGAAGATCGCGGGCTGTCCGGGGAGGCGCTCGAGCGCTACCGGCGGCTGATCGAAATCGCGCCGGAGCACGCCGACGCACTGCATAACCGCGGGTTGCTGCTCGCGCGCATGGGCCGACTGGACGAAGCGGCCGAGAACCACCGGGCGTACGTCGCGGCGCATCCGGAATCGGCACGCGCGCATTGCGACCTTGCCGACGTGCTGCTCGCGCTGGAGCGCTACGAGGATTCGGAGAAGGCCGCGCTGCGCGCGCAGCGCCTGGATCCGCGATCGTTTCTCGCCGCCTTCGTCGCAGGCCTTGCGGCGGCGATGCAGATGAAGTTCGGGGAGGCGCGGGAGCGTTTTCGTGCGGCGCGCGCGGCCGATTCCGCGGGCTTCGAGCGCTTCCTCGCGCGGCAGGGCGCCGGCGCGACGCTCGACCGCGACCTCGACCCGAGGGCGATCTATCTCATTCGCGAGTTCGACCGACTCGAGCGCTGCGATTGGCGCGGCTACGAACGATATGTGCGGATCTTCCGGGAACTCGCGGACCAGTCCGACGCCACACCACTTTCGGCGCCACCGCTGCTGTTCCGTTCCTTCGCGCTGCCCATCGCGCTCGCGTGCCGGCGAGCGCTCGCGGACCAGGTCGCGCGGCGGTTTGCCGTTGAGGCGAGCGGGCTGCGACGCGCGTATTCCCCGCCCGTGCACCGCGAAGGCAGGATCCGGGTCGGATACGTTTCGCCGGATTTCGGCACGCATCCGACTGCGATTCTCGGCGCGCCCCTGTTCCGGCTGCAGGATCGCGGGCGCTTCGAGGTGCACGCGTTCTCGCTGAGCCCGTCGGACGGAAGCCGCTGGCGGCGCTCGATCGAGTCCGGCGCGGACCGGTTCCACGACCTGGTCGGCCGCTCGCTGGCCGAGGCGCTTGCGGAGGTCCGCAGTGCGGACCTCGATGTCCTGGTCGACCTCGCAGGGGCTACGACCGGCGCCCTGCCGGAGCTGTTTGCGGCTCGCGCCGCGCCCGTGCAGGTTTCCTATCTGGGGTTCCCCGGCACGAGCGGCGCGGGGCATATCGACTACCTCGTGTGCGATCGGGTATGCGTCCCGGACGCGGAGGTGCACGGCTATGGCGAGGCGCTCGCGCGTCTGCCGACCACCTTCTGGATCTGCGAGCCGGGACCAGCGGCCGAGCGTGCGCGTACGGAGCGGGCGACGTACGGCCTGCCCGAAGGGTGCCCGGTCCTGTACGCCCATCACCCGGCGCGCAAGATCGAACCCGTGATCTTCGACTGCTGGATGCGGATCCTGCGCGCATGCCATGACGCGGTGCTCTGGCTGCTCGACGACGCGCCCGGGATGAAGGAGAACCTGCGTCGGGAAGCGGCGCAGCGAGGCGTAGCGCCGGAACGCCTGGCCTTCGCGCCGCGTGCGCCGTACGCCGAGTATCGCGCGCGCATCGGACTTGCAGACCTCATGCTCGACACGCAGGTGTACAACGGCGGCTCGACGTCTCTGGACGCCCTCGACTCCGGAGTTCCGGTTCTCACCTGCCCCGCGCCGGGATTCGCCGGGCGGATGGCGGCGAGCGCCCTTGCCGCAGCGGGACTCACCGACCTGGTGATGCCGGATCTCGACGCCTACGCAGCCAGGGCAATCTCGCTACTGAGAAACTGCGCCGCCCGCCGGGCGCTTGCCGATCGCGTCTCACGCGCGCGGGAACGCTCCCTGCTATTCGATGCCTCGCGCCGGGTGCGCGAGCTCGAAGCCGCGTTCGTGACGATGCTGGAGCGCGCTCGACGGGGGGAGCCGCCGGCTTCCTTCGATCTCCCGTCGTCCCAGGTTTCGGCCCACATTCGGAGAAGATTGTGATAGACGGAGGTCAGCGCCTGGACCTCGGCCGCGGCCTGCGCCTTCGCGCGCAGCGCGCCCACCGCGAGATCCAGCTCGAACAGCACCCGCCGGCGTGCCTCGTCGCGCACCAGGCTCTGGATCCAGAGCACCGCCGCCAGGCGGCTGCCGCGCGTCACCGGCTCCACGCGGTGCACGCTGCCCGACGAGTACACGATCGCGCTCCCCGCAGCGAGCTTCACGCGATGCGCGCCCAGGCTGTCCTGAACCGTGAGCTCGCCGCCGTCGTATTCCTCCGGAGCGCTCAGGAACACGGTCGCCGAGACGTCGGTGCGCACCGAGACCGGAACGCCCATCACCGCATTGTCGACGTGCCCGCCGTATGTCATCCCCGGGTCGTAGCGGCTGAAAAGCGGCCCGTGAACGCGGTGCGGCAGCGCGGCCGAGAAGAACGTCGGATTGCGGCGCAGACCGTCGAGCACGAGCGCCGCGCACCGGCGCGCGGCCTCCGAATCGGACCGAAGCTGCAGGTTATCCTTGACGTCGCGCGCCGCCGCACCCGCGGTGGCGGCGCCCGCCTCGAACGTGCCGCTCCGGAGTTCAGCGCGCATCGCTTCGAGCTCGGCCGGGGAGAGAACTGCGGGAATCTGCAGCAGCATACGGGTCAGGCGCGGCGCCAGGTGGTGGTGCCGCCGGTCCCATCCTCGAGCACGATGCCCGCGCGCGCAAGTTCGTCTCGAATCCGGTCGGCTTCGGCATAGTCCTGGCGTTGACGCGCCGCCTTGCGCGCCGCAATCTGTTCCGCGATCCACGCCTCCGGGACCTCGCCGGGCGCGCCCTGAAGGAAAGCGGCCGCATCACGCTGCAGAACTCCCAGAACGCCGCCGAGCGCCCGAAGCACGGGGGCGAGCACCGCGCGGCCGCGGCCGATTTCGTGCGCAAGGTCGAAAAGGACAGCCACCGCCTCGGGGGTTCCGAAATCGTCGTCCATCGCTGCGCGGAAACGCCTGCAATGCGGCTCGTCCCAGTCGATCACCGCGGCGCCGCCCCCCTCCTGCCCCTTCAACGCGACGTACAGCCGGGTCAGTGCCGCTCTGGCGTCGTCCATGTGCGCGTCGGAGTAGTTGAGCGGGCTGCGGTAATGCGCGCGCAGGATGAAGAATCGCACGACCTCGGGGTCGTAGCGCTTGAGGATCTCGCGGATCGTGAAGAAATTGCCGAGCGACTTGGACATCTTTTCCTCGTCGACCCGCACGAAGCCGTTGTGCATCCAGTAGTTGACGAACGGGCCGCCGTTCGCGCCCTCGGACTGCGCGATCTCGTTCTCGTGGTGCGGAAACTGGAGATCCTGACCGCCGCCGTGGATATCGAAGTGATCGCCGAGCAGCGTACAGCCCATCGCCGAGCACTCGATGTGCCAGCCGGGGCGGCCTTCGCCCCAGGGCGAGGACCAGGTGGGCTCACCGGGCTTGGAGCGCTTCCAGAGCACGAAGTCGAGCGGGTCCTGCTTCGCTGCGCCGATCTCGACGCGCTCGCCCGCGCGCAGCTCGTCGAGCGATTTTCCGGAGAGACGCCCGTAGCGCGGGAAGCGGCGCACCGCGAAGTTGACGTCGCCGTCTGCGGCGCGGTAGGCGAGACCGTTCGCCTCGAGGCGCGCGATCATTTCGAGCATCTGGGGAACGTACTCGGTCGCGCGCGGCTCGTGGTCCGGAGGCTCGACGCAGAGCGCCGCCGCGTCTTCCTGCATGTACCGGGTGAAGCGCGCCGCAAGCACCGCGACCGATTCACCGCCTTGCGCGGCGCGCCGGATGATCTTGTCGTCGATGTCGGTGACGTTGCGCACGTAGGTAACGCGGTAACCGCTTGCGCGCAGCCACCGCCGCACGACGTCGAACACGACCAGCACCCGTGCGTGCCCGAGATGGCAGTAGTCGTACACGGTCATTCCGCACACGTACATGCGCACCTCGCCGGGCCGGATGGGGACGAAATCCTGCTTTGCGCGCGCGAGGGAGTTGTAGAGGCGGAGCATGCGGTGGCCGGCGGGCCCTGCCGCGCGCGCGCCCAAGTTGTGGTCGGGCAGGGCTTAGTCTAGAATGAGCAAGTTATCGTAGGGCCTTGAAAAGTATAACACAATGCTCGACTCGATCCGCCGGCAACCCCCCTCGATCATGGCGCGTGCCGCGCTGCTGGCGCTTAGCCTTCTGTCCGGCATGGTGCGCGCGGACGAGATTCAGGATGCATCGAAGCTCTTGCGCGCAGGCCAGCATCAGCAGGCTCTCGAGCGCGTGAACCGGGTGCTGGCGGCGAAACCGCGCGACGCTCAGGCGCGATTCCTCAAGGGCCTGATCCTCACCGAGCAAGGCAACGCAAGAGAAGCGACCGAGATATTCCTGAAGCTCACGCAGGATTACCCGGACCTTCCCGAGCCGTACAACAACCTGGCAGTGATCTACGCGTCGCAAGGCCAGTACGACAAGGCTCGCGCCGCGCTCGAGCAATCGATCCGGACCCACCCGACGTATGCGACCGCGTACGAAAACCTCGGCGACGTGTACGCCAAGCTCGCCAGCCAGGCGTACGACAAGGCGCTTCAGATCGACTCGTCCAACACGGGCGCACAGAACAAGCTGGCATTGGTGCGCGACCTGGTCGGCAGTGCTCCGCACCCGGTCAGGCCGCCGGTCGCGGTTGCAAAGAAGGAGGCGCCGAAGCCCGAGCCCGCGAAGCCGCCGGTCGCCGAGGCGCCGAAGCCCGCCGCCGAGGCGCCAAGGCCCGCCACGGAGAAACCCAGGCCGGAGGAGATCGTAGAGACGGTTCGCGCCTGGGCGAAAGCCTGGTCGAGCAAGGACGTGAACGCGTATCTCGGGTTCTACGCCAAGGACTTCAGGACTCCGGGGGGCGAGGCGCGCGAGGCCTGGGAGAAGAGCCGCCGTCAGCGCATCACCGCGCCCAAGTCGATCGCAGTCGCGATCGATTCGCCCAGGGTAACCCTGGCCGGCGACAGCCAGGCGAGCGTGACCTTCCGCCAGACTTACCGCTCCGACGTGATCAAGGCGACCGGCAACAAGACGCTGGTGCTCGTGAAATCCAACGGCCGCTGGCTGATCCAGCAGGAGAAGGTGAATTGAGCGCGGCCGCGCGCGTCGCCGCCGCGGTCCTGTTCCTTCTCGCATCGCCCGCGTCAGCGGGCGAGCCCGAGCGCGCACTCTCCGGCATCCTCGAGGCGATCGAGGCCAACCGCCTCGATCTCGCGCTCCGGCGAGCCGAGGCGCTGATCGCGGCGCACCCGAACTTCCGGCTCGGGCATCTGATCCGGGGCGACCTTCTGCTCGCGCGCGCCCGGCCACTGCAGACCTTCGGCGACGTCGCCAAGACCGTGCCGCGCGAGAAGCTCGAGGATCTGCGGACCGAAGCGCTCGCGCGCCTTCGGGCGCTGCGCGAGCCTCGGCAGGGCGACCGCGTGCCGGCGCACGTCCTGCAGCTGCGGCCCGACCAGCGCCACGCGATCGTGATCGATTCGCGGCGCTCCCGCCTGTTCCTGTTCGAGAATGCGGGCGGGCGGGCCCGGCTCGCCGCCGACTATTACGTCACGCTCGGCAAGCGCGGCGTGGAAAAGACACGCGAAGGAGACCAGAAGACCCCGCTTGGCGTCTACCACGTCACCGCCAACCTCCCCCGCGAGAAGCTCACCGACTTCTACGGCGCTGGCGCGTTTCCGATCAATTATCCGAACGACTGGGACAGGCGTCTCGGCCGCAATGGCCATGGCATCTGGCTGCACGGCGTTCCGCGCGACACCTACAGCCGTCCCCCGCGCGCGAGCGACGGGTGCATCGTGCTCGCCAATCCCGACCTCGAGTCGGTCGGGCGAGCGCTCCAGATCGGGCTCACGCCGGTGATCATCGCCGACGAGATCGAATGGACCGACGCCGCGACGCTCGAGCGCGAGCGTGTCGCGCTCGCGCAGGCGCTGGAGGCGTGGCGCCTCGACTGGGAAAGCCTGGATACGGATCGCTACCTGCGGCATTATTCGCCGCGATTCCGCGCCGGCAGCCAGGATCTGGCCGCTTGGGCTACGCACAAGCGCAGCGTAAACGCCGGCAAGAGCTGGATCCGGGTGGACGTGTCGCGCGTGTCAATGTTCCGATACCCGCGCGAAAATTTCGTGGTCGTCACCTTCGACCAGGACTACCGTTCCAGCAACCTTGCCAACGCCATGCGCAAGCGCCAGTACTGGCACAAGGAAGGCGCGCGCTGGAAGATACTTCACGAAGGAGGCGCATGAAGCTGATACGGATTTTCCGGCCCCTGGTGATGCTCTCGGCCGCCGCGGCGGCCCCGGGCGCGGTGGCCGCGGAGCCGCAGGTGGACGTCCGGACGAGCGCCGGCACGATCCGGCTCGAGCTCTACCCGGCGAAAGCGCCGAAGACGGTGGAGAATTTCCTGCGCTACGTGCGCGAGGGGCATTACGACGGGACGATCTTCCACCGCGTGATCGACGGCTTCATGATCCAGGGTGGCGGGTTCGACAAGAGCTTTCGCCAGAAAAAGACCCGCGAGCCCGTCGAAAACGAGGCCAAAAACGGCCTGGGGAACGACGTCGGAACCATCGCGATGGCGCGCACCTCCGATCCGCACTCCGCGACGGCCCAGTTCTTCATCAACGTCAAGGACAACGACTTCCTGAACGCGGCCGCGGCGCAGGATGGCTGGGGCTACGCGGTATTCGGAAAGGTCGTCTCGGGCATGGAGGTGGTAATGAAGATTGCGAAGTCGCCCACGGGCGGCGGCGGCCCGTTCGCCCGCGACGTGCCGCGCGAGACCGTGCTCATCGAGAAGATGACGGTCGTGCCCGGCAAGTAACGATGTGACGGCGCTGTTCATCTCCGACCTGCATCTCGCGGCGGAGCGGCCGGCGGCCAGCGAGCGGTTCTTCCGGTTCCTCGAAGCGGAGGCGCGGCGAGCCGAGGCCCTGTACGTGCTCGGCGACCTGTTCGAGTACTGGATCGGAGACGACGACCTCTCGGGATCGTTCAATGCGTCGGTTGCGGACGCCCTGGCGGCGCTCGCGGCCGGCGGCACGAAGGTCTTTCTGATGCACGGCAATCGAGACTTCCTGATCGGCCAGGGCTTCTGCCGCGCGGCGCGCGCGGCCCTGCTCGAGGACCCGTCCGTGGTAACCATCGAGGGCGAGCCGACGCTGCTCATTCACGGAGACACCCTGTGCGCCGACGATACCGAGTACCAGAGCTGGCGCCGCACCGCGCGCTCGGAAGCCTGGCAGCGGGATTTTCTTTCGAGGAGTCTCGAGCACCGGCGCGAGGAGATCCTCGGATTGCGGCAAAAGAGCAAGACGGTCGTGGCATCCAAGCCTGCCGAAATCATGGACGTCAACGACGGCGCCGTGCGCGAGGCGTTCCGGCGCCACGGGGTGCGGCGCCTGATCCATGGCCACACCCATCGCGCGGCGCGCCACGAACTCGAAGTCGACGGCACGCGCCGTGAGCGCTGGGTGCTCCCCGACTGGTACGGTCCCGGCGGCTATCTCGCGTTCGACCCCTCCGGCCCGCGGCTGATCGGTTTCTAGCTCGGGGACAGTCCGCGCTCCAGGTCGGCCTTCAGGTCCGAAACCGACTCCAGGCCGACCGCAATCCTGATCAGCCCGTCGGTAATGCCGGCTGCGGCCCGCGCCTCGGCCGATATGCGCCCGTGCGTGGTGGTGGCCGGGTGCGTGATGGTCGTTTTCACGTCGCCGAGATTTCCGGTGATCGAGATGAGCCGCGTTGAATCGATGACCCGCCAGGCGGCCTCGCGCCCGCCCTTCACCTCGAAGGCGAGCACGGCGCCGCCAGCGCGCTGCTGGCGCATCGCGAGCTCGTGCTGCGGATGGGATTCCAGGCCGGTGTAATGGACGCGCGCTACGTTCCGGTGCCCTTCCAGCCAGCGCGCAAGCTCGAGCGCCGTCTCCGATTGCGCGAGCATCCGAAGCTCGAGCGTCTCCAGGCCCTTGAGGATCACCCAGGCGTTGAAGGGCGAGATTGCCGGACCCGCCGTGCGCAGAAAACCGACCAGGCTGTCCATCACCGGACCCTTGCGCCCGACGACGGCCCCGCCGAGCACGCGCCCCTGTCCGTCGAGGTGCTTCGTGGCCGAGTGAACCACGAGATCCGCGCCAAGCGCGAGCGGTCGCTGCAGCGCCGGCGTGCACAGCACGTTGTCGACAACGAGCGCCGCACCTGCGCTCTTCGCTACCGCCGACAGCGCGGCGATGTCCGCTACTTCGCCGAGGGGGTTCGACGGCGTTTCCAGGAACAGCAGCCGGGTCGTCGGTCTGACCGCGCGGCGCCATTCCTCCGGGCTTGCCGGCGAGACGAACGTGGTCTCGATGCCGAAGCGGGCGAGCAACGCCGAGAAGAGCTGCACCGTAGCGCCGAACACCGCGTTCGAGCACACGACGTGCTCGCCCGCCTTCAGGAGCACCATCGAGACCGCGAGGATCGCGGACATGCCCGAGGCCGTGGCGACGCAGGCGTCGCCGCCTTCCAGCGCGGCGAGGCGGTCCTGCAGCATCGCTACCGTCGGGTTGGTGTACCGGGAGTAGACGAACCCGTCGCTCGAGCCGCCGAAGCCGGCGGCTGCAGCGGCCGCGTTCTCGAACACGAAGCTCGACGTGAGGAAAAGCGCCTCGGAATGCTCGTTGAATCCGCTGCGGGCGGTGCCGGCGCGTACCGCCAGGGTGGAAAACTCGTGCGGCGTGGACATAAAAAAACCCGATCCTCTCTTTCCAAGCGAACCGGGTTTCCTCGGCACGCTTTAGCTGGATTTGTAACGCGCCCGCAAGCTGTGGCTCAAATCGGCGCGACCGCGAAATTATACCATCAGGGCGCAGCCACCAGGTTGAGGTCGAGCTGGGCGCCTTCGTCCTCTCCCGCGTCCCGCGCCGCGTCACGCCGCGTCTCGACCTCGTGCAGATAGTCGCTGGTCACGTCGCCGGTGATGTACTGCCCGTCGAAGCACGAGGCCTCGAAGCTCGCGAGCCGGGGGTTCGCGCGGCGCACCGCATCCTTGAGCGCCTCCAGGTCCTGGTAGATCAGCGCATCGGCTCCGATCTCGGCCGCCACTTCGTCCTCGCTGCGGTGCGCGGCGATCAGCTCTGAGCGCGTCGGCATGTCGATCCCGTAGACGTTGGGGAACCGCACCGGCGGCGCCGCGGTGGCGAAGAACACGCGCCGGGCGCCGGACTCGCGCGCCATCTGCACGATCTCGTGACTCGTGGTACCACGCACGATCGAGTCGTCCACGAGGAGCACGTTCTTCCCGCGGAACTCCATCGCGATCACGTTCAGCTTCTGCCGCACCGAGCGCTTGCGCACCGCCTGGCCGGGCATGATGAAGGTTCGCCCGATGTAGCGGTTCTTGACGAAACCCTCGCGGTAGGCGACGCCGAGATTCACCGCCAGCTGCAGCGCCGAGGGCCGGCTCGAGTCCGGAATCGGGATCACCACGTCGATGTCGAGGTGCCGGTGGTCGCGCCGGATTCTTTCGGCGAGCATTTCGCCCATGTTGAGCCGTGCCTCGTAGACCGAGGCTCCGTCGATCAGCGAGTCGGGCCGCGCGAGGTACACGTACTCGAAGATGCACGGATTGAGAGAGGCCTGCGGCGCGCATTGCTGGCTGAAGAAGCTCCCGTCCTCGTCGATGAACACCGCCTCGCCCGGCGCGATGTCGCGCAGGAGCCGAAAGCCGAGCGCATCCACCGCCACCGACTCCGACGCCACGATGTATTCGGTGCCCTGCGCAGTCTCGGCGTAGCCGATCACCGCGGGCCGGATGCCGTAGGGATCGCGGAACGCGAGTACGCCATAGCCCGCGATCATCGCCACCACCGCATAGGCGCCGCGCACGCGGCGGTGCACCGCGGAGACCGCGGCGAAGATCGTCTGGGGGTCCAGGCGCAGCCGCACCGAGGCGTTCTCGAGCTCGTGCGCCAGGACGTTCAGCAGCACCTCGGAATCCGAACTGGTGTTGATGTGCCTGAGGTCCTGCCGGAACATTGCTTCCTTGAGCGAGTCGGCGTTGGTGAGGTTGCCGTTGTGCCCGAGGACGATCCCGAACGGTGAATTGACGTAGAAGGGTTGCGACTCGGCCGAGTTGTGTGCCGAGCCGGCGGTCGGATACCGGCAGTGCGCGATTCCCATGTTGCCGGGAAGCGAGCGCATGTTGCGCGTGCGGAACACGTCGCGCACCATGCCACTGCCCTTGTGCATGTGGAACGTCTTGCCCTCGGCCGTGACGATCCCGGCCGCGTCCTGCCCGCGATGCTGCAGGAGCAGCAGCCCGTCGTAGAGCAGCTGATTGACCGGCGAACGCGCGACGATGCCGAGAATGCCGCACATGGGAGCCGTCTCCCGCGTGTCCTTAAAAATCAATCATACCGCAGCCGTTCGGCGAACGTTGGCGGTAGCCAGGCCTTGAGCGCTCGCGCCGCCTGCGCGAGCGGCGGCCCGGCGACCGAGTCCCTCCACCAGATTTCCCGCGGCGCGCCCGTGAGCCCCGCAAGCAGCACCAGTGCGAGCACGACGAGCACCCCGCGCGCCGCCCCGAAACCCGCCCCGAGCAGCCGGTCGAGCCCCCCCAGCCCCACCGCGCTGACGATCCTGGACAGCAGCAGCGCAACGAGCGTCGTGGCGGCGAGCGCACCTGCGAAGACCGCGACGAACGCCACAGCGACACGCAGCTCGGCGCTCGGGATGGCACTCGGCATGACTTCGCCGAGCGGGCCCGCGAAAAGATTGGCCGCAAGGAACCCGATCACCCATGCCAGGATCGCGAGGACCTCGCGCACCAGGCCGCGCCACGCGCCCCACGCGACCGAGGCCGCGAATACGCCGAGGACGGCGTAGTCGAGCCAGGTCATGTCACGATCTGGCGGCGACGTTGCCTGGCTTCAGGCCGAGCTTCTTCATCTTCTGAAGCGCGCTCTGCGCAGCCTCGCGGGTCGCAAAGGGTCCGGCGCGCACCCGCGTGAGCATGCCGCTCTTCACCGGAACCTGCTCCGTGTAATACGGTACCTTCGCGGCTCTCAGCTTGCCGGAGACTTCCTTGATCTTTTCAGGGTCGGCGAACGCGCCGACCGGAACCACGAATTGCTCGCCGCCGGCAAGCGCCGCCTCGGCGCGCTTGCGCTCGGCTTCGGGGTCCGGAGCCTTCTTCTCCGGCGCAGTCCTTTCGGCCGCCTTCGCCTCCGGCTTCGCGGGCTCCGCAGGCGCTGGCTGGGGCGCCGGCCCCGGTTCCGGCGGCAGCTTGGGCGTCACCTTCGGCGCGAATTCGGGACCATCCTCGCTCGGGATTCGCACGCTCACCGGGGGGGACAAGGGTTTCGGCTCGGTGTCGAACACCATCGGAAGGACGATCACGGCGAGCAGCACCAGCGCGATCGCGCCCACGAGCCGCCGCCGTCCACGGCGCCTGAGGGTATCGATGTCCTGCGCTTCAGCCATGAGCCGCGGCGACCGTCAGAAACGATCCGAAAATCAGAATCTTATCATCCTCGCCGGCCTCGCTTCGGGCGGCGGCGAGTGCCTGCGCGACGCTGTCGTGCGCGGCAACCGGCGCCGTCACGCCGCAATTGCGCAGCACCTCTGCCAGCTCGCTCGCCCGCGCTCCGCGCGGAGGCGCAAGCGTGGCGACGTGCCACCGGGAAATCCGTGAAGCGAGCGCGTGCACCACGCCCGCGATGTCCTTGTCGCGCAGCATTCCCAATACCGCGATCGTCTCCCGCGCATAGCCGCTTGCGGCGAGATTCTGCGCCAGCACCTGCGCCGCTTCGGGGTTGTGCGCGACGTCCAGGATCACCTGCGGCCGGCCCGCGAGCACCTGAAAGCGTCCCGGCAGCGTGACCTCGGCCAGCCCGCGCCGCACGTCCTGCATGGCGACCGGCAGCCGCTCGCGCAGCGCGTCGAGCGCGGCGAGCGCTGCCGCCGCATTGCGCAGTTGCACCTCGCCGCGCAGCGCCGGGTGGGCCAACCCGGCACGCCTTCCCGCCGGCCCCCAGAACGACCACTGCGTGCCCCGGACCGCATACCCGAAGTCCCGACCGACGAGCTGCAGGCGTGCCCCGATTCTGCGCCCTTCCTCGAGAACGCTCGCTGGCGGCTGCGGCTCGGCCACGATCGCAGGCCGGTCCTTCCGGAAGATGCCCGCTTTCTCGCGGCCGATCGATTCGCGCGTCGCCCCGAGATACTCGACGTGGTCGACGCCAACGCTGGTGAGCACGGCGCAGTCCGCGTCGAAAGCGTTTACCGCATCGAGCCGACCGCCAAGGCCGACCTCGAGGATCACGGCGTCGAGCGCCTCGCGCGAAAAAAGCCAGGCCGCGGCGAGGGTGCCGAACTCGAAGTAGGTCAGCGGCGTGCCGGCGCGCGCCCGCTCGACCGCCTCGAACGCCTCGCACAATGCCGCGTCGCCGGCTTCGCGACCGCGCGCGCGAACGCGCTCGTTGTAGCGCGCGAGGTGCGGCGAGGTATAGAGCCCTACACCGTATCCCGCAGCGCGCAGGATCGATTCGAGCATCGCGCAGGTCGAGCCCTTGCCGTTGGTGCCGCCGACCGTGATGACGGGACAGACGATCGCTGCTTCCAATCTGGAATGAACTTCAAGGACACGATCCAGACCCAGTGCGATCGGCCGGGGATGCTGCCGCTCGATGTACTCGAGCCAGCCGGCGAGCGGCCGCGCGCTCACGAGGCGGCGTCGGCGGGCAGGCCCTGCAGCAGTGCGAGGATCGAATGGAGCCGGTCGCGAAGCTGGCGGCGGTCGACGATCATGTCGATCGCACCCTTTTCGAGCAGGAACTCCGCGCGCTGGAAACCCTCGGGAAGCTTCTGGCGCACCGTCTGCTCGATCACGCGCGGCCCGGCGAACCCGATCAGGGCCTTCGGCTCCGCGATCACCACGTCGCCGATCATGGCGAAGCTCGCCGACACCCCGCCCATCGTCGGATCGGTGAGGACGGTGACGAACGCAAGCCCGCGCTCGGCGAGATCCGTGAGCGCCGCCGTGGTCTTCGCCATCTGGACGAGCGAAAGCAGTCCCTCCTGCATGCGCGCGCCTCCGGTCGCGGTGACGCACAGAAACGGGAGCTTCTGCTCGATCGCGACCCGGACGCCGCGCACGAAGCGCTCGCCGACCACCGAGCCCATCGAGCCGCCCATGAACTCGAACTCGAAAACCGCGCACACCACGCCAAGGGACCGGATCGAGCCTTGCATGACGATCAGAGCGTCGCTCTCCCCGGTCTGCGCCTGTGCCTCGGCCAGGCGCTCGGGATACTTCTTCGAGTCCCTGAACTTCAGGCTGTCCACCGGCAGCACCTCGGCGCCGATCTCGAAACGGCCGTCCGGATCGAGCAGCGCATCGAGCCGCGCGCGCGCGCCCATGCGCTCGTGATGGCCGCACTTCGGACAGACGTTCAGGTTCTTTTCCAGATCCGTGCTGTAGAGCACCGCGTCGCATGCCGCGCACTTGGTCCAGAGCCCCTCGGGTACGGTCTTTCTCGGGCCGGTGCTGCGCTGGATCTTCGGCGGCAGCAGCTTCTGGAGCCAGCTCATGCGTCCATCGCCTCCCGGATCGGCCGCACAAAGGCGCGCGCCCGCTCCACGGCCTGCGCGGGCGGCACTGCCTCCAGCTCCTGGATCAGGCGGCTTGCGATGACGACCGCATCCGCGCCACGCGAGATACGGCGCGCGGACTCCGCGTCGCGAATGCCGAAGCCGACGCCGACCGGCAGGCGCGTCGCGTCGCGGATCCTCGGCAATCGGGCGAGAACCTCATCGATATCGAGATGCCCGGCGCCTGTCACGCCGCGCAGCGACACGTAGTAGATGAAGCCGCTGCCGACGCGCGCAACTTCCTCGATGCGCTTGTCGGTCGAGGTCGGCGCGAGCAGGAAAATCGGATCGATGCCGTTCTTCTTCGCCAGCCCAGCGAAGGTCTCGCATTCTTCCGGTGGATAATCCACCACGATCAATCCGTCCACCCCCGCCGATTTCGCTTCCGCAATGAAGCGGTCGGTGCCCATCGCTTCGATCGGATTGGCGTAGCCCATGAGGACGAGAGGGGTGCTGGAGTCTATCGTTCTGAATTCCCTTGCGAACGAAAGAACGTCAGAAAGAGAAATCCCATTCTTCAGGGCGCGCTCGGAGGCGCGCTGGATCACCGGACCGTCAGCCATCGGGTCGCTGAACGGCACGCCAAGCTCAATGATGTCTGCGCCCGATTCCACCAGCGCGTGCATCAGCGGCACGGTAAGCGCAGGCTCCGGGTCGCCCGCGGTGACGAACATGATGAGCGCCTTGCGGCCCGATTTTCGCAGGGCCTCGAAGCGGGCCTGGATCCGGGACATCTCTAGAGCGCGATTCCCGAGCGCTGGGCGACCGTGTGCATGTCCTTGTCGCCGCGCCCCGAGAGATTGACGAGAAGAATCCGGTCCTTCGGCAGCATAGGCGCGAGCTTCGCCGCGTGCGCGAGCGCGTGCGCCGACTCGAGCGCCGGGATGATGCCTTCGAGCCGGCAGAGATCGTGAAACGCCTTGAGCGCCTCTTGGTCCGTGATCGCCACGTACTCGGCCCGGCCCGTGTCCTTGAGCCAGGCGTGCTCAGGCCCCACTCCCGGATAGTCCAGTCCCGCAGACACCGAGTGCGTTTCCCTGATCTGGCCGTTCGCGTCCTGGAGCAGGTACGTGCGGTTGCCGTGGAGCACGCCCGGCCGTCCCGCGCACAGCGATGCCGCGTGCCGGCCGGTCTCGAGGCCCTCGCCCGCGGCCTCCACGCCGATCAGCCGCACCGCTTCGTTCGCGATGTACGGATGGAAAATGCCCATTGCGTTCGAGCCGCCGCCGACGCAGGCAATCACGGCGTCGGGCTGGCGTCCCGCGAGCTCCTGCATCTGGGCCTTGCACTCCTCGCCGATCACGGACTGGAAGTCCCGCACCATCATCGGATAGGGGTGCGGACCGGCGACCGTGCCGATGATGTAGAAGGTACCCTCGACGTTCGTCACCCAGTCGCGCATGGCTTCGTTCAGCGCGTCCTTGAGGGTTTTCGAGCCCGACTCAACCGGCATCACAACCGCGCCGAGGAGCTTCATGCGGTAGACGTTTTGCGCCTGGCGCTCGACGTCATGCGCACCCATGTAGACCACGCAATCCATTCCGTAGCGCGCCGCGACGGTCGCCGTGGCGACGCCGTGCATGCCGGCGCCGGTTTCGGCGATCACGCGCTTCTTGCCCATGCGGCGCGCAAGCAGCGCCTGACCGACGGTGTTGTTGATCTTGTGCGCGCCGGTGTGATTGAGATCCTCGCGCTTCAGGTAAATCTGCGCGCCCCCGAGCGTCTGCGACCAGCGCCTGGCGTGGTACACCGGGCTCGGACGCCCGACGTAATGCTTGAGCTCGTGGCGCAGCTCCGCGCCGAACTCCGGATCGGCGCGGCTGCGCTCGTAGGCCGCGCGAAGCTCCTCCAGCGCCTGAGTCAGCGTTTCGGCAACGAACGCGCCGCCGTAGGGCCCGAAATGACCGCGGGCATCGGGAAGGTCAACCATCTGCATTCCTGACCTCGGTGATGAATGCGGCGATCTTCGCGGGGTCCTTGATGCCTCTTGCGGTTTCCACGCCGCTCGAAACGTCCACCGCCCAGGGGCGCACGAAGCGGATCGCCTCCCGCACGTTGTCGCGCGTTAGCCCGCCCGACAGCACGAGCGGACGCTCGAGCTTGCGCGGAACGAGCCTCCAGTCGAACCGCTCCCCGGCACCGCCGTAGCCCTCGACATGGCTGTCGAGAATCCAGGCCGCCGCGCCCGAGAAGGGACGCAGGTATTCTAGCAAATCGACTCCCGGCCTGACGCGGCACGCCTTGATCCACGGGATGCCGAACTGCTCGCAGAACTGCGGCGTTTCCTCGCCGTGAAACTGCAGCGCGTCAGGCCGAACCATGTCGATCACGCGCTCGACCTCGTCGCGCGAAGCATTCACAAAAAGCGCCACGGCGCTGAGGAAGGCGGGCGCCGCTCGGCGCAGGACCCGCGCCCGCTGCGGCGTCAGACAGCGCGGGCTCGGCGGGTAGAACACCAGGCCGAACGCATCGGCACCCGCCGCCGCCACCGCCTCGACATCCGGCTCGCGCGTGACACCGCAGATCTTTACGCGCGTCCTCACGGTTGCACCGGCAGCTCGAGGGGTGCGCTCGCCGTCCGCGGCAGGTTCCATCCGGGAGCGTACTCGATCGACTCGAGATAGAGACCCTCCGGCGGAAAAGTCGGCGCGCCGCGCGCGCGGTCGCGCGATTCCAGCACCGAGCTCACCCACGCTGCGCGCCGCCTGCCCCGGCCCACGTGCACCAGCGTGCCGACGATGTTTCGCACCATGTGGTGCAGGAAGGCGTTGGCGCGCAGCACGATGTCGATCCGCTCGCCGCGCCGTTCGATCTCGATCTCGTGCAGCGTCCTCACCGGGGTCTTCGCCTGGCACTCGGCAGAGCGAAACGCCGAGAAGTCGTGCACCCCGCGAAGCGACGCTGCGGCATCCCGCATGGCTTCGACGTCGAGCGGCGCGTGCACCCAGCCGGCGTAGCGCGCGGCAAGCGCAGGCCTGACCGTCCGGTTGAGCAGAACGTAGCGATAGGTCCGCGACAGGGCCCGGTAGCGAGCGTGGAAGTCGTCGGCGACGGGTCGCGACCAGAGGACCGCGACCGACGGCGGAAGAAGCGCATTCGTGCCGCGCACCCACGCTGAATCCGGCCTCTCGGCCGCGGTGTCGAAATGCACCACCTGCGAGCGCGCGTGCACTCCTCGGTCGGTGCGGCCGCCGCACACGACCGAGATCGACTCGCCCGAGATTCCGGCGAGGGCGGCTTCGAGCGCGTCCTGAACCGTGCCGCCGCCCGGCTGCGTCTGCCAGCCGAGGAAACGGCTGCCGTCGTACTCGATCCCCAGAGCGATTCTCATGGAAGCAAAAAGCCGCGGTCGCTCGCGCGCCGCGGCTTCGCCGGTTTCCTGCGTACGGCGCTAGCCCAGGGCGGCGAGCATCTGCTTCGCCTGTCCTTGCTGAGCGGCGTCGCCTTCCCTGAGCACTTCGTTCAGGAGTTCGCGCGCGCCGTCCTTGTCGCCCATCTCCTCGTATGCCTTCGCGAGATCGAGCTTGGTCGCGACCTCCTGCCATTTGGGATCGCCGCTCGCCTTCTGGGCCGCTTCCGGCGCGCCGCCGAGGTTGAGGCTGATGCCCGACAGGTCCACCGCAGCCGGCGCAGCGGGCGCGGCCACCGGCGCCTTCTCACCGCCCAGGTCCAGGTTGAAATCGAAATCGATGCCGCCGGTCGTTTCTGCCGGTGCCTGTGCCGCCGGCGCCGCCGCGGCCGGTGCCTCCGGCGTGGCGGACCCGAGGTCGAAATCGATCGCGCCGGTGGTGTCCGCCTTCTTCTGCGGCTCGCCGCCCCCCATGCCGAGATCGAAATCGAGCGCCGGGGCGCTCGCCGCCTGCGCTTCCTTGGAATCGATGATCAGCGTTCCACCGGGCGCGAAATCGGTCTTTTCCGCCGGCGCCGCAGGGGCGGCGGCGGGCGCTCCAAGATCGAGATCCACGGATGCGGCCGCTGCCGTCGGGGTCTCTCCCGTCGCTCCGCCGAGATCGAAATCGAGCGCGGGGGCTGCCGCCGCGGCCGGTTGAGCCATTCCCTGGGTCGTGTCCGCCGCCACGGCGCCGCTGCCGCCGTAGAGCGGGTTCTCCGGATCGATCGAGCGGCCGAGCGCCGCCGCCTTGTCCCAGTCGGCCCCGGCGCCACCGCTCAGATTCCTGACCTTGAGCGCGGTCTGCTCGAACGTCTTGGCGTCGCGGCGGTTGGCATAGATCTCCAGAAGCTTCACGTGCACGGCGACGCGATTCGCGTCCTTTCCGAGCGCCTCCTTCAGAATCTCTTCGGCCTGCGCGTCGCGCCCGTATGCCATGTAGACGTCGGCCTCCGCGATCGGGTCGACTTCCTCGGCTTGCGGCGCACCCATGCCCGCCGGCGCGGCAGCCGCCTCAGCAGGCGCCTCCGCCGCAGCTGCCGCTGCGCCCCCGAACGCCGGAGCCGCCGCACCAGCGCCTAGAACGCTCTCCTGGAAGCTTGACTCAGCGGCCTTTTTTTTTCGGCGCCAGGCCCACGCGCCGTATCCGGCGAGCAGCACGACGACTCCGCCCAATGCGCCGAGCGCCGCCGGATTGTCGAGGAACTCATCGATCAGGCTCGGCTCGGGGCGGGGCGCGGCAGGCTTAGGCTTTGCCTTTGCCGCGGGAACGGGCTTCGGCGCCGGTTTGGGCGCTGCGGCGGCAGGTTTGGGCGCTTCCGGCACAGGCCTGGGGGCCTCTGCGGCAGGCTTCGGCGCCTCGGCTGCGGGTTTGGGAGCTTCCGCCACGGGCTTGGGAGCCTCCGCCGCGGGTTTCGGCGCCTCGGCCGCAGGCTTGGGCGCAGCCTTCTGCTCCAGCTGCGCAAGCTGCTGGTTCTTCAGCTCGAGCAGCTTCTGGAGATCGGCGACGTTCTTTTCGAGATCGGTCACGCGCGACTGCGCGTCGCGCAGCGCGCGCTCTGCCGCCACGCGATCGTCCTCCCGGGCGGCGCCCGCAGCGGGCTTGCCCGGCTCGGCCTTGGAAAGCTTCAGCTGATCACGAGGCGCGCCAGCGGCCGGGGCTTCGGGCCTGGGAGCAATGCGGCCCGTGACCTCGCGGCCGGGCTCAGCAGCCGCAGGCGCAGCTGCCACCGCGGCCGCGAGCCTCGAGCGGTACTCGGCGAAATCCGACATGTGCGAACGCACCAGCCGGTTCGCGTCCGCAGGATCGATGCCCGCCGCGGCGTCGCGGTCCGGAATCGTGAGGATTCGCCCCGCCCGAACCAGGTTGATGTTGTTGCGGATGAATGCGTCCTCGTTCGCGCGGTAGAGCGCGATCAGCATCTGGTTGAACGTGACGCCCTCGAGCTGGTGCCGGCGCGCGATCTTGCCGAGCGTGTCGCCTTTCTTGACCTCGTAGGTTTCGCCCGCCTTGGGTGCCGCGGCGAGCGGCCGCGCCTCGATCGCCGCCGGCTTGGCGGGCTCGCCCGCGGGCGGCGCGCGCCGC
>JBBINV010000019.1:0-55221 GCA_037443705.1 Betaproteobacteria bacterium | reverse complement strand
CGAGTACGCGAAGGGCACGCGGTTCGGCGAGCGCATCGCGCACGGGATGCTCGTGTTCTCGATCGCTACGGGCCTGGGCGTTCGCACCGGGGTGACCGACGGCACCGTGATCGCGTTCCTCGCGATCGAGGACTGGAAATTCCTCAAGCCCGTGTTCATCGGCGACACCATTCGCCTGCGCTGGACCGTGACCGAGGCGCGCCTGTCGTCCAAGGGCGGCTCGGGAATACTCAAGCGCCGTCTCGAGATCCTGAATCAGCGCGACGAGGTCGTGCAGGCGGGAAACACCGTGACGATGCTGAAATCGAGAGCGACGCCGTGATCTCCGGGACCCACCACTGGCCCGCCCAGGAGCGAGTGATCTACGGCAGGCCCGCGGCCGAGGCGCTCGCCGAGGAGATCGTCCGGGGGGCGGCCGAGCGGGTGTTTGTCACGACAACCCGTTCCATTTCAGGTGGTTCATTCGTAGGGCGGCCGATCACCTCTCTCTGATCGACGCGACCAAGGTCATGCCGATGGCGCTCTGGCGCGAGGTGCGCGACGTTGGAATCGCGCGCGAGGACTTGTCCGGGATCGCGGCGAGCCGGGACGGCACCGGGCCGATCGCCACCAATCCGCGCCCGGTGCGCGGAAACGACGAGTTGCTCGAAATACTGCAGGCGGCCTGGTAGGTCGTCGTGACTTCGTTCGGGAGGAGAGCATGAACATCTCGATGTACCAGGCGAGCGCGCCGCGCTTCGTCAACGGCCTGAAGAATCTTTCCGCGATTCTGGACAAGGCGCAGGCGCACGCCGAAGCGAAGAACATCGACGCCGCCGCGCTCACCACGGCACGCCTGTACCCCGACATGTTTGCGCTCGTGCGCCAGGTGCAGACCGCGTGCGATACCGCGAAAGGGGCGGTGGCACGTCTGGCGGGCGCGGAGGTGCCGAAGCACGAGGACACGGAGAAGACGTTCGACGAGCTCCGGAGCCGGATCGCGAAGACGATCGCCTTTGTCGAGACCTTCAGGCCCGAGCAGATCGACGGCAGCGAGGAGCGAACCATCGAGCTCAAGCTCGGCCATCGCGAGCTCCGGTGGAAGGGCATGCAGTACCTGCTCGGCTTCGCGCTGCCGAACTTCTACTTCCACGTCGCCACGGCGTACGACATCCTGCGCCACAACGGCGTGGAGCTCGGCAAGCGCGACTACCTCGGCAGCGTGTAGCGGCGTGGTAATATGCGTATTACAAGAGTTTCGCGCCAGCCATCATGACGCTCACCGTTCGTCTGAAGCCCGATCTGGAAAAGCGCCTCGCCGCGCTTTGCGAGAAGCGCCGCGTGACCAAATCGGAGGTCGTAGAGGGCCTCATTCGCGAGTATGTCGCGCGTGAGCCGGAGGTCTCGTCCTACGAGGTAGCCGAGAAGCTGGGCGTCGTAGGAATCGGACGCGGTCCGCGGCGCGCGCTTGGACGGGACGCCAAGAGGCTCGCGCGCGCCGTCGGGCTTTCATCTTCGATCGCCCAGTAGGTGCCGGGACACGCGGGCATCAAGACGTTCCGGGAGTTGAGCTATCCGATCTCGGCTTCAGTGTTCTATGGACTGATCGGTCCGGCAGGACCTCCTCCGGACGTGCTGAGCTGGTGGGATTCGCTTGGCCGGGAGCTGACGAGCTCGCAGGAATTCCGCGCGCTCGTCGAGGCGCAGGCCGGGCTCGTAAGCTACAAGGGCCAGGCGGAGTTCAACACGGCGGTCCGCAAGGCGCACTCCGAATTCGCCCGGGCGATCGAGGGCTCGTCCGTGAAGCGCTGACGAGTCAGCCTTTCAGCTGCAGGCTCTTGTACTCGAGGAATTCCTCCAGCCCGTAGACCCCGGCCTCGCGGCCGTGCCCGGACTGCTTGAAGCCGCCGAAGGGTGCGTTCATGTTGAAGGCACCGCCGTTCACGTCGACCTGCCCGGCGCGGATGCGGCGCGCCACTTTCTGCGCGCGCGCTTCGTCCTTCGACCACACCGCGCCCGCGAGCCCGTAGGGCGTGCCGTTCGCGATCCGGATCGCCTCCTCCTCGTCCCTGTAAGTGACGATCGAGAGCACCGGCCCGAAGATCTCCTCCTGCTCGATCGTGGATCCCGGTTTCACTTTTCCGAACACGGTGGGTTTCACGTAGTAGCCGCCGGAGGGGACGCCCTCGGGCGCGTCGGCTCCGCCCGCGAGCAGCTCGGCGCCCTCGGACTGGCCCTTCCTGATGTAGGCGCGCACGCGCTCCAGCTGCGCCGCCGACGAAAGCGGCCCGAGCCGGGTCGTCTCGGCCAGGGGATCGCCGGGCGTGAAGCCCTTGGCGACTTCCGCTGCGATTTTCGCGGCTTCCTCGTACTTCGACTCGGGCACGAGCATGCGCGTGAGCGCGGTGCAGGTCTGGCCCGAGTTGAGGTAGCAGCCGTTCACCGTGCTCTTCACCGCGGCGGCGAGATCGGCGTCCTCCAGGATCACCGAGGCGCTCTTTCCGCCGAGCTCCAGCGCGACTCGCTTCACCGTCTGCGCGGCGAGTTCCGAGATGCGCTTTCCGGCGCGCGTGGAGCCGGTGAACGAGATCATGTCGACCTGCGGGTGCCTCACGAGGGCCTCGCCCACCGAGGGGCCGAAGCCGGTCACGAGGTTGAACACGCCCTTCGGCAGTTCCGCCGCGTCGATCACCTCGGCGAGGATGAAGGCGTTGAACGGCGCGATCTCCGAGGGCTTGAGCACCACGGTGCAGCCCGCCGCGAGCGCGGGCGCGACCTTGAGCGTGATCTGGTGCAGCGGATAGTTCCAGGGCGTGATCGCGCCGACCACGCCGACCGGCTCGCGCACCACGAGCGAGTTTCCGACCCGCTCCTCGAACCTGAATTCCCTGACCAGGCTCGCGTAATTCGCGAAATTGGCGATCGGGAGCCCCGCCTGGATCCGGCCCGAGAGCTTCACCGGCATGCCGACTTCCTGCGCGATGGTCTTGGCGAGTTCGTCGGCGCGCGCTTTCAGCCCCTCGGAGATCTTCCGGAGGAATTCGGCACGCCTCTCTACCGCGGTCGCGCTCCAGCCCTCGAGCGCGGCGCGCGCGGCCGCGACCGCCGCATCGATGTCCTTCTCGCTCCCGGCGGGCACCCGCCCCATGACTTCTCCGGTGCCGGCGTTGTGCACGTCGATCGTTTCGCTGGCGGACGGCGCGACCCATTGGCCGCCGATGTAGAACTTGTCGCGGACGAGCATGCGAGTCTCCTCGATGAGGGCGCATATTTTAGCCGTATACTGCGGCGCAATATCGAGCGGAGGACGAAATGGCGCGAACCGGCAAGGCGGTCATCTGCCGAGAGCTGAACAAACCCGTCGTCGTCGAGGAAGTGAGCTTCGACCCGCCCGGGCGCGGCGAGGTGACGGTGAAGCTCGCCGCGTGCGGCGTGTGCCATTCGGACCTTTCCGCGACCAACGGCACGATCGCGCTGCCGCCGCCGCTCATCCTCGGGCACGAGGGCGCCGGCGAGATCGTCGAGGTGGGCGAGGGCGTGTCGGGGCTTGCCGCAGGCGACAGGGTGGTCTCGAACTGGATCTACATGTGCGGCAAGTGCCGGTTCTGTCTCTCGGGGCGGCCGGTGCTTTGCCCGGAGCAGTCGAAGGCGCTGACTACGCCGCCCGCGGGCACCCCCCGCGTGAAGGACCGCTCGGGCAAGCCGCTCGGGATCTTCTCCGGGTGCGGCGTGATGGCGCAATACGCGACGCTTTCGGCCGACAACGTCATCAGGATCGATCCCGGGATCCCGCTCGATCGCGCGGCGCTCGTGGGCTGCGCGGTCACGACGGGCGTGGGCGCCGTGTTCAACACCGCGCGCGTGGAGCCGGGTGCGACGGTGGCGGTGTTCGGTTGCGGCGGCGTCGGGCTCAACGTGATCCAGGGCGCGGCGATCGCGGGCGCGGAGCGCATCCTCGCGATCGACGCGATGGATGCGAAGCTCGAGATGGCGCGCAAATTCGGCGCCACCGATACGCTCGCGGTGAAGCCCGGCCAGGATCCCACGAAGGACATCAAGAAGCTGACCGGGGGCGGCCCCGACTACGCGTTCGAGTGCGTCGGAAGCGGCGAGCTGATCGCCAACGCCTACAAGGCGGTGCGGCGCGGCGGAAAGGCGGTCGTCGTGGGCGTCGCGCGCCCGACCGACGCGACCACCTTCAGGCCGATGACCATGGTGTTCGAGGAGAAGACGCTCCAGGGCAGCTACTTCGGCTCGTGCGTGCCGCGCATCGACTTCCCGCGCATGCTTCACCTCTACATGGCCGGCAAGCTCAAGCTCGACGAGCTGATCACGCGCCGCTACGCCATCGACGAGGCGCCGCAGGCCTTCGCGGACCTCGAGAGCGGCAGGAACGCGCGCGGCGTGATCGTCTTTTGAAGGCTAGGCGCAGCCGAGCGCGCGCTCCTTGGCGAGCACGAGCGCGGTGACCGCGTCGTTTACGGGTGCGGACATTCCCAGCTCCTTCGCGACGCGCGGGATCGAGCCGTTGATCACGGTGATCTCGGACTTTCTCTTCGCGAGCAGGTCGAGCAGCACCGACGGGCGCGCTTTCGGGATCTTGGAGCCGAACTCGCGTACGTAGGCAACGGGGTCGTCGAAGGCCAGCCGTATCTTCTTCTTCGAGGCAACCTCGAAAGCCTCCGTCGCACAGCCCGCCGACACGCGCGAAAGATCCGGATCGGCCATCACCTCGCCCGTGGTGCATCCGGCGATCGCGCACGGGCCCGAGTAGGCGCAGTTGCAGATGAGCTTCTCCCACACCAGCTGGTCGATGTCGTCGAACACCTTGACGCGGAAACCGGCGCCGCTCCAGAGCGACTCGATCTCCTTCAGGCGCGCGGTGATCGGGCCGCCGAATTCTCCCAGCCGCACCAGCTCCCAGCCGTTGTGGTGCGCGTGCCCGGGCGCCCTGATCGAGGCGCCGAACCCGCCCACCACGCCGACCATGACGCGATCCCGCCCGAGGATCGCGGCGGCGGTGTCCGGCCCGCCGAGGCCGTTCTGGATGGAAAGGACAGGGGTGTCGCTCTTGAGCAGGGGCTTGATCGATTCGGCCGCCGGAGCGACATGCATCGCCTTGGTCGCAAGAATCACGAGATCGCAGGTGCCCGCCTCCGCCGCGTCAGTGCTCGCACGGATTTTCACGGTGCGGTCGCCCGAGGCGCCCTCCAGGCGAAGGCCGTTCCGGAGTATCGCCTCGACGTGCTCGCGCCAGCGGTCGATTGCCCACACCTCGTGCCCCGCGGCGGCGAACAGCGCCGCGTACACCGAGCCCATCGCGCCGCAACCGACGATCGCTATCTTCATGCCGGGAGTGTAACCGCTTCCAATCGAGCAAAAAAAAGCCGGCCACGAGGGCCGGCGGGAGGAAGAGCCGGATGTCGCGCCCTTGCGGGCGGCCGGCTTGGGAGGAGCCGTTGAGGAGGCTAGTCGTCGCGGCGGGCGCTCAGGTGATCTGCGATACTGCGGAACTCGGTCTCGTCCCAGGCAAGGCCGAGGTCCTCTTCGTCCCAGTCCCCCGCTTCCTGCTCCAGCGGGAACTCGTCGAGGTCTGCGCCGTACACGTCATCGAGCGTCATGCGTGCCTCCGTGTCTGGAGGCATCCTGCGCCCGCTGCGGGCCCCGGCGCTATCGGCGAATCGCCCGATTTCCTGCCGGGAGTGCCCTACCCCGAGTAGGAAAAACCCTACGGAACGACTTCGAAAAGGCCCGCCGCCCCCATGCCGCCGCCGATGCACATGGTCACGACGACGAGCTTCGCGCCGCGGCGCCGGCCCTCGATCAGGGCGTGACCCGTGAGGCGCGCCCCGGTCATCCCGTAGGGGTGGCCGATCGCGATCGCGCCGCCATTCACGTTCAGGCGCTCGTCGGGAATCCCGAGCTTGTCGCGGCAGTAAAGCACCTGCACCGCGAACGCCTCGTTCAGCTCCCACAGGTCGATGTCGGCGACCTTCCTGCCGGTCCGCTGCAGGAGCTTCGGCACCGCGAACACCGGTCCGATGCCCATCTCGTTCGGCTCGCAGCCCGCGACCGCGAAGCCGCGGAAGACGCCCAGGGGCTTGAGGCCCCTGCGCGCCGCCTCCTTGTCGCTCATCACCACGCAGGCGGAGGCGCCGTCGGAGAACTGGCTCGCGTTCCCGGCCGCGATCACCCCGCCCTCGATCGCCGGCTTGATCTGCGAAACCCCTTCGTAGGTGGTGTCCGGGCGGATGCCTTCGTCGTGCTCGGCCGTGACTTCCTTCATCGATTCCGCGTTGGTGTTCTTGTCGATCACCTTCATCTTGGTGGTGATCGGCACGATCTCGTCGCGCGTCCTGCCCTCGGCGCGCGCCTTGGCCGCCTTCAGCTGGCTCTGCACGCCGTAGCGGTCCTGCGCCTCGCGCGAGATGTTGTACTTCTTCGCGACATACTCGGCGGTCTGCAGCATCGGCCAGTAGATCTCGGGCTTGTGGCGGTGCAGCCACTCGTCCTGGAAGTGGTGCCGGTTCATCTCGTTCTGCACCATCGAGATCGATTCCACGCCGCCCGCGACGTAAATCCCGTCCTCGCCCGCGAGCACGCGCTGGCTCGCCATCGCGATGGTCTGCAGGCCGGAGGAGCAGAAGCGGTTCACGGTGGCGCCTGCGACCGTGACCGGGAGCCCGGCGCGGATCGCGATCTGGCGCGCGATGTTCCAGCCGGTGGCGCCCTCGGGGTTGGCGCAGCCGATCAGCACGTCCTCGACTTCCTGGGGCTCGACTTTCGCCCGCTCGAGCGCCGCGTGCACCACGTGCCCGCCCATCTTCGCGCCGTGCGTCATGTTGAGCGCCCCGCGCCAGCTCTTGCAAAGGGGCGTCCTCGCGGTAGAAACGATAACGGCATCAGTCATTGAATTTCCTTCCTTCCTTGGCCAGTTTCACGAGCAGGGGCGCAGGCTTCCATACCGCGCCCTGGTATCCGGCCTGAAATCCTCGTATGGATTTCAAGACATTTTCCAGCCCTACGGAATCGGCGTAGAACATCGGGCCGCCGCGGTAGGGCGGGAAGCCGTACCCGGTGAGGTACACCATGTCGATGTCGGAGGCGCGCAGCGCAATGCCCTCCTCGAGGATGTATGCCGCCTCGTTGACCAGCGCGTACACGAGACGCTCCACGATTTCTTCGTCGGAGACGTTCCGGGTCTTCAGGTTGTTTTCGGTTCTGTATCTCCGGATAATTTCCTCGACCTCCGGGTCGGGAATCGGCTTGCGGCTGCCTTCCTCGTAACGGTACCAGCCCCTGCCGGTCTTCTGCCCGTAGCGGCCGGCCTCGCAGATCCGGTCGCCCACCTTCGAATAGACGAAGTTCGGGCGCTCCTGGTAGCGGCGCTTGCGGATCTCCCAGCCGATGTCGAGGCCGGCCATGTCGCCCATCGCGAACGGACCCATCGCGAGGCCCCATTTCTGCGCCGCGGCGTCCACCTGCTGGGGCGAGCACCCTTCGTCGAGGAGGAACAGGCTCTGCTGCCCGTACTTCTCGATCATCCGGTTGCCGATGAAGCCGTCGCACACCCCCGAGACGACCGGGAGCTTGCGGATCGTCTTTCCGAACTTCATCGTGGTGGCGAGGACGTCCTTCGCGGTCTTCGCGCCGCGCACCACCTCGAGAAGGCGCATCACGTTCGCCGGCGAGAAGAAGTGCGTGCCGATCACGTCCTGCGGGCGCCTGGTGACCGCGGCGATGGCGTTCACGTCGAGCGTAGAGGTGTTGGTCGCGAGGATCGCGCCCTGCTTCATGATCGCGTCGAGCTTGCGGAAAACGTCCTTCTTCACGTCCATGCGCTCGAAAACCGCCTCGATCACGATGTCGGCACCGGCCGCCGCGCCGAGGTCGAGCAGCGGCGTGATGAGCGCCATCCGCTTGTCCATGTCCTCCTGCCTCAGGCGCCCCTTCGAGACGGTGGCGGCGTAGTTCTTCCGGATGGTTGCCAGGCCGCGCTCCAGCGCGGCCTGGCTCGTCTCGATCAGCGTCACGGGGATCCCTGCGTTCGCGATCGCCATCGCGATCCCGCCGCCCATGGTGCCGGCGCCGATCACGGCCGCCGCCTTGATCGGGCGCGTCGGCGTGTCCTCGGGCACGTCGGGGATCTTGGAGGTCTGGCGCTCGGCGAAGAACATGTGCCGCAGCGCCTTCGATTCCGAGGTCTCCACGAGAACCTGGAAGCGCTCGCGCTCGAACTTCCGGCCCTCGTCGAAGGCGAGGGTGCACGCGGCCTCCACGCAGGCGACGATCTCGAGCGGCGCGGGATAGCCGCGCGAGGCCTTCGCGACCGTTTCGCGCGCCTTGGCGAAGAACGCCTTCGGGTCGCCGTCGAGCTTCGCGGTTGCGTCGCGCACGCGCCGCGGCCCCTTGCCTTCGGCCACGAGCTTCCTCGCGTAGGCGAGCGCGGTCTCGAGCAGGTCGCCCTGCGCGATCTCGTCGATCAGCCCGAGCCTGTGCCCTTCTTCGGCCGGGATCGGGTTGCCGGTGGTCATCATCTCGAGCGCTTTCGCCACCGGGATCACACGCGGCAGGCGCTGCGTTCCGCCCGAGCCCGGGAGGATCCCGAGCTTCACCTCGGGAAGCGCGAGCTGCGCCCCGGGCGCCGCCACGCGGTAGTGACAGCCGAGCGCGAGCTCGAGCCCGCCGCCCATCGCGAAGCCGCCGATCGCCGCGACCATGGGCTTTCGCATCGCGTCCTGCGCCTCGTTGATCTCGGGAAGCGAGGGCGGCTCGAACGCCTTGGGCGTGTTGAATTCGCGGATGTCGGCGCCCCCGCAGAAGACCTTCGGCGAGCCCCAGATCACCACGGCCTTCACGGCCGGATCGGCTTCGGCCTTGCGGATTCCCTCCATGATTCCGGGCCTGAGCCGGCTGCCCAGCCCGTTCACCGGCGGGTTGTTCATGGCGATGACGGCGATGCCGTCGCGGACGGAATAGCTGGCCGCTTCGCTCATTGCGCGGGTCTCCTGGAGGGGTTTCGGCGATTCTACTATGATCGTCAGGGTGAGAATCGGCGTTCCGCGCGAAACGAAGGTCCACGAATACCGCGTCGGCATGACACCCTCGTCGGTCCGGGAGGCCGCGGCGCACGGCCACGAGGTCTGGATCGAACGCGGTGCGGGAAACGGCATCGGTGCGGCGGACGCGGCCTACGAGCGGGCCGGCGCGAGGATCGCCGCGAATGCCGCCGAGGTGTTCGAGCGCGCCGAGCTCGTCGTCAAGGTAAAGGAGCCGCAGCCCGGCGAGCGCAAGCTCCTGCGCGCCGGGCAGATCCTGTTCACGTACCTGCACCTGGCGCCGGATCCGCAGCAGGCGCGCGATCTGCTCGCCTCGGGCGCGGTGTGCATCGCCTACGAGACCGTGACGCGCGCGGGCGGCGGGCTGCCGCTGCTTGCGCCGATGTCGGAGGTCGCGGGCCGCATGGCGGTGCAGGCGGGCGCCAAGTGCCTCGAGAAGGAAGCCGGCGGCATGGGAATCCTGCTCGGCGGCGTGCCGGGCGTGCCGCCCGCGAAGATCACGATCCTCGGCGCGGGCGTGGTCGGAACGAACGCGGCGCAGATCGCGGTGGGCTCCGGTGCGCGCGTGGTGGTGATCGACCGCAGCATCGACGCGCTGCGCAGGATCGAGGGGCTCGTCGGCGCGCGCGCGGTGACCGTGTTCTCCAACCGCGACAACATCGAGGCGCACGTCGCGAGCGCCGACCTCGTGATCGGCGCGGTGCTCGTGCCGGGCGCGGCGGCGCCCAGGCTCGTGACGCGCGATCTCGTCGCGCGCATGAAGCCGGGCGCCGTGATCGTGGACGTGGCGATCGATCAGGGCGGCTGCTGCGAGACTTCGCGCCCGACCACGCACGCCGATCCGACCTATGTCGTGGACAACGTGGTGCACTACTGCGTCGCCAACATGCCGGGCGCCGTGCCGCGCACCTCGACCTATGCGCTCAACAACGCGACGCTGCCGTTCGTGCTCGCGCTCGCCGAACGCGGCTGGCGCGCGGCGCTCTCTGCCGACCCGCACCTGAGGGACGGTCTGAACGTCTGCGAGGGCAGGATCACGCACCGCGGCGTGGCGCAGGCGCTGGGCTGCGATTTCGCAGATCCGAATACGTTCATCCGGGGTTGAACGGGAACCTGCACCGGTGGAGTTGACCCTCGGTGTAACCCTGGCGGTGCTCGGCGCGGCGCTCGCGCACGCGGCGTGGAACGCGCTCATCAAGTCGGGACGCGACGTGCTGCTCGACACTGCGCTGGTCGCGCTCGGCGGGAGCGTGGTCGCGGCGCCGTTCGTGCTGGTGGTCGCACCCCCCGAGCCCGCGTCGTGGCCGTGGCTCGCGGCCTCCGTCCTGATCCACATCGGCTACTACGGCACGCTCGCAGGCGCCTACCGCGCGGGCGATCTCTCGCACGGCTACCCGATCATGCGCGGCTCGGCGCCCCTGATCGTTGCGCTTGCCTCGCTCGCCTGGTTCGGCGAGGCGCCGGGCGTGGCGGGCTGGGCAGGGGTCGCCCTCATCTGCGCGGGCGTGGTCTCGCTCGCGCTGGGCGGGGGCGCGCACGTGAGCGCGCGCGCCACGCTCTGGGCTCTCGCCAACGCGCTCATCATCGCCGCCTACACGCTCGCGGATGCGACCGGCGTGCGCGCCTCGGGCGGCGCGGTGCGCTACGTCGCGTGGATGTTCCTTTTCATGGGGCTGCCGTTCGGGCTGATCGTCCTGATCGCGAAGCGCCGCGCGTTCGTCGCGCATGCCGCGGCGCACTGGCGGCGCGGGCTCGCGGGCGCAGCGTTGTCCGGCGCGTCCTACGGCGTGGCGCTCTGGGCGATGACGCGCGCGCCGGTCGCGGCGGTCGCGGCATTGCGCGAGACCTCGGTCCTCTTCGGCGCTCTGCTCGGCGCCTGGCTGCTCAGGGAAGGCCAGGTGCGAAGGCGCCTCGCGGGCGCGGCGACCGTGCTCGCCGGCGTGATCGCCTTGAAGCTCTGAACAGGGGTGTATGCTGTCGGTCAGTTCGATACCGCAACCGAGGCACGTCATGGCGATCCGCCCCGAAGAACGCATCACCGAGCCCGAGATGAACGCCGCCGACCTCTGGCTGGAGGAGGTCTACACCGACCGGCGCATCGGAACGCTCCGCAAGCTCACGCCCGTGAAGGGCGACGGCGCGCGCGACCCCGCGCGCGAAATCCAGTGGGTCGGCGAGACGCAGGTGATGAGCCAGATCGGCACGCTCCCGATCACCTTTCCGCTCGACGCCAGGTCGCTCGAGGAGGCAGCGAAGAAATTCGGCGCCGAGGCGAAGAAGGCGATCGAGCGCACCGTGCGGGAGCTGCAGGAGCTGCGCCGCCAGGCCGCGTCCTCGATCGTGGTCCCGCAGGGAGGACTGCCGCCGTTGGGACCGGGCGGCATGGGCGGCGGCGGGAAGATCCAGCTCCCCTAGACTTCCAGCCACTCCTTGCGCATCGCGGCGTTGGCGCGCACGTCCGCGGGCGTGCCCTCGAACACGATCGCGCCGTGGCCCATGACGTAGAGCCGCTCGGAGATGTCGAGCGCGATCGCGAGCTTCTGCTCGACGAGGAGGATCGAGACGCCGCGCCGCCGGATTTCCTGAAAGAGGTTCGCGACCTGTTCGACGACCTTCGGCGCCAGGCCTTCCGTCGGCTCGTCGATCATGACGAGCTCGGGGTCGCCCATCAGCGTGCGGCACAGCGTCAGCATCTGCTGCTCGCCCCCCGAGAGCACGCCGGCCGGCGTGTCGATGCGCTCCTTCAGCCGCGGAAAGAGCTCGTACATGTCCTCGGCCTTCCAGCGGCCCGCGGGCCGGGCGCCTTTCTGGCCGAGCAGAAGGTTCTGCCGGACGGTGAGCGTAGGGAAGATATCGCGGTTCTCGGGCACGTAGCCGAGGCCCTTGCGCGCGATTTCGTAGGTCTTCGCACCTCGGATCTCTTCGCCCTGGAACTTCACCGAGCCCTCGCATTCGACCATCCCCATGATCGCGCGGATCGTGGTCGAGCGTCCCACGCCGTTGCGGCCCAGCAGCGAGACGATCTCGCCCGCGCGCACCGCGAGATGCACGCCGTGCAGGATGTGGCTCTTGCCGTAATAGGCGTGGAGCTCGCGCACCTCAAGCATGCGCGGTCTCCCTGTGCAGCGCCCCGAGGTAGGCCTCCTGGACGGACGGGTTCGCGCGAATCTCCTCGGGCGTGCCGGTGGCGATCACCTCGCCGTAGACGAGCACGCTGATCCGGTCGGCGAGGTCGAACACCACGCCCATGTCGTGCTCGACCATGACCAGCGTCCGGCCCTCGGTCACCTGGCGGATGAGCTCGACCGCGTGCGCGGTCTCGGTGCGGCTCATGCCCGCGGTCGGCTCGTCGAGCAGGACCACCTTCGAGCCGCCCGCAATGGTGATTCCGATCTCGAGCGCGCGCTGCTCGGCGTAGGTCAGCGTTCCCGCCGGAACGTCGCGGCGCTCCGCCAGCCCGATGCGCTCCATGATGTCCTCGGCACGGCGCTGCACGTCCTTCAGGCCGCCGACGCGGTGCCAGAAGGAGTAGCGGTAGCCCGCGGACCAGAGCTCGGCGCAGCGGATGTTCTCGTAAACCGAGAGGTTGTGGAAGATGTTGGTGACCTGGAAGCTGCGCGAGAGACCCTTGCGGTTGATCTCGTAGGGGGCGAGGCCGGTGATGTCCTCGCCGTCGAGCAGGATGCGGCCTGCGCTCGGCTCGAACCGGCCCGAGATCAGGTTGAACAGGGTCGACTTGCCGGCACCGTTCGGGCCGATGATCGCGTGGCGCTCGCCGGCGCGGATCGCGAGGCTTACGTCGTTGATGATCCGCGTCGAGCCGAAGCTCTTGTGGACGTTGCGCAGCTCGATCGCGTGGCTCATCGGGCGGCAAGCTCGTGCTGGATCGCGTTCCAGCGCGCCGCGACGAACCGCCGCGCGAAGTGAAGCGCGGCGAGGCCTGCCGCGAGCACCAGGGCGAACGTGAACCAGGGGGGCGCGGTGCGCGCGTCGAACGAAAGCCCGCCCACGGCGAGCACGGTGCTCGCGCCCTGCTCCGAAAGCCGGTACACCATCTCCACGATCCCGACGAGCCCGGCGAGCGCGACGAGCGCGGCGCCAAGCGCCGTTGCATAGGGCAGCAGCAGCTCCCTGAAGCGGCGCGCGCGGATCACCGGGATCTGCATCAGCAGGATCGAGGCGATTCCGCCCGGCGCATAGAGGACCATGAGGAGGAAGAACAGACCCAGGTACAGGAGCCAGGCCTTGGTAAACCCCGAGAGCGCGACCACGAAGAAGATGAACACGATGGCGCCGACGATCGGCCCGAAGAAGAACGGCACCCCGCCGATGAAGGTGGCGAGCAGCACCCCGCCGGAGCGGATCGCGGAGACGTTCTCCGAGGACACGATTTCGAAGTTGATGCACGACAGTCCTCCCGCCACGCCGGCGAAGAAGGCCGAAAGACAGAGCTGCAGGAAGCGCACCACCTGCGTGTCATAGCCGACGAACTGGGCGCGCTCGGGGTTGTCGCGCACCGCGTTCGCCATGCGGCCGAGCGGCGTCTGCGTGAGCGCGAACATCGCCGCCATGCATACGAAGCACCAGAACGCGACGAGGTAGTACACCTCGATCGCGGGCCCGAAGGTGATGCCGAGGAAGGGCTGTCCGACCACGCGGTTGGTCGAGACCCCCGCCTCGCCGCCGAAGAATCCGGGCAGCATAAGCACGCAGGCATACACCATCTCGCCGATGCCGAGCGAAATCATCGCGAAGGTGGTGCCGGCGCGTCGCGTCGTCACATAGCCGAAAAGCACGCCGAACGCGAGCCCGGCGAGCCCCCCTACGAGCGGCAGCAGCGACACCGCAAAGGGGAACGCGCCCTTGCCGACGAGGTTGAGCGCGTGCACCGTGACGTAGGCGCCCAGCCCGGAATACACCGCGTGGCCGAACGAGAGCATCCCGCCCTGGCCGAGCAGCATGTTGTAGCTGAGCGCGAAGATGATCATGGTGCCCATCTGGGTCATCATCGTGAGCGCGAAGCTCTCGGTGAACACGAGCGGGGCGATCGCGAGCACCAGCGCGGTCCCGCCCCACAGGATCCAGCGGCCCAGATTGAGCGGCCGGTACCTCATCCCTCGCGCGTTCCCATCAGCCCGCGCGGGCGCACGATGAGCATCAGCACCATGAGGAGATAGGGCAGCACCGGCGCCGCCTGCGCGATCGTGATGCCGCCGAGCGACCAGTCGAGAGACACCGCGAAGGTCTGCATGCAGCCGATCACGAGCGAGGCGATGAACGCGCCGGCGAGTGAGCCCATCCCGCCGACGACGACGATGACGAAGATGATCGGCCCGACCGCCGCCGCCATCCCCGGCTCCGTGACGAAGGCGTTGCCGCCGATCACGCCCGCGAGCCCCGCGAGCGCCGCGCCGCCGCCGAACACGAGCATGAACACGCGCGGCACGTTGTGCCCGAGCGCCTCGACCGTCTGCGGATGGGTGAGCGCCGCCTGGATCACGAGGCCGATACGCGTGCGCGTGAGCGCGAGCCAGATCGAGACGAGCATCGCCACCGCCACGAGCATCATGAAGCCGCGGTAGATCGGATAGGCGGAGCTCATGATGTGGAAAAGAGGCCCGTCGAGCTGCTCGGGCACACGGTACGGAACCGCCTGGCGCCCCCAGACGAGGTGCACCGCCTCCTCGATCAGGTACGCGAGGCCGAAGGTGAAGAGGAGCTCGGCCACGTGCCCGTACCTGTGCACCGGGCGAAGTCCGAAGCGCTCCACGAGCATCCCGATCGCGCCGACCGCGAGCGGCGCAGCGACGAGCGCGGGCCAGAAGCCGATCTGCAGGCTCGCCTGGTAGGCGAAATACGCGCCGAGCATGTAAAAGCTCGCGTGCGCGAAGTTGAGCACGCCCATGAGCGAGAACACGAGCGTGAGGCCCGAGGACAGCATGAACAGCAGCAGCCCGTAGCTGATGCCGTTCAGCGTCTGAACGAGGACGAACTCCATGCGAGCAAGGCGGGGCCGGGGGTGTCGAGGGGGGAGGGCCCGCCTCCCTCCCCCCGCTTCCTGCGCTACGGACGCTTCATGTTGCACGAAGTGGGCTGCGCGGAGGTATAGGCCTCCATGCGCGCGTCGGTCACGAGCGCAAGCCCGCTGTTGCCGTCGGCGTCGATTCTGGCTTCCTTCGGTCCGCCCCTGGCCGCGGACTTCTGCAGCGTCATGATGTACAGGGGCTGGATCAGCTGGTGGTCCTGCCTGCGCATCTCGACTTCGCCCAGATCGCCTTCGTGGCGCATGCCTTCGAGCGCGTAGGCGACCTTCTTCGGATCGTCCGACTTGGCCTGGTTGATCGCCTTTACGAACATCTCCCACATGATCTTGCCGCGCAGGAAGTAGAAGTCGGGGTTGCCCTTGGGCGCCTGCTTGCGGTACTCGGCATCCCACTTCGCCGCCTTGTTGTTCGCGACGTTGGCATGGTACTCGGCGATGATCTTGACCCTGCCGGCGGCGGCCTCGCCCATCGCGGTCGGAGTGCCCAGGCCCCCGGCGTAATAGGTGTACCAGTCGACGTTGAGGCCCGCATCCCTTCCGGCCTTGACCAGCAGCGCCATGTCGTTGCCCCAGTTGCCGGTGATCACCGAGTCCGCGCCCGAGGCCTTGATCTTCGCGACGTAGGGTGCGAAGTCGCTCACCTTGCCCAGGGGGTGCAGGTCGTCGCCGACGATCTGGATGTCCGGGCGCTTGCGCGCCAGGTACTCGCGCGCCGCCTTCTTGACCGCATGGCCGAACGAATAGTCCTGGTTGATGAGGTAGACCTTCTTGATGTTCTTGTTGCCCGCCATCCAGGTCGTGAGCGACTCCATCTTCATGTCGCTGTTGGCGTCGAACCGGAAGTGCCAGAACGAGCACTTCTCGTTGGTGTAGGCGGGATCGACCGCCGCGTAGTTCAGGTACAGGATCTCCTTGCCGGGGTTGCGCTCGTTGTGCCGGTTCACGGCCTCGATCAGCGCGCCGGCGACCGCGGAGCTGTTGCCCTGCGTGATGTAGCGGATGCCCTGGTCGATGACGCGCTTCAACTGGTTGAGCGCCTCCTGCGGGCTCACCTTGTTGTCGAAGCCGATCACCTCGAGCTTGCGGCCGCCGAGCACGCCGCCGCGCTTGTTGATCTGGTCGACGGCGAAGCGGAATTCCGCGAGCCCCTGCTCGCCGACGTTGGCGAACGGGCCCGAGAGGGGATCGATGTAGGCGATGCGGATGTTCTGGGCGTTCGCCCCGGCGGCGGCGAGCAGCGCAGCGGCGCCGAGCGCGGCGGCGGCGACGGTGTGGCGTTTCATGGGGTCTCCTCCTGAGGGAACGGGGCGATGTTATGTAACCCGCCCGGGACGGGTCAAGCGTGCTTGACCGTGCGTTTCGCAACGGATAATTTCGACCCGCCACCCCGGAGGAGGATTCGCCATGCAGGGCCTGATGATGGATGTTCCGCTGCTCATTACGGACCTGATTCGCTTCGCCGACCGCAACCACGGCGACACGGAAATCGTCTCCAAGACCGTGGAAGGGGCGATGCACCGCTATACCTACCGCGACGCGCACGCGCGCGCACGGCGCCTCGCGAAGGTGCTCCAGGCGCTCGGCGTGAAGTCCTCCGACCGCGTGGGCACGCTCGCGTGGAACGGTTACCGGCACTACGAGCTCTATTACGCGATCTCGGGTATCGGCGCGATCATCAACACGATCAATCCGCGGCTCTTTCCCGACCAGATCGCCTATATCTCGAACCACGCGGAGAACACGGCGCTCTTCTTCGATCTCACGTTCGTGCCGCTCGTGGAGAAGCTCGTGCCGCAGCTGAAAACGGTAAAGCACTTCGTTCTCATGACCGGTCGCGCGCACATGCCCGCAAGCGCGGGCATCCCGAATCTCCTCTGCTACGAGGAGCTGATGGAGAAGCAGGACGACCGCTTCGAGTGGCCGTCGTTCGACGAGCGCACCGCCGCCGCGCTTTGCTACACCTCGGGCACGACCGGCAACCCCAAGGGCACCCTCTATGGGCACCGCAGCACCGTCATCCACGCCTACGGCGCGGCGCTTCCGGACGCGCTGAATCTCTCGGCGCGCGACGTGGTGCTGCCGGTGGTGCCGATGTTTCACGCCAACGCGTGGAGCCTGCCGTACGCCTGCACCATGGTCGGCGCGAAGATGGTGTTCCCGGGGCCGCACCTCGACGGCAAGAGCGTCTACGACCTGATCGAGGCCGAGCGCGTGACGCTCTCCGCGGGCGTCCCCACGGTGTGGCTGATGCTGCTGCAGCACGTTTCGGCGGCGAAGCTCAGGTTCTCCACGCTCAACCGCACCGTGATCGGCGGCTCGGCCTGCCCGCCGGCGATGATCCGCAGCTTCCAGGACGACTACGGCGTGCGCGTGTTCCACGCCTGGGGCATGACCGAGATGAGCCCCTTGGGCACCGTGGGGACGCTGAAGGCGCGCCAGGCGGCGCTCGACAAGGAAGGGCAGCTCGCGATCCAGGCAAAGCAGGGCCGCGGCATCTTCGGCGTCGAGATGAAGATCGTGGACGAGGGCGGCAAGGAGCTGCCCTGGGACGGCAAGGCCTTCGGCAACCTCATGGTGCGCGGGCCCTGGATCGCGAAGGGCTACTTCAAGGGCGAGGGCGGCGACCCGCTCAAGGACGGGTGGTTTCCGACCGGCGACGTCGCCACGATCGACCCGGACGGCTACATGCAGATCACCGACCGCTCGAAGGACGTGATCAAGTCGGGCGGCGAGTGGATCAGCTCGATCGACCTGGAGAACATCGCCGTCGGCCATCCGGCGATCGCCGAGGCCGCGGTGATCGGCGTGCGCCACCCCAAGTGGGACGAGCGCCCGATCGTGGTCGCGGTGAAGAAGGCGGGGCAGGATGTGACGAAGGAGGAGCTGCTCAGGTTCTACGAGGGCAAGATCGCCAAGTGGTGGATGCCCGACGACGTGGTGTTCGTGTCCGAGCTTCCCCACACCGCGACCGGCAAGCTCTCGAAGCTCACGCTGCGGCAGAAGTTCTCCGACTACAAGCTGCCGGGCACCTGAGGCCGGCGCGCGTCCGCGCGATGGCTGCGGCGGAGGAAAGGCTCGAACGGGCGGTCCGCGACGCGCGCGCCCGGCAGCGCGACCGGCGGCAGAGGCTGCTCTGGACGGCTTCGACGGCCGCGAGCTATGCGCTCGATGCGCTCTTTCTCGGGCTGTACGCGGCGGCGGGCACGATCCCGGCATTCGTCTTCGGGATCTATTCGGCGGGAGCGGCGGCGATCTGCGCCGTGATGCTCGCGGTCTACGCGAGCGGATTCAATCTGCGGTTCCGCGACCCGAACGTGATCTGGCCGCAGATGGCGGCGGCGGTGGCGCTGCACATCGCGACCGTGGCCGCCGCGCCCCAGATCGCGTTCCCGTTTCTCGCCAACCTGTTCACCGTGTTCGCCTTCGGCGTGATCTGGCTGACGCTGCGCGGGGCGATTCTCGTCTGGATCGCGACGGTACTGGCTGCCGCGCCGGTGCTGTGGTCCGTCGCCGACCGGGCGGCAGTCGCGGCCGGGAGTCCGGCCGAGGCGGCCCTTACCTGGGGCTTCTTCTCGCTCGTGCTGGGGCGCTGCCTGGTTCTCAGCGCCTACGCCAACGACATGCGCGCGCGCCTGGCCGAAGGCCGGCGCCGCCTCGCCGCCTCGCTCGAGCAGATCCGGGAGCTGGTGCACTACGACGAGCTCACGCGTGCGTTCAACCGCCGCACCCTGATGGAGCGGCTCGAGCAGGAGCGCAGCCGCGCCGAGCGCACCGGCGTGCCCTTCAGCGTGGCGCTGATCGACCTGGACCATTTCAAGGCGATCAACGACACTTGCGGCCATGGAGCCGGCGACGAAGTGCTGAAGACCTTCGCGGCGACCGTGCACGCGGCGATGCGCGAGACGGACACCTTCGGCCGCTACGGAGGCGAGGAGTTCCTCGTGATTCTGGCCGCTACCGCGCCGGGCGCGGCCGCCGCGCCGCTCGAGCGGCTTCGGGCGGCCGTAGCCGCCTGCGACTGGGGCGCGATCGCGCCGGGCCTCGCGCTCACGCAGTCGATCGGCGTCGCCGGATTCCGCCGCGACGAGACCCTGAACCAGCTGCTCCGCCGCGCGGACGCCGCCCTGTACCAAGCCAAGCGCGCGGGCCGCGACCGGATCGTCATCGAGGACTAGCCCATGAGCCAGCACATCGTCGTGGAAACGAAGGACCGCATACTGCGGATCGAAATCGCGCGGCCCGGGAAGAAGAACGCGCTCACGCTCGACATGTACGCTGCGATGGTCGAGGCGCTCGCCGCGGCATCGCAGGACCGCGCGGTGCGCGCGGTGCTGGTGCACGGCGCCCCGGGATGCTTCACGGCCGGCAACGACCTCGCCGATTTTCTGGAGCGCCCGCCGCACTCGGACGGCAGTCCCGCGTTCCGCTTCATCCGCGCGATCTCGATCTTCGAGAAGCCGCTCGTCGCGGCAGTGAGCGGCGCGGCGGTGGGGATCGGCACGACGATGCTGCTTCACTGCGACCTCGTCTTCGCGGCGCCGGATGCGCGCTTCCAGCTGCCGTTCGTCTCGCTCGGCGTGGTGCCCGAGGCGGGATCGAGCTTCCTCCTGCCCTATATCGCGGGTTATCAGCGTGCGGCGGAGCTGCTGCTGCTGGGCCAGCCCTTCGGCGCCGACAAGGCGCTCGCGGCCGGCTTCGTCACCGAGGTGGTGCCCGCGGAGGAACTGATCGAATATGCGCGCGATGCCGCGGCCGCAATCGCGGCACTGCCGCCGGCCGCGCTGCGGCAGGCGAAGGCGCTCATGAAAAAGCGCTTCGCCGCCTGCACCGCCGAGGCGATGGACGAGGAGGGTGCGGTGTTCCGCGAGCGGCTCGCCTCGCCCGAGGCGAAAGAGGCGATGACCGCATTCCTCGCCAAGCGCAAGCCCGACTTCTCGAAGTTCGATTGATCCGGCATTCGCACGTCGCCGCGAACGGGCTTCGCTTTCACTGCGCCAGTGCGGGCGAAGGCGCGCTGATGCTCTTTCTGCACGGCTTTCCGGAATACTCGGGCGCGTGGCGGCACATGCTCGAACATTTCGGGGCGCGCGGCTGGCGCGCGGTGGCGCCGGACCTGCGCGGCTATAACCTCTCGGACAAGCCCGCGGGAGTGGAGGCCTATCGCGCGAAGCACCTGGTGGCCGACATCAGCGCGCTCGCCGCGCACTTCACGCAACGGAAGTTCGTGCTCGTGGGGCACGACTGGGGCGGCGCGGCGGCCTGGGGCTTCGCGATCGCGCACCCGGAGCGCCTCTCGCACCTGGTGATCGTCAATTCGCCGCATCCGTGGACGTTCTGGCGCGAGCTGACGACGAATCCCGCGCAGCAGGCGGCGAGCCGCTACATGCTCGAGCTCCGGAGCCCGGAGGCGGAGCGGCGGTTTTCCGAGAATGGCTTCGAAAGGCTATTCGAGGCTTTCTCCCGTTTCGGGAGCAACGTGCAGTTCGATCGAACCGCTTGCCTCGAAGCCTGGTCGCAGCCCGGCGCCCTCACCGGCAGCCTCAACTACTACCGTGCTTCGCCCCTCTATCCGCCGACGCCAGACGATCCGGGGCCGCTGCGGCTGCGGCTCGACCCGGAGGACTTCGTGGTGCGCGTGCCCACCCTCGTGCTCTGGGGCGAGCAGGACCGGGCGCTGCTTCCGGGCTGTCTCGACGGGCTCGAGCGGTGCGTGCCCGACCTCCGGGTGGTGCGGGTACCGGAAGCCTCTCACTGGATCGTGCACGAGAAGCCGGAGCGGGTGGCGAGCGAAATCGAGCGGTTCGCAGGGGAAAAGAGCACTTAGAATTCCCCCATGGATACCCCCGTGCAGGCGATGACGCTCGGCATGCGCGACCTGGAGAGCCGCGTCGGCGAGGAGGTCGGCGTCTCGCCCTGGCTGCAGGTCACGCAGGAGCGCATCGACCTCTTCGCGAAGGCGATCGACGACCCGCAGTGGATCCACGTCGACCCGGTCCGGGCGAAATCCTCGCCTTTCGGCGGCACCATCGCGCACGGCTTTCTCACGCTCTCGCTCCTTTCGCACCTCGCCGAGTCGACCTTCGCGTACTCCGACCGCCGGATGGGAGTCAACTACGGTCTGAACCGCGTGCGTTTCACCGCCCCCCTTCCGTCGGGCGCGCGCGTGCGCGCGCGCTTCAAGCTCCTCAAGTACGAGCCGGTCGAGGGCAATGGCGTACAGGTGACCTGGAGCGTGACGATGGAGCGCGAAGGAAGCGACAAGCCCGTGCTCGTCGCCGAGTGGATTGGACGTCACTACTATTGAAGAGCTTCATTCGTCGCATACCGTGAATCCTCGATGGAAAAACCGCCCTCCGGGGTCGAACTGGGGGGACTTCGGCCCCGACGATCAGCGCGGGCGCATGAACACCGTCACGCGCGAGAAGGTGCTGCAGGGCGTGGCCGAGGTGAAGGAAGGGATCAGCTTCTGCCTGTCGCTGCCGCTCGACTATCCCGGCGGCAACGCGCTCAACCCGCGACGGCATCCGCCGCGGCTCGCCGCCACCGAGCGCGGCGGAAAGCAGAACTACTGCTACGCGCTCGCCGGGGAGAACCCGGCGAACACCGACGTGATCTGCGACGACCTGGTGCTGCTCACGCTCCAGTACTCCACGCAGTGGGATTCGTTCGCGCACATCGGCAGCCGCTTCGACGCCGACGGCGACGGGCAGCCGGAAACGGTTTTCTACAACGGGTTCCGGGGCGGTGAGGACATCAGGCCTGCAGCGGGGGAGTCTTCGGGTTTGCTCCGGTTCGAGGGCGCCAGGGCCGGCGCCCTTGGAATACAAAACCTCGCGGAGCACGGTGCGCAGGGGCGCGGCGTGATGGTCGATTTGCACGCGCACCTCGGGCGCGAGCGGCGCGCGGTCGGCTACTCGGAGCTGATGGCAATTCTTGAGAAGGACAAGGTCACGATCGAGAAGGGCGACATGGTGTGCCTGTACACCGGGTTCGCCGACGTGATCCTGGAGCTGAAGAGGAATCCCGATCCCGGGCTCCTGCACGCGACCTGCAGCGGGCTCGACGGCCGCGACGAGAAGCTGCTTGCGTGGATCACGGACTCGGGTCTCGCGGCGCTCGCGGCGGACAACTACGCGGTCGAGATCATCCCGCAGAGCCCGTGGAAGCCGGTGCCGCACGCGGCGCTACCGCTTCACGAGCACTGCATCTTCAAGAACGGCATCCACCTGGGCGAGCTCTGGTACTTCACGGAGCTAGCGCGCTGGCTGCGCGCGCACGGCCGGAGCCGCTTCCTGCTTACCGCGCCGCCGCTTCGGCTCCCCGGGGCGGTAGGCTCGCCCGCGACGCCGATCGCCACCGTATGAAGGTCGCCATCGTCACGGGCTCGGCTTCCGGCATCGGCGCCGCGACCGCGCTGGAGATGTCGCGGCGGGGCTGGAGCGTCGTGGTCAATTACTCGAAGAGCGAGGAAAGCGCGAAAAGCGTTGCGGCCCGATGCACGGATGCGATTTCGGTGAAGGCCGACGTGGGCCTGGACGCCGAGTGCCGCAGGCTCGCCAGGGCGGCGCTCGACAGATGGGGCCGGATCGATGCGCTCGTCAACAACGCGGGCGTCACCAGGTTCGTGCCGCACCCGAAGCTGGACGACCTCTCCGACGACGATTTCCTGCGCATCTACCGCGTGAACGTGGTCGCTGCGTTCCAGATGACGCGCGCCTGCGCCGCGGCGCTGAGGGAGTCACACGGGGCGGTGGTGAATGTCTCCTCGCTCGCATCGTTTCTCGGCACCGGCTCGTCGATCGCCTACGCGGCCTCCAAGGGCGCGCTCAACACGATGACGATGGCGCTCGCGCGCGTGCTCGGGCCCGAGGTGCGCGTGAACGCGGTGCTCCCGGGGTTCGTCGACACGCCGTGGATGGTCGCGGGCTACGGCGAAGCGCGCTACACGGAATTCAAGGCGCGCTACTCGGCGAACGCACCCTTGAAGAGCACCTGCCGGCCCGAGGACATCGCCGAGACGATCGCCTGGCTCCTGGAGGGCGGGAAGATGATCACCGGCGAGGCCGTGTTCGTGGACGCGGGCTTCCACCTCGCCACACCGCGCTAATTCGGGGTCAGACTCGACTTTCCATAGCATGTCCGCCCGCGATTCACGTATCGGGAAAGTCGAGTCTGACCCCGAATCGACGTACGACTACATCATCGTGGGCGCCGGGTCGGCGGGCTGCGTGCTCGCCAACCGCCTCAGCGCGGACCGAAACACCACCGTGCTGCTGCTCGAAGCCGGCCCACGCGACACCGATCCGTGGATCCACATCCCGCTCGGCTACGGCAAGCTCTTCAACAAGCGCTCGGTCAACTGGGCCTACGAGTCCGAGCCCGAGCCGGCGCTCGGCGGCCGGCGCATGTTCAGCCCTCGCGGCAAGGTGCTCGGCGGCTCCTCCAGCATCAACGGCCTGGTCTACATCCGCGGCCAGCCCGAGGACTACGACGGCTGGGAAGTGCCGGGATGGTCGTTCGGCGAGCTGCTGCCGTACTTCAGGAAATCGGAAAACCAGCAGCGCGGCGCAAGCGCCCTTCACGGCGCGGGCGGTCCGATCGGCGTCTCCGACATGGAGCGCCACGAGCTGGCCGATGCGTTTATCGCCTCGGCCGAGGCCGTCGGCCTTCCCCGCAACCCCGACTTCAACGGCGAGACCCAGGAGGGCACGGGCTACTACCAGTGCACCACGTGGAACGGGCGGCGCGCGAGCACCGCGACCGGCTACCTGCGCGAGGCCGAGAAGCGGCCGAATCTGACTGTCTTGACGGAGGTCTTGGCTTCGAGGATCTTGTTTTCCGGAAAAAGAGCCTTTGCCGTCCAGTACCTGAAGAACAAGGGATCTCATCAAGCAACAGCAAAGCGCGAAATCGTTCTCTGCGGCGGCGCGTTCAATTCGCCGCAGTTGCTGCAGCTCTCGGGCGTGGGCCCGCGGGAGCTCCTCGAGCGCCACGGCATCGCGCCGGTGCACGACGCGCCCGAGGTGGGCGAAAACCTTCAGGACCATTTCTACGCGCGCACCTTCTGGCGCTGCAACCGGCCGATCACGCTGAACGACGACATGGCGAGCCTGTGGCGGCAGGCCGCGATCGGTCTGAAATACCTGTTGGCGAGGAAAGGCCCGCTGACGATCGCCGCAGGCTATGCGGCGGCGTTCGTTCGCACGCGGCCCGAATTGAGGCGCCCCGACGCGCAGATCTACTTCATCAATTTCTCCACCGCGAAGCGCGGCGGCGTGCTGCATCCGTTCTCGGGCTTCACGCTCTCGGTGTCGCAGCTGCAGGTCGAGTCGCGCGGCTCGGTGAAGATCCGCTCGGCCGACCCGCGCGATCCGCCGGCGATCCGCTACAACTACCTCGCCACCGAGCGCGACCGGCGCGTGATGCTCGAGGGCATCCGTTTCGTCCGGCGCATCGCCGCCGCCAAGCCGCTCGCCGATTACATCGCGGCCGAGGAGATGCCCGGGCCGAAAGCGCAGTCGGACGACGAGCTGCTCGCGTTCCTGCGCGACAGCGGGGACACGGTCTTTCACCCGACTTCGACCTGCCGCATGGGCGCGGACGAGCGCTCGGTGGTCGACTCGCGGCTGCGGGTGAGGGGCGTCGAGCGCCTGCGCGTGGTGGACGCCTCCGTCATGCCCGCGGTGGTCTCGGGCAATACCAATGCGGCGGTCATCGCCATTGCGGAGAAGGCGGCTGACTTGATCAAGGCATCCGCCTGAGACGATCATTCCGGGCCGAAAGGCGACCCGGGACTGTCTCGGGACAGAGGAATCCGATGAAAGAGCCGAGTCGTGATGAGCGGGAAATCCTCGCCGCCTGCGAGAAGGGAAGGCTGGTATCAAAAGCCGCGGGGTCAACATCCGGCTTTCGCCGGCTGAGCTGATGGACATCCGGGCGCGCGCGTACGAGGAGGGCATGCCGTCCCGCAGCCGAATGAAGCTGAATCGCCTCGGCGCGAGCAGCCTCGGGGAGACCGGGTATTGCCTCGGCACCATGACCTGGGGCGAGCGGAATGCCGAATCCGGCTGCGCAATGAGCCTCGCATGTGGGAACTCGCGGCGCTAGCCGGAGTCGCTTTCGTCGTGTTCCTCTGGGCAGACAGCCTGCGCGCGCGCGAGGGCGCGGTGCGCGCCGGACGCACGGCCTGCGAGCGCCATGGGCTGCAGCTGCTCGATGAGACCGTGTCGATCGCGTCGCTGCGCCTTGCGCGCGACCGCGACGGAGGGCTCCGGATCGCGCGCACCTACACCTTCGAATTCTCGGACACGGGGAACAACCGCCGCCAGGGCGCGCTCGTGATGCTGGGAGCGCAGCTCGCGGACCTGCGCATGGAGCCCTGCCGGTTTAGGGACGGCGTTCAATGAGCCAGCGATGGCTCGAGGGCCGGGTGCTCGAGAACCGGCACTGGACGCCGGCGCTGTTCTCGCTGCGCGTCGCGGGAACGGTACCGCCGTTCGAGGCCGGACAGTTCGTCAAGATCGCGCTCGACGTGGGCGGCGAGCGAATCGCGCGGCCCTTCTCCTTCGTCAATCCCCCCGGCGAGATGCCGCTCGAGTTCTACGGGGTGATCGTGCCCGGCGGGCCGCTCTCGCCGCACCTCGCGGTGCTTCAGCCGGGCGATGCGCTCTACTACGCGCCGGGACCCTCGGGGTTCCTGGTGCTCTCCGAGGTGCCGGAGGCCGGCGAGCTCTGGCTCGTGGCTACCGGCACCGGTCTCGCGCCGTTCCTCTCGATACTCAGGACCGAGACGCCTTGGCGCCGCTACGGCCGCGTGATCCTGGTGCACGGCGTGCGCCGCGCGGCAGAGCTGGTTTACCGCGAATTGATTCAGCGAATATTGAGGGAAAAGCCGGGCCGGTTCCGCTACGTCACCTTCGTCAGCCGCGAAGACAACCCCGGTTCGCTCGCCGGCCGAATCCCCGCGGCGATCCGCGACGGGCGCCTCGAGGCCGCGGCCGGCGCGGCGATCGCGCCCGAGCGCTCTCAGTTCATGCTGTGCGGCAACCCGGACATGGTGAAGGACGTGACGGCCGCGCTCGCCGAGCGGGGGCTGCGCAAGCACCGGCGGCGCGCGCCCGGGCAGGTCACGGCCGAGAATTTCTGGTGAGGACGGTAAGGCTTCTCATCTTGGCGCTCGCGGTGCTCGCCCCGGGCTGCAGCGCGGTGCGCTTCGCCTACGACAACGCCGACGTGTTCCTGCGCTGGCAGGCGGGGCGCTACCTCGACGTGCACGACGAGCAGAGCGACGAGCTCGATGCCCGCATTGCCGCCTTCCTCGCCTGGCACCGCACGAACGCGCTGCCGGGCTACGCCAGGCTTGCGGGGGAGGCGGCGGCGCGCCTGGAGCGCGGTCTCTCGCGCGAGGACCTCGTTTGGGGGTACGATGCGCTGCAGGCAGAGGTGAGGAGAGCCCTGCGCGCCGGAGCGGGGGAGGCGGCGATCCTGCTCGACCGGTTGAGTCCCGAGCAGATCGCGCATCTCGAGCAGCGGCTCGCCGAAGACAACCGCAAGTTCGCCAGGGAGCACCTGGCGGGTACGCGGGAGGAGCGCCGCAAGCGGCGCTTCGAACGACACCTCGAGCGGCTCGAAGAATGGTTCGGGAGTCTCAGTGATGCCCAGGTCGAGCGGGTTCGACGCTTCAGCGAGCACGCGCCGCTCGACGGCGAGCTGCGCGATCGCGAGCGTCGCCGGCTTCAGGGCGAGCTGCTCGACATGCTGCGTGCGCGAAAGGCGCGCGAGCGGCTCGCCGACTGGGCCGTGCACTGGGACCGCGACCGCGAGCCCGCGCACGCGGCGCTGGCATCCCGGGCGCGCGCGCAATACATGGACATGCTGCTCGACATCGATCGCATGCTGAGCGCTGCGCAGCGCGAGGCCGCGGTCGCGCGCTGGCGCCGGTTCGCGGCCGATTTCGAGCGGCTCGCGCGCAAGTGAACGACCGCTCGCAACTGCCCCCGCAGGCGGCCGAGCAGCCGGGCGCGAGCTACGCCGGGCGCACGCGCTATACCCAGCTCGAGTACGAGGCGGTGCTCGCCAACGCCTCGATCGGCATCGCGTTCACGCGCGACCGCAAGTTCTTCCTCTGCAATCCGAAGTTCGCCGAGATGTTCGGCTGGAAGCCCGAGGACCTGATCGGCCAGCCGGGCGACGTGGTCTACCCCTCGCGCGAGAGCTACGAGGCGCTCGGCGCGATCGCGATCCCGATCCTTTCGGCGGGCCGGCAGCTGGACCTCGAATGGGAGTTCAGGCGCAAGGACGGAAGCACTTTCCTCGCGCGCGCGATCGCCAAGGCGATCGGAGGGCGGGACTCGCAGCAGGGCACGATCTGGATCGCGGAGGACATCACCGAGCGGCGCCGCCAGGCCGACGAGCTGCAGCGCGTGCTGCGCGAACAGGAGGCGATACTCAATACCGCCTCGATCGGGATCTGCTTCGTGAAGGACCGCCGGATCGTTCGCTGCACGCGGCGCTTCGAGCAGATGCACGGCTACGCGGCGGGCGAGCTCGCCGGGCGCCCGACCTCGATCCTGTACGCGAACGAGGCCGACCACGCCGCGGTGGGCGAAGCGTATGCGCGCATGTCGAGCGGCTCGCCCTGCACGGTCGAGGTGCCGACGCGCCGCAAGGACGGCAGCGTCTACTGGTCGCGTGTCACCGCCTGCGCGGTCGACCCTTCGGACCCGGCCAAGGGAACGGTGTGGCTCGACGAGGACATCACGGGCAAGCGCCACGCCGAGGAGGAGCTGCAGCGCGTGCTCGCCGAGCAGCAGGCGCTGCTCGAGAACGTGGTCATCGGGATCGCGTTCGCGCGCGACCGCAAGGTCGTGCGCTGCAACCGCCGGTTCGAGGCGCTGTTCGGCTACGAGGCGGGCGAGGCGCTCGGGGTCTCGACGCGCCAGTTCTACTTCACCGACCAGGAATTCGAGGACCAGGGCCGCGTGCTGGACGAGCTCGACCAGGGCCGCACGCACACGCGCGAGCAGTGGCTGCGCCGCAAGGACGGCTCGGGGTTCTGGTGCCGGCTGACCGGGCGCGCGGTCGAGCCCGGGAATCCGGCCAAGGGCTACGCCTGGCTGTTCGAGGACGTGACCGAGCGCCGGCGCACCGACGAGCACATCCGGCGGCTCGCCGCCGATCAGCAGCTGATCCTGGACAACGCGTCGGTCGGGATCATGTTCGTGCGCGACCGCGTGATCCAGCGCTGCAATCCGAAGCTGGAGGAGATGACCGGCGCCGCCCCGGGCGAGCTGATCGGCAAGAGCACGGCCGAGCTGTTCGCGTCCGAGACCGACTGGAACGAAGCCGGAAGGCTCGCCTACGGCACCACCGCGCCGGGCGGAACGCACGAGGCGGAGTGGCTCTTCAGGCGCCGCGACGGCACGACCTTCCTTTGCCGCAACCGCGGGCGGCGCATCGACTCGGGCGAGCCGCCGCAGGAGTGGATCTGGAGCGTCGAGGACGTGACGATCGAGCGCCAGGCCGCCGAGCGCGTGCGCCGCGCGCTGATCGAGCAGGACCTGATCCTCGACAACGCGACCGTCGGAATCTCGTTCGTCCGGAACCGCGTCTACCAGCGCTGCAACCCGCGGCTGGAAGAGATGTTCGGCTACGAGCCCGGCGAGATGCTCGGCCGGAGCACCGAGATCGTGTACCCGAGCCGCGAGGCGTTCGAGCAGGCGGGCAAGGACCGCTATGCGCGCCTCGCCGCGGCGGAGACCGTCACCGAGGAGCGCCAGGTCCGGCGCAAGGACGGGAGTCTCTTCTGGTGCAAGGTGGTCGGCCGCGCGATCGATCCGGCGCACCCGCACGAGGGCTCGATCTGGATCTACGACGACGTGACCGCGGAGCGCGCGGCGCGCGAGTCGCTCGAGGCCTCGCGCCTGGCGCTCGAGCGCGCGGTCGCCGAGCGCACCGCCGAGCTCCAGGCGGCGAACCGGCGCCTGGAGGCCGAGATCGGCGAGCGCAAGCTCGCCGAGTCGCGCGCGCAGCACCTCGCCGACCACGACGCGCTGACCGGGCTCCCGAACCGGCGGCTCCTGGAAGACCGCCTGACGCAGGCGCTCGCGCTCAGCTACCGCAACCGCAAGCTCACCGCGGTGATGTTCGTCGACCTCGATCGGTTCAAGAACGTCAACGATTCGCTGGGGCACGCGGTCGGCGATGCGCTCCTGAAGGAGGTCGCGCAGCGGCTGGTCAAGCAGCTGCGCGTGGGCGACACGGTGTGCCGCATCGGCGGCGACGAGTTCGTCGTGGTGCTGCCGGAGATGAAGCGCAGCTCGGACGCGGCGCACGTGGCGCAGAAGATCACCGAGGCGCTCGCGCAGCCGGTCGCCGCCGCGGAGCGGGAGCTCCGCGTCACGCCCTCGATCGGCATCAGCGTGTTCCCCGACGACGGGCGCGATGCCGAGACGCTCATCCGCAACGCCGACGCCGCGATGTATCACGCCAAGGAGACGGGGCGCGCGAAATACCAGTTTTTCACCGAGCAGATGAACCTCGCGGCCAACCGCCGTCTTGCGCTCGAGAACGACCTCCGGCGCGCGGTCCAGCGCGGGGAGCTTCGCGTTCACTACCAGCCGGTCACCGAGCTCGCCACGGGCCGGGTCGTGGCGCACGAGGCGCTGCTCCGGTGGCAGCATCCGGCGCGCGGGCTGGTCGCGCCGGGTGAGTTCATCCAGCTTGCCGAGGACACGGGCCTGATCCTCGGTATCGGTGAGTGGGTGCTCGGGGAGGCCTGCCGATGGGCTGCCTCCATCGGCGCGGAGCGGGGCCTCGCGGTGGGCGTGAACCTGTCGGCGCGCCAGTTCACCGACCCGCGGCTGCCCGAGCTCGTGGCGGGGACGCTGAGGGAATCGGGGCTGCCGCCGCACCTGCTCGAGCTCGAGATCGCGGAGTCAACCGTGATGCAGCAGGTCGACGTCGCGGCGGCGACGCTGCGCAAGCTCAAGGACCTCGGCGTGACGATCGCGATCGACGACTTCGGCACCGGATACTCGAGCCTCGCGTTCCTGCGGCGCTTCCCGGTGGACAAGCTCAAGATCGACCGGCTGTTCGTGGCCGACCTGCCCGGGGAGCGGGACAGCCAGGCGATCGTCGCCGCGATCGTCGGCCTCGGGCACGCGCTCGGCCTCAAGGTCGCCGCCGAGGGCGTAGAGTCCGCGCCACAGCGCGAATTCCTCGCGGGATGCGGCTGCGACTACGTCCAGGGCAAACTGTCCGGCCCGCCCGCCGACGCCGAAAGCGCCGCGAAGGAGTACGTCTGAAAGGACGACGATCTCGTCGTCCTGCAGTTCCGCAGCGGCGCGCGCCCGATTCCGATGGCCGGCGGCCTGGTCGCGGCGACCGCGATTGCCACCATCGAATGCATGTGAAGCCATTCTGAGGCGCCTCGATGCGACGGCCGCCGCTTCAATTCTCGCACGCCAACGGCTTTCCGGCGTCCTGCTATGCGGCGATGCTCGCGCCGCTCGCGGCACGGTTGCGCATTGGCGCGATCGAGGCGATCGGAACCGACCCGCGCTACCCGGTGAGCGAGCGCTGGCTCCACCTGGTCGAGCAGCTCGAGGACGCCATCGAGCAGCAGTGGCTCGGCGAGCCCGTGTTCGGCGTGGGGCATTCGCTCGGCGGCTACCTCACGTACCTCGCCGCGACGCGAAGGCCCGAGCTTTTCCGAGCGATCGTGCTGCTCGATGCGCCGATCCTGGGCCCGGTGAAGGGGACGCTGCTCGGCGCGACCAAGCGCTTCGGCATCGTGGACCGCGTGACGCCCGCCGGCGCGACGCGCGACCGCCGCAGCGAGTGGTCGAATCGCGACGAGGCAAGAGCGCACTTCCGCTCGCGGCGGCTCTTTCGCCGCTTCGCCGAGGAATGCCTCGAGGATTACGTGCGCCATGGCCTCGTCCCGCATCACGGGAAGCTGCGGCTCCGGATCGACCCGGCGATCGAGTACCGGATCTACCGCACGATCCCGCACGACATGTCGCGCCATCTCGTGCGGCTGCGCGTGCCCGCAGGGTTCGTGGGCGGGATCGATTCCGATGTGGTGAAGCGGATCGGCATGGGACTGATGCGCGGCCCGCGCTTCGCGAAGCGCCGCGTCGCAGGGGGTCATCTGTTTCCGTTCGAGCATCCCCGTGAGGCCGCCGCCGCGATACTGGATCTGCTCGAGGAGCTCGGCTAGACCCGGCGCGCCTTTCGCAGGACCGCGCTCAGATTGTTCGCGGGCATCTCGACCACATCTTCGAGCCGGAACCCGGCCGAACCCGCAAGCTCCACCACCGTTTCGAGATCACGCACGCCCCACGCCGGGTCGCGCGCACGCAGCGAAGCGTCGAACGCCACGTTGCTCGGCGCGGTGTGACGGCCGAAGCGGCGATAGGGCCCGTACAGGAACAGCACGCCGTCCGCGCCGAGCACTTCCCCGGCGCCCGCGGCGAGCGCCTCGGTGGCCGGCCACGGCGCGATGTGAATCAAATTGATGCAGACCACCGCATCGACACGCTGCACCGGCCAGGGCCGGCGGCGGACATCGAGGTCGAGCGGCGCTCGCACGTTTCCGAGCCCGGCCACCTCCGCACGAATCGACTCGCGGCACGCCGGATCCGGATCGCTCGGTTGCCACTCGAGCCCCGGAAGCGCCGGCGCGAAATGCGCGACGTGCCGGCCGCTGCCGCTCGCGATCTCGAGGACGAGGCCGCTTGACGGGAGTACCCGGCGCAGCACGCGAAGGATCGGTTCCTTGTTGCGCTCGGCAGCGGCGCTCAGCATGCGGGGCTAGGCCGAGCGGCCGCGCTTCTTCCTCAGGAGCTCCTCGGCGCCCCTGATGTTGATTTCCACCCCGAGCATGTTCGGGTTCACCGCGAGCGCGCGGCGCCACCAGTGGAGCGCCTTCTCGTACTCCTCGAGCCTGAAGTAGATCTGGCCGTAGCCCGAGATCGCGCCGAAGTGCAGCGGATTGCGCTTGAGCACCTCGTCGCAGTCGGCAATCGATTTCCGGTAATGGCCCGCGAGGTAATGCACTGTCGCGCGCTTGTTCCACCCTTCGGCGAACCCCGGTTTCCTCCGGATTACCTCGGTGAAGACGGAGATCGCCTCCGAGTACCGGCCCGCCTGCATCTCGTCCACGCCGCGAGACATCATCCGGTCGATTTCCGCGTCGCCCGAGCGGCTCCAGAGGAGCCACAGCCCCTGCTCGGCGAAGCCGCGCACGAAGGGGCTTTCGTCGCGCAGGCGCCTGACGAGCAGCGCCTGGTCGGCCATCGTGCCGTGGTTCGCGATCCAGACCACGGCCTCGGCGCGCCGCTCGGTCTGCGCGTGCTCGAGGTCCGCGAGCGCCTCCTCGCGCGTGCCCGGCGCCGGGAATGCATCCGGCGCGGCCGCTGTTAACGTGGATCCAAGGGTGAAGCCGAGGAGCAGCGAATGAAACCGTCCGTACCGCATGCTTTGATCTTAGCGTTTTTCGCCTCGGGCGCGTGGGCCGCGGGCGGCGACGGAGGGGGAGTGCGCGACACGCCGGGCGCCGTGACCGACCCCGTCGTCGAAAAGGTCATTGCAGCGAACGCGCAACGGGACTGGTCCCGCTCGCAGGCGCTGCTTCGCGAGGCGCTCGCGAAAGATCCGGGCAACGCCGACTACCACAACCTCTACGCCTACGCGATCCGCAAGGGCCCGAACCCCGCGATGGACCTCGTGTTCAGGCACTACCTCGAGGCGCTCCGCATCGATCCGAAGCATCGCGGCGCGCACGAATACATCGGCGAGGCGTACCTGCTGGTCGGCAATCTTGGCAAGGCGAAAGAGCATCTCGATGCGCTCGACCGGATCTGCTTCTTCGGTTGCGAGGAGTACACCGACCTGAAGAAGGCGATCGCCGAGTACGAAGCGAAGAAGAAGTAGGGTATCCTCGCCGGGGCACATGCGCCCCAGTTTCGTCCTCATCCTCGCCGACGACCTCGGCTACGCCGATCTCGGCTGCTACGGCGGGCGCTCGGGCTGCTCGCCCGAGCTCGACCGCATGGCGGCCGAGGGCCTGCGGTTCACCGACGGCTATTCGAACTCGCCCGTGTGCTCGCCCACGCGCTTCGCGCTCGCGACCGGGCGCTGGCAATACCGCCTTCGCGGCGGGAACGACGAGCCGATCGCGAGCCGCCATCGGGGGAACCCGGAGCTCGGGCTGCCGCCCTCGCACCCGACGCTCGCCTCGCTCCTGCGCGACGCGGGCTACGCCACTGCGCTCGCGGGCAAGTGGCACATGGGGTTCCTGCCGCACTTCGGACCGCTGAAGAGCGGCTACCAGGAGTTTTTCGGGCCGATGAGCGGCGGGATCGACTACTTCACGCACAGGGATCCTGCAGGAGTTCATGATCTGTACGAGGGAGAGGAAGAGGTCGAGCGGATCGGTTATATCACCGATCTGATTTCGGATCGTGCCGTCGAATTCATTGAAAAGCAGGCAGTCCGGAAGACCCCTTTCCTTCTCTCGGTCCACTACACCGCCCCGCACTGGCCGTGGGAGACGCGCGAGGACGAGGCCGAAGCGCACCGGCTCGACAAGATCTATCATTTCGATGGCGGCTCGGTCGCAGCCTATACGACCATGATCCGCCACATGGACGAAGGCATCGGCCGGATACTCGAAGCGCTGAACAAGGCCGGAGCGGACAAAAACACGCTCGTCGTGTTCACGAGCGACAACGGCGGCGAGCGCTTCTCGGACTCCTGGCCGCTCAAGGGCGGGAAGATGGATCTGCTCGAGGGCGGGATCCGCGTCCCCTATCTCGTGCGCTGGCCCGCGCGCGTGAAGCCGGGCGGCGCCACGGCGCAGCTCGCGATCACCATGGACTGGGTCGCGACCTTTCTCGAGGCTGCGGCAGTCGAGCCGCATCCTGAATTTCCGCTCGACGGCGTCAGTCTGATGAAGTGCCTCGAAAATCCCGGGAGCCCGCTCGAGCGCGATCTCTACTGGCGGATGAAGTTCCGCAACCAGAAGGCGGTGCGCTCGGGGAGATGGAAGTACCTCTCGATCGACGGGAACGAGTTCCTGTACGACCTTGCGAAAGACGCGCGCGAGCGCGCGAATCTCGCGCGGCGCGAGCCGCAGCGTCTCGCTGCGATGCGCACCCGCTACGACGCGTGGGAGCGGCAGTTTCCGGTCTTTCCGGAGGCGGGGTTCTCGGTGCCGGCGACCGACGCCGATCTCGCGCGGCCTTCCGCCTAGCGTTCATCGGCCCGGGCGGCCGAAGCAACGCGCTTGCGTCTTTCGTTCTGCGATCCATTCGAGCGCGAGCGTTCGAGTATTCTAGCGGCCCCATGAGCCCGCGCGCCTACCGGATTCTTCCCACCGACGCCACGACGTTTCACCCGCGCCTCTTCGGCACGCGCGGCGCGGTCGCGTCGAACTCCAACCTGTCTGCGAATGCCGGCGCCGACGTGCTGAAGGCGGGCGGCAACGCGATCGACGCTGCCGTCGCCGCGACCTTCGTGGAGGGGCTGGTCAACCCGCAGATGCACACGATCGGCGGCGAATGCCCGATGCTCGTCCGGCCCGCGGGCGAGAGCCGCGTCTACGCCGTGAACGGCAATCTGGCGGCGCCGGCGGCGGCCACGCCCGAAGCCTATCGCGAGCGAGGGCTGCGCGACGTGCCCTCGGAAGGAATTCTCGCTGCCGGCGTCCCGGCGGCGTTCTCGGCGCTCGTCACCGCGGCCGCGCGCTGGGGCACGATGCCGCTGCGCGAGCTGATCGCGCCCGCGCGCGATCTCGCGAAAAACGGCTTCCCGGCCTCCGAGGGGCTCGTGCGCCAGCACAAGTACGGCCTCGAGGCCCTGCAGGAGAAGTTCCGGTCCTGGCCGGGCAGCGCCGCTCTGTATGGCCCCGCACCCCGGGTCGGAACGATTCTCAGGAACGAGGCGCTCGCCCGCGTGTACGATTATCTGGCGAGCGCGAAGGACCCGCACGAGGCGTTCTACAGGGGCGAGATCGCCGCGGAAATCGCCAGGTTCTCGAAGGAGCGCGACGGGCTTCTCGCGCGCGAGGATCTGGCGCGCTTCGAGACGAAAATCGAAGCACCCGCATCACTTCGCTTCGGCGACACCGAGCTCTTCAAGACCGGGTTCTGGTCACAGGGGCCCGCGGAGCTGCAGACGATCGCGCTCATGCAGCGTTTCGACCTGAAGGCGATGGGCTTCGGGAGCGCCGATTACTGCCACCTGCTGATCGAGGCGATGAAGCTCGCCTACGCCGACCGCGAGCAGTATTACGGGGATCCCTCGATGGCGGACGTTCCGTCGGAGGCCCTGTTATCGGATTTCTATGCGGAACAACGGGCGAAACTGATCGACCCCGGGCGCTCGAGCCCGGAGCTTCGGCCCGGCGATGCGCGACGGAACGCCGCACTGCTGCCGCCGGAGGAGCGCTTCACGCCGAAGGATTGGGGCCCGGGCACGGTGCACGTGGACGTGGCGGACGCGAAGGGGAATCTCGCCTCGTTCACGCCGAGCGGCGCGTGGATCATGTCTTCCGAGGTCATCCCCGCGCTCGGATTTCCGCTCTCGGTGCGCATGATGACCTTCTACCTCGGGCCGCCGGGCCATCCCAACGTGGTCGCGCCGGGCAAGCGCCCGCGAACGACGCTCACGCCTTCGCTCGCTTTCAAGGGCGGAAAGCCCTGGATGGCCTTCGGCACCATGGGCGGCGACAACCAGGGGCAGTGGCTGCTGCAGTTCTTCCTCTGCCGCGCCGCCTTCGGCATGACGATCCCGCAGGCGATCGAGGCGCCGCGGCTATCGAGCGAGCACTTCCCGGGCTTCTTCGCGCCGCACCAGGGGCGGCCCAACCGCGTGCGGATCGAGCCGAGATTCGGAAGGAAAGTGCTCGACGAGCTTCGCCGGCGCGGGCACGACCTGGACGTGGCGCCCGACTGGACCGAAGGCTTCGTGTCGGCCGCCCAATTCGACGAGGAGACCGGGCTGCTCGAGGCCGGCTGCGATCCGCGCGGCGCGAAATCGGAGTGCTTTCCCTCGTTCGCCTGCTGCTGGTAGGAACGGACGGCAAGCACCGCGCTCGCGCGCGCGGCCCGCGCCTCGCCCACGCCGGGACCCGAGACAGGCGTTCGCAAGAGCGCGCCGTCGGCCGAGCGTGGCGAGCAAGCCTCGCCGTGCGCCGTGCCGCGCCGGTCATTTGCGCGGCTTCGGCCCTTTTTTCGCGGGTTTCTTCGTTCCTCGCGCGGAACCCCAGCCCACGGGGACTTCGCCGTCGCCATAGCGTTTCCTCGCGAGCGCCGCGCCGGCGGCGAGCGCCCTGAGCTTCGCTTCGGCCACCGCGCGGTCCATCGGCGCCATCCCGCAGTTGGTGCAGGGATAGATTTTCTCCTTCGGCACGAACTTGAGCGCCCGCCCGATCGTATCGGCGACTTCCTGCGCAGTCTCCACCTTGTCGGTGGCGACGTCGATCACGCCGAGGAGCACGTCCTTGCCCTTCAGCAGCGCGAGCAGCTCGACCGGAACCTTCGAGTGGATGCACTCGAGCGAGACCTGCTTCACCCTGCTCTTCGCGAGCGCGGGGAAGATCTCCTCGTACTGGCGCCACTCTTTTCCCAACGTCTGCTTCCAGTCGATGTTCGCCTGGATGCCGTAGCCGTAGCAGATGTGGACGCAGGTCCTGCACCTGAGACCCTCGATCGCGCGCTCGAGCGCGGCGATTCCCCAGGTCTTCACGTCGTCCATGTAGACGTTGAAAGCCGGCTCGTCGAACTGGATCACGTCGACACCGTCCTTTTCGAGCGCGCGCGCCTCCTGATTGAGGAGCCCGGCGAAGGCCATCGCGAGCTTCACCTTGTCGCCATAGTGGCGGTCGGCGAGGGTGTCGACGATGGTCATCGGCCCGGGCAGGGTGATTTTTATCTTGTGCCTGGAATGATTTCTCAGTATCTGAGCCTCCGCCTGGTGGACACGCCCCTTGAGCTTCAGGGGCCCGACCACGACCGGGACCATGGCGTCGTACCGGTTGTCACGGATGCCCATTTTCACCTTGTGCTCGAAGTCGATGCCCTCGACGTACTCCAGGAACCCGTGCACGAAATGCTGGCGCGACTGCTCGCCATCGGTGACGATGTCGATTCCCGCGTCCTCCTGCTCCTTGAGCCAGAGCAGCGTCGCGTCGCGCTTGGCTGCGGCGAGCTCGGGCCCTTGCGCGCGCCACTGCGGCCAGAGCTTGCCGGTCTCGGCGAGCCAGCCGGGCTTGGGGAGGCTCCCCGCGATCGTGGTTTCGAACATGGCGCTTTTGCGTCCTCCTCGGCGGTTACTCTACAGTACGAGGCATTGGGACGCGACAGGCGAGGGGGCGTGCTCAGGCGGTTTCCGTGGCGGCTGTGGGCGCTGCTTTCGGCGCTCTGGGTCGGATTCTGGCTCTTCGTGTTCCGCTCTGCGGGGATCAGCGTGCACGCCGACATGCTCTATTGGGTGATCGTGGCCGGACCGCCTCTTGCCCTGGTCGCGGGCACGCTCGCGCTCGCGCGGGCATTCGCCGTCCTGAGGGAGAAGCGCAGGCGTGGCTAGGCGTGCGCGCCGCGCACCGCGCAAGCTCGTTTGCCTCGAGACCTACTGGTCCGACCGCGGCGCGAGCGTGTTCGGGGAGCGCTCGGTGCGGCCGTTTCTGGAAGGGCTTGGCGCGCAGCTCGACCCGCCGCTGCGGATCGCGCACCGGTTCGTGGAGTCGGTTGCGCACCTCGCGCACTACACGCGCCGGCGCGAGGGGCTCCTGTGGCGCGACCCGGAAGTGTTCGACGCGCCGGTCTACTACCTCTCGTTCCACGGCTCGCCCGGAAGGCTGCATACCTCGCTCGCTAGGCTGGGACCCGCGGCGCTGCTGCGCGCCTTCGCGGGCTGGGGCAGGAGCTGCGACAACCTGGTGCATTTCGCCGCGTGCAGCGTGTTCGCGGGCGCGCGCGGCGAGCGCTTCGCGCGCCGCTTCCTCGAAGCGGCCGGTTGCCGCGCGGTGGTGGGCTATGCCACCGACATCGACTGGATGGAAAGCATGCTGACGGATCTCCTCTTCCTGCGGCGTTTCTACGCGGACGCGGATCCGTGGAGAAACCTCGCCGCGATCCACGCCTCGGTACTCGAGGACTTCGCGTGCGCGCGGCGCCTGGGTTTGCGCCTCTATGCGTAGGCCGGCCGCGCCTCGCGGATCGGCAGGTGCGCGGCCGCCGCCATCAGGCACAACGCGGCATCGGCCCACCACATCCAGTCGTAGCTCGAAGCCGCCTCGAAGGCCTTGCCGCCGAGCCAGGCCCCGAGAAACCCGCCCACCTGGTGCGACAGCATCACGATGCCGAACAGCGTAGCGACGTACCTGGGGCCGTGCAGCTTCACGACGAGGCCGATCGTGGGCGGCACCGTGGAGAGATACGTGAAGCCGATTCCGGCGGCGAAGAGGAAGAACGCGAGCCCGGTCTTGGGAGCGAAGAAGAACGCGACGATCAGCGCCGCGCGCGCGGCGTAGATCCCGGAGAGCGCGAGCTTCATGCGCCAGTCCTGGATCGCGCGCCCGATCCAGAGGCTCCCCGCGATGTTGAACAGGCCGATGATCGCGAGCGACCACGCGCTCACCATCGGCGAGAGATTGCAGCTCGCCACCACGCCCGGCAGGTGCGTGGCGATGAAGGCGACGTGGAAGCCGCAGGTGAAGAAGCCGAGGTTGAGCAGCAGGTAGCTGCGGTCGCCGGCGGCCTCGCGGATTGCCTGGCGCAAGGTGGTTTCAGGGGTTCCCGCTTTCGCGGGAACGACCGCCGCATGGCCCGTCAGGTAAAGCACCAGCGGGACGGCGAGCAGGCCGGTGGCGCCAAGTGCGACCAGTGCCGGCTGCCACCCGAGGAGGCCGATGAGGACCTGCGCGAACGGCACCAGCGTGAACTGCCCGAAAGAGCCGCCCGCGTTGACGATGCCGGCGGCGATATTGCGCCTTGCCTCCGGAATCCAGCGGTTCGCGGCCGACATCAGGAGCGACGGGCCGATCGCGCCGGCGCCCGAGGCCGCGAGCACGCCGATCACGACGACGAGCGCGGTGGCCGAACCGCTGAACGGCGTGAGCGCGGTGGCGGAGGCGACGAGGAGCGCACCTGCGATCATCACCGGCCGCGGGCCGTGGCGGTCGGCGACCGCGCCGGCGAGCGGCTGCGCCACGCCCCACATCAGCTGCGCGACGCCGAAGGCGAAGCTGATCGCCGCGTATCCGACTGCGGTGTGCGAATTGATCGCCGAGATGAACAGCGGCTGCGCCTGCCGGATCCCCAGGCCGAGCGCGAACACCGCGCCCGCGGCGAGCACGACGGAGAGAAAGCCCCGGCCTTGCGCCGTCACCGGTGCGCCTGCCCGCGGAGCGCCGCGAGCGACTCGTCGACGAGCGCCTGAAGCGCCGCGACCCGCCGGCTGCCGATCGCGCTCTCGATCGCGGCTTGCGCCCTTTCCCAGAGCGGGCGGGCCTGCCGGAGCTTCGCCGTTCCCGAACGGCTCAGCGCCAGGTTGGCCGAACGCCCGCGGGCGCCGTCACCGGATCGCGTCCAGCCGGCGTCGGCCACCGGCTTGAGCGTCCGAAGCAGAGTGGTGCGGTCCATGCCCAGGTGCGCCGCCAGCGCCGAGGCGGACAGCCCGGGCATGCGGTGCAGGTGCGCGAGCAGCGAATACTGCGTGATCGTGAGCCCTGCCGGCGCCAGCGCCTGGTCGTAGGCCTGCGTCACCTTGCGCGTGAGGCGGCGCAGCAGGAAGCAGGTGCAGCGGGGCTTGCCGGACCGGCTCATGCGGCCGCGGATATGTATATGCACATGTGTATATACACTATCCTGCCGCGGCGGCCGGCGTCAAGCGGGGGTGCGAGCGGGCTCGCGCATCGGAATCAGCCACGCGATGACCGCGGCCTGGAGCACCGCGAGGATCGCGAAGGCCGCGACATAGCCCTCGGGCGAATATCTGCCGTCGCTCACCGGGAACAGCCGCAGCACGGCGCCGATGCCCCACTGGAAGAGGAACGAGCACGAGAACATGAGCACGTTCGAGGCGGTGTTGACCCTGCCCGTCAGCTCGGGCGGGAAGAGCGGCGTGAGCAGCGCGTACGCGAGCGCCGCCGAGATCGCGGTGAACCCGTACACCGCGACGATGGCGCCGAGCCCCGTGTGCACGCCGGCCGCGAGCAGCGCGAACATGGCGAGCGAGACGGTCTGGCCGATCTTGAACACCGTGAGCCGGGATATGCCCAGTCGCGCGAGCGCGTCGCTCGAGACCCCGAAGAAGACCGATCCGATCATGTACGCCGCCGCGGCGGCGAGGAGGTAGCGCGCGACGGCGGCGCGCTCCAGGCGGGCGACGTCGTAGAGCCACGGCGCGAGCCACAGGCCCTGCAGCGCCTGGTAGGTCGCGTGACAGACGACCAGCGGCAGGCCGATGCGCCAGAACACGGGCGCGCCGAACACGCGGGCGAATCCCGCGATCTGGGCGCGAAGGGTCTGCCCGTATCCCGGTAACGGCTTTTCGGGTACGACGAAGAGGATCATCGCCGCCGCGGCGAGCGAAAGCGCCGCAAGTCCGTAAAAGAGCAGGCGCCAACCCCACGGCCCGAGGAGCGCTTCGACCGGCGCGGTGGCCGACAGCCCGCCGAGGCCGCCGATCGCGAGATACAGGCCGTTCAGCGTAGCGAGCCGCGAGAGCGGGAACCAGAGCGAAAACGCCTTGATCGCCCCCATGAGGCCGCCCGAGACGCCGAAGCCGATGAGCGCGCGCCCGAGCGAAAGGACGACGAAGTCCTGCGCGAGGCCGAACACGAGCGCGCCCGCGCCCGCGACGCTGTACAGGCAGGCGAGCACGCGCCGCGGCCCGAACCGGTCGAGCAGCACCCCGAGGGGCAGCTGGAACGCGGCGAACGCGAGCAGGTACATCGAGGTGAGGAATCCGAGCTCGGAGGGTGCGAGCGAGAACTCGCGCGCGAGGTCGCGCGAGATCACGGCGTTCACGTTGCGAAAGAAGAAGGAGAGGAAGTAGCCCGCGGCGAAGGGGCAGAACACGACGAGGATCAGCCGCGGATTCACCGCGCGATTGTAATGGGGTAACCTCTCGGGCGATGGCGGGGAAGCGAAACGAAAAGAAGCGCCTCATCGTGGGTATCACGGGAGCGAGCGGAGCGCGATACGGCATTCGCCTCCTTGAGGAGTTGCGCGGGACCGGCGGCTGGGAAAGCCATCTCGTGCTGACGGAAGCCGGTGCGCTCAACTGCTGGCAGGAGGCGCGCAGGAAGCGCAAGGACGTCGAGCGGCTGGCCGATTGCGCCTACAGCCCGAAGGACATCGCTGCGGCGATCGCAAGCGGCTCATTCGTCACCGAGGGGATGGTGATCGCGCCCTGCTCGATGAAGACGCTTGCGGCGGTCGCGACCGGTTTCGGCGGCGACCTGGTTGCGCGCGCCGCGGACGTGGTGCTCAAGGAGCGCCGGCGCCTGGTGCTCCTGCCGCGCGAAGCGCCGCTCAACCTCGCGCACCTGCGAAACATGGTCGCGGTGACCGAGATGGGCGGGATCGTCTATCCGCCGGTCACCGCGCTCTACATCCGGCCGAAGACCGTGGAGGACCTCGTCGCGCACACCGTGTTGCGCGTGCTGGATCTCTTCGGAGTCCACTCGAAAAAGCTTCCGCGCTGGCAGGGCATGGATGGCTGATACTTCGGCCTTCTCGGAGTCGTACGCGCGGGCGCGCGGCAAGTTCCTCGACACGGCGCGCGCGTGCGGGGCGAGGCTCGCGCATTACCGCAACTGGGACGCGCAGGGGCCCGCGGGCGAGCATCTCTATCTGGACGTCGCCGTGGTCGGATCGCCGCAGGCCTCGAAGGTGTTCGCCGCCGGCTGCGGCACGCACGGCATCGAGGGCTTCTGCGGCTCGGCGGCGCTCACGAACTGGCTGCGGGCGCGCGGGACGGGCGTTCCCTCGGACACCGCGGTCGTTCTTTTCCACGCGCACAATCCGTGGGGCTTCGCGTGGAAGACGCGCACCACCGAGGAAAACGTGGACCTCAACCGCAACTTCATCGATTTCGCGAAGCCGCTGCCGGTGAATGCGGGTTACGAGGAAGTGCATCCGCTCGTGACGCCTGCCGAATGGAGCGAGGATTCTCTGAAGAAAGTCTTCAGGGATCTCGACGCCTTCCGGCAGCGAGTCGGGGAAAAGGCGTTCTCGGATGCGTTCAACGGCGGGCAATACGCGCACGCCGACGGGATCTATTATGGCGGAGCGCGCGCGCAGTGGGCGAACGGCGCGTTCCGGCAGGCCGTCGGCGAGCACCTGGGGCATGCGCGCCGCGTCGCGTTCATCGACCTGCACACCGGAATCGGCCCGCGCTACGAGCATGTCTACCTCTGCTTTCACGAGCCGGGCTCGCGCGGCTACGAGAACGCGCGCGCCTGGTGGGGCGAGCGCGCGGTGAACCGCGAGGGCGTGACGCACAAGGCGCTCGCGACCTACTCGGGCACGATCATCGACGCGATCGTGGAGATGCTCCCGCAGACCGAGGTGACCTCAATCGTGATCGAGTTCGGCACGCTGCCGCGGGAGGGCGTGCAGCGCGCCGGGATGGCGCAGCGCTGGCTGCGCTTCGAGGGCGCCAGGCACGCCGAGCTCGCGAAGGCCGTGCAGCGCGAATACGAGGAAGCGTTCTACCCTTCCGAGCCGCGCTGGCGCGAGTGCGTGCTCGCGCAGTCGCTCGAATTCCTCGACCGCGGCCTCGCCGGGATCGGCGCCCCCTAAGGGGTCAGACTCGACTTTCCTGTAATCCGATGGCGGGATGGCGCGTTATGAACGCCGGGAGGACAGCCGATGGCCCGTCAGCCGCGCTTCTTCGTACCGGGTGAGGTGCTCCACGTAATCCAGCGGGGCAATAACCGCGAGCCGATCTTCCGCGGACCCGAGGATTGCGCCCATTTCCTGGAGCTCCTTGGGCGCGCCTGCCGCGAGCACGGAGTGTCAGTGCATGCGTACGTCCTGATGACGAACCATGTTCACCTTCTCGCCACCCCGGCGCACAAGGAGAGCGTTCCGAAAACATTGCAGTCCGTGGGACGGCGCTACGTGCAATATTTCAATTGCCGCCGGCGGCGCAGCGGCACGTTGTGGGAGGGGCGGTACCGGGCTACGGTGGTGGACAGCGAGCGGTATCTGCTGACCTGCATGCGCTACATCGAGCTCAATCCAGTCCGAGCGGGGCTCGTCGCGCACCCCGGCGAATACCGTTGGTCCAGCTACCGCTCGAATGCGCTCGGTGCTCCGGACGCTCTGGTTCAGCACCACGAGCTCTACGACCGTCTCGGTCGGTCCGGGGCGGAGCGACTGGAGGTCTATCGCGACCTGTTTCGCGTGCCGCTTCCCGACCGCGAGCTGGAAGCGATTCGCGAGGCCACGAACAAGAACTGGGCCTTGGGAAGCGACAGATTCAAGCAGCGCGTTTCGATTCTTGCCGGACGCAGAGCCGATCGTGTGCGAATGGGGCGGCCCGCGAGGGAAAGATCGGGCTTGACCCCTGACCCGGTCCCTGATCTTTTGCAGGAAAGTCGAGTCTGACCCCTGGCAGACCCGCGCCTCCCCGGGCAGGGTCAGTGCAGGAGGAGGAACTCGCCCAGCGTCCGGTTGAACGCCTCCGGCTGCTCCATGCTGGAGATGTGCGCGGCGCTCGGGATGACGACGAGCTTCGAGCCGGGGGCGTTCTCGTGGATCTCGCGCGCCATCGCGGGCGGGGTGCCCGCGTCCTGCTCGCCCACGATCACGAGGACCGGGCAGCGAATCTCCCTCAGCCGCGCGGTGAGGTTGATTTTCGGAATCGCGCGGCTGCAGCCCACGTAGCCGGCGACCGGCGTGGCGAGGATGAGCTTGCGGATGCGTTCGACCTCGGCGGGCCTGTTTTTTCTGTAGTTTCCGGTAAACCACCGCTCCAGCGTCGGCTGCGCGAGCGCCGCCATGCCTTTCGTCTCGGCGGTGCGAATGCGCTCCTCCCACACGGGCATCGCGTCCGCCGGGTAGCGGCTGGTGGTGTCGGCGAGCGTGAGGCTCCGGAAGATGCCCGGATACTTCAGCGCGAACGTCTGCCCGATCATCCCACCCATGGAAAGGCCGCAGAAATGCGCATTTGAAATACCGAGCTTCCCGAGCAAGGCGAAAAGATCGTCCGCCAACATCTCCAGCGTGTACGGCCCTTGCGGCGCGCTGCTCGCGCCGTGGCCGCGCGTGTCGACGTTGAGGATGCGGTAGCGGTCCCCGAAGGCCGCGACCTGCGGGTCCCACATGCGCACGCTGCAGGCGAGCGAATGGCTCAGCACCAGCCAGGGCGCGCCTTCCTTTCCGTCGATCTCGTAATGGATCTCGATGCCGTTCACGTGGGCTTTCATGTCTTCGCCACCACCAGGGGAATGATCATCTCGTCCTCGCTCGCACCGCCGTGATTGCCGACGTGCAGGTGCCGCGGCTCGCCCGGGACCCAGTCCTTGATGGTACCGCGGCCCTTCATCAGCAGCGCAACGTCGCCGATGCGCTCGGCGATGCGCGGGTGCGGTGTGCCCGCGCCGAACCATCCTTCCTCGAGCAACTGGCGGCTTGGAAGAACCTGCGCCCGATCGCCGAGGGCGTCCGTTGCCCTCCGAAGAAAGAAATCCTCGTCCTGCACGTGACAGAACGCAACGCGCCGCTCGCCGCAAAGCGGAAACCGCAAGAGCGGAGCGAGCGCCGCCGGGAGCTCGATCGCGTCCGTTCCCGTGCTGTCCATGAAGCCGTGATCCGCGGTGACGATCACGATCGAGTCGGTGCCGGCCAGGCGGCCGAGCAGGGCGCCGAATGCGGCCTCGACCGCCTCGAACTGCACTCGCGCCTGCTGGCTCGCCACGCCGTGCTTGTGGCAAACCGCGTCGAACTCCGGCCAGTACGCGTAGACGAATTTGCGCTCCAGGCCCGATTTCACGGCGGCTTCGGCCTGCAGCACGAACCCGGCCAGGTTGTCGTAGGCGAGGCGCTCGGCGCCGCGGCAGTGGTGCCGATTGTAGGCCGAGTCGATGATCTTTCGGTACGAGACGACGATCGAGCGCACGCCGAGGGATTCGAAGAGAGGTTTCTCGCAAAACGCCGTTTCCGGCGCCACGGAAAGCGGAATCTTCTCTCCCCTGCGAACGAACGGCAGCGGCGCGCCGACGCATCCCGCCTCGCCGAAATACGTGAACCAGCCCGTGAGCCCGTGCTCGAGCGGCGTCGCGCCCGTGAACGAAGTCGTGATCGCGCTCGCCGTGGTGGAAGGAAATACGGCGCTCAGGGCGCCGCGGCGATGGCGCGCGAGCGCGCCGCCGGCGCCGTTCGCCGCGAGGTAGCGGTCGCCGAGTCCGTCCACGATGACGAGGACGACGTTTCTCGCGCTGGCAATCTCGTGCGCGGGAAGCGCGCGCAGCTCCGGATGGCGCGGCGCGCCGCCGCACGCCTCGACGATCGACGCGACCAGGTTGACGAAGCCGCCGCCCGAGTAGTCCGGCCGGACCATCGGGCAATTCTAGCTTTGCGGTAAGCCCCCGCGGCCGGTGTCCTTGTCCACCGGCTGGATCCCGCGGCAGCCGGGAATCTCGGCCACGTACCCTCTGCCGCTGTCGTCAAGGACGCTCGTCGCTGTCTCCTCGGCAGCAGGATCTCGCCCGCATCGGGCCGCGGCGTTCGCGCACCGATTGCGAATCGCTGCATCCGTCCTGCGTGATAAAATGCGCCTCTCTTTCCCCGGGACAGCAGCCATGCGGATGGAAGTGCACGTGCACGCCGACATCCCGATCCTCGAAGGCGTGTCGAAGAAGCAGATCGAGCAGGCGCTCGCCCCGTGGCTCGAGTACCTGGACGCGGACTCGCTGGCGGACGTCAAGAGCCTCGAGGCCGAAGAGCCCGGAATCAAGTACGACGAAAAGGATCTGCGGCTCCTCCTTTGCTGGACGGGCGAGATCGGGCGGAGCTTCCACGCCGCGCTCGAGGCGGCGCTCGAGGGCCTGGGGCCGTACTGCTACGAGGCGGTCGAGGTCGAGCTGACGCTCTACCACGAAAACGGCGAGCAGGAGTCGAAGCTCCTTTTCGTGGGCCCCACCGCGCAGGCGATTCACGAGGCGCAGCGCCGCTGCATGCTCGAGGACGTGGCGGCGATGCTCGCGCGCCAGTTCGAGCAGCCGAAGGTGAACGAGGTGCTCGCCGTGGTGAACGATCTCTTCGACCGCGACTGGAAGGAAAAGGCCTCGCAGCCGAAGAAGCCCGAGCGCGCGTTCGAGACCTACACGCGCCCCGCGAGAAAAAATCTTCACTGAGCCTTGGCCGGACCCAAGTACCCGGGCTTCGACACGCTTGCGCTGCACGCGGGCCAGTCGCCCGACGCCGCATTCGGCGCGCGCGCGGTCCCGATCTACCAGACCACCTCGTACGTCTTCCGCGACAGCGAGCACGCGGCGTCGCTCTTCAACATGGAGCGCGCCGGGCACGTGTACTCGCGCATCTCCAACCCTACGGTGGCGGTGCTCGAGGAGCGGATGGCCGCGCTCGAGGGCGGCGTCGGTGCGATCGCGACCGCCTCGGGTCAGGCGGCGCTGCACCTCGCGGTGGCGACGCTGCTCGATGCGGGGCATCACGTCGTCGCCTCCGGGTCGCTGTACGGGGGCTCGCACAATCTGCTCGCCTACACGCTGAAGCGATTCGGGATCGAGACGACCTTCGTTCGTCCGGGCGATCTCGAGGCCTGGAAGAGTTCGATCAGGCCGAACACGCGGCTACTTTTCGGAGAGACACTCGGAAACCCGGGCCTGGACGTCCTCGACATCCCTTCGGTCTCGGGAATCGCGCACGAGGCGGGCGTGCCGCTTCTCGTGGATTCGACCTTCACCACGCCGTACCTGATGAAGCCGTTCGAGCTCGGCGCCGACCTGCTCTATCACTCGGCGACCAAGTTCCTCGGCGGCCACGGCACCGTGATCGGCGGGGTGCTCGTAGACTCGGGGCGCTTCGATTGGGAGAAGAGCGGCAAGTATCCGCAACTCACCGCGCCCTACGCGGGCTTCCACGGCATGGACTTCGAGGAGGAGTCGGGCACGCGCGCGTTCCTGCTCCGGGCGCGACGCGAGGGGCTACGCGACTTCGGCGCCTGCATGGCCCCGATGACCGCGTTCCAGATCCTGCAGGGCGTCGAGACGCTGCACCTTCGTATGCCGCGGCACGTGCAGAACACGCGGGAAGTGGTGCAGTTTCTTTCGAAACACCCGCAGGTCGAAAAGGTCCTGTATCCCGAGAACCCCGACCATCCGGATCACGCGCTTGCGAAGAAGCTCCTGCCGCGCGGCTGCGGCGCGGTGTTCTCGTTCAACATGAAGGGCGGCCGGCCGGCGGGCAAGGCCTTCATCGAGGCGCTGCGCGTGTTCTCGCACCTCGCGAACGTGGGCGACGCCAAGTCGCTCGTCATCCACCCGGCGACCACGACCCACTACCGCATGTCCGACGAGGACCTGAAGAAGGCGGGGATCACCGCGGGCACGGTGCGGCTCTCGATCGGACTGGAGGATCCTGACGACCTGATCGAGGACCTCGAGCGCGCTCTGAGAGCCGCGCAGAAAGCCGCCACGTGAACCTGGAGGTCGCTGGCAAGCGCGCTTTCGCCTACACGGCGGCGCACGAAGTGGATTCCTCGAAGCGCTCGGTCGTCTTCCTGCACGGCGCGGGGCTCGATCATTCGTGGTTCGGGCTGCAAAGCCGCTACTTCGGCTATCACGGCCGGAATACGCTCGCAGTGGATTTCCCGGGCCATGGACGTTCCGAGGGTCCTCCCATCGCCACCATCGGTGGAATGGCCGACTGGGTCTTCGCTCTTCTGGATTCGTTGAAGCTGCAACAGGCGGCGCTCGTGGGCCACTCGATGGGCTCGCTCATCGCGCTGGAGGCGGCCGCGCGGCGGCCGGAGCGGGTGGAGCGCATCGCGCTCATCGGCACCGCCTGTCCGATGAAGGTGGGGGAGGCATTTCTGGAGGCTGCGCGCCGAAACGAGCAGGCCGCGTTCGACATGGAGACCATCTGGGGCCATGCGGCGCAGGTGCCGCTCGGCGGCAACCCGAATCCCGGCATGTGGATGTACGGCGACACGCTCGCGCGGCTTGCGCGCCTCGCGCCGGGCGTGCTCTACAACGACCTCAGGGCCTGCAACGACTACGCGGGCGGTTTCGATGCCGCAGCGAAGGTGCGCTGCCCGGCGCTTTTCATCCTCGGCGAGCGCGACGTGATGACCCCGCCGCGCAGCGCCGAAAGCCTGATCCAGGCGATCAGGGACGCGCGAAGCGTGCGGATCGCCGCCTCGGGCCATTCGCTGATGGCGGAGGCCCCCGACGCAACCCTGGATGCGCTGATCTCGTTTCTGTAGGTTTTCAGCTTCGCCAGTCGGCGCGGTACACGGCCCACGCGGTAATCGCGCCATGCGCCGTCATCCCGGCCGCGACCACGGCGAAGAGCGTCCAGAGCGGTGCCCCGAGCGAGGCCGCGGCGAGGCCGCCCGCGATCACGATCGAAAGGCGCGCCGTGCCCGCGAGCAGCGGGAACAGCATCCGGCCGACGCCCTGCGAGGCGAAATAAAGCGCGATGCTCACGCCGAGCAAAGGGTAAAAGGGCGCCACCACCTGCAGGTACGAGGTGCCCGCCGCGAGGACCGCGTCGTCCGCGCTGAAGATGCGCACCCAGGCGTCCGGAAACGTCGCCGCGCCGAAGCCGATCGCCGCGGTGACGCAAACCGCCATCGAGGTGCCGGTCCAGGCGATGCGCTTGGCACGCTCGGGGCGTCCCGCGCCCACGTGCGTTCCCACGAGCGCGACGAGCGCCTGGCCGATCGCGAACACGAGCGGGATCTGCAGGAGCTCGAGGCGCACTCCCACGCCGTAGCCGGCGAGCGCGGCGCTGCCGAAGCGCCCGACGAGCCCCGTCAGGATCACTGCGGTCGCCACGGTCTGGAGCGCGTTGAGGGACGAGATCGCGCCCACGCGCAGGATCTCGCGAAAGAGCCGCCATTCGAGGGCGAAATCCTCCCGATTCGGTCTCAACGAGGTATTCAGCAGGAAAGTCATCGTTGCCGCCGCGGCGCAGCCGAACGCGATCAGGTACGCAGCGCCGGCGCCGGCAATTCCCAGACGCGGCAGCGGCCCCAGTCCCAGGATCAGCCCCGCCGAGAGCGGCACATGCACGAATGCGGCGCCGATCAGCGCCAGCGCGGGAACGAGCGTGTTGCCCGTGCCGCGCAGGATCGAGGCGAAGGTGTTCGCGAGCCACACCAGCGCGGCGCCCGAAAAGAGCACGTCGGAGTAGGCGAGCGCCTGCCGAATCGCCTCGCCGCGCCCGCCGAGAAGCGCATAGATGCCGCGCCCCGCGGCGAGCAGCAGCGCGGTGAACGCGAGCCCCATCGCGAGCGCGATCACGACCGCGTGCACCACCAGGCGCCGCGCCTCGTGCTCGCGCCCCGCGCCGAGCGCGCGCGCCACCGCCGACGAGACGCCCCCGCCCATCGCGCCCGCGGAGGTCATCTGGAGCAGCATCACGAGCGGAAACACGAGCGCGAGCCCCGCGAGCGGCTCGGTCCCCAGGCGCCCCACGAAGTGCGTGTCGGTGATCGAGACCGCGGACTGCGAGACGACCAGCAGCAGCCCGGGCGCGGCGAGCCGCGCGAGCGTGGGCACAATCGGGGCGTCCAGCAGGCGCTGCGCGCGGGCGAGGCTCACCGCGCGAGCGTAGCAGGGGGTGTGTGCGGAATCAGGCCTGTTTCGACAGCACGCGCTCGAGGTACGAGAATAGCCCCGGGCCCGAGGCGACCGCTGCCGTCCAGCCGATCAGCACGCCGAGCGCGTTGGCGTACATGTCGAACACCTCGTAAGTCCGATAGCCGAGCCGGCCCTGGATGAATTCGAGCCCGACGCCCATCGCGGCGAAGCCCGCCGCATAGAGGATGCGCGTGGATCGCCTCGCATAAAGCTGGCAGAACCAGAACATGAGCGCGCCGTAGCCGAGGAAGTGCCCGAGCTTGTCGCCCTGCGGGACGTCTATCGTCGGTGGCGCCGGGATTAGCGAAAGCCAGGCTATCGCGGCGACGATGAGCCAGCCTATTGAAACCCAGACAACCCGCATTAGAAGAGCTTCATCTGGGCTTCGCCCCCGGGCGGCTTGAAACGGCCGCAGTCGAGCGGCTTCTCGCCGCGGCGCTCCTTGTTGAGCCCGAAGCGCCGGCAGGCGATCTCGAAGCGGTGGCGGATCAGCTCCGCGAAATTGCCGGTGCCGGTCATGCGCGTGCCGAAGCGCGGATCGTTCTCGCGCCCGCCGCGCACCTGGCGCACGATGCTCATCACGTGCGCGGCGCGCTCGGGATAGTGGTGTCCGAGCCATTCCTTGAAGAGCGGCTTCACCTCGTAGGGCAGCCGCATGAGGATGTAGCCAGCGCTCTGCGCTCCCGCCGCGCCGGCGGCCTCGAGCACCTCCTCGATCGACTTGTCCGTCAACGCCGGGATCACCGGCGCGACCATCACGCCGCAGGGCACGCCCGATGAGGCGAGCGCGCGAAGCGTGTCCACGCGCCGCTGGGGACTTGCCGCGCGCGGCTCGAGCCTTCGCGCCAGCACCCGATCAAGGGTATTGATGGAGATGAAGACCTTGACCAGATCGAGACGGGACATTCTCGTCAGAATATCCAGATCCCTTTCGATCAGCGCGGACTTGGTGACGATCGTGAACGGATGCTCGCACTCCGCGAGGAGTTCCAGAATGCCGCGCATGATCCGGTAGCTGCGCTCGATCGGCTGGTAGCAGTCGGTGTTGGTGCCGAAGGCGATCGGCTTCACTTCGTAGCCTGGCTTCGCGAGGGTTTCCTTCAGGAGCTCCACCGCGTTGGTCTTCGCGAAGAGCTTTGTCTCGAAGTCGAGGCCGGGCGAAAGCTCGAGGTAGGAATGAGTTGTCCGGGCGTGGCAGTACACACAACCATGCTCGCATCCCCGGTAAGGATTGATCGAGCGCTCGAAGGGGATGTCGGGCGAGTCGTTCTCGCTCAAGATCGAGCGCGCGCGCTCCTCGGTCACCTGTGTCTCGAGCGGCGCTTGCGGCTCGTCCTCGCGCGTCCAGCCGTCGTCGAACGCTTCGCGCGCCTCGGGCTCGAAACGGCCCGGAATGCGAGAAAGCGCGCCGCGCAGCTTGGGCGTTTCCATTTAGAATGGCATTCCTTTCCCGGTACTGTATACATGACCAGTAGTTACCGCAACGCCCGCCGCAACGTGGGGCTGCTCGCCGCCTGCCAGGCGATGCTGTTTACCAACAACGCGACGCTGATCGCGATCAACGGGCTGGCGGGGCTTGCGCTCGCACCGCACAAGTCGCTCGCGACGCTCCCGGTTACCGGATGGGTCGCGGGCAGCGCGCTCGCCACGGTGCCCGCCTCGCTCTACATGAAGCGCGTGGGCCGTCAGCAGGGCCTGATGCGGGGGGCTTCGGTCGGCATCCTCGGCGCGATCGTCTGCGCCTGGGCGATCTGGATCCAGAGTTTCTGGCTGCTGTGCGCCGGAACGCTCTTGTGGGGCACCTACAACGCCTTCGGCCAGTACTACCGTTTTGCGGCCGCGGAGGTGGCGAGCGCCGAGTGGCGGCCCACCGCGATCTCGCTCGTGCTTGCCGGCGGGCTCGTGGGCGGGATCCTCGGGCCCACCACCAGCCGCTACACGGTGGACCTGGTGGGGCCGAAGTTCATGGGCGCGTATCTCGCGCTGATCGCGTTTGCGCTGGCGGCGATCGTGATCCTCGCCTTCGTGCGCATCCCGGAGCCGGGGGAGGGCGAGCAGGCGAAGGCCGGCCGGCCGATGCGCGAGATCGCGGCGCAGCCGAAGTTCATCGTGGCCGTGCTCTCCGGCGCGATCGGCTATGGCGTGATGAACTTCCTCATGACTTCTACGCCCATCGCGATGGGCGTGTGCGGGCATCCCTACAGCGATGCCGCGTTCGTCATCTCCTCGCACGTGATCGGGATGTTCGCGCCGTCGTTCTTCACCGGGATGCTGATCAAGCGCGTGGGCCTGCTGCCCCTCATGTTCGTGGGCGCGCTGCTCAACGTCGCCGCGATCGCGATCGCGCTCTCGGGCATCGGCGTCGCCGAGTTCTGGCTCGCCCTGGTTGCGCTCGGCGTGGGCTGGAACTTCCTCTACATTGGCGGTACCACGCTGCTCACGCAGGCCTACCGGCCCGAAGAGCGTGCCAAGGCGCAGGGTGCCAACGAGTTCGCGATCTTCCTCATGATGGCGATCTCCTCGTTCGCCTCCGGAATGATCGTGACCAACGCCGGATGGGAGAAGGTCAACCTTGCGGCGCTGCCGCTCGTCGGCGTGGTGCTCGTCTCGATTTTCTGGCTCGGCCAGAAACGGAAGGCCTGAATGCCCGCGCCGGCCGCAGCGATCGGGCAGCGGCTCGCGGAGATCGACACTCCGGCGCTCGTCCTCGATCTGGATGCCTTCGAGCGCAATCTGGCGCGCCTGCGCGAGGCGGTCGCGGGCCGCGGGGTGCGCGTGCGCGCGCACGCCAAGACGCACAAGTGCCCGGAGATCGCGCGCCGGCAGATCGCCGCAGGCGCCATCGGCGTGTGCTGCCAGAAGGTCTCCGAGGCCGAGGCGATGCTCGAGGGCGGCATCGCCGATGTGCTGGTGACGAACGAGGTTGTCGGCGGTACAAAGCTCGCGCGCCTTGCCGCGCTTTCGTCGCGCGCGCGCGTGGGGGTTTGCGTGGACGACATCGAGAACGTGCGGGGAATCGCCGCCACCGGTGCGAGGCTCGACGTCTACGTGGAGATCGACGTCGGCGCGGGGCGCTGCGGGGTGCCGCCGGGCGAGCCCGCACTCGCGCTCGCGCGCGAGATCGCGCGGCAGCCGAACCTGAGGTTTGCTGGCCTTCAGGCGTACCACGGAGCAGCTCAGCATGTGCGCTCGGTGGCGGAGCGGCGTGCGGCAATCGGACGCGCTGTTTCCGCCGCCCGCCAGACCAGGACGCTGCTGGAGAAGCACGGATTCCCGGGCCTCATCGTCACGGGCGGCGGCAGCGGCAGCTTCATGTTCGAGATCGAATCGGGGGCATACGACGAGGTCCAGCCCGGCTCGTACGTGTTCATGGACGCGGACTACGCGCGCAACGAATGGGCCGCGCCGCTGCCGCGGTTCGAGCACGCGCTTTTCGTGCTCGCCACCGTGATGAGCCGGCCGCAGCCGGCGCGCGCGGTGCTCGACGCGGGATTGAAGGCATTGAGCGTGGATTCCGGCCCGCCGCTCGTCTGGGAGCGGCCCGGACTCGCCTGCGCCCGGCTATCGGACGAGCATTGCGTCGTGGAGATCGCGCCAGGCGCGGCGGCGCCGCGCCTGGGAGAGAAGCTCCTGCTCGTGCCCGGGCACTGCGATCCGACCGTCAACCTCCACGACTGGTACATTGGCGTCCGGAACGGCGCGGTCGAGGCCTCGTGGCCGATTACCGCGCGCGGCGCGATCTACTGAAGGGGGGGAGGGATGCGCAAGCAGTACCTGAATCCGAAGGAGCTGTTCGACCCGCGCTTTTTCACGCACGCCGTGGCCGTGTCGGGGCCGATGAAGCTGGTGTACGTGGCGGGGCAGGTGAGCTACGACCGCGACGGCTTCGTCGTGGGCCGCGGCGACATCCGTGCGCAGAGCGAGCAGGTGTTCAGGAGCCTCACGCACGGCCTGCGCGCGGCTGGCGCAACCTGGAGCGACGTCGTCAAGATGAACGGCTACATGGTGCGCATGACGCCCGAATCGCTCGACATCTACCGCGAGGTCCGTGCGCGCCACCTGGACCCCCGGCGCCTGCCGGCGAGCACGCTGGTCGGCGTGGAGCGACTGGTCCACGACGACCTGCTGCTCGAAGTCGAGGTCATCGCGGCAGTGGCGGAAAGGCCTCGGCGGGTGCGCCCGCCGGCAGCGAAAGGCCGTAGGAAAGCTTGAGCCCGGGCGCCGGCGCGCCGCGCGAGGCGAGCGCCGCAGTCCAGTACTGCGAGGCGGCGAAAGCCCCGAGCGCCACGCACGCCGAGGTCGTGTAGAGCCACCCGCGCCGCCTGCGCGGCGCGAGCGCGACTACTTCGGCGAGGACCGGGGGCGGCTCGTTCGCAGGAACTCTTTCGCGCAGCGACGCCTGCAGCGCCTTTTCCTCTGCGATCCGTCTCTCGAGCGCGCGTTGCAGCGCCTGCTCGGCCACCAGCCGCGCGTTCGCCTCACGCGCGAGCGCGCGCTCGGCGCGCAGGCGCTTGCGCGCGGCGAGCGCGGCCGCGATCTCGACTCGCGCCCCACGTTGCGCGGTTTCCGTCGCCTGCGCGGCGATCCGTTGCGCGAGCTCCGCTGCGCGGCGTTTGCGCCGCTCGGCGGCGAGGCGTCCGGCGTTCGCGTGCCTTGCCGCCGTCCTGTCCGCCTCGAGCGCCTGCGCGTTCTCGGCTATCGCACGATCGAGCTCTGCAGCTTCACGCGCGGCCCGCGCGGCCTTGCGCTCGGCGGCTTCGCGCGCGATCGCGCTTTCGGCAGCGAGCGCCTGCGCTTCGAGGGCGGCCTGCGCCGCCTGGAGCGCCTCGCGCTCGAGCTCGAGGCGCCAAGCCGTAGCCTCCTGGAGCTCGGCTTCGGCCGCCGCCCTCTCGCGCGCGGTGCGCGCAGTCGCTTCCTCCAGATCCCGCCGCGCGGCCGCGGATTCGGCCTCGGCACGCGCGTCCCGGAGCGCCTGCTCGGCTGCCGCCTTCGCCGCGGTCTCGGCGGCTGTGCGTTCGCGAAGCGTCTCGGCAAGCGCTGCATCGATCGCCGCGCGTTCCAGGCGCGCGGCGGTCTCCGCGCGCTCGGCCTCGGCGCGCTCGGCGGCGGCCCGTACCTCGGTCTCTCGTGCCTCGCGCAGCCGCTCGGCCTGCGCCGCGCGCTCGAGCTCGGCGGTGGCCGAGGCGGCCGCGAGATCCAGCGCCTCGTGCTCGGCACGCAGGCGCTCGGTCGCGGCGCGGCGGCGCTTCGCTTCCGCTTCGGCGTGAGCGCCGGCGGCGAGCTCGGCCTCG
>JBBINV010000018.1:0-55434 GCA_037443705.1 Betaproteobacteria bacterium | reverse complement strand
GCGCAGCGCGTGGAAGTGGGCGCAGCGCGCGGCGCGGGATCGGTCGAGGCGCGGCCGCTCGACGCGGCGGCCGGCTCGCGCGAAGGGCAGGGCGAGGGCGGCGTCAAGACCTCGCCCAAGGCGCTGCGCCTGCCGTACTCCGAGCAGAACGTCGCGATGCTCTCGAAGGGCGAGGCGGCGCCCAGACCCGCGCCGCAGCCCGCTGCCGCGGTGCCCAAGGCCGCCGCGCAGCCCGAGCGCGACCCCGACGCGATCGAGTTCATCTGGCCGGCGCGGGGCCGGATCCTCAACGGCTTCGCCGAGCCGGCGAGCAAGGGCGTGGACATCGCGGGCAAGCCCGGCGACCCGGTGGTCGCGGCGGCGCCCGGGCGCGTGATGTACACCGGTACCGGCATCCGCGGCTACGGCAAGCTCATCGTGATCAAGCACGACAACGGCTTCAACAGCGTGTACGCGCACAACCGCGAGATCCTGGTGAAGGAGGGACAGCCGGTAACCCGCGGTCAGCGCATCGCCGAGCTCGGCGACACCGACGCGGAGGGGCCGCGCCTGCACTTCGAGATCCGCAAGTCGGGCAAGCCGGTCGACCCGATGCGCTACCTGCCGCCTCCGTCGTAGGTCGATCGAACCGCGGTCGCGAGGTCAGCGACCGCGGCCCCGTACAGGGAAGAGCGGTTGTAGCGCGTGAGCACGTAGAAATTGCGCAGGCCCAGGCGGTATTCGGTCGCGCCGCCCGGCGTCCCGAGCTCGATCAGCGCGACTTTCGTTTCGGCGGGCAGCTTCGCGGGCGTCTCGACGCCGAAGCGGCGCGCCTCCCCGAGCGTGAGCAGCGGCTCGATGCCCGCCTCGAGCACCTTGCGCCAGGACTCGCCGCTCACCTCGGCGGGAACCTCGACCGGTTCGCCGCGCCGCCAGCCGTGCCGCGCGAGGAAATTCGCGACGCTGCCGATTGCGTCCGCGGGGCTCGCGCGCAGGTCTGCGGCGCCGTCGCCGTCGTAGTCGACGGCGAAACGCCGATAGCTCCCGGGCATGAACTGCGGGATGCCGATCGCGCCCGCGTAGGAGCCGCGGACGCTGAAGGCGTCGAGGTCGGAATCGCGCACGAACAGCAGGTACTGCTCGAGCTCGGACCGGAAGTACTCGGCGCGCGCCGGGTAGTCGAAGGCGAGCGTGGCGAGCGCGTCGATCACGCGGTGGCTCCCGGTCTGGCGGCCGTAAACGGTCTCCACGCCGATGATCGCGACCACGATCTCGGCGGGCACGCCGTGCTCGGCCGCGGCGCGCTCGAGCGGCCGGGCCTGCCGGCGCCAGAACTCGGCGCCTTCGGCGATGCGCGCCGGGGTCACGAAGCGCGCGCGGTAGCCGCGCCAGGATTTCGCGCGCGGGTCCTTCGGCGCCTCGATCGCGCGCAGTGCGGCGGTATCGCGGCGCGCGCGGCTGAAAAGGAACTGCAGCTCGCGCTCGACGAAGCCGTGGCGCGCCACCATCTCGCGCACGAACGCCCTTACCTCGGCGCGCCTGGCGTAGGGCGCGCCTTGCGCGTGCACCGCGCCCGCCGCGAGCGCGAGGACGATCAGCAGGCCCCTCATGCGAGACGCAGCTCGCGCACTTCGCGCCGAAGGCTTTCGAGCTCGTGCGCCGGCCGGGCGCGGCCGTAGCGCAGGCTCACGTAGAGCGCTCCGATGCGGCGGATCGCACCGGCCGCGCGAGGCAGCATCGCGGCCGCGCGCTCGGTGTAGTCGCGCGGTCCTTCGTGCGGCGCGCGCGCCACGCCGCGCGCGCCGAGCCTGGCGCAGAACGCCTGCCATGCGGCCTGCACCGGATCCGGGCGCGCCACGCGCCTGAGCGACCAGGCGAGGAGCAGCAGCGTGAAGGCGCCCATGGCGCCGAGCATCGCCGCGGCCAGCCCCCGCCAGTCGGCGTTGCGCATGCCGAGCCATGCCGCGAGTTCGCGCTGGCGCTCCGGGTTGTAGCCGAGCACCCAGACGTTCCAGCGATGCACGAGCGCCTCCCAGTTGTAGCGCAGGCCGCGCAGCCATTCGAGCTCGGGGCGCATGATGAGCGGCAGTGCCGCGCCCGCCCGAACCGAGCGCGCGAGGCCCGCATCCAGCCGCCCGGGAACCGCCGCCGCGGTGGGATCCACGCGCACCCAGCCGCGCCCCGCGAGGTACACCTCGGCCCAGGCGTGCGCGTCCGACTGGCGCACCGTGAGGATGCCGTCGACCGGATTCGGATCACCGCCGAGATAGCCGGTCACGACGCGCGAGGGCAGCCCCGCCGCGCGCATGAGATAGACGAACGCCGACGCGAAGTGTTCGCAGAAGCCGCTGCGCGCGCCGAACAGGAACTCGTCCACCGGATCGCCGCCGAGGAGCGGCGGCTCGAGCGTGTAGACAAAGCCGCCGTCGCGGAAGAACCCGACCGCGCCGGCGAGCACTTCGTCGTCGGAGCGGCTTTCGCGGCGCCACTCGGCGGCAAGGGCGGCCGCGCGCGGATTGCCGGAGGAGGGCAGGCGCAGCGCGCGCCGCAGCTCGCTGGCGTGTTCCGCCGGATCGGGCCGGCCCTCGGTGACCGAGGTCATGTCGTAGCGCAGGCGGCTGCGCACGGGCGAGGCCGCGACCACCTGGCCGTCGGAGGTGAAGCTCGCGCCGCGCGGTCGTCGCGTCGGCGTCTCCAGCGCGAACAGCCAGTTGCGCTGGTGCGGCTCGAGCACCACTTCGTAGCGCCACGGGGTTCCGCCTGCGGGCGCCGGCGGCGGATCGGCGAGCAGCGTCAGACCCGCACGCCAGTTGCGCCCGTCGAAGTCCCACAGCACCGGGCCGCGCCAGTAGCGCTGGCGCGGGGGCGGAATTGCGCCCGCGAACTCGGCGCGGAACGCGAGCGCATCGGACTGCGCGAGATGCGAGATGTTTCCCGGCGACATCGTGTCCGAGAGGCCCGTGGTCGCGACGGAGGCGTCCTGCGGCAGGCCCCACATCGGGCCCTGCACGCGCGGAAAGAGCAGGAAAATGACGAGCGCCGCCGGCGCTGCGTGCGCAAGGAGCAGCGCCGCGGTGGCCGCGTTCGCGCGAAGCGGGCGCTGCGGCGCGGCGAGGCTCACGAGCGTGACCGTGTTCGCCGCGAGCGCCGCGAACATCGCGATCCCCGCCGGGATGCTTTGCGAGTAGAGAAAGTTCGTGACGATCAGGAAATAGCACAGGAAGGCCGTGACCGCGGCGTCGCGGTGGCTGCGCGTCTCGAGGATCTTGAGCCCCGAGAACAGCACCAGCAGCACGATGCCCGGGACCCGCCCGAAGATCGTGCGGTACTCGGCCCACACGCCGAACATCGCCGCCGCGGCGATTGCGAGCAGCAGCCAGCGCGACGGCAGCCTCTGGCGGCCGGCGAGCACGGCGGCACGCCATGCGTACAGAGTCAAAGTGAGGAGAACCAGCCACCACGGCGCGCGCAGCGCGTGCGGCGCGGCCGCGATGACGAGACAGAGCACCAGCCCCGCGAGCTCGCGCGCCGCGACCGGCCGCTGCTCGGGGGCGAGCGGATGGAGAGGAATCCGGGCGCCGGCGCTCACGGGGCCTCGTGGAGCGCGAGCGCCTGCAGACACGCCGCGCGGTGCGTTTCGCCGCGTCCGGGCGCGATCTCCAGGCCGGGCAGCCGGAGTCCGTAGCGGCTCCCGGCGCGCTCGGCGGCGAGGACCCAGCCGGCAAGGCGGGACAGGCGCCGCTCGGTGTCAAGGGCGGGCCCAAGGCCTGCCCAGTCGAGCCACAGCTCGACCGCGGCCTCGCCCGTGAACTGCTTCGTCACCCTGTCGCCGGTGCGCGCGGTGACCTTCCACGCCACCTGGCCCGGGGAATCCGAGAGCTGGTAGGCGCGCAGGCCCGAGAAATCGTCCGTGCCGCGCGCGCGCGCGCGCGCGGTGCCGCCTGCGGCGCCCGGCGCGGGCTCCGGGAGCGGGCTGGGTTCCGGCCGCGGATAGACGAGGCACTGCGTATCGGGCTCCGCGTAGCTCCACGCGCGGAACAGGCCCAGCGGAAAGCGCGTCTCGAGCATCACGCGCCCGAGCGCGAGCCGTCCGCGGCGCGGCGCGGGAACCGCGAGCGCCGCTTCCGTCACGGCCGCGGCGCCGGCGTCGAGCAGGACTTGCGCGCCGCTCGCGACGTGGCGCACGAGGATCGCCGGGCGGTCGAAGCGCGCGCGATTGTCGAGATACAGACGGAACTGCGCCCGCTCGCCGGCGAACACCGGCGCGGCGCGCCCCGCGATGACCGACAGGAGCGCGAGGTTGCGCGCCGTATGCACCATGCCGGCGATGCCCAGGCCCGCGAGCAGAAACGTGAGCGCGAAGCCGAGCGCGAGCGAGTAGTTGATCGAGCCGACCAGCAGCACCCCGAGCGCCCCGGCGAATATCCATCCGAGGCGCGAGGGCACGATGTACACGCGCCGGTGCCGCAGCACGATCGCGCCGCGCTCGGGCGGCACGAAGCCGTAGAACCAGTCGCGCAGTCGCGGATCCGATCGCAGGGCGCGCAGCACCGGTCAGCCCGTGGGGCCGTCGTACTTCCAGCGCCCGCGCCAGCCCGCGTGCACCGCGTTCGGGTACTCGGCGCGACCGAGGCTGCCGTTGTAGCGCCCGAGCGCGCGGAAATAGTCCCCGTTCTCCAGATCGAGGTAGTAGCGCAGGATGACGCAGCCGTAGCGAAGGTTCGTCCGCAGGCTGAAGAGGTTGTCCCGCGGGCGCTTGAAGACGGAAGTCCAGAACGGCATCACCTGCATGTAGCCGCGCGCGCCAGCGATCGACACGGCGTACTTGCGGAAGCCGGATTCCACTTCGATCAGGCCGAGAACGAGCTGCGGGTCGAGACCGGCGCGGGTGGCTTCGTACTGGAGCGTCTTGAGCAGCTCGATGCGCGTCTTGCGGTCCGGGACGCGCTTGCGAAGGCGCTCGGACATGGCGTGAACCCAGCGGTGTCCGTCCTCCGGGTTCCTGAAATTGAAATACGGCGCGGCCCGGTCGGCGATCTGCGCGGTGAGCGTCTGAAGCACGGCGGGATCGATCGGCTCGTTGCGCTGCGCGCCCCCGAGCGCCGGCAGCGGCGCGAGAAGCAGCGCAAGCGCGAGCCGGCACCTCATGGCGCGGCGGCGAGGAGCGACGCGAGGAAGCGCTCGGCCTCGTCGAGCGGCACGTTTCGGGGCGAGGCTTCGCGCCGGCCCTTGTATTCGAGCTGCCCGGCGGCGAGGCTGCGCTCGGAGATCACCAGGCGGTGGGGCACGCCGATCAGGTCCATGTCGGCGAACAGCACCCCGGGGCGCGCGTCGCGGTCGTCCATCAGCAGGTCCACGCCTGCCGCCGCGAGTCGCGCGTACAGGGCGTCGGCCGCCTCGCGCACGGCGGCGCTCTTGTGATAGCCGATCGGCACGAGGCACGCCGCGAACGGCGCCATCGGCGGCGGGAACGCGATCCCGCGCTCGTCGTGGTTCTGTTCGATTGCGGCGGCGACGATGCGCGTCACCCCGATTCCGTAGCAGCCCATCTCCATCGGGCGGGTCGCGCCCTTGTCGTCGAGGTACACCGCCTTCATCGCCTCGGAATACTTGGTGCGCAGCTGAAAGATGTGGCCGACCTCGATGCCGCGCTGGATCTTCAGCGCGCCCTTGCCGTCCGGCGAAGCGTCGCCCTCCACGACGTTGCGGATGTCGTGCACCTCGGGCTCGGGGCAATCGCGGCCCCAGTTCACCCCCGCGAGGTGGGCGCCTTCCTCGTTCGCGCCGCACACGAAGTCGGCCGTCGCCGCGACGGTGCGGTCGGCGATTACTCGTACGCGCGCGCCGACCGGCCCGATGTAGCCGGGCCGGCAGCCCAGGCACGCCGCGATTTCCCCGTCGGTCGCGAAGCGGAACGGATCCAGCCCCGGGACCCTGGCGGCCTTGAGCTCGTTCAGGCTGTGGTCGCCGCGAACGAGCAGGAGCGCGAGATCGTGGTCGTGCATCACCGCGATCGCCTTCACGGTGCGCTCGAGCGGGAGGCGCAGAAGCGCCGCGACTTCCTCACAGGTCTTCCTGCCGGGAGTCGGGACTTTTCGCATCGGCTCCCGCGGCGCGGGCCTCGGTCGGCCCGGCGCCAGCGCTTCGGCCAGCTCGACATTCGCCGCGTAGCCCGAATCCGGGCACCACGCGATCGCGTCCTCGCCCGAATCCGCAAGGACGTGGAACTCGTGCGAGCCGGTGCCGCCGATGGCGCCCGTGTCGGCGGCGACCGCGCGGAACTTCAACCCCAGGCGCGTGAAGATGCGCGCGTAGGTGTCGTACATGCTGCGGTACTCGCGCTCGAGGTCGGCGTAGTCGGCGTGGAACGAGTACCCGTCCTTCATCAGGAACTCGCGCGCCCGCATGACGCCGAAGCGCGGCCGGATCTCGTCGCGGAACTTGGTGTGCATCTGGTAGAAGTGCACCGGCAGCTCGCGGTAGCTCTTCACCTCGCGGCGCACGATGTCGGTGATGACCTCTTCGTGCGTGGGGCCGAACAGGAAATCGCGCTCGTGCCGGTCCTTGATGCGAAGCATCTGCGGCCCGAACGCGTCCCAGCGGCCGGTCTCCTGCCAGAGCTCGGCCGGGATGACGCACGGCATCTGCACTTCGAGGGCCCCGGCCCGGTTCATCTCCTCGCGCACCACGGCCTCGACCTTGCGCAGCACGCGAAGCCCGAGCGGCATCCACGTGTACAGGCCCGATCCGAGGCGCCGGATCAGCCCCGCGCGCAGCATCAGCTTGTGGCTCGCGAGTTCGGCCTCGGCGGGCGCCTCCTTGATCGTGGCGACGAAGTACTGCGAGCTGCGCATGCGCGCGTTGAGTTTGCCGCCCGGCTGTGGAAAAATCGAAGCCGAATTCTAGCTTAGAGGGGCGGTGGCGTTATGCTCGACAGGGACGGCTACCGGCCGAACGTCGCGATCGTCCTGGCGAACGCGCGCAACGAGGTGTTCTGGGGCAAGCGCGTCCACCAGCACGCGTGGCAGTTCCCGCAGGGCGGCATCAAGTCAGGCGAGTCTCCCGAGCAGGCGATGTACCGCGAGCTCGAGGAGGAAATCGGCCTGCGCCCCGACCACGTGCGCATCCTCGGGCGCACGCGCCAGTGGCTGCGCTACCAGGTGCCCGAGCAGTGGATCCGGCGCGACTGGCGCGGCACCTACCGCGGCCAGAAGCAGATCTGGTACCTGCTGCGCATGATCGGACGCGACTGCGACGTGAAGTTGCGCGCGAGCGGCCATCCCGAGTTCGACGCGTGGCGCTGGCACGATTACTGGGTTCCGCTCGAGGCGGTGATCGATTTCAAGCGCGAGGTCTACCGCGAGGCGCTCTCGGAGCTGCACCGGTTCCTCGAGGCGGACCGGCGGCCGCGGGCGCGGCGCCGGGAGGCGGTGCATGGACCGGCAATACCAGGCACTCCCGATTCGTGAGCTCGGCGACGGCGCGGGCTTCCGGCGCCCGACGCAGGTCCCCGCGGCGCGCGTCACGCTCGAGTCGAGCGCGCTCGAGGTCATGACCGACCTCACGCGCGCGAGCCCCGCGACCATCCGCCCGCAGGCGCCGATCGCGGGCGCGAACCAGTTCATGATCACGCGCGGGGTGCGGCTGCTGCTCGTGGTCGATGAGCGCGAGACGGTCCTGGGCGTGATTACCGCGGCCGACATCCTGGGCGAAACGGCGATGCGCGTGGCCGCCGAGCGCTCCATGCCGCGCGACGAGCTGACCGTCGCGGACGTGATGACGCCGGCGCGGACGGTCGAGGTCCTGGCGCTTGCCGACGTCGAGGGCGCGCGCGTCGGGCACGTGCTCGAGACGCTGCGCCGCGCCGGGCGCCAGCACGCCCTGGTGGTCGACGACGAAGTGCTGCCGGCGCGCGGCCCGCTCGAGCGGCCGGTACGGCGCACCATGGTGCGCGGAATCTTTTCGCTCTCGCAGGTGGCGCGGCAGCTGGCGGTCCCGGTGCCCCCGGCGGGCGAGATCGCGCGGACGTTCTCCGAGATCGAGTCGGCGCTCGGGCGCTGACCGGCGGCGTGAAATAGCAGAAGGCAATCGTAAATATTGCAATAATCAATTTGAGCAATCCGGGCGCCGGCGCTACCGTGTCGCCGGCAAACCGGTTCATTCCAAGGAGACGACGATGCAACTGAAAGGGACCAAGACCCACGAAAATCTCAAGGCCGCGTTCGCGGGCGAGTCGCAGGCGAACCGCCGCTACCTCTACTTCGCCGCGAAGGCCGACGTCGAGGGACAGAACGACGTCGCGGCGCTGTTCCGCTCGACCGCGGAGGGCGAGACCGGACACGCGCACGGGCACCTGGAGTACCTCGAGCAGGTGGGCGACCCGGCGACCGACAAGCCGATCGGCAAGACCCGGCTCAACCTCGCGGCGGCGGTCGCGGGCGAGACGCACGAGTACACCGACATGTACCCGGGCATGGCCAAGACCGCGCGCAGCGAGGGCTTCGCCGAGATTGCCGACTGGTTCGAGACGCTGGCCAAGGCCGAGCGCAGCCACGCCAACCGCTTCCAGAAGGCGCTCGACCAGCTCCAGGACTGATGCCGATCGCACGCGAAAGCCTGTTGCCGCTGGAGGCGTATGCGCGCGAGCGCGACGCCTTTCGCGCGCGCGTCATCGAGCACAAGAAGACGCGCTCCGTGCCGCTCGGCGAGCACCTGACGCTCATCTTCGAGGACGAGCTCACGATCCGCTACCAGATCCAGGAGATGCTCCGCATCGAGCGCATCTTCGAGGAGGAAGGCATCCAGGGCGAACTCGACGCCTACAACCCGCTCGTGCCCGACGGCACCAACTGGAAGGCGACCCTGATGCTCGAGTATCCCGAGGTCGAGGAGCGCCGGCGGCGGCTGGCGGAGCTGAAGGGCATCGAGGACCGCGTCTGGGTGCAGGTCGACGGATGCGCGCGCGTGTACGCGATCGCGGACGAGGACCTCGAACGCGAGAACGAGGAGAAAACCTCCTCGGTCCACTTCCTGCGCTTCGAGCTGGAGGCGCCGATGCGCCGCCGGCTCGCCGACGGTGCCGCGATCACGATCGGGGTCGATCACCCCGGGTACCGGGAGAGCGTCGTCGTGACCCCGCAGGTGCGCGCATCGCTCGCGCGGGATCTTTCCTGAGGCGCGCGGCGGCGCTTGCCGCGGCCCTCGCGTGCGCGCCGGCGGCTGCGCAGAACACCAACGAGCCGCAGCTTCCGTCGGGAGGCAAAAGCGACTGGGAGCGGCAGCAGGAGGAGCGCGAGTGGCGCGAGGCCGAGGTTCGCCTGCCGGCCTACCCGAAGCGCGAGGACCTGATCGAGTTCGAGGTGAGCGCGGCGAGCGATTTCCGCTTCTTCGTCGATCGGGCTTCGCTCTCCGTGGGCAAGGACGGCGTCGTGCGCTACACGCTCGTCGCGCGCAGCCCCCTGGGGGCGGAGAACGTCAGCTTCGAGGGGATCCGCTGCCGTGAAGGGACCTACCGGGTCTACGCGTTCGGCCGCAGCGACGGCCGCTGGACCGAGCGCGCCACCGGGTGGCGGAGGATCGAGCCGAAGAGCGTTCAGCGCTGGCACAGCGCGCTGTGGCGCGAGTTCTTCTGCCCGCAGCGGGTGCCCATCAACGACGCCGCGGAAGGGCTGGAGGCGCTGCGGCTGGGCGGCCATCCGCACGCGGGCCACAACTAGGGGCTACAAAAGTACCAGATTGTCGCGGTGGATGAGCTCGGGCTCGTCCACGTAGCCGAGCACCGCCTCGATCTCGCTCGAGGGCCGGCGCATGATGCGGCGCGTCTCGGCCGAGGAATAGTTGACCAGTCCGCGCGCCACCTCGCGGCCTTCCGGGTCCTCGCAGGCGACCACCTCGCCGCGCTCGAATTCGCCGGCGACCGCGGTCACCCCGATCGGAAGCAGGCTCTTGCCGTCCCGCGCGAGCGCGCGCAACGCGCCCGCATCGATGCGCAGGCGCCCGCTCACCCTGAGATGGTCGGCGAGCCACTGCTTGCGCGCGGCGAGCGTCTGGGTCGCGGCGCGCAGCAGCGTGCCGATCGGCTCGCCGGCGGCGAGGCGAAGCAGCACGTCGGGTTCGCGCCCCGAGGCGATCACGGTGTGCGCGCCGCTGCGCGCGGCACGCTTGGCCGCGAGGACCTTGGTGATCATGCCTCCGCTCGCGATGCCGGTCCCCGTCCCGCCCGCCATCGCCTCGAGGCGCGGCTCGCCCGCCGCGGCCTCCGAAACGAGCTTCGCGGCCGGGTGCCGCCGCGGGTCCGCCTCGAAAAGACCGGCCTGGTCGGTGAGGATCACGAGCGCGTCGGCCTCTACGAGGTTCGTGACGAGGGCCCCGAGTGTGTCGTTGTCGCCGAAACGGATCTCCTCCGTCACCACGGTGTCGTTTTCGTTGATTACCGGGATCACGCCCAGCGCGAGGAGCGTGCGGAGCGTGGAGCGGGCGTTGAGATAGCGCTGGCGATCGGCCATGTCGGCATGGGTGAGGAGCACCTGCGCGGTGGCAAGACCGTGCTCGCGAAAGCAGCTCTCGTAGCACTGCACGAGGCCCATCTGCCCGACCGCGGCCGCCGCCTGCAGCTCGTGCATCGCGTGCGGGCGGCGCTTCCATCCGAGGCGCTGCATGCCTTGCGCGATCGCGCCCGAGGAGACGACGATCGCGCGCTTGCCGAGGGCGCGCAGCCGCGCGATCTGGGACGCCCAGCGCGCGATCGCCTCGGCGTCGAGGCCGCGCCCATCGTTGGTGACGAGCGAAGATCCGACCTTGACGACGAGCGTGCTCGCGGCGGCGACGGGATGCGTCATGCTCAGGCGGCGCGACGGGCGCCGTGCGTCGACTCCGTCCCGAGATAGCGGTGCGCGGCGGCGCACAGCTCGCGGCATCCGGCTCCGGTGAGCGCCGAGATCCTGAACCAGGGGCCCTTCCACCGCATCGCGCGCACGATGCGCGCGATGCGCGCCTCAGCGTCCTCGGCCAGGTCGCACTTGTTGAACACGAGCCACCGGGCCTTGCGGTGGAGCGCCGGATCGTATTTTTTCAGCTCGCGCGCGATGGCCCGCGCATCGCGCGCCGGGTCGGCGCCTTCCTCGGGCGGTGCGATGTCGATGAGATGGAGCAGCAGCCGCGTGCGTCCGAGGTGGCGCAGGAACCGGTGCCCGAGACCGGCGCCCTCTGCGGCGCCCTCGATCAGCCCGGGAATGTCGGCGACCACGAAGCTCGCATCGTGGCCGACCCGCACCACGCCGAGAGACGGATCGAGCGTGGTGAACGGATAGTCCGCGACCTTGGGCCGCGCGCTCGAGACGGCCCGGATGAACGTGGACTTGCCCGCGTTCGGCAGGCCCAGGAGCCCGACGTCCGCGAGCACGCGCAGCTCCAGCGCGAGGATGCGATGCTCACCCGGCTCGCCGCGGGTGAACTGGCGCGGCGTCCGGTTGACGCTCGACTTGAAGTGCAGGTTCCCCAGCCCCCCTTTGCCGCCGCGCGCGAGCAGCGCGCGGCTGCCGTCGCGCGCGAGGTCCGCGAGCAACTCGCCGCTCGCCGCGTCCCGCACGATCGTGCCCACCGGCATGCGCAGCTCGATGTCGCGGCCCGCCCGCCCGTACTGGTCCGAGCCGCGGCCGTTCTCGCCGTCCCGGGCGCGATGGATGCGCGCGAAGCGGTAGTCGATCAGCGTGTTGACGTTGCGATCCGCGACCGCCCAGACGCTGCCGCCGCGGCCGCCGTCTCCGCCGTCCGGCCCGCCGCGCGGCACGTATTTCTCGCGCCGGAACGACGCGACGCCGTCGCCGCCCTTGCCGGCGTGGACCTCGATTCTCGCCTCGTCGATGAATTTCATGGTCTGGAAACAAAAAAGCCCTATCGGCTCCGATAGGGCTTCACGGAGTCGCGGCAGCCGCTGCTAGGCCGGCACCACGCGCACCGTCTTGTTGCTGTCCTCGCCCTTGACCGCGTATTCGACCTTGCCGGCGACCTTCGCGAAAAGCGTATGGTCCCGTCCCATGCCCACGTTCTCGCCCGCGTGCACGAGCGTTCCGCGCTGCCGCACCAGGATCTGACCGGGGCTCACGCGTTCGCCGCCATAGACCTTGACCCCGAGGCGCTTGGCCTGGGAGTCGCGGCCGTTACGCGAGCTTCCGCCCGCCTTCTTGTGTGCCATGGCTCGTCGTTCCTTTCGTCAGGCGCCGGCGACGATGTCGTCGATGCGCACCTCGGTATAGGACTGCCGGTGCCCCTGCGTCTTCTGGAAATGCTTGCGCCGGCGCAGCTTGAAGATCCTTACCTTGTCGCCGCGGCCGTGCGCCGTCACCGTCGCTTTCACCTGGGCGCCGGCCACGAACGGCGCTCCGATGCGCGCGTTCTCGCCTTCGCCCACCATCAGCACCTGGCCGAACGAGACCGCGCTCCCGACCTGTGCCGGCAGCAGCTCGACGCGCACCGAATCGCCCGCCCTGACGCGATACTGCTTGCCGCCGGACTGAATCACCGCATACATGGAAGTTTCCCGCGCTTGACTTGCAAAGGCACGGAATTATAAGGGAATTCGGCTTCGTGCGCAAAGCCTCCTGTGCTAAGCTTCGCGCCCCCGCCCGCATGGACATCCCGGCCTTTCTCGCCCCCGTCGCCGACGACATGCGCCGCCTCGACGGGGTGATCCGGGCGCGGCTTGCGACCGACGTCGTTCTCGTGCGCAAAGTCGCCGAGTACATCGTGGGCGGCGGCGGCAAGCGCCTGCGGCCGGCACTGCTGCTGCTCGCCTCGGGCGCGCTGGGCGTCCGGGGCGAGGAGCGGTTCGAGCTCGCCGCCGTGATCGAATTCATCCACACCGCCACGCTGCTGCACGACGATGTGGTCGACGAATCCAGCCTGCGGCGCGGGCGGGCGACCGCCAACGCCGCCTTCGGCAACGCCGCCTCGGTGCTGGTGGGCGACTTCCTGTACTCGCGCGCGTTCCAGATGATGGTGGGCGTGCGCAGCATGCGCGTGATGCAGGTGCTCGCCGACGCGACCAACGTGATCGCCGAAGGCGAGGTGCTGCAGCTCATGAACTGCCACGATCCCGAGGTCGACGAGACGCGCTACCTCGAGGTGATCCGGCGCAAGACCGCGAAGCTGTTCGAGGCGGCGGCGCGCCTCGGCGCGGTTCTCGGGGGCGCGGGCGAGGCGCTCGAGGCTTCGCTCGCCGATTACGGTGCGCACCTCGGAACCGCGTTCCAGTTGATCGACGACGTACTCGACTACTCGGGCGATGCCGCCGAGATCGGCAAGAGCCTGGGCGACGACCTCGCCGAAGGCAAGCCGACACTGCCGCTCATCCGCGCGATGAGCGCCGGCAGCCCGGCCGAAGGCGCGCTCGTGCGCCGCGCGATCGTCGAGGGCGGCCGCGCCGATTTTCCCGCGGTGCTCGCCGCGATCGCGGCCACGCGCGCGCTCGAGTACGCGCGCGGCGTCGCGGCGCGCGAGGCGGAGGCCGCGCGCCGCGCGATCGCGGCGCTCCCGCCCTCGGAACACAAGGATTCTTTGCTAGAATTGGCGACCTTCTCGGTGACGCGCCGTTCCTAGTTCGGGGTGTAGCTCAGCCTGGTAGAGTACTGCGTTCGGGACGCAGGTGTCGGAGGTTCAAATCCTCTCACCCCGACCATCTTCCCCATGATTCCGGCGCGCGCCTCATAATAGGCGGCGCATGGGCCGCTTCATCCTCCTCGTCATCGCGCTCCTCGTTCTCGTGTGGCTGATCCGTGGCGCGCTCGCGGGCCGCAGACGGCGGGACGCCGCGCCGTTCCCCGGCCCGGGCGAGCTCGTCGAATGCGCGCACTGCGGCGTGCATCTTCCGCGCGCCGAGGCACGGAGCCGCGAAGGGCGGCTTTACTGCAGCGAGGAGCACGGGCGGCTCGGGCCGCGCGCGAGCGGATGAACGCGCCGGCGCGCTACTCGGCGCTGTTCGCGCGCGACGCGGGAAAGCCGCAGTCGTTCTGGATCTCGCTGCGCTATTTCAGCGCCTATCGCGTGACGCTCGCGCTCGTCCTGCTCGGCATCACGCTCGTCTACGGCGACACGATCGCGCTCGGCTCGCACCGCATGGACCTGTTCCGCGGCGTGGCGGCCGCGTACTTCGTCTTCGGGGTGGCGCTGTACCTGCTGCTGCGCGGCTGGCGCGACCAGTTCAACCTGCAGCTTTCGCTCCACGTGTTCCTCGACATTGCCGCGATCTCGGTCCTGATGTACGCGAGCGGCGGGATCCGGAGCGGCCTCGGCGTGATGCTCCTGATCGCCCTGATCGCCGCCGCCCTCGTGGCGCCGCGGCGCCTTTCGCTGCTCTATGCGGCGATCGCGGCGATCGCGCTGCTGCTGGAGCAGAGCTACTGGGTGCTCGTGTTCGACGCGCCGGAGGCGAATTTCCTGCAACCGGGGCTACTCGCGATCGGCTGCTTTGCCGGCGCGGGCGTGACGGGGTGGCTCGCGCAGCGCGTCGCGGCGAGCGAAAGTCTCGCACGCCAGCGGGGCCGCGCGCTCGAGATGCAGATGCGGGTCAACCAGCTCGTGATCGCGGACATGCAGGACGGCGTGCTGGTCGCCGACCGCGCGGGGCGCGTGACCCAGCACAACCCGCAGGCGCAGCGCCTGATCGGTGCCGAGGCTCTGGTGGGCGCGGAGCTCGCGCGGCTTCTGCCCGGCTTCGGCGCGGTCTGGAACGCGTGGCGCGACGGATCGGGCGCGAGCCCCGTCGCCGACCTGGACGTGCGGGGCCGCGGGCTTCGCGTGCGCCTCGCCGAGGCCGGAGCAGGCGAGGATTTCGCGGTGCTCTTCGTCGAGGACATCACGCGCTCGCGCGAGCAGGCGCAGCAGCTCAAGCTCGCGGCGCTCGGGCGCCTGACCGCGAACATCGCACACGAGATCCGCAATCCCCTGTCGGCCATCGGCCATGCCGCGGAGCTGCTCGAAGAGGAGTCGCGCGGCCGCGAGCGCGCGCGCCTGACCCGCATCATCCGCGACAACACGCGCCGGCTCGACCGTCTCGTGTCCGACGTGCTGCAGCTGAACCGGCGCGACCGCGTCGCGGCGGACCGGGTCCGGCTGGACGCCTGGCTGCCCGCGTTCCTGGACGAGTTCGTCGCGAACGAGTCGGTTCCGGCGGAGCGGATCGCGCTCGACGCGCCGCGCGAGGCCGTGATCGCCTTCGACCGCGAGCACCTGCGCCAGGTGCTGTGGAACCTGCTGCGCAACGCGGTTCGCTTCGCCAGGCCCGAGCCGCGCTGCGTGCGGATCGAGACGCTGGTGCTCGGGCGCCAGGTGGAATTGAGCGTAATGGACAACGGCCCCGGGGTCGCGGCCGCGGAGCAGGGGCAGCTTTTCGAGCCGTTCTTCACCACCGACAGCACGGGAACGGGACTCGGCCTGTATCTTGCCCGCGAGCTGTGCGCGGCCAACCAGGCCCGCCTCGAGTACGTCGACGACATGCGCGGGGCGCATTTCCGCATCCTCTGCCGCGAGGCGCGCGCATGAAGCGCGGCGAGCGCCGTGCCGGCAGCCGGCTCGGCCGCGTGCTGGTGGTCGACGACGAGCCCGACATCCGGGAACTTCTCGAGCTGACGCTCGCCAAGATGGGGCTCGCGGTGGACGCGGTCGGCTCGATCGCCGAGGCGCGCGAGCGGCTGAAGGGCGCGCGCTTCGACCTTTGCCTTACCGACATGCGGCTGCCCGACGGCGAGGGCCTGGAGCTGGTGCGGCACATCGCCTCGGTGGCGGGCGACCTCCCGGTCGCGGTGATCACGGCTTACGGCAGCACGGAGAACGCAGTCGCGGCGCTCAAGGCGGGCGCCTTCGACTACGTCTCCAAGCCCGTGGGGCTCGAGCAGGTGAGAGCGCTCGTGAAGTCCGCGCTTTCGCTTCCCGGACACGGGGAGGCGGGATCGGACGCGCAGCCGCTGCTCGGGGAGAGCGCGCCGCTGGTCGCGGTGCGCGACACCATCGCGAAGCTCGCGCGCACCCAGGCTCCGGTCTACATATCGGGGGAGTCGGGCAGCGGCAAGGAGCTCGCCGCGCGCCTGATCCACGCGCACGGCGCGCGACGCGAGCGTGCCTTCGTCCCGGTGAACTGCGGCGCGATCCCCGAGTCGCTGATGGAGAGCGAGCTCTTCGGGTACCGCAGGGGCGCGTTCACCGGCGCGACTGCGGATCGCGACGGCTTCTTCCAGGCCGCGCACGGCGGGACTCTTTTCCTGGACGAGGTCGCCGAGCTCCCGCTCTACACTCAGGTGCTGCTGCTTCGGGCGATACAGGAAAAGCGCGTCCGCAAGGTCGGCTCCACGCAAGAAGAACCGGCCGACATTCGGATCATTTGTGCGACGCACCAGAATCTCGCCGCGCTCGTCGAGTCGGGCCGGTTCCGCCGCGACCTGTATTACCGCGTCAACGTGATCGAGCTGAAAATGCCGCCGCTGCGCGAGTGCCGGGAGGACATTCCGCTCATCGCACGCAGTATCCTGCAACGGCTCGCCGTGCAGAACGGGGTCGAGGAGCCGCGAATGTCGGAGGCGGCGCTCGCCGAGCTCGTGCACTACGATTTCCCGGGCAACGTGCGCGAACTCGAGAACGTGCTCGAGCGCGCGATGGCGCTCTCGAGCGGCGGGGAGCTCGGCCCGGAGGACCTGGGCCTGCACCGGATCGGACCGGAGGGCGAGATGGCGGCCGAGGCGGCCGCGCACCCGTCGGGCCCCGTGCTCGATTCGCCCCTGCCCTCGTACCTCGACGCGGTCGAGCGCAAGGCGATCCTCGATGCGCTCGCAAAGACCGGCTTCAACCGCACCGCCGCGGCGAAGCTCCTCGGCATCACGTTCCGGGCGCTGCGCTACCGGATGCAGCGGCTCGGCATCCGCGAGCCCGGCGCCTGAGCGTGCGTTACGCGGACGGCTGGCTCGCCGGGGCGCGTCGCCTGATGTCGCCGAATTGCGACGACCGGCCGCCGGGCGCCGCCGTGACGCTCGTCGTGCTGCACTCGATCAGCCTGCCGCCCGGCGAATTCGGCGGCGATGCGATCGAGCGCCTGTTCACCAACCGCCTCGACGCGAGCGCGCATCCATCGTTCCGCGAAGTCGCGGCATTGCGGGTGTCGGCGCATTTTCTTGTGCGGCGCAACGGCGCGCTCGTACAGTTCGTTCCCGTCGCGCGGCGTGCCTGGCATGCGGGAGTCTCGCGCTGGCGCAGACGCGATCGCTGCAACGACTTCTCCGTCGGCATCGAGCTCGAGGGAACCGACGCGCAGGCGTACGAGGACGCGCAGTACGAGCGGCTCGCGTCGCTGTTGAGCGCGCTTCGCAAGGCATGCCCTGTGCGCGAGATCGCGGCGCACAGCGACGTCGCGCCGAAACGAAAGACCGATCCCGGCGCGCGTTTCGACTGGCCGCGATTGCTCTCGATGCTCGCGCGCGGGTGACGCGCCGCTTGCAAAAAAAAATCGGCGTGGTACAGTCCGTCCACTAGAAGTAGTCAGGATTTGCGGCCTGGCCACTAAATATTGTGGTCCATCGTGACCAGAGCCGGGCGGCGGGGGCGGGAGACCGGGAAAATGCAGATCGCGCAGGACGGCGCAGCAACGGGCACGACGGCGGGCGCGGCCGTTCCCGGTGCCATCCCGGCGGCGCGCGTGCCGTTCGCCGACTACAAGGTGATCCGGCGCAACGGCGCCGTGGTCGGTTTCGAGCCGGGCAAGATCTCGGTGGCGATGACCAAGGCGTTCCTCGCGGTGAACGGCAGCCTGGGCGCGGCGTCGGTGCGCATCCGCGAGACGGTCGCGACGCTCACCGCGAGCGTCGTCGGCGCCCTGATGCGGCGCCAGCCGCAGGGCGGCACCTTCCACATCGAGGACATCCAGGACCAGGTCGAGCTCGCGCTGATGCGCTCGGGCGAGCACGACGTAGCGCGCGCCTACGTGCTCTACCGCGAGGAGCGCGCGCGGGTGCGCGCGCAGGAGCGGGTCGTGCGCGAGCGCCAGGCCGCCGCGCCCGTCCTGCACGTGGTGGCGAACGGCGAACGCCGGCCGCTCGATACCGGGGCCCTGCGGCGGCTGCTCGAATCCGCCTGCGCGGGCCTCGAGCGCGATGCCTCCGCGGCGGCGATCCTCGAGTCGACGCTGCGCGACCTCTACGACGGAGTGCCGATCGAGGAGGTGCGCAAGTCCGCGGTTCTCGCCGCGCGCGCGCTGATCGAGAAGGACCCGGCCTACAGCTATGTCACGGCGCGGCTGCTGCTGCATAGCCTGCGCATCGAGGTGCTGGGCGAGGAGGTGGCGCAGGACGCGATGCAGGCGCGCTACGCCGCGTATTTCCCCGAATTCGTGCGGCGCGGCATCGAGGCCGAACTGCTGGATCCGGCGCTCGCCGAGTTCGATCTGCAGAGGCTGGGGAAGGCGCTGGTGGCGCAGCGCGATCTCCAGTTCGGCTACCTGGGGCTGCAGACCCTCTACGACCGGTATTTCCTCCACGTGCGCGGAGACCGGATCGAATTGCCGCAGGCCTTCTTCATGCGCGTAGCGATGGGCCTGGCGCTTCGCGAGAAGGAGCGCGAAGCCCGGGCGATCGAGTTCTACGACGTGCTCTCGAGTTTCGAGTTCATGAGCTCGACCCCGACGCTGTTCAACTCGGGCACGCAGCGCTCGCAGCTCTCGTCGTGCTACCTGAGCACCGTCTCGGACGACCTGGAAGGGATCTACGAGGCGATCAAGGAGAACGCGCTGCTCGCCAAGTACGCCGGGGGGCTCGGCAACGACTGGACGCCGGTGCGGGCGCTGGGCGCGCACATCAAGGGCACCAACGGCAAGAGCCAGGGCGTGGTCCCGTTCCTCAAGGTCGTCAGCGACACCGCGGTGGCGGTCAACCAGGGCGGCAAGAGAAAGGGGGCGGTCTGCTCGTACCTCGAGTGCTGGCATCTGGACATCGAGGAGTTTCTGGAGCTGCGCAAGAACACGGGCGACGACCGCAGGCGAACCCACGACATGAACACGGCCAGCTGGATCCCCGACCTGTTCATGAAGCGCGTGATGGAGAATGCCGACTGGACGCTGTTCAGCCCTTCGGACGTTCCCGATCTGCACGAGCGCTGCGGCAGGGAGTTCGAGGCCGCCTATGCCCGTTACGAGGACAAGGTCGCGCGCGGCGAGCTCAAGCTCTACAAGCGGCTGCCAGCGGTGCAACTGTGGCGCAAGATGCTCTCGATGCTGTTCGAGACCGGGCATCCCTGGATCACGTTCAAGGACCCTTGCAATCTGAGGAGCCCGCAGCAGCACGTCGGCGTTGTGCACAGCTCGAACCTGTGCACCGAGATCACGCTCAACACGTCGGCCGACGAGATCGCGGTGTGCAACCTGGGGTCGGTGAACCTCGTGGCGCACATGACCGGGCGGGGCCTGGACTTCGACAAGCTCAAGGTGACGATTCGCACCGCGATGCGGATGCTCGACAACGTGATCGACATCAACTACTACGCGGTCGACAAGGCGCGCAACTCGAACCTGCGCCACCGCCCGGTGGGACTGGGGATCATGGGGTTCCAGGACTGCCTGCACCGGATGCGCGTGCCGTACGCCTCGCCCGAGGCGGTCGAGTTCGCCGACCGCTCCATGGAGATGGTGGCGTACTGCGCGTACTGGGCCTCGACCGAGCTTGCCGAGGAGCGCGGGCGCTACGGCTCCTTTGCGGGCTCGCTCTGGGACCGTGGCATCCTGCCGCAGGACACGCTCGACCTTCTCGCCGCCGAGCGCGGCGGCTACGTAGAGATCGACCGGAGCTCGAGCCTCGACTGGGACGCGTTGCGCGCGCGCATCGCGCGGCACGGCATGAGGAACTCCAATTGCCTCGCGATCGCGCCGACGGCAACCATCGCCAACATCGTCGGCGTGTCCGCTTCGATCGAGCCGACCTATCAGAACCTGTACGTGAAGTCGAATCTCTCGGGCGAGTTCACCGTGGTCAACGAGCACCTGGTCGCGGACCTGAAGCGTGCCGGGCTGTGGGACGAGGTGATGATCGCGGACCTGAAGTACTTCGACGGCAACCTCGCGCGCATCGACCGCGCTCCGGCGGAGCTGCGCCGGCTCTACGCGACCGCCTTCGAGATCGAACCCAAGTGGCTGGTCGAGGCGGCAGCGCGGCGCCAGAAGTGGATCGACCAGTCGCAGTCGCTCAACATCTACATGGCGGGGGCCTCGGGCAAGCGCCTCGACGAGACCTACAAGCTGGCGTGGCTGCGGGGCCTGAAGACGACCTATTACCTTCGGGCGCTTGGCGCCACGCACGCCGAGAAGTCGACCGTCAAGACCGGGCAGCTCAACGCCGTTCCGGCGAAGGAGCCGGTCGGTGCCACCGAGGCCAGGTTCTGCGCCATCGACAACCCCGAGTGCGAGGCATGCCAGTAGAGTTCAATCCGGTCGCCGGAATCGCGCTTGAGCCGACGAGCAGCTTCGTGCCCGTCTCGGGAGCGGCTCCGGAACGCTTCGCCGCGGGCAACGCGTTCCGCCGCATCACGGTCGAGGACAAGCGCGTCATCAACTCGCGCGCCGACGTGAACCAGCTTGTGCCTTTCAAATACCGCTGGGCCTGGGACAAGTACCTCGCGGCCTGCGCCAACCACTGGATGCCGCAGGAAATCAACATGAGCCGCGACATCGCGCTGTGGAAGGATCCGAACGGCCTTACCGGGGACGAGCGGCGCATCGTGCTGCGAAACCTCGGCTTCTTCGTGACCGCCGATTCGCTCGCGGCGAACAACATCGTGCTCGGGACGTACCGCCACATCACCGCGCCCGAGTGCCGCCAGTACCTCCTGCGTCAGGCCTTCGAGGAGGCGATCCACACCCACGCCTACCAGTACATCGTCGAGAGCCTGGACCTCGACGAGGGCGAGGTGTTCAACGCCTACCACGAGATCGCCTCGATCCGCGACAAGGACGAGTTCCTGGTGCCGTTCATCGACACCCTGACCGACCCCTCGTTCCGGACCGGCACGCCCCAGGCCGACCAGAGGCTTCTGAAGAGCCTCATCGTCTTTTCCTGCCTGATGGAGGGGCTGTTCTTCTACGTCGGCTTCGCGCAGATCCTGGCGCTCGGCCGGCAGAACAAGATGACCGGCGCGGCCGAGCAGTACATGTACATCCTGCGCGACGAGTCGATGCACTGCAATTTCGGCATCGACCTGGTGAACCAGATCAAGCTGGAAAATCCGCACCTCTGGACCGCGGGCTTTCGCGAGGAGCTGCAGGCGCTTTTTGCGCGCGCGGTCGAGCTCGAGTACCGCTACGCCGAGGACACGATGCCGCGCGGGGTGCTGGGCCTGAATGCGCCGATGTTCAAGGAATACCTGCGCTTCATCGCCAACCGGCGCTGCCAGCAGATCGGACTGGACCCCCTTTATGCGGGCGCCGGCAATCCCTTCCCCTGGATGAGCGAGATGATCGACCTGAAGAAGGAGCGCAACTTCTTCGAGACGCGCGTCCTCGAGTACCAGACCGGCGGCGCGTTGAGCTGGGATTGAAAGGGACCCCATGCATCGAGTGACTGCGTGCAAGGCACAGGAGGACTACAGGCTGTGGATCCGGTTCGACGACGGCCTGGAGGGGAGCGTGTTTCTCGGCAATCTGCTCGAGATCGGCGCGTTCCGGCTGTGGCGCGACGTGCGCGAATTCGAGAAGGTGTCGGTCGATCCCGCGACTGCGACGGTGACCTGGGAAGGGGGCATCCGGCTCGATCCGGACATCCTGTACCAGGATCTGGCCGCGCGCAGCGCAGGATGAAAGGGATTCACGGCGCCGCGAGGCGCCTGAATAGTCCGGCCCGCCCGGGCCGGGCTTTTCTTGCAACTCAACTAGGAGATAGCTATGGCAACGAAGAAAAAGGGCAAGAAAGCGGCGAAGAAAAAGAAGAAGAAGAAAGCATCTAAGAAGAAGAAATCATCCAAGAAGAAGGTAGCCAAGAAGGCAGCGGGCAGGAAGAAAGCCGCCAAGAAGAAGAAGGCAGGCAAGAAGAAGAAAAAGGCGTCGAAGCCCGCCAGACCCGAGGCCAGCCCGGCGGTAACGGCGGCGCCAGCACCTGCGCCGTCGACGGCTGCGACACCTGGCGCGAGAACCGCGCTGAATCCAGCTGCCGCCTGGCCGTTTCCAACCGGCTCCCGGCCGTAACCGGGAACCGATCGGGAATGTGGCGGGGGCGAAAGCCCCTTGCCAGGCCCTTCGAAGCTCGGGCGGACCTGCCTGGGTCGTTCGGCCGACACCGAACGGTCCGGGCCGGTCCGCGCGGCTTCCCTGGACCGCGAGATTCTACCGGCTTGCGACCGTGTCTCCGCCTATGGAATGTGCGCCAGACTCGGCCGTTTCGCGTTGCCAGGCCAGTATCCGCCTGACGGTGGAAGTGGTTGACAACATTGCGGATTCCAGGCTATGATCCGCCCCGCTGCGCCGCAATATCCGCTGCTGAAACTCCAGCTTAAGCCGCACAGTCCAAGGGGTTACTCCCCGCTCTCGGGACTGCAGCTGGCCCTCAGGGGCTCCCTGTCTTCCGAACCGATTCCCGCCCATGGCGCGGGCGCTTCGTGCGGGGCGAGGCGGCGGATGGCGCTCGATTCGTGGAGGTGCAGGATGGACACAACGAATGGCTCACTCCGGCCGGCGGGCTTCGCCGCGGCGCTTCGCGTGTTCTCGTTAGCGCGCGGGCTCCTTGCGCTGGTCGGGCTCGGCGCGGTCCTGGCGTTGCTGCTTCCGGCGCCCCGCGAAACGCTGCTCCGCAAGGGCGTGGCGCTCGCGGCAAGCGCCGCGGACGGCGGCGTGAGCACGGTGGCGGCAGGGCCGATCCAGGCAGCGGCCGCCGAAAGCGCGAGCGAGCGCGAGCAGCGCGCGGTCGCGGAACTGATCTCCAGCCGATTCCGCGTCGCGGAGCAGGCGGTCGCGGCGTTCGTCGCGGCGGCCTATCGCATCGGCACCGAGCAGCGGGTCGATCCCCTCCTGATCCTCGCGGTGGTGGCCGTGGAGTCGCGCTTCAACCCCGTTGCCGAGAGTGTGCTCGGCGCCAAGGGCCTGATGCAGGTGCTGCCGAAGTACCACCAGGATCGGCTGCTGGAGCACGGCGGCGAGATCGCGCTGCTCGATCCCGAGGTGAACCTTCAGGTCGGAACTCAGATCCTGCGCGAGTACCTGCGACGCTTCGGCGAGACCGAGACCGCGCTCCAGATGTACGCCGGCGCGTTCGACGAGCCCACCTCGCAGTACGCACGCAAGGTGCTCGCCGAGCGCGCACGCCTCGCGCAGACGGCGGCGCGCCAGCGCCGGATCTGAGCTAGCGGCCGCAGAACCTCAGGAGCCGCGCGGCGGCCTCTTCCAGCTCGGCGATCGCCCGCGTGTAAGCGAAGCGGACGAAGTTCTCGGTGCCGTTGGCGCCGAAGTCCGTACCGGGCGTGGCGGCGACGGCCTCCTGCTCGAGGAGCTCGCGGGTGAAGCGCCGCGCGCCGCCGAAGCGCGAGCAGTCCGCGTACACGTAAAACGCGCCGTCCGGCACTGCGGGAACCGCGAGCCCCGCGCGATCGAGCACCGGGAGCAGGAAGTCGCGCCGCAGGCCGAACTCGGCGCGCCGCGCCTCATAGGCGGCGAGCGCCTCGGCGCCGAGCGCCGCGATCCCTGCGTGCTGCGCCACCGTGGGGGGGCAGATGAAGAAGTGCTGCGCGAGCTTTTCGAGGCTGCGAACCCGCGCCTGCGGCAGCACCACCCAGCCCAGGCGCCACCCGGTCATGCAGAAGTATTTCGAGAAGCTGTTGACGATCGCCACTTCCCCGGGCAGCCCGAGCGCGGTGACGGCGGGCCGCCCGTACACCAGTCCCTGGTAGATCTCGTCCACGACGAGCACGCCGCCGCGCTCGGCCGCGAACTCGGCGATGCGACGCAGCTCCTCCGGGCGGATCGACGTGCCCGTCGGGTTGGCGGGAGAGCCGAGGAGCACGCCGCGCGTGCGCTCGCCCCAGGCCTCGCGCACCATCTCGAGCGTGGGCTGAAAGCCGCTCGCCGCGTGGACCCGCAGCGGCCTGGCGGCGCCTTCGAAGGCCCGCACGAAATGCCGGTAGCCCGGATAGCCCGGGTCCGGCACCAGGATCTCGTCGTCGCGGTCGACGTAGAGCGCGAGCACGAGCAGCAGCCCGCCCGAGGCGCCCGCGGTGACGGCGATGCGTCCCGGCGAGACTTCGACCGCGAAGCGCGCGGCGTAGTGGCGCGCGATCGCCTCGCGCAGCGGCGCCAGGCCGAGGGACGGCGTGTACGCGGTGATTCCTGCCCGAAGCGCGCGGACCGCTGCCTCGACCACCGGCGGCGGCGCGGTGAAATCCGGCTCGCCGATCTCCATGTGCACGACGCGCCGGCCGGCGGCCTCGAGCGCGTGGGCGCGCGCGAGCACGTCCATCACCTCGAAGGGCTGGATCTCGGCCGCGCGCCGCGCCGCTCGTATGCGTTCGAGGATGTCGATGGTGGCGGGGATTATACGGAGGAGGCGGTTGATATAATTTCTCGAAGTGGACGAGCCGCTCAAGAACAGCGCCCTGGAGTATCACCGGCTGCCGCGGCCGGGCAAGGTCTCGATCCTTCCGACCAAACAGCTGACCAACCAGCGCGATCTCGCGCTCGCCTACTCCCCGGGCGTCGCCTACGCCTGCACCGAGATCGCGAACGACCCGGCGCAGGCCGCCGCGCTCACCTCGCGCGCGAACCTCGTCGCGGTGATCACCAACGGCACCGCTGTGCTCGGGCTGGGCGCGATCGGCCCGCTCGCCGCCAAGCCCGTGATGGAGGGCAAGGCGGTCCTATTCAAGAAGTTCGCCGGGATCGACGTCTTCGACATCGAAGTGAACGAGCGCGATCCGGCGAAGCTCGTAGAGATCATCGCGAGCCTCGAGCCCACCTTCGGCGCCATCAACCTCGAGGACATCAAGGCGCCGGAGTGCTTCACGGTGGAGCGCGAGCTGCGAAAGCGCATGCGGATCCCGGTGTTCCACGACGACCAGCACGGCACCGCCATTATCGTGGGCGCGGCGATCCTTAACGGACTCAAGGTCGTGGGCAAGGACCTGCGCCAGGTGAAGCTCGTTTCCTCGGGGGCGGGTGCCGCGGCTCTCGCATGTCTGGGGCTTCTCGTCCGGATGGGATTGCCGGCCGAAAACATCACGGTCACCGACATCAAGGGCGTGGTGTACAAGGGCCGCCGCGAGGAGATGGACCCTGACAAGGAGCGCTACGCCAAGGACACGCGCGCGCGCACCCTTGCCGAGGTGATCCGTGGCGCCGATGTGTTCCTCGGGCTCTCGGCGGGTGGTGTGCTCAAGCCCGAGATGGTGAGCGTAATGGCGGCGAGGCCCCTGATCCTTGCGCTCGCCAATCCCGAGCCCGAGATCCGGCCCGAGGCGGCGCGGCAGGCGCGGCCCGACTGCGTGATCGCGACCGGGCGCTCGGACTACCCGAACCAGGTGAACAACGTGCTGTGCTTTCCGTTCATCTTCCGCGGCGCGCTCGACGTGGGCGCGACGGCGATTACCCCCGAGATGGAGCTCGCGGCGGTGCACGCGCTCGCCGAGCTCGCGCAGGCCGAAGGTTCGGACGTCGTCGCGCTCGCCTACGGGGGCGAGGAGCTGAAGTTCGGCCCCGAGTACCTGATCCCGCGGCCATTCGATCCGCGGCTCATCGCGCGAATCGCGCCGGCGGTGGCGAAGGCTGCGACGGATTCGGGCGTCGCGACGCGTCCACTCGCGGACCTCGAGGCCTACCGCGAGTCGCTCGTGCAGTTCGTCTACCACTCCGGGCTCATAATGAAGCCGCTGTTCGCCGCCGCGAAATCGGCGCCCAAGCGGCTTGTCTATGCCGAGGGCGAGGACGAGCGCGTGCTGCGCGCGGTCCAGACCGTCGTGGACGAGGAGCTCGGGAAGCCGGTCCTGATCGGGCGCCCGGCGGTGATCGAGAGCCGCATCGCGCGCCTGGGGCTGCGGATCCGGCCAGGGCGCGAGTTCGAGCTGGTCAACCCCGAGTACGACCCGCGCTACCGGGACTACTGGAGCACCTACCATCGGCTCACCGAGAGAAAGGGCGTGTCGCCGGAGTACGCGCGAATCGAGATGCGCCGGCGCAACACGCTGATCGGTGCCATGATGATCTACAAGGGCGAGGCCGACGGGATGCTCTGCGGAACCTTCGGCACGCACGCGCTGCACCTGCACTACGTCGACCAGGTGATCGGGCTGCGCCCCGGCGTGCGGCACTACGCGGCGATGAACGCGCTCATGCTTCCCGGGCGCATCGTGTTCCTGTGCGACACCTACGTAACGCCCGACCCCGACCCGGAGAATATCGCCGAGATGACGGTGCTCGCCGCCGAGGAAGTGCGCCGCTTCGGCCTCGTGCCCAAGGTGGCGCTGCTCTCGGCCTCGAATTTCGGCTCGGTCGACATCGCCTCGTCGCGCAAGATGCGCGCGGCGCTCGCGATCCTCGCCGAGCGCGCGCCCGAGCTCGAGGTCGAGGGCGAGATGCACGGCGATGCAGCCCTCTCCGAGGAGATACGGCTCAAGGTGTTCCCGAACTCGCGCCTCAAGGGCGAGGCCAATCTCCTCATCCTGCCGACGCTGGACGCCGCCAACATCGCCTTCAACCTCCTCAAGACGATCGCCGGCGACGGCGTCACGATCGGCCCGATCCTGCTCGGGGCGGCGCGTGCGGTGCACATCCTCACGCCCTCGGCCACCGTGCGGCGCATCGTCAACATGAGCGCGCTTACGGCGGTGGACGCGGCGGCGCCGCACGGGCACGAGCCGAGCCTGTTCTGAGGCGCGCGATGGCGAGCGAAGCGGCAGAGCAGCGCAACGTCGCCGCCTTTCCGATCGGTCGCGACCGGCCGCGGCCGGGGCTCGTGCTCACCGGGGGCGGGGCGCGTGCCGCCTACCAGGTCGGGGTGGTCAAGGCGGTGCGCGACATTCTCGGAAGCCCGGTCCGAAACCCCTTTCCGATCCTTTGCGGCACTTCCGCAGGCGCCATCAACGCCACGGCGCTCGCGGTATTCGCCGACAACTTCACGCGCGCAGTCGGCAACCTGCTCGAAGTCTGGGAGCACATGCGCTGCGAGCTCGTGTACCGGACTGACGTCGCGAGCATCGTGCGGCGCGGCATGCGCTGGATCGGCGCTCTGTCGTGGCTGTCGCGCCAGAACCCGATCTCGCTGCTGGACAACGCGCCGCTGGGGGAGATGCTCGAGAGGTTCCTCGCGTTCGATCGCATCCAGGCGCACATCGAGTCCGGCGCGCTTTTCGCTGTCAGCGTGACCGCATCGGGCTACACCTCCGGGCAGAGCGTGTCGTTCTTCCAGGCCGGGCCGGGGGTCGAGGGCTGGGAGCGCCAGCAGCGCGTCGGCGCCGCGGTGCCGCTCAAGCTCGAGTACCTTCTCGCCTCTTCGGCGCTGCCGTTTATCTTCCCGGCGGTGAAGGTGCATCGGGAATACTTCGGCGACGGCTCGATGCGCCAGATCGCGCCCGTCAGCCCGGCGCTGCACCTGGGGGCGGACCGCGTGATGGTGGTCGGCACCGGCCGCCAGGCGACCGATCAGGCGCGCGCACGCTCGAACGTCTATCCGTCGCTCGCGCAGATCGCTGGCCACGCGCTCAATTCGATCTTTCTCGACAGCCTGATGGTGGACATCGAGCGCATGGAGCGGATCAACCGGACGCTCTCGCTCATTCCGGAGGAGGCGCGCCGGGAGCGCACGCAGCTGCGCCCGGTCAACGTGATGTTCATCTCGCCCTCGCAGCCGATCGAGCGCATCGCGGCGCGGTTCGTGCACGAGCTGCCGCCGATGATCCGCTTCGTGCTGCGGCCCACGGGCGCGCTCAACCGCGCCGGGTCGAACCTCGCGAGCTACCTGCTGTTCGAGGAGCCGTTCTGCCGCGCGCTGATCGACCTGGGCTACCAGGACACCGTCGCGCGCGAGGCCGAGGTGCGCCGGTTTTTCGAAGGAACCTGAGCCATGTCGACGCCGCAGCCGCCGCAAGACCCGTTCGAACTGTTCCGCCGTCTGTGGGGACCGCTCGGCGTGCCCGTTCCCGGCATGGCGATGCCCACGCTCGATCCGAACGAGGTCGAACGGCGAATCGCTGAACTGAAGTCCGTCGAAGGCTGGCTCGCAATGAACCTCAACATGCTTCGCATGGCGATCCAGGGCCTGGAAATGCAGAAGGCGGCGCTTCAGGCGATGACCGCGGGCGCGCCGCACGGAAAGGACAAGGACGCGCCCGCGGGTGCGACCGAGCCCAACCCGATGCTGTGGCCGTGGGCCGCGATGCAGCAGGCGATGAGCGGCGCGACGCCGGCGCCCGCGAAGGAAGAGAAGGACGGGAACGCGAAGTGAACCCTGATTTCTGACCTGAGGAGGTTTGAATGGCCAAGGCAGTTAGATTCCACAAGATCGGTGGTCCGGAAGTGCTTCAGATGGACGAGGTCGAGGTGGGTGCGCCGGGAGCCGGCCAGGCGCGCATCCGCCACACCGCGATCGGCGTCAACTACATCGACACTTACCAGCGCTCCGGGCTCTATCCGATGCCGCTTCCGTCGGGCGCAGGCAACGAGGGCGCGGGCGTGGTCGAGGCAGTGGGACCGGGCGTGACGGCGGTGAAGCCGGGCGACCGCGTCGCCTACACAGGCCAGGTCGGCTCGTATTGCGAGGCGCGGCTCGTGCCCGCGGACCGGCTGGTGAAGATTCCCGACGGCATCACGGACGAGCAGGCCGCCTCGATGATGCTGAAGGGCATGACGGTGTGGTACCTCACGCATCGCACTTACGCCGTGAAGAAGGGCGACACGGTTCTGTTCCACGCTGCCGCCGGCGGCGTCGGGCTGATCGCCTGCCAGTGGCTGAAGGCGCTCGGCGCGACCGTGATCGGCACCGTAGGCTCCGACGAGAAGGCCGCGATTGCGAAGGCGCACGGCTGCGACCACCCGATCGTGTACACGCGAGAGAATTTCGCAGAGAAAGTGAAGACGCTTACCTGCGGAAAGGGCGTGCCGGTGGTGTACGACTCGGTCGGCAAGACCACGTGGGACGGGTCGCTGGACTGCCTGCGGCCCCTCGGACTGATGGTGTCCTTCGGCAATTCCTCGGGCGCGGTACCCCCGGTGAACCTGGGAATCCTCTCGCAGAAGGGCTCGCTCTACGTGACGCGCCCGACGCTCATGACCTACGTCGCCGCGCGCGCCGATCTCGAAGCGGCCTCGAGCGCGCTCTTCGACGTAGTGAAATCCGGAAAGGTGAAAATCGAGATCACCGCGCGCTACAAGCTCGCCGATGCGGCAAACGCACACCGCGACCTCGAGGCGCGCAGGACCACGGGCTCCGTGATCCTGCTGCCTTGAGAATTCCTACTTGATGCCGAGCATTCCTTTCGCCTTGCCGAGCGCTTCCATCGACTCGGCATGCTTGCCCGCCTTGTGCATCGCCTCGCCGTCGGCGCGCAGCTTCCTGACTTCGGCCATCTTGGCGGCGTCGAGCTTGGCGCCCGGCAGGGCGGCGTCGATGGCCTTCATCTCCTTGGGACAGCTGCTCGCGAGCGCGAGAGGGGCGGCGAACGCGAGAGTGACAAGCAGGGCGGTGCGTTTCATGGTTCCTCCTATTCCTTGATTGGGACGTTTGATCTCGGATCGTGCCCGGCGTCGCCGCCGGACACGATGCCAACAGCTACGCGGGGGCGGATATTCCGGATGCGGGCGACGCTGGTACGTGATGGGTTGCTCGAGCTCGATGTCGCCTGGTTGCGGCGTCATTTCGCCACCGCGGCGCCGCCCGGGGAGACGATCTACGGCGACCCGGGGGCGCGCCCGGACGACCCCGCGCTCACGCCCGCTTCGGTGCTGATGCCGATCGTCGCGCGGGCCGAGGAGCTCACGGTGCTTTTCACGCGCCGCACTGCGCATCTCAAGGCGCATTCGGGGCAGGTGAGCTTTCCCGGCGGACGCGCCGAGCCGCGCGACGGCTCGCCCGAAGAGACGGCGCTCCGGGAGACGCGCGAGGAGATCGGGCTGGAGGCCGCGTGCGTAGAACTCCTCGGCAGGCTTTCCGAATATCGCACGCGCACGGGCTTCCGCGTCACGCCGGTGGTCGGCGTGGTCTCGCCTCCGTTCGAGCTCAGAATCGATGCCTACGAGGTCGACGAGGTGTTCGAGGTGCCGCTCTCGTTCCTGCTAGACCCTGCGCACCACGAGCGCCACACGCGCGAAATCCAGGGCCGGCCAGTCCAGTATTTCGCGATTTCCTGGCGCGGGCACACCATCTGGGGCGCGACTGCGGCGATGCTGGTCAATTTCTACCGCTACCTCGCCTCGGCCCGCTGAGGCAGGGCGCGCTCGCGCGCGTACAGGCGCGAGAAGTTCTCCAGGGAATTCAGGTGGGCGTAGATCCGGCCCATGAAACCCTTTTCGACCAGCACCTTGTGGCTCGCCGGCCGCAGATCCGCGAGCCTCGCCTCGTCCACCCGGTATATGCCGGCAAGGCGGACTGCGCGCTGCCCGCCCTCGAGCACCTGCATGCTGAAGGGCTGCAGGACCTCCAGGCGCGCGAGCGCCGCGCACAGCTGCGCAGTGCGGTCCAGATCCGCTTCGTATTCGGCGAGCAGCCGCTCGGTTTCGCGCCAGCGCGCGGTGGGCCGGCCCCCGGCGTCGAAGAGCTCCACGCCGCCGGCGTCGACATAGGCTTTCGCCACGCACACCACCCGCTCGCTGCGCGGCTCGCCGTCGACGTAGAGCTTCGAGATGCAAAATGGATAACGGCGCACGAAAGCGGGCAGGTAGCAGCTGCGGTCCCATTCGCCCGTGGCGTCCACGAACAGGTTCTGCCCCTCGGCGATGCCGAGCACCGCGACCGGGGCGAAGCTTCGGCCGCGGTCGGCGCTCGCGAACACGAGCGGGTAGTCGCGCGCCGCAGGGACGAACTCGGAGAACGAGATCGCGATTGCGTTGAGCGTGCGGCAGAACGCAGGCGTGCCGCCCGCGGGGACCAGCACGCGGTGCTCCTTCCGGAGCGGCACGATCTCGTCGTAGCCGTAGGGAGCCGTGATTCGCATACGGCGGTGAATTCTAGCGGCGCTGTGCTATCTTCGCGCGCGTCATGGGCGCGCTCGCCATCATCGCCGCGCTGCTGCTCGAGCAGTGGCGCCCGCTCGCCGACCGCAAGGCCTGGGCGGGGCTCGCCGGCGGCTACGCGGGCTGGCTCGAGTCCACCTTCAATGCGGGCGAGGCGCGCCAGGGTACCGTGGCGTGGCTGATCGCGGTGCTGCCCCCGGTGCTCGGCGCGGCGGCGCTGCATTTCGCGCTCGACTGGATCCATCCGCTCGCCTCGCTTGCATTCGACGTCGCTGCGCTCTACGTCACGCTCGGCTTCCGGCAGTTCAGCCATTTCTTCACCGACATCCAGAAGGCGATGCGCGAGGGCAGTATCGATCGCGCGCGCGAGCTGATCGGGGGCTGGCGCGGCGAGCCGGCCGTGCGCCGCGGGCGCGAGGAGATCGTGCGCCTCGCGATCGAGGAGGCGCTCGCCGCCTCGCACCGGCACGTCTTCGGGGTCCTCTTCTGGTTCGTGCTGCTGCCGGGCCCGAGCGGCGCGATCCTGTACCGGATCGCGGTGTCGCTTCGCGCGCGCTGGGGAGGGCTCGGCGCCTTCGGACGGACCGCCGAGCGCGTGCACGCGGCGCTCGAATGGCCCGCGGTGCGCCTCACCGCGGCCGCGTTCGCGGTGGTCGGCGACTTCGAGGATGCGGTCTACTGCTGGCGGACGCAGGCGCGCGCCTGGCCCGACCCCGACATGGGCGTCGTGCTCGCCGCGGGCGCGGGCGCCCTCGGCGTGCGCCTCGGCATGCCGCTGGAAGAGCCCGAGGGCGCTGCCACCTCGCGCCCCGAGCTCGGCACCGGCGAGCCCGCCGACACGCCGTTCCTCGACAGCACCGTGGGGCTCCTCTGGCGTGCGCTCGTCCTCTGGGTGTTCGTGCTGATCGTCGCGAGCCTGCTGCGGGTGCTTTAGGGCGCGCGCAGCGCGCCGCATTTCCAGCATTGCGTGAACTGCGGCTCGGAAGTCTCCCCGCAGGACCTGCATTGCCACGGCATTCCCTGATCGATGCGGGGCTGCCGCAGAATCCTCTCGGCGGTTTCCGCGTGTTCGTCGCGCAGGACCCAGAGCTCGGCCTGGCATTCGGCGGGAGGGAGCTCGCCCATCGCAGAGGACAGGAACTCGTTCTTCACCACCGCGCGGATGCCTTCGGCTTCGAGCACGTTCTTCGCGTGATGCACCGCGAGGCGGTCGAAGGAGCTGAAGACGCGCTTCATCGGGCGTGCTCGGCGCGCACGATGCGCTCGTAGAGCTCGAGGCGCCGCGGGTGGATGGCACCGGCAGCGGCCGCGGCGCGCACCGCGCAGCCGGGCTCGGCGAGGTGCCGGCAGTCGGCGAAGCGGCAGTGCAGCGCGTGCGCGGCGAACTCGCGGAAACCGTCCGCGATCTCCCGGGCGGAGAAGCCGGCGAGGCCGAATTCGGAGACCCCGGGGGTGTCGACGATCGAGGTTTTCTCGTCGATACAATAGAGGCGGGCGGCGGTCGTGGTCTGGCGCCCGGCGTCGAGGAACCGGGAAATCTCGCCGATGCGGACTTCGGCGTCGGGAACGAGCGCCTTCACCAGTGTCGACTTGCCCATGCCCGACTGGCCCGCGAGGAGCGTGCGGTGGCCCGCGAGGCGCGATACGAGCGGCGCGACGTCGCGCTTGGCGGAGAGATCGAGGATTTCGCAGCCGGTGCCGCGGAACGGCTCGAGGCGCGCGCGCGCCGCAGGGACCAGACCGGAAAGGTCGACCTTGTTGAGCAGCAGCAGCGCCGGGATGACGGAGCGCGCGGCGGCGACGAGCAGCCGGCACACGAGCTCGTCCGAGAACGGGGGCTCGCAGGCGACGATGACCGCGAGCTGCGTGACGTTCGCCGCCATCACCCTGGTGCGCGATTCGCTCGAGCGCTCGAAGCTGTTCGCGCGCGGCGCCACCGCCTCGATCACGCCGGGCGCGACGAGGGTCACGCGGTCCCCCGCGACCGCGTGGAGCCGGCGGTTGCGCGTGTGTGCGCGCTCGAGCGCGCCCCGGTCGGTGCGCACGAGGCACTGGCGCCCGAATCCCGCGACCACGGTGGCGTGCTCAGAGGTCAAACAGCGCGTCGCATTTGGCGGCGCAGATGAAATCGTTCTCCGACAGGCCGCCGATCGCGTGCGTCCAGTATTCGACGCGGCACTTGTTGTAGCCCACCGCGAGGTCGGGATGGTGGTCCTCGCGGTGCGAGATCCAGGCGAGCGCGTTCACGAACGCCATCGTCTGGTAGTAGTTGACGAAAGGATAGACCTTTACGAGCCTGCCGTTCTCGATGATCCAGCCCTTGAGGCTCTTCAGCATCTCGCGCGCCTGCGCGTCCGTGTAGGGCGCCACCTCGCCTTCGCAGGGCCGGCACTTGCGCTTCGCGAGATCGCTCATGTCGTCTTCAGGCGCGCGATCCGGACGGCTGCGGGCGGATGCGAGTCGTAGAACGCCGAGTGCAGCGGATCGGGCGTGAGCGTGGCAGCGTTGTCCTTGTAGAGCTTGACGAGCGCCCGCACCAGGTCGGGCGCGCTCGAATGCGACGCGGCATAGGCGTCGGCCTCGAACTCGTGCCGGCGCGAGTACAGACTCGCGAGCGGCTCGAGGAAGAACGTGAACACGGGCACTACGAGGAAGAACAGCACCAGCGCCGTGGCGGTGGTGCGCATCTCGACGCCCAGACCCTCGTAGAACCACGGCCGATCGATCACCTGCCCGAGCACCCAGAGAAGCGCGGCGGAGGCCGCGAACAGGAGGGCGATCCGCTTCCAGACGTGATGGCGCCGGTAGTGGCCGAGCTCGTGAGCGAGCACCGCCTCGACCTCGGCGGGGGCGAGCCGTGCGAGCAGGGTATCGAAGAACACGATGCGCTTCGCGGCGCCGAACCCGGTGAAGTAGGCGTTGCCGTGCGCCGAGCGCTTCGAGCCGTCCATCACGTAAAGGCCGCTCGAGCGAAAGCCGCAGCGGGCAAGGAGCTGCTCCACGCGCTCGGCGAGCGCCCGGTCCTCGAGCGGCGTGAAGCGGTTGAACAGCGGTGCGATCAGCGCGGGATAGGCAAGCAGCATGAGCAGATTGAAGCCGGCCCAGGCGAGCCAGACATAGAGCCACCAGAGATCGCCCATGCGCTCCATCAGCCAGAGCACGAACGTCACGAGCGGCAGCCCGAGCGCTGCGGCAAGAGCCGCCTGCTTGGCGAGGTCCGCAACGAAAAGGCGCAGCGTCATGCGGTTGAACCCGAAGCGCTCCTCGATCACGAAGGTGCGGTACAGTGCGACCGGCAGCTCGACCAGCGCGAGCAGCAGCGCCACCGTGGCGATCAGCGCCACGCCGTGCGCAAGGCCGCCCGGCCCGGCGATCCGCGCCCACGCTTCGGCGATCCACTGGAGCAGCCCGCCGAGGGTCAGCGCGAGGAGCATCCCGGCGCCGATTGCCGCCTCGGCCACGCCCAGCCGCGTGCGGGCCACGCAGTAGTCGGCCGCCTTCTGGTGTGCTTCGAGCGGGATCGCCCCGGCGAAGCCCTCCGGAACCGCGCCGCGATGCGCGGCGACGTGGCGGACCTGGCGCGAAGCGAGCCAGAGCCGCGTCGCGGTCGCCGCCGCGAGCGCCGCAACGAACAGGACGGAAAGCGCCTCACTCACGCCGTGAGAGAATAAGCCATGGCCGCTGACCCGAACAACCTCGTCTGGCTGGACATGGAGATGACCGGCCTGCAGCCCGACTCGGACCGGATTCTGGAAGTCGCGCTGCTGGTCACCGATTCGCAGCTCAACGTCCTCGCCGAAGGGCTCGAGCTCGTGGTGCGCCAGCCCGACGAGGTGCTCGAGGCGATGGACGCGTGGAACAGGGGGGTGCACGGGAAATCGGGGCTCGTAGACAAGGTTCGCGCATCCACGCTGGACGAAGCCGCGGCGGAGGCGCGCGCGCTCGAATTCCTCGCCCACTGGGTGCCGGCGCGGGTCTCGCCGATCTGCGGCAACTCGATCTGCCAGGACCGGCGCTTCCTCGCGCGCTGGATGCCGCGCCTGGAAGCGTACTTCCACTACCGGAACCTCGACGTAAGCGCGGTGAAGGAGCTGGTGCGCCGCTGGAAGCCCGAGGCCATGAAGGGCCTCGCCAAGCAGGGCAAGCATGAGGCGCTTGCCGATATCCTCGATTCGATAGAGGAGCTGAAGTATTACCGCAGGACCGTGATGACCATCTGAAGGTTTGACCGGTGTCAAGCTGCCCCCCGCACGGGGCTGCGACACTGAATTGATGGTCGAGCTCGAGATCGACGGCCGGCACGTGAGCGCGCCGGAGGGGAGCCTCCTCGTTGACGCGGCGGCCGGCGCCGGCATCGCGATCCCGAGCCTGTGCCACCACCGCGAGCTCGAGCCCTCGGGCAACTGCCGCCTGTGCATGGTGGAGATCGAAGGCTGGCGCATGGAAGCGCCGGCGTGCGCGACCCGGGTCCAGGCGGGCATGAAGGTGCGTACCGGGTCGCCGCGCATCTCGGCGGCGCGCCGCGCAGCGCTCGAGCTTGCGCTCGCGCGCTATCACGATCCGGACTGGGGCCGCCACGCGGCGCCGGAATCCGAGTTCGAGTTCTGGTGCCGGCACTACGGCGCGCGCGTCCCCGAGTCGGTGTTCGAGCCGGGTCCCGGGCCGCGCGATTCGGACCCGCATCCCCTCATCCGCGTGGATCTCGAGCGCTGCATCCTTTGCGCACGCTGCGTGCGCGCGTGCCGCGACCTGCAGGGACGCCATGTGTGGGGGCTGGCCGGGCGCGGCGAGCACACGCGTCTCGCGGCCGGCTTCGGCGGCACGATGCTGGAAGCGCGCTGCGAGTCCTGCGGCGCCTGCGCCGCGTTCTGCCCGACGGGGGCGCTCGAGGACCGCGGCGCCGAGGCCGCGGGCATGCCCGAAGCGCGCGTGACGACCGTCTGCCCGTACTGCGGCGTAGGCTGCAGCTACGACCTCGGCGTGCGCGAGGGAAGAGTCGTGCGCGTGCTCTCAAACCCCTACGCGCCCGTGAATGGCATGCACCTGTGCGTCAAGGGCCGCTATGGCTGGGATTTCGTGCACCACCCCGAGCGGCTGCGCGCGCCGCGCGTGCGGCGCGAGCTCCTCGAAGGTCGCGCGCGCGCGCCCGGCGAGCCGCGCGGCGAATGGGTGAGCGTGGATTGGGACACGGCGCTCGATCTCGCGGCGGCGAAGCTCGAGGAGGTGCGCAGGCGAAGTGGCCCCGACGCGCTCGGATTCCTTTCCTCGGCCAAATGCACCAACGAGGAGAACTATCTCATGCAGAAGCTCGCGCGCCAGGTGATCGGCACGAACAACGTCGACCACTGCGCGCGCCTGTGCCACGCCTCCACGGTGGCGGGGCTGCTGCTCGCGCTCGGCTCGGGCGCGATGAGCAACACCATGGCCGACGTCGCGGGCGAGGCGCGCGCGATTCTCGTGATCGGCTCGAACACCACGGAGCAGCACCCGGTGTTCGGCGCGATGCTGCGGCGCGCGGCGGCGCGTGGCGCGAAGCTCGTGGTCGCCGACCCGCGCCGCATCGACCTGTGCGAGGCGGCGGCGCTGCACCTTCGGCACCGGCCGGGGACCGACATCGCGCTCGTGAACGGGCTGCTCCATCTCGTCTTCGCCAACGGCTGGGAGGACCGCGCGTTCATCGCCGTGCGCACCGAGGGGGTGGAGGCGGTGCGCGAAGCGGTCCGGCGCTACACGCCCGCGCGCGTCGCGCAAATCACGGGCGTACCCGAGAGCGGGCTCGCCGGCGCGGCCGAGCTGCTCGCGCGCAATCGCCCGATGGCGGTGGTCTGGGCGATGGGAATCACGCAGCACACCACGGGTGTGCCGAACGTGCTCGCGCTCGCGAATCTGCAGCTCGCGCTCGGCAATTTCGGCGTCCCCGGGGCCGGCGTCAATCCGCTTCGCGGCCAGAACAACGTCCAGGGCGCGTGCGACATGGGCGCGCTGCCGAACGTGTTCACCGGCTACCAGCCGGTAGGCGACGCCAAGGCGCGCGCGCGCTTCGCGGCGGGCTGGCGGCTCACCGACGGCGGCCCCGGGGTCGGCGAGCGCCCGGGGCTCACCGTGACCGAGATGATCCAGGCCGCGGGCAGCCGCAAGCTGCGCGCACTCACCATCATGGGCGAAAACCCGGCGCTCACCGACCCGGATCTCAATCACGTGCGGCGCGCGCTCGCCGGCGCGGAGTTTGTGCTGCTGCAGGAGATCCTGCCCTCGGCGACCGCGGAGTTCGCCGACATCCTGCTTCCGGGCGCGGCCTGGGCCGAGAAGGACGGTACGTTCACCAACACCGAACGGCGCGTGCAGCGTGTGCGCCGCGCGGTCGAGCCGCCGGGCGAGGCGCGGCCCGACTGGGCGATCGTCGCCGCGCTCGCCGATCGGCTGCTCGCGCGCCAGGGGCGCGCACCGCACGGCCCGCAGGCGGGCTGGAGCTACGCTTCGCCCGACGAGGTCCTCGCCGAGATCGCCGCGCTCACGCCTTCGTACGCCGGCATCGACGCGCACCGGCTCGAGCGGGGCGAGGCGCTGCACTGGCCGGTGCCGGCGAAGGACCACCCCGGCACGCCGATCCTGCACCGCGATCGCTTCACGCGCGGCAAGGGCGCGTTCCACGCGGTGGAGCACGCCGATCCCGCGGAGCTGCCGGATGCGAGTTATCCGCTGCTGCTCACGACCGGACGCGTGCTCGTTCACTGGCACGGAAGCGAGCTGACGCGGCGCTCGGCCGTGGGCGCGCTCTGCCCCGAGCCCGAGGTCGAGATCAATCCGCAGGATGCGCGGGCGATCGGCCTTGCGCGCGGCGACGGCGCGCGGCTGCGGCTCGTCTCGCGCCGCGGCGAGCTGCGCGCGCGCGCCTGGATCACCGATCGCGTGCCCGAGGGCGTCGTGTTCGGCAACTTCCACTTCCCGGCGCAGGGCAATGTCAACAACCTGACGATCCTCGCGGTGGACCCGGTGGCGAAGATTCCCGAATACAAGGTGTGCGCGGTGCGCGCCGAACCCCTGACGACCTAGAACCGGAGACCCGCATGGCCCATCTACAGCTCGGCCTGGACGCGTACTCGCCCCGCGAGATCGCCGAAAAGGTGCAGCTCGTCGGCGTCAACAAGGCGCGGTTGCCGTTCCTGCAGACGGCGATGCTCGGCGTGCTCGCCGGCGGCTTCATCGGCCTCGGGGCGCTGTTCTTCGCGCTCGTGGCGAGCGACGCCTCGCTCGGCTTCGCCGCGACCCGCGTGCTCGGCGGGTTGGTGTTCTCGCTCGGCCTGATCCTGGTGTCCGTAGGCGGGGCAGAGCTCTTCACCGGGAACAACCTCATGGTGATGGCCTGGGCCGATCGCAAGATCACCACCGCGGAGCTGCTGCGCAACTGGGTGATCGTGTACGCGGCGAACGCGGTGGGTGCGGTCGGTCTTGCGCTCGTCGTGTACCTCTCCAACCACGCCGCGATGAACGGAGGCGCGCTCGGCGCCGCCTACGTCAAGATCGCCGCGGCGAAGGCCGCACTGCCTTTCGCGGAGGCGTTCTTCAAGGGCGTGCTGTGCAATCTGCTCGTGTGCCTCGCGGTGTGGCTCGCGATGGCCGGACACACCGTAGTCGACAAGATCCTCGGAATCGTGTTTCCGATCGCCGCGTTCGTCGCGGCGGGCTTCGAGCACTCGGTCGCCAACATGTACTTCATTCCGCTCGGGCTGATGCTCGCGAAGCTCGGGGCGGTCCCCGCCCCGGCGCACCTTGGCTGGGCGGGCTTCGTCTCGAATCTCGTCCCGGTGACCCTCGGCAACATCGTCGGCGGCAGCGTGATGGTGGCGCTGGTGTATTACATCGTGTACCGGCGCCCCGCGCTCGCCGAGCCGCGCACGGGCGACGAGCGCACGCGCGCGACCGACAAGGTCGCGGCGAACTGACCGCCTGTTACTCGACTTCCACGATGCACTCGATCTCGACCGGGATGCCCATCGGCAGCGACCCCATGCCGACCGCCGAGCGCGCGTGCCTGCCCTTTTCGCCGAGCACCTCCACGAAAAGGTCGGAGCAGCCGTTGATCACCTTCGGGTGGTCCGCGAACTCGGGCACGGCGTTCACCATGCCGAGCACCTTCACCACGCGCTTCACGCGGTCGAGGCTGCCGAGCTCCGCCTTCATCACCGCGAGGAGGTCCATTCCCACGGTGCGCGCGTGCTGGTAGGCCTGCTCGGCGCTGTAGTCGCGCCCGACCTTGCCCGAGGGGCGCCTGCCGCTCGCGTCCGGGCGCGGTCCCTTGCCGGCGAGGAAGAGGAGGTTTCCGGTGCGCACCGCGTTGACGTAATTCGCGACCGGAGCGGACACGGCGCCCAGCTCGATCCCGAGCTCCTTCAGCCTGCGTTCCGCGCTCATGCTTCGGGCAGGACCTTGCCAGGGTTCATCAGGTTGTCCGGGTCGAAGGAACGCTTGATATCGCGCATCAGGTCGATCACGTCCTCGCCGAGCTCGGCGCGCAGCGACTCGAGCTTGCCGTAGCCGATGCCGTGCTCGCCGGTGCAGGTGCCCTCCATACGCAGCGCGCGTTCCACCAGGCGCCGGTTGAACTGCTTGGCGAGCTCGGTCTCCCCGGGCACTTGCGGATCCACGAGGAACATGAGGTGGAAGTTGCCGTCGCCCACATGCCCGAGGAGCGGCACCGGCGCGATGTAGCTCTTCACGTCCTCCATCGTCTCGTGCACGCATTCGGCGAGGCGGCTGATCGGCACGCATACGTCGGTCGAGACCGCGCGGCTCCCGGGCCGGATCTGCAGGCACGCGAAATAGGCATCGTGGCGCGCCTGCCAGAGCTGGCTGCGCTCTTCGGGGCGCGTGGCCCAGACGAAATCCATGCCGCCGTGCTCCCTGGCGATCGCCTGGACCGCTTGCGCTTGTTCCACTACCGAGGTCCTTGATCCATGAAACTCGAAGAACAGCGTGGGCGCGACGCGATAGCCCGTCTTCTTGTACTTGTTGATCGCGGCGATCGTCTTCTCGCACACGATGTCGCAGCGCGCCACCGGGATGCCCGACTGGATGGTCTGGATCACGGTGTGGGTGCAGCCGTCTACCGAGTCGAACGCGCACACCGCTGCCGACATCGCCTCCTGCACCGGGTACAGCCGCACCGTCACTTCGGTGATGATGCCCAGGGTCCCCTCCGATCCCACGAACAGGCGCGTCAGGTCGTAGCCCGCAGCCGATTTCTTCGCGCGGCGCGAGGTCTGGATCACGCGCCCGTCCGCGAGCACGACCTTGAGCGACAGCACGTTCTCGCGCATCGTCCCGTAGCGCACCGCGTTCGTCCCGGAGGCGCGAGTCGCGGCCATGCCGCCGAGCGTCGCGTCGGCACCCGGATCCACGGGGAAGAACAGCCCCGTGTGCTTGATGAATTCGTTCAGCTGCTTGCGCGTCACGCCCGCCTCGACCACCGCGTCGAGGTCGGCCTCGTGGATGGCGACCACGCGGTTCATCTGCGAAAGGTCGATCGACACTCCGCCCTGCACCGCGAGGATGTGGCCCTCGAGGGACGTTCCCACGCCGTACGGGATCATCGGCACGCGGTGGCGCCGGCAAATGTTGACGACATCGCGCACTTCTTCCGTGGTACGCGGAAACACGACCGCGTCCGGCGGGGCGTACGGAAAGTAGGATTCGTCCTTGCCGTGGTGCTCGCGCACCGCGGCCGAGACGCTGACGCGCTCGCCGAGCAGCGCGCGCAGCTCGGCGAGCACCGACTGGTCGAACTCGCGGGCCTTGTTCATCGGCTCATTTTAGTCTGATTTCGCCCTCGAACGGCACCTTCAGGCCGAGCGCGGGGATCTCGAGCGTCACCGCGGCGGGCAGGGTCTCGTCGCCCTTGAGGCGTTTCGCGTCGAGGGCCTTCTGCACCGCGACTTCGATCTCGCGCTGCGAGTTGACCCCGACCATCTTGAGGAACTTGCGGATGCTCAGATTGAAGGTTTCCTGGTCCACGCCTGCGTCCTCCTCGAAAGAATGTCTCTCGCCAGCTGCTTGCCGAGCTCGACGCCCCACTGGTCGAAGCTGTTCACGTTCCAGATCGTTCCCGCAGTGAAGGCGCGGTGCTCGTACATCGCGAGCAGCCGTCCCAGGTGGTGCGGGTCCAGACGCTCCAGCGCGATCGTGCCCGAGGGCCGGTTGCCGGAATGACGCCGGTGCGCGGGAAGCGCCGCGTCGCGCGTGCCGAAGGCGAGCGCGTCGGCCTGCGCTTCGGCGTTCGCGAGCAGCATCGCGTGGCGCTCGGGGTCGCTTCCCATCGGCGCGCGCACGATCACGAACTCCGCGGGCACGAGATAGGTTCCCTGGTGCAGGTGCTGATGGAACGAATGCTGCGAGACCGTGCCGGTCCCGCCCCAGACCACCGGCGTGGTCGCGTAGCCTACCGCGCGCCCCTCGCGGTCCACGCTCTTGCCGTTGGACTCCATTTCGAGCTGCTGAAGCCACGACGGCAGGAGCCGCAATGCATGCGCGTAAGGCAGCACGACGCGCGTCTCGGCGCCGTGGAAGTTCGTGTACCACACGTCGAGCAGACCGAGCACCACGGGCAGGTTCTCCTCGAGTGGCGCGGTGGCGAAGTGGCGGTCCATCTGGTGCGCCCCCGCGAGCAGCTCCCGGAATGCGGCTTCGCCCAGGGCGAGCATCACCGTGAAGCCCGCCGCGGACCAGACCGAGAACCGCCCGCCGACCCAGTCGGGCATCGCGAGCAGCCGCTCCTCGGCGATCCCGAACTCGAGCGCCGCGGCCGTATTGCTGGTCACGGCGACGAAATGATGCGCCACGGGCAGGGCGCCGAGCCAGGCCTTCGCGGCGCACGCGTTCGCCATCGTCTCCGCCGTCGTGAAAGTCTTCGACACCACCACGAAGAGCGTCTCCCCGGGGCGCGCTCCCGCGAGCGCGCGGTCGAGCTCGAGCGGATCGGCGTTGGAGGCGAAGTCGAAGGCGATTCCCGGCTCGATGAGGCCGGCGAGCGCGTCGAGCGCGAGCCGCGGGCCCAGGTCCGAGCCGCCGATGCCGAGGTGGATTACGCGCCGGATCGTGCCGCCCGCGCGGATGCTCGCCGCGAGCGAGGCCATTCGCGCCAGCGTGTGGCGCACTTCGCCGGGTGCGGCCTCTCCCGCGCGCAGCGCCGAGTGCCATGCGGGGCGGCGCTCGGTCGAGTTGACCGTCCGGCCGGCGAGCAGCGCGTCGCGCCAGCCGCTCAGGTCCCGCTCGTGCGCGAGCCGGACCAGCGCCGCGAGCGCCTCCGGGTCGATCCAGTGCCGCGAGAGATCCAGCTCCAGACCGGCTCCGTGCAGCCGCCACGGCGCCGCGTCCGGCTGGAGCCGCCGCTCGCGCCAGCGCGCGGCGTGCGCGGCGAGCGCCGACCAGCTGGGGCAATCGGCGGGGGCAAGGGTGTTCATGGCAGTCGCTGGTAAAGGCGGTAGCGCTCGGCCTTGTCGCCCGGTCGGCCGACATCGGCCAGCTTCCTCCAGCCGGGGCCGGGCGCGCCGCGCTCCTCGCGCGGGCTTCCCTGAATGATCACATAGCGGCACTGCGAACGCGAGGGCGCCGTCCGGATCCCCGCGTGATAGCTGAGCGCGGCACGCTGCGGCAACCCCATGCCTTCGCGCGCGATGCAGCCGGCCTCGCCCGGGATGCGGGATTTCAGCTGCAGCGCTACGCCTCGGTAGCTCTTCTGGTAGTCGGCCCACGGCATCCATAACGCCGCGAAGCTGCCCCAGAGGAGCGCCACCCCCGCGGCCCAGCGCAGCACGCCGCGCGCCGGCGAGGGCGCGGTGAACAGCGCCACGTAGAGCCAGCCCGCGAGGAGCACCGCCGCGAGGGCGAGCGACGCGGGCTCGATCCCTTGCACGAATCCGGGCGCGGTCTTGGCGAAATTGCGCGCGATGCGCGGCGGCCAGCCGGTCGTCATCGCGACGTAGCCGAGCCAGACGAGCGCCGCGAAGAAGCCGAAGGTCATGACCGCGAACCAGTCGAGCGCGTGCGCGGCGCCGCGCTTCAGGCCCCCGATGCCCTGCGCCGCGAGCAGCGCAAGTGGGGGCAGCAGCGGGACGAGGCTGATGTCCTGTGGCGGACCCGCGTACGCGGCGGCGCCTGCGGCGAACACGAGCCCCGCGAGCGGCGCGAACAGGCGAGGCTCGCGAAGACTCCGGCGCGCCGACCATAGTGTCCAGGCCGCGATCGGCCAGGCCGGCCAGGTGAACCAGCTCGCGGTGACCGCGAAGTAACGCAGGTTCGCGCCGAGCGCGCCGCGCGGCTGCGCAAGGCCGGCCCACCACTGCTGGGCGAGCGCGGCTTCACGGGCGTAGAGCGCAACCGGCCAGCTCGCCGAGACGGCTGCCGCGACCGCGGCGGCGGCGAGCAGGAACACGGCCCCGCCGCGGTTTCGCAGCGAATCGCACGAGAGCACGGTGGCGAGCGCCGCGAGCCCCGGCGCGGCCGGCGCGACCCAGCCCGCGGAAAGGAATGCGGCGCCGAGCGCGGCGCCGAACGCGAGCCCCGAGCCGAGCGGCTTGCGGGTCGCCCGTCCGAGGAACACGAACGCGGCGCACGAAGCCGCGAGCGCCGCGAGGTCCGGGACCGCCTCGTGCGCATGAACCATCAGCCCGACGGAGCCGGCGAGCACGAGCATCGCGGTGGCGCCTGCGAGCCGCCGGTTTTCCCGCGGCGCCCAGTGCCGCGCCGCGAGATACGCGAACCACAGCGCCGCAAGCACGAAGACCCCGCTCGCCAGCCGGACGGCGGCGTGCACCGGAACGGCCCACGCGAGGAGCTTCACGAACGCGGCCGCCGTCCAGTGATAGAACGGCGGATCCTCGAGCCAGGGCTCTCCCGCGATGCGCGGCACGAGCCAGTCTCCGGTGCGGTGCATCTGACTCGCGATCTCGATCGCGACCGCGTCGAACGACTTCCACGGGTCGTGCCCGATCAGCCCGGGCAGGACGAACGCGGCCGCGAGCAGCGCGAGGACCGCGCGCGAGGGCGGCAGCGTGAGGCGGGGCGGCATGCCCCGGGGGCCTACGTCTTCTTCTTGGTGTAGCGGCGCTTGAACTTCTCGACCCGGCCGGCGGTGTCGACGATCTTCTGCTTGCCGGTGTAGTACGAGTGCGACTCGGAGGACACCTCGACCTTGACCACGGGGTACTCTTTGCCGTCGGCCCACTTCATCGTTTCGCGGCCCTTCGTGTCAATTGCCGAGCGGGTGAGGAAGGAGTGGTTCGACGCGGTGTCGAGGAAGATCACCGGCTGGTACTGCGGATGGATGCCTGGCTTCATGGCGCTTCGTCGGCTGCGGAAGAGGCGCGAACTATACAGAAATCAAGCGCTTATTGCAACGCGCCGAAATCGGGGACAGACTCCGATTTCGCGCGCTAACCGCCTGAAACGCAGGCCGAAACGCCGAGGTCTGTCCCGATCGCCTCGGGGCCGCGTTACTTCTTCGCCGCCGGCATGGCCCTGGGCATTACCACGTCCCACTTGCCGCGCACGTCCATCGCCAGCACGCACCCGGCGCCCGCCTCGCAGCGCGTGGCGTGCGGCTTCTTGCCGGTGAAGGCGAAGACGAGCCCGCGGGGAGCTTGTGGTCCTTGCCGTCCACGTTGAGCACCAGAGTCCCCGCGACCACGGTCACGTAGTGGTTCGAGCTGCGGTGATGCACCGGCGCCGAGAAGCCGCCGGCGAACTTGAGGAAGAAGTGGCTCGCGCCCTTGCCCGGGTCGCCGCCTGCGCGGCGAGGGCCGCACGCGGCGCTAGCCGCGGCGCATCGAATCGAAGAAGTCGGCGTTGGTCTTGGTGGCGCGCACCTTGTCGATCAGGAACTCGGCCGCCTCGAGCTCGTCCATCGGGAAGAGGAGCTTGCGCAGCACCCAGATCTTCTGCAGGATGTCTTTTTCGATCAGCAGCTCCTCGCGGCGCGTGCCCGAGCGGTTTACGTTGATCGCCGGGAAGATGCGCTTCTCGTGCATGCGGCGGTCGAGGTGGATCTCGAGGTTGCCGGTGCCCTTGAACTCCTCGTAGATCACGTCGTCCATCCGGCTGCCGGTGTCGATGAGGGCGGTGGCGATGATCGTGAGCGACCCGCCTTCCTCCACGTTTCGCGCCGCGCCGAAGAAGCGCTTGGGCTTCTGCAGCGCGTTCGCGTCGACGCCGCCCGTGAGCACCTTGCCCGAGGCCGGCTGCACCGTGTTGTAGGCGCGCGCGAGGCGCGTGATCGAATCCAGCAGGATCACCACGTCCTTCTTGTGCTCGACAAGGCGCTTCGCCTTCTCGATCACCATCTCGGCGACCTGCACGTGGCGTGAGGCGGGCTCGTCGAACGTGGAGGCGACCACCTCGCCCCGCACCGAGCGGCTCATCTCGGTCACTTCCTCCGGACGCTCGTCGATCAGCAGCACGATCAGCTGCACGTCCGGGTGGTTCGCGGTGAGCGCGTGCGCGATGTGCTGCAGCATCACGGTCTTGCCGGCCTTCGGCGGCGAGACGATCAGGCCCCGCTGGCCCTTCCCGATCGGGGCGATGATGTCGATGATCCGGCCCGTGATGTTCTCCTCGGCCTTGATGTCGCGCTCCAGCTTGAACATCTTGTCCGGGTGGAGCGGCGTCAGGTTCTCGAACAGGATCTTGTGCTTGGCGGCCTCGGGCGGCTCGCCGTTCACCTTGTCGACCTTGACGAGCGCGAAGTAGCGCTCGCCATCCTTGGGCGTGCGGATCTCGCCCTCGATCGAATCCCCGGTGTGCAGGTTGAAGCGCCGGATCTGCGAGGGGCTGACGTAGATATCGTCGGTCGAGGCGAGGTAGCTCGTGTCCGGCGACCGGAGGAACCCGAAGCCGTCGGGGAGCACCTCGAGCGTGCCGTCGCCGTAGATCGATTCGCCCTTCTTCGCCTGGTTCTTGAGCAGCGCGAAGATCAGGTCCTGCTTTCTCAGACGGCTCGCGTTGTCGATCTGGTTCGCGACCGCTTTTTCGAGCAGCTCGGAGACGTGGAGGGTCTTGAGTTCGGAAAGATGCATGGATGAACGGAAAACTGCCCTGGGTGTGCTACCGACTTCCTTGAGGAAAGTGCGCCTGACCCGGCGCCGGGTACAACTTGTAAATCAAAGACTAGGCGTTTTAGATATTGCTGTCAAGAAAAGCGGTCAGCTGCGATTTCGACAGCGCCCCCACACGCGTGGCCTCGACGTTGCCGTTCTTGAACAGCATCAGCGTCGGGATGCCGCGGATGCCGAAGCGCGCCGGGACCTGCTGGTTCTCGTCGACGTTGATCTTGGCGATCTTGAGGCGACCGTCGTACTCCTTGGCGACCTGCTCCAGGATCGGGGCGATCGACTTGCACGGGCCACACCACTCGGCCCAGTAATCCACCAGGACGGGAATCTCGGAATTGAGGACGTCGGGCTCGAAACTCGCGTCCGTGACGTGCTGGATGCTGGAACTGCTCATGGCTCCTCGGGAAAGAATTGCGGACGGGAACCCCAATTATGGGGCCGGAGGCCCGCGTTCCCAAGAGGCGGATTGCTGGCAGCGTGCTAAACTTTTGATTCAAATCATCTTGTTGCCGTCATGACCTACGTCGTCACCGAAGCCTGCGTCAAGTGCAAGTACACCGATTGCGTGGATGTCTGTCCCGTGGACTGCTTCCGCGAGGGGCCGAACATGCTGGTGATCGACCCGGACGAGTGCATCGACTGCACCCTTTGCGTGCCCGAGTGCCCGGTCGAGGCGATCTTCGCCGAGGACGACGTGCCGGACGCTCAGCGCGAGTTCGTCGCGATGAACGCCGAGCTCGCGAAGCTCTGGAAGCCGATCATCGAGCGCAAGCCCGCGCCCGCCGACGCCGACGAGTGGTCGAAGGTCAGGGACAAGAAGCATCTGCTCGAGCGGTGAGCGCTGCTGCGGCGCGCAATTCCGTCGCGGACCGGCGACGCAGCGCCGGGCTTGCGTTTCGACAACAAAAACTTCGCTCCGCCGAAGCGCAGAAGGGCTATTCTGCAAGCTGCGTGGAGGAGCTCTCATGGAACGCAGAACCCTCGCATTCACGGCGGTCTACCTCAAGCAGGCCAACGGCTACGTCGGGTTCGTGGAGGAGCTGCCGGGCGTCAACTCGCTCGGGCGCACGATCGAAGAGACGCGCGAGAATCTGCTGCGCCACGCAGAGCTCGTGTTCCACGAGGAGCGCGCGCAGACCGAGGAGATGCTCGACGGCAAGGACGTGGTGCGCGAGGAACTGCTCATCGCCGTGCGCCCCGGACAGCGGGACCGACTCCTTCTTCGCCGCCGGCGTGACCCGCGCCGGAATCCTCGCCGACCTTTTCTGCGCCGCGCTCACCGCGGCAAGCGGCGTCGCCTCGGTCAAGGTGCGCTGGTGCGCGACCGGCAGCCCTGTGGTATTGATGATGGCGTTGCGGTATCGAAGGAAGATTCCGCGATCGCGCTCCGGAAGGTGAAGGGCATCGAGGGCGTGAAGAGCCCGAGATCGCATCTGCGAATCGTGAAAACGAAAGAGTGAGATGAACAAGATTGCCGTGGTTCTCGCCGCGCTCCCCGCCGTCTCCTTGGCCCAGACCCAGGTCGTCAAGCCGCCGATCGCGCACTACTGGATGAGCGTGGAGACCGCGGCCGGCATGGCGATGCCGGGCATGGGCGCGATGGCTTCGACGATGGGCGGCATGATGGGCGCCCAGGCGAGCGGCGGCCGGCGGATGCTCCTTCAGCTCGGCTCCCAGCAGACGGCCCAGGGCGAGCCGCGCGCGGCGCACGAGATCCCGCCCGGCATGGACATGGGTGCGCAGCTGCCCCTCGTCACGCCGCGGCGCGAGCCCGCGCGGCGTGGCCCCGAGGACCGCGAGATGCCGCAGCAGATGGAAAAGCCGAAGGGGCGCATGCTGATCTACTGGGGCTGTGGTACCGAAGTGCGCGCCGGGCAGCCGGCGGTGATCGATTTCGCAGGCGTCGCCGAGGGCCGGACGCCGCCTGGCATGGTCTCGCGGGGCGTGCGCGCGCCCTCCGGCCCCGCGTTCGGGCGAAGCCGAACCTATGGCGACTGGCCGAATCCGGAAGACGCGAAGCAAGTGCCCGAGAGCGCGTCCCTCAAGGGGGATCACCGGGTGAAGGGCAACTACTCCCCCGAGATCCGCTTCGCGCTCTCGAACGATTTCCTCGACAAGGTGCAGCTCTCGGAAAGCGGGGGGAGATTCAACTGGAAGGCCATCCCCGGATCGACCGGTTACTTCGCGATGCTCTGGGGCGGCGACGGCGACGACGTCCTGGTGTGGACTTCGAGCGAGCTCCAGGAGATGGGCGCAGGCCTGATGGACTACGTGCCGCCCGCGGAGGTCGCGCGGTTGATCCGGGAAAAAGTGGTGATGCCCCCGCAGGCGACCGAGTGCGCGGTGCCGGCCGAGGTGGTGAATAAGGCGGGAGGCAGCGCGCTGCTTCAGTTCATCGCCTACGGCGAGGAGGCGAACTTCGTGCACCCGCCGCGCCCCAGGGACCCGAAGGTGCCCTGGGAGCAGGAGTGGGCGGTGAAGGTCCGCTTCAAGTCGACCGCTTCGCTCCTGCTCGGACAGCAAGGGCGGCAGGAAACCGCCCGCGAACCGCGACGGGAAACGCGGCAGGAAGCCCCGCCTGCGTCCGCTCAACCCGACCCCGTCAAGGAGGGGATCAAGGCGTTGCGCGGGATCTTCGGCCGCTAGGGTTTCCTCGCGCGGATGAAGGCGCTCAGGAACTTTCCGTCCACCTGCGCGCCGAGCGCATCGGCATCGATATTCTTGCCGGCGAGGAACTCGCGCGCGTCCTCGGCGCGATAGATGCGCGTGGGCTCAACGTCCACTTCCGTGAAGCCCGCGGCAGCGAGCTTTGCACGGTATTCGTTCTCGTCGAGCGCGCCCGCGATGCAGCCGACCCAGAGCAGCATGCTTTTGCGGATGTCCTCGGGAATGTCGCCGCGCGTGACCACGTCCGAGACCGCGAACCGGCCCCCGGGCCTGAGCACGCGGAAGGCCTCGCGCAGCACCCGGTCCTTGTCCGCCGAGAGGTTGATCACGCAGTTGGAGATGATCACGTCGACCGAGTGGTCGGGCAGCGGGATGTTCTCGATCTCGCCCTTGAGGAATTCCACATTGGTCGCCCCGGCCCTGCGCCGGTTCTCCTCGGCGAGCGCGAGCATTTCGTCGGTCATGTCCAGCCCGTAGGCCTTGCCGGCCGGGCCGACGCGCTTCGCCGAGAGCAGCACGTCGATGCCTCCGCCCGAGCCGAGATCGAGCACGGTTTCGCCGGGCTTGAGCTGCGCGAGCGCCGTAGGGTTGCCGCAGCCGAGCGACGCGAGCACCGCCGCCTCGGGCAGCGCGCCGGTCTGCGCCGCGTCGTAGAGATTGCCGGTGATCGGGTCGGCACAGGAAGCCCTTGCCGTGCGGCCCGAACCGCAACACGCTCCCTTCGCGCCTTCGGCGACGGTGCGCGCCGCGCGCGCGTAGCGCTCTTTCACTGCATCCTTGATCCCGGCAGAACTCACGGTGCCTCCTAGGGGGCAGAGAAGTTGACGATCTTTCGCGGGCTGACGGCCCGGCTGCGTGTGCAGCACTCGGAATACAGGAACGCGAGGAGCTCGCGCAGCGCCTCGGCGTTCGCGCGATAGCGCAGGAACGTGCCTTCGCGCTCCACGCTCGCCAGGTCCTCGTTCCTCAGCTTGTCCAGGTGATGCGAGAGGTTCGAGCCCGAAATGCCGAGCTCGGCCTGGATCTCGCCCACCACCATACCGCCGGGGTGCGAGGAAAGCAGCAGCTGCATGATCCGCAGGCGCGACTCGGTGCCCATTGCCGCGAACATGTCGGCGTATCGGGCGATCTGTTCGGAGGTGACGGGCTTCATGCGAACCTCGAATAGTTCAATAATACTCGAAATACTGAATCAGTCAAGCCCCCGGATTTCATGACTTATCATGCCCCGCATGCCCGGGGCGCCGATCACGAAGAGTGAACTGTTCGAGCGGCTCGCCGGCGCTCAAGCCGCGCGCGTCACCGTGGTAACGCCGAACCTGCGGCTCGCGCAGGTACTGCGTTCCGAGTTCGATGCGTTCCAGGCGGCCAAAGGCCTCCGGTCCTGGGAGGACGCCGACATCCTTCCGCTCGGTGCGTTCGCCGAGCGCCTGTACGAGGACGCCCTTCATTCCGAGCTCGGGGCGCGGCTTCCGGCGCTGCTTTCGGACACGCAGGAATTGGCCTTGTGGGAAGAGCTCGTGGCAAAGAGCCGGTCCCGGCTCCTCGACGTCCCCGGAGCCGCTGCCCGATGCGCCGAAGCCTGGCGCCTGGCGCATGCGTGGCGGATCGACCGCGCGCTGGGAAAATTTCCAGGCAACGAGGACCACGAGGCGTTCGCGGACTGGGCAAGCGCATACCGCGAGAAGACGGCGGGCGAAATCGACTCCGCGAGGCTTCCGGACCTCGTCGCCGGCCTCCTGCCGGGAACCGCGCTGCGAAAGCCGCGGTCGCTCGTCGCGTACGCCTTCGACATCCTGCCGCCGCAGGCGACAGATTTCCTCGATGCGTGCACGAGGAACGGAATCGGGGTCGGATCCTGCGTTCCCTCCCGTGTCACCTCCGACGCGAGGAGAGCGTCCTTCAAGTCCCCGCGAGAGGAATTGGAGGCGGCGGCAAGGTGGTCCAGGGGAAAGCTGGAGGCGGGCGCGAAGCGAATCGGAGTCGTGGTCCCGGATCTCCCGCAAAGGCGCAAGGAAGTCGTGCGCGTCTTCTCGCGCGTGATGCGCCCGGACTTCAACCGGCCGGGCGCGCCGCGCGCGCCGATGCCGTTCGACGTGTCGCTCGGCGCGCCGCTTTCCGAGTGGCCGATCGTGCACGCGGCGCTCGGAATTCTCGAACTGGGTTTTCTCGAGGTCGGGTTCGAGAGGACCTCCCGCTTGCTCCGCTCGCCCTTCCTCGGCGGCGCGGAGAGCGAAATCGCGCGCCGCGCGCGGCTCGACGCAAGGTTGCGCGAGACGCTGCCTGCGCGCCTGTCGCTGCCGAGGCTGATAGGGGAAGTGAGAGATTGCCCCGGTCTGCGGTCGCTTCTCGAATCGGTGTTCGGGGCCTGCGATCCTGTCCGGAACAAGGCGCTCTCCCCGCGCGAATGGGCGCGGCGCTTCACGGGGCTGCTCGAGGCGGCCGGCTTTCCGGGCGAGCGTCCTCTCGAGCCGAGCGAATTCCAGGCGCGGTCGCGATTCCTCGAGGTGCTGGCGGATTTCGCGCGGCTGGACCGGGTGATGCCGGCCCTGCCGGCGCAGGGCGCGATATCCGCCGTTGCGCGGCACTGCGCGCGCGTCCTTTTTCAACCCGAGTCCCCCGAGGTGCCGGTGCGCGTGCTCGGGATTCTCGAGTCGGCGGGAATGGAGTTCGACGCCCTCTGGGTGAGCGGGTTGACCGAGGAGGCCTGGCCGCTCGCCGCGCGCCCCAATCCGTTCCTCCCGGCGGCGTTGCAGAAGAGGGCGGGGATTCCCGAAGCCTCGGCCGAAACCTCGCTCGCGCTCGACCGCCGGCTCACGGAGGGCTGGACCGGCGCGGCGCCCGAGGTGATCTTTTCGCATTTCGAGCGGGACGGCGACCGGAGAATCGCGCCCAGCCCGCTCGTCGCACGCTTGCCGGAGGGCGGGGTGAAAGTGCCTGTCTTGCCGGGCTATCGGGATTCGATATTTCGGTCCCGAAAGAGCGAGCTCTTCTCCGATGAAACCGCACCCCGGGTCTCGCAGGCCAGGGTCCGCGGCGGCACGCGCGTGCTCGCCGACCAGGCGGCGTGCCCGTTCCGCGCGTTCGCGCGCTGGCGGCTCGGCGCCGAGGCGCTGGAGGCGCCGCCCGAAGGCCCCGACGCGATGGCGCGCGGGCTGTTGCTGCACGACTTCATGAGGAGGCTTTGGGGCGAGCTGAAAGGCAGCCGCGCCCTTCGATCCGATGCAAGTCCGGCAATCGAAAGGTCGGCGGCCGCCGCGGTCAGGGAAGCCGGGCTCGAGGGGCGCTTCGCGGAGCTCGAGCGCGCACGGCTCGCGCGGATCGGGGCGCAATGGCTGGAGCTGGAGGCGAAGCGAGACGATTTCGAAGTCGTCGCACTGGAAGAACGGCGCGAAATCAGCGTTTCGAATCTCGCATTTTCCGGCCGCATCGACCGCATGGACCGGCTGCCCGACGGCTCTCACCTCCTGATCGACTACAAGGGCTCGAACCGGCTCACGCCGCGGATGTGGATGGACGAGCGGCCCGACGAGCCGCAGCTCCCGCTCTACGCGGTGAGCGCGAAAGAGGACATCGGCGCGGTGGCGTTCGCCAAGGTCCGCGCGGGCGACATGAAGTTCGTGGGGTTTTCGCGGCACGAGGGCGTCGTGCCCGGCGTGAAATGCTCGCTCGACTGGCCGTCACTCATCTCCCAGTGGAAAACCAATCTGGAGAATCTCGCGGCCGGCTTCGCCGCGGGCGATGCGCGCGTGGATCCGAAGCGCGGGCTCGCGACCTGCCGCAGCTGCGACCTCCAGCCGCTTTGCCGCGTGCACGAGCGGTTGTCCGCGCTTCGCGGGGAGGAGGAAGAGTGATGAAACTAGGCCGAACCCCTCGGGTCGGGAAGGTTCTGCGCCACGAACTTCTCCACCGCGGCGAGCACGTCGGCGAGGTGCGGGCGCGCGTAGGGCGTGGACTGGATCCACGCCGCGTAGAGCTCGCCCTCGGGACGCACGAGCAGGATCGCGGGCTCGGTGAAGAGCATCGGCTCGCGCTCGCTCGATCCCGAGCTGACGGCGCGCCCCTCCGAGATGTAGAGGCCCGCCTTCCTCGCGTCCTCGGGGTCGAGCGCATAACCCACGCGCAGGTTTGCGAGGCCCCAGGCTGCCACCGCGCGCTCGGCGGCGTCCTTCCTGTCGCAGGTGAGCGCGATCACCGAGACGCCGTGGCGCTCGAACTCCGGCACAAGGCGATCCAGCTCGCCTACCCAGACGCGGCACACCGGGCAGAAGATCCCGCGGTAGAACGCGAGCAGCGCGAGCCTCTCGGGCTTCTCTCGCGCGAGCGCCCAGCGCCCTCCGCCCACGAGCCGGGCGTCGATTGCGGGCATGGTGTCGTTGGGGATGACTCTCATCGACATGGCCCAGGCAGTTCGCGTCCATGATAGCCGACCTTTCAGTCCGCGAACGCGCCCTCGACCCGGCGCGCTCGTTCATCGTGCAGGCGCCGGCGGGCTCGGGGAAGACCGACCTGCTCATCCGCCGCTACCTGAGACTGCTGTCCGCCGTGAAGCGCCCCGAGGAAATCCTCGCGATCACCTTCACGCGCAAGGCCGCCGCCGAGATGCGCGAGCGCGTGCTGGAAAAGCTCCCGGACGCCGCCGAGGTCGCGCACCGGCTCCGGATCATGACGATCGATGCGTTCTGCGCGTCGTTGACCCGGCAAATGCCGGTGCTCGCGCAGTTCGGAGCGCAACCCGGGATCGTGGAGGACGCGCGCGAGCTCTATCGCGAAGCGGCGCACCGGCTGCTGCGCGAGCTTTCCGCTCCGGCCGCGCGCCTCCTCGCGCACCTTGACGGCAACGTCGAGACCGCCGCGGGTCTCGTCGCCTCGATGCTCGCGAAGCGCGACCAGTGGATGCGCACCACCGGCGCCGTTCCCACGAGGGCGGACCTGGAATCGGTCCTCGAATCCGAGAGAAACCGCCTTCTCGAGAGGGCTCGCGCGCTCGACCCGCGGGCCTCCGAGGAGTTCGCGCGCGAGGTGCTGACGAAGGAGAAGACGTGGAAGAAGCGCTCGAAGCAGGCCCAGGCCCTTTCCCGCACCGAGCCCCTGCGCGAAGCGCTCGCGGCGCTGCTCGCGATGCCGCCCGCGCGCTATACCGAGGAGCAGTGGGAAGCGCTCGCCGCCATCGTGGAGCTCCTGCCGCGCGCCGCTGCGCATCTGAAGGTCGTGTTCGCCGAGCGCGGCGCGGTCGATTTCACCGAGGTGGCGCAAGGGGCGCTGCGCGCGCTCGGCACGCCGGAGGACCCCACCGACCTGATGCTCGCGCTCGATCACCGCATCCACCACATCCTGGTGGACGAGTTCCAGGACACTTCGATCTCGCAGAAGGAATTGCTCGTGCAGCTCACCGCCGGCTGGCAGCCGGGCGACGGCCGTACGCTCTTTCTGGTGGGTGACCCGATGCAGTCGATCTACCGCTTTCGAGAGGCGCAGGTCGCACTGTTCCTCGAGGCGTGGGAGAGCGGGCTCGGCGCGGTGGCGCTCGAGCCGCTCACGCTCAAGACAAATTTCCGCTCGCAGCCGAATCTGGTGGCATGGTTCAACGACGCGTTCCCGAGAATCCTCCCTGCCGAGGCCGATCGGATCTCGGGGGCCGTGCCCTACGCGCCCAAGGTTCCCGACCCGGACAAACGTGCTCTTCCGGGCGATGCGGTGACGTGGGAGAAGCTTCCCGATCGGGAATCCGAAGCCGCGCGCGTGGTGGAGCTCGTGCAGCGTGCCGAGGGCCGTACCGCGATCCTCGTGCGAAGCCGCGAGTCGCTCGCCGGGATTGTCCCCGCGCTGAAAGCCGCGGGCATCCGCTACCGCGCGATCGAGATCGAGCACCTCGGCGAAAGGCAGGTCGTCCAGGACCTGTACGCGCTCACCCGCGCGCTCACGCACCTCGGCGACACGATCGCGTGGCTCGCGATTCTGCGAGCACCTTGGTTGGGCCTTTCACTCGAAGACTTGCTTTCCGTCGTCCCCGCGAAAGCGCGGACCCAGACGATCTGGGAACGAATCAGGGACAACGTCTTCTTCGAGCGCTTCACCCGCATTCTCGCTCCCGCGATCGAAAACCGGGAGCGCAGCACGCTCCGCGACCGCGTGGAGGGCGTGTGGCTCGCGCTCGGCGGTCCCGCCTGCGTGGCCGACCGCACCGAGCTCGAGGACGCGGAGATCTATCTGGACGAGCTCGAGCGCATTGAGGAAGCCGGTGCCATCGCGGATCCCGCCGCGCTCGCCGATTGTCTCGAGCGGCTTTACGCGCTCCCCGATGTGGAGGCGGGCGACGAAGCCCTCCAGATCATGACCATCCACAAGGCGAAGGGCCTGCAGTTCGGCACCGTGATCGTGCCCGGTCTCGACAAGCTCCCCGGCTACGGCGATCCCCCGCTTTTCCTTTGGAAGGAACTCTCCGTTTCGTCATCCCCGCAAAGGCGCGGACCCGGCCTTTTGCTCGCTCCTATCAAAGCTACCGGCGCCGACCCGGATCCGATCTAC
>JBBINV010000017.1:8531-55596 GCA_037443705.1 Betaproteobacteria bacterium | reverse complement strand
CCGCGAGGGCGGCAAGACCGTGGGCGCCGGCGTCGTGGCCAAGGTGATCGAGTGAAGGACGCGGAAGGGGCATAGCTCAACTGGCAGAGCGTCGGTCTCCAAAACCGAAGGTTGGGGGTTCGATCCCCTCTGCCCCTGCCAGCCCGGACCGGATATGCAGGCAACCGACATCGCCAAACTGACCGTCGCCGGCGCGCTCGTCGCGGCCGGGATAGCCGGCTATTACCTGCTCGGCGAGCAGGCGCTGGTGCTGCGGATCCTCGCGGTTGCCGCGGGCGTGGCCGCGGGCGCGGCCGCGGCGTGGTTCTCCGCGCCGGGTCGCGAGTTCGCCGTGTTCGCGCGCGAATCGGTGATCGAGGTGAAGAAGGTGGTCTGGCCGACGCGCAAGGAAACGATGCAGACGACCGCGGCGGTGTTCGCCTTCGTCGTCGTGATGGCGGTGTTCCTGTGGATGAGCGACAAGACGCTGGAGTGGGTGCTGTACGACCTGATCCTCGGATGGAAAAAAACATAGGTTCGGCACAGATGACCAAGCGCTGGTACGTGGTACACGCCTATTCGGGCTTCGAGAAGTCCGTGCAGCGCGCGCTCGAGGACCGCATCCACCGCGCCGGGATGGAGGACAAGTTCGGCAAGATCCTGGTGCCGGTCGAGGAGGTCGTCGAGATGAAGGGCGGCCAGAAGCACATGTCGGAGCGCAAGTTCTTCCCGGGATACGTGCTCGTCGAGATGGAGATGGACGACGAGACCTGGCACCTGGTCAAGAACACCAACAAGGTCACGGGGTTCGTCGGCGGCACCGCGACCAAGCCCGCTCCGATCCCGCAGAAGGAAGTCGACGCGATCATGCAGCAGATGCGCGAGGGCGTGGAAAAGCCCAAGCCCAAGGTGCTGTTCGAGGTCGGCGAGATGGTGCGGGTGAAGGATGGCCCCTTCACCGATTTCCAGGGCACGGTCGAGGACGTGAACTACGAGAAGTCCCGGCTGCGCGTGGCCGTCACCATCTTCGGGCGATCGACTCCGGTCGAGCTCGAGTTCGGGCAGGTAGAGAAGGCATAACAGGCGGGGAGCCCCCGGCTCCAGCATCCGGGGGCGCTTGAACCCGCAAGGAGAGGCAACATGGCGAAGAAAGTCGTCGGTTTCATCAAGCTGCAGGTGCCGGCGGGCAAGGCGAACCCGTCGCCGCCGATCGGGCCCGCGCTCGGTCAGCGTGGCCTGAACATCATGGAGTTCTGCAAGGCGTTCAACGCGCAGACGCAGAAGGTCGAGCCCGGCCTTCCGCTTCCGGTGGTAATCACCGCGTACTCCGACAAGAGCTTCACCTTCGTGATCAAGACGCCGCCGACCACGGTGCTGATCAAGAAGGCCGCCGGGGTCGAATCCGGGAGCCCGCGCCCGCACACCGACAAGGTAGGGCGGATCACGCGCAAACAGGTCGAGGAGATCGCGAAAGTGAAGATGCCCGATCTGAACGCCGCCGACCTCGAGGCGGCGATGCGTACCGTCGCAGGCAGCGCGCGCTCGATGGGCATCATCGTGGAGGGCATGTAGATGGCGAGGCTTTCGAAGCGCCGGAAGGCGATGGCGGGCAAGGTCGATCCCGCGAAGAGCTACACCGCAATCGACGCCATGAAGATCGTGAAAGAGACTGCGACCGCCAGGTTCGACGAGGCGGTGGACGTCGCGGTGAATCTCGGCATCGACGCGAAGAAATCCGACCAGACCGTGCGCGGTGCGGTCGTGCTGCCGGCCGGGACCGGCAGGAAAATCAGGATCGCGGTATTCGCACCCGGCGACAAGGCGCAGGCCGCGAAGGACGCGGGTGCGGACGTCGTGGGCATGGAAGACCTCGCCGAGCAAGTCAAGGCCGGCAAGCTCGATTTCGACGTGGTAATTGCGGCGCCCGAGGCGATGCGCGTCGTGGGCAGCCTCGGCCAGATCCTGGGCCCGAGGGGGCTGATGCCCAACCCGAAGGTCGGAACCGTCACGCCCGACGTCGCGGCTGCGGTGAAGAACGCGAAGGCAGGACAGGTGCAGTTCCGCGCGGACAAGTCGGGCATCGTCCAGTGCACGATCGGACGGGCGTCGTTCTCGCCCGAGCAGCTGCGCGACAACCTGGCGGCGCTGCTGGAGGCGCTCAACCGCGCCAGGCCCGCGCATGCGAAAGGGGTGTTTCTGAAGAGGGTTTCGGTGTCGAGCACGATGGGGGTCGGCGTAAGGATCGATCCCGCGTCGCTCTCGGCGCAGTAGGAAGGGACTTTGGGCCGCTGTTCGAGAGGACGGCTGCTGTCAAAGACCGCAGGGGCTCCCGGGGCATTCGTTCGGGGGCTTAAACGGATCGATCGCCCTGCGCAGACGGCGCACCCGAAGCAGGAATGCGGTGAAGGATTCCTGATTCAAGGTCGCCAGGGGCGGGCGCGGCGAATAACGCGCCCATGTGATCAACCGCGGTAAGGAGGTAGACCTTGGGTCTCAGTCTGGAGCAGAAGCAGGCGGTCGTTACGGAGATCGCGGCACGGCTCGCGCAGGCGCAGGCGGTGATCGTCGCGGAAAACCGCGGCCTCGACGTCGGCGCCGTGACAGGGCTGCGCGCCAGAGCGCGCAAGTCGGGGCTTTACCTGCGAGTGCTGAAGAACACGCTCGCGCGGCGCGCAGTGAAGGGCACGCCGTTCGAGAAGCTCTCCGAAAGCCTCACCGGTCCGCTCGTGTACGGGATCGCAACGGACCCGGTGGCGGGCGCCAAGGTGCTGGCCGAGTTCGCGCGGGAGCACGAGCGCTTCGTCATCAAGGGCGGCGCCATGCCGAACGCCCTGATGTCCGAAAAGGACGTCAAGGCGCTCGCCACGATGCCGAGCCGCGAGGAGCTGCTCGCGAAGCTGGTCGGCACGCTGCAGGCGCCGGTCGCCAGGCTCGTACGCACGCTCCACGAGGTGCCGGCGAGATTCGTCCGCACGCTCGCCGCTGTCCGGGACGCGAAATCAGGAACCTAATCATCAGGAGAAACAGGCAATGGAACGCGCACAGATTCTGGAAGCAATTTCGGGCATGACGGTCCTCGAGCTCTCGCAGCTCATCAAGGACATGGAAGAGAAATTCGGCGTCTCCGCCGCTGCCGCGGTCGCGGTGGCGGCACCGGTGGCGGGCGCAGCCGCGGCCGGCGCCGCGGCGGCCGAGGAGAAGACCGAATTCACGGTCGTCCTCGCCGCGGCGGGCGAGAGCAAGGTCAACGTGATCAAGGCGGTGCGCGAGGTGACCTCGCTCGGCCTCAAGGAGGCCAAGGACCTGGTCGATGGCGCGCCCAAGCCCGTCAAGGAGGGAGTCTCGAAAGCGGACGCCGAGGCGATCGCCAAGAAGCTCACCGACGCCGGGGCCAAGGTCGAGATCAAGTAAACGGAGAACCGCGCTCGGGCGCGCCGGGAGGGAACTCCCGGCCTGCCCGGTTGCCGAACATCGCATCCAGAGTGCAAATCCAAGCCGCCGCCGCCCCCGCCGCGTGGGGAGGTCGCGCCTTGGCTTTGCCCTTTGCGCTTTCCGAATGAACGCCGCCAGGAGCCTTCATGACCTATTCCCTCACCGAGCGTAAACGCATCCGCAAGAGCTTCGCGAAGCGCGCGACCGTTCAGAACGTCCCGTTCCTGATCGCGACGCAGCTCGAGTCCTATACCGCGTTCCTGCAGGCGAGCGTCTCCCCGGAGGGCCGCCGGAACGAGGGCCTGCAGGCCGCGTTCACCTCGATCTTCCCGATCGTCTCGCATTCGGGCAACGCGCGCCTGGAGTTCGTGAGCTACCAGCTCGGCGAGCCGCCGTTCGACGTGAAGGAGTGCCAGCAACGCGGCCTCACCTACGCCAGCCCCCTGCGCGCGAAGGTGCGCCTGGTGATCATGGACAAGGAGGCGCCGCGCCCGACCACCAAGGAGGTGAAGGAGCAGGAGGTCTACATGGGCGAGATCCCGCTCATGACCACCACGGGATCCTTCATCATCAACGGCACCGAGCGGGTCATCGTCAGCCAGCTGCACCGCTCGCCGGGGGTGTTCTTCGAGCACGACCGCGGCAAGACGCACTCGAGCGGGAAGCTCCTCTTTTCGGCGCGTGTGATCCCCTACCGCGGATCCTGGCTCGACTTCGAGTTCGACCCGAAGGACATCGTGTTTTTCCGTGTCGACCGGCGCCGCAAGATGCCGGTCACGATCCTGCTCAAGGCGCTCGGCTACACGCCGGAGCGGATCCTGAAGGAGTTCTTCGTGTTCGACACGTTTCACCTCTCCCAGGGCGCGGTACAGCTCGAGCTCGTGCCCGAGCGCCTGCGCGGCGAGGTGGCGCGCTTCGACATCAGCGACAAGTCCGGCAAGATTCTCGTCGCCAAGGACAAGCGCATCACGATCAAGCACATCCGCGACATGGAAGCGGCCGGCATCCGGCGCATCGACGCCCCGGACGACTACCTGCTCGGCCGCACGCTGGCGCACAACGTGGTCAATGCGGATACCGGCGAGATCCTGGCGAACGCGAACGATGAGGTGACCGAGACTCTGCTCGCGAAGTTGCGCGAGGCGGGGATCACCAGGATCCAGACGATCTTCACCAACGATCTCGACCAGGGCCCGTACGTCTCGAAGACCCTGCGCACCGACGAGACCGCCGACATGATGGCGGCGCGCGTCGCGATCTACCGCATGATGCGGCCGGGCGAGCCGCCCACCGAGGATGCAGTCGAGGCGCTGTTCAACGGCCTGTTCTTCGCCGAGGAGCGCTACGACCTCTCGGCGGTCGGGCGCATGAAGTTCAACCGGCGCATCGGCGTGAAGAGCGAGACGAGCTGGCAGCTGCGGCTGCGCGGGATCGCCCTGCCCAAGGAGGCCGAGGAGGAGCTGCACGCGTACTGGAAGCACGCGCCGGAGCTGCACCTGGGCAAGGTGTCGCTCGAGGGTATCGAGACCGAGGCCGAGGCGCAGGCGCTCGTCGACCGCATGTTCCACGACCTGAAGGCGAAGGGAGTCGACCGGCAGAAGCTCGAAGTCAGGGTCGAGCAGCGCTTCACGCTCTCGCCGAAGGACATCGTCGAGGTGATCCGGATCCTCGTGGAGCTGCGCAACGGCCGCGGCGAGGTCGACGACATCGACCATCTCGGCAACCGGCGCGTGCGCTCTGTGGGCGAGCTCGCGGAGAACCAGTTCCGGGCCGGCCTGGTGCGCGTCGAGCGTGCGGTGAGGGAGCGCCTCTCGCAGGCCGAGTCGGAGAACCTGATGCCGCACGACCTGATCAACGCCAAGCCCATCTCGGCGGCGATCAAGGAATTCTTCGGCTCGAGTCAGCTCTCCCAGTTCATGGACCAGACGAACCCGCTGTCGGAAATCACCCACAAGCGACGGGTTTCCGCGCTGGGGCCGGGCGGCCTGACCCGGGAAAGAGCCGGATTCGAGGTTCGGGACGTGCATCCCACGCACTATGGGCGCGTGTGCCCGATCGAGACGCCGGAAGGTCCGAACATCGGCCTGATCAACTCGCTCGCGCTCTATGCGCGCACCAACCGCTACGGCTTCCTCGAGACGCCGTACCGCAAGGTGCGCGACGGCAAGGTCACGAACGAGATCGAGTTCCTCTCCGCGATCGAGGAAGGCAACTACGTGATCGCGCAGGCGAACGCGGCGGTCGACAAGTCCGGAAAGCTGACCGACTCGCTGGTTTCGTGCCGCTTCAAGAACGAGTTCGAGCTGAAGTCGCCCGAGGAGGTGCAGTACATGGACGTCGCGCCGGCGCAGATCGTGTCGGTGGCGGCCTCGCTCATCCCGTTCCTCGAGCACGACGACGCCAACCGCGCGCTGATGGGCTCGAACATGCAGCGCCAGGCGGTGCCGCTGCTGCGGCCCGAGAAGCCCTTCGTGGGCACGGGCGTCGAGCGCACCGCGGCGGTCGACTCCGGCACCTGCGTCATCGCACTGCGCGGCGGAGTGGTCGACTACGTGGATGCAAACCGCATCGTCGTGCGCGTCAACGACGACGAGACCGTGCCGGGGGACGTCGGCGTCGACATCTACAAGCTGACCAAGTACACGCGCTCGAACCAGAACACCAACATCAACCAGCGTCCGATCGTCAAACCCGGCGAGCGCATCGCGCGCGGCGACGTGATCGCCGATGGCGCCTCGACCGACCTGGGCGAGCTCGCGCTCGGCCAGAACATGCTGGTCGCGTTCATGCCGTGGAACGGCTACAACTTCGAGGACTCGATCCTCATCTCCGAGCGCGTGGTGTCGGACGACCGCTTCACCTCGATCCACATCGAGGAGCTGACGGTGGTCGCGCGCGACACCAAGCTCGGGCCCGAGGAGATCACCCGGGACATTTCCAACCTCTCCGAAGCGCAGTTGTCCCGACTCGACGAATCGGGCATCGTCTATATCGGCGCCGAAGTCGAGGCAGGCGACGTGCTGGTCGGCAAGGTGACGCCCAAGGGCGAGACCCAGCTCACGCCCGAAGAGAAGCTCCTGCGCGCGATCTTCGGTGAGAAAGCCTCCGACGTGAAGGACACCAGCCTGCGCGTTCCCTCGGGGATCTCGGGGTGCGTGATCGACGTGCAGGTGTTCACGCGCGAGGGCATCGAGCGGGACAAGCGGAGCCAGTCGATCATCGAGGAGGAGCTCAAGCGCTACAAGACCGACCTCGCCGACCAGATGCGGATTGTGGAGGCCGACACCTTCGAGCGCCTGGAGCGGCTGCTCGTCGGAAAGGCCGCGAACGGCGGCCCCAAGCGGCTCGCCAGGGGTACCAAGATCGCGAAGGCCTACCTCGAGACCCTCGAGCGCTACGACTGGTTCGACATCCGGCTCGCGAACGAGGAGGCCGCCGCGCAGCTCGAGGGGCTCAAGGACTCGCTGGCCCAGAAGCGCAGGGAGTTCGACGCCATGTTCGAGGCGAAGCGCAAGAAACTGACTCAGGGCGACGAGCTGCCGCCCGGCGTGCTCAAGATGGTCAAGGTGTACGTGGCGGTGAAGCGGCGCCTGCAGCCGGGGGACAAGATGGCCGGGCGCCACGGCAACAAGGGCGTGATCTCGAAGATCGTCCCGGTCGAAGACATGCCGCACATGGCGGACGGCACGCCGGTCGACATCGTGCTCAATCCCCTGGGCGTGCCCTCGCGGATGAATGTGGGGCAGATCCTCGAGACGCACCTGGGCTGGGCGGCAAAGGGTCTCGGCCAGCGGATCGGCGAGCTCGTGAAGTCGCAGGCCAGGGCCGCAGAGGTGCGCAGGATGCTCGAGCGCGTCTACAACGGCAGCGGCCGGCAGGAGGAGCTCGGCAAGCTCTCGGACGACGAAGTCATGCAGCTCGCCGAGGGCCTGAAGGACGGCGTGCCGTTCGCGACGCCCGTGTTCGACGGGGCCTCCGAGTCCGAGATCAACGCCATGCTCGAGCTCGCCGGCCTGCCGGCCTCCGGCCAGGTGACGCTGTACGACGGCCGCACCGGCGAGTCGTTCGACCGTCCGGTGACGGTCGGCTACATGCACATGCTGAAGCTCCACCACCTGGTGGACGACAAGATGCATGCCCGCTCGACGGGGCCGTATTCGCTCGTTACGCAGCAGCCGCTCGGCGGCAAGGCGCAGTTCGGCGGCCAGCGCTTCGGCGAGATGGAGGTGTGGGCGCTGGAAGCCTACGGCGCGGCCTACACGCTGCAGGAAATGCTCACGGTCAAGTCCGACGACATCACGGGCCGCACCAAGGTGTACGAGAACATCGTCAAGGGCGACCACAAGATCGACGCCGGGATGCCGGAATCCTTCAACGTGCTGGTGAAGGAGATCCGCTCCCTGGGCATCGACATCGATCTGGAGAGGTACTGAGATGAAAGCGCTACTGGAGCTCTTCAAGCAGGTCCAGCAGGACGAGGAGTTCGACGCGATCAAGATCGGGCTCGCCTCGCCCGAGAAGATCCGCTCGTGGTCCTACGGCGAGGTAAAGAAGCCCGAGACCATCAACTACCGCACCTTCAAGCCCGAGCGCGACGGCCTGTTCTGCGCCAAGATTTTCGGGCCGATCAAGGACTACGAGTGCCTGTGCGGCAAGTACAAGCGCCTCAAGCACCGCGGCGTCATCTGCGAGAAGTGCGGCGTCGAGGTGACGCTGGCGAAGGTGCGCCGCGAGCGCATGGGCCACATCGAGCTCGCGAGCCCCGTCGCCCACATCTGGTTCCTCAAGTCGCTTCCCTCGCGCCTGGGACTGGTCCTGGACATGACCCTGCGCGACATCGAGAGGGTGCTCTATTTCGAGGCCTACGTCGTCACCGACCCGGGCCTCACGCCCCTCAAGCGCTGCCAGCTCCTCACCGAGGACGACTACCTCGCGAAGGTCGAGGAGTTCGGTGACGACTTCTCCGCTGCGATGGGCGCGGAAGGAATCCGCGCGCTGCTCCGGTCGCTCGACCTCAACCGCGAGATCGATGCGCTCCGCAAGGACCTCGAGGCGACCAGCTCGGACGCCAAGATCAAGAAGTATGCGAAGCGACTGAAGGTGCTCGAGGGCTTCAAGAACTCCAACATCAAGCCCGACTGGATGGTGATGGAGGTCCTGCCGGTGCTGCCGCCGGAGCTGCGCCCGCTCGTGCCGCTGGACGGCGGACGGTTTGCCACGTCGGACCTCAACGATCTGTACCGGAGGGTCATCAACCGGAACAACCGGCTGAAGCGGCTGCTCGAGCTGAAGGCGCCCGAAATCATCGTGCGCAACGAGAAGCGCATGCTCCAGGAGGCGGTCGATTCGCTGCTCGACAACGGCCGCCGCGGCAAGGCGATGACCGGCGCGAACAAGCGCCCGCTCAAGTCGCTCGCCGACATGATCAAGGGCAAGGGCGGGCGCTTCCGCCAGAACCTGCTCGGAAAGCGCGTCGACTACTCCGGACGCTCGGTGATCGTGGTCGGGCCGCAGCTCAAGCTCCACCAGTGCGGGCTCCCGAAGAAGATGGCGCTCGAGCTCTTCAAGCCGTTCATTTTCAACAAGCTGGAGTTGCTGGGCCTTGCCACGACCATCAAGGCGGCCAAGCGCCTGGTGGAGCAGGAAGTGCCCGAGGTCTGGGACATCCTCGAGGAGGTGATCCGCGAGCACCCGGTGATGCTCAACCGCGCGCCTACGCTGCACCGCCTGGGCATCCAGGCGTTCGAGCCGCAGCTCGTGGAGGGCAAGGCGATCCAGCTCCACCCGCTCGTGTGCGCGGCGTTCAACGCCGACTTCGACGGCGACCAGATGGCGGTGCACGTGCCGCTCTCGCTCGAAGCTCAGATGGAGGCGCGCACGCTCATGCTCGCCTCGAACAACGTGCTCTCGCCCGCCAACGGCGAGCCGATCATCGTGCCCTCGCAGGACATCGTGCTGGGCCTGTACTACGCGACGCGCGAGCGCCTCAACGCGCGCGGCGAAGGCATGTCCTTCATCGATCTCGCCGAGGTGTCGCGCGCCTACGAGTCGCGCCAGGTGGACCTGCACGCGCGCATCTGGGTGCGAATCAAGGAGAAGGACATCTCCGAGTCGGGCGAGGTGAGCGAGCGGATGACGCGCTACGAGACCACGGTCGGCCGGGCGCTCCTGTCGGAGATCCTGCCGGCGGGCCTTTCCTTCGAGCTGGTCAACAAGCCGCTCAAGAAGAAGGAGATCTCGCGCCTGATCAACGCCGGGTTCCGGCGCTGCGGACTGCGCGAGACCGTGATCTTCGCCGACAAGCTGATGCAGGCGGGGTTCACGTTCGCGACGCGCGCCGGGCTCTCCTTCGGCGTGCACGACATGCGCATTCCGGCCGCCAAGCAGGAGCTGATCTCGACCGCGGAAGCCGAGGTGAAGGAGATCGAGTCGCAGTACACCTCGGGCCTGGTGACGGTGGGCGAGCGCTACAACAAGGTGGTCGACATCTGGTCGCGCTGCGGCGAGCAGGTCGGCAAGGTGATGATGGAGCAGCTCGGCACCGAGGAGGCCACCGACCGCCACGGCAAGAAAGTGCGCCAGGAGGCGTTCAACTCGATCTACATGATGGCCGATTCGGGGGCGCGCGGCTCGGCGGCGCAGATCCGCCAGCTCGCGGGGATGCGCGGGCTCATGGCCAAGCCCGACGGCTCGATCATCGAGACCCCGATCACGGCGAACTTCCGCGAGGGGCTGAACGTGCTGCAGTACTTCATCTCCACGCACGGCGCCCGCAAGGGCCTCGCCGACACGGCGCTCAAGACCGCCAACTCGGGCTACCTCACGCGGCGCCTGGTGGACGTCACCCAGGACCTTGTGGTCACCGAGGACGACTGCGGGACCCAGAATGGCGTCGCGATGAAGGCGCTGGTCGAGGGCGGCGAGGTGGTCGAGGCGCTGAAGGAGCGGATTCTCGGCCGCGTGCTCGCGGTCGACCTGCTGCACCCGGAGACGCAGGACGTGCTGCATCCGGCCGGGACGCTCCTCGACGAAGAGGCGGTCGACACGATCGACAACCTCGGCATCGACGAGGTGAAGGTGCGCACGCCGCTCACCTGCGACACGCGCTGGGGCGTTTGCGCCAGGTGTTACGGGCGCGATCTCGGGCGCGGTTCGCTGGTCAACGTCGGCGAGGCGATCGGCGTGATCGCGGCGCAGTCGATCGGCGAGCCGGGCACGCAGCTCACGATGCGCACGTTCCACATCGGCGGGGCGGCCTCCCGTACCGCGGTGCAGAGCCATGTCGAGGCGAAATCTGCCGGCACCGTGCGGTTCACGCCCACGATGCGCTACGTCACCAACGCCAAGGGCGACAAGGTGGTGATCTCCCGCTCGGGCGAGGTGATGATCGTGGACGACAACCACCGCGAGCGCGAGCGCCACAAGGTTCCCTACGGCGCGACGCTCTCGGTCGTGGACGGTGACCCGATCAAGGCCGGCAAGACGATCGCGAGCTGGGACCCGCACCACCGCCCGATCATCACCGAGTATGCGGGCACGGTGCGCTTCGAGCACGTCGAGGAGGGCTCGACGGTCGCCAAGCAGATCGACGAGGTGACCGGGCTCTCGACCCTGGTGGTGATCGATCCCAAGCGCCGCGCCGGCGCCGCGGCAAAGGGCGTGCGGCCGTCCGTCAAGCTCGTCAACGAGCGCGGCGAGGAGGTGCGCATCGCCGGCACCGACCACGCCGTGAACATCAGCTTCCCGGTAGGCGCGGTGATCGCCGTGCGCGACGGCCAGCCGGTGGCGGTGGGCGAAGTGCTCGCGAGGATCCCGCAGGAGGTGTCGAAGACGCGCGACATCACCGGCGGCCTGCCGCGGGTGGCCGAGCTCTTCGAGGCGCGCTCGCCGAAGGATGCCGGCATACTCGCCGAGGTCACCGGCACGGTCTCGTTCGGAAAGGACACCAAGGGCAAGCAGCGCCTTGTGATCACGGACCTCGAGAAGCAGGAGCACGAATACCTGATCCCGAAGGACAAGCACCTGCTGGTGCACGACGGCCAGGTGGTGAACAAGGGCGAGATGATCGTGGACGGCCCGGTCGACCCGCATGACCTGCTGCGACTGCTGGGCATCGAGGAGCTGGCGCGCTACATCATCGACGAAGTGCAGGACGTGTACCGTCTGCAGGGCGTGAAGATCAACGACAAGCACATCGAGGTGATCGTGCGTCAGATGCTGCGCCGCATCGAGGTCGACAATCCCGGCGACACGCCCTTCATCCAAGGCGAGCAGGTCGAGCGCGCCGAGCTGCTGGAGGAGAACGAGAAGGCGGTGAAGGCGGGCAAGCAGCCGGCCACCTTCCGCAACATGCTCCTCGGCATCACCAAGGCTTCGCTCTCGACCGACTCGTTCATCTCGGCGGCCTCCTTCCAGGAGACCACGCGAGTGCTGACCGAGGCCGCGATCATGGGCAAGCGCGACGAGCTGCGGGGCCTGAAGGAGAACGTGATCGTCGGGCGCCTGATTCCGGCGGGCACGGGCCTTGCGTACCACAACATCCGCAAGGCGCAGGCCGCCGAGCCGGCGCTTGCGGAGCTTGCGGCACCGGCAGAAGAGCCTGCGCCGGCCACCGAGGCGACCGCGGGCGGCAGCTAGGCGCTTTTTCGGATCCGCGCGATCGGGACAAGGGGGCGCCGCGAGAGGCGCCCCTTTTTCCTGTCAGTGGGCTTTGTAGCCCATGCGAAATCCGCCCCAGTGGCGGCCGCCGACCAGGATCGGGACCGAGAGGTCGTGCATGATCTCGCCGGTGTCGCGCTTGTAGGTCTGAACGAGGACCTTCTCGGTGTGCGCGCCGCAGCGCCGCCCGGTCGCATCGTCGAAGATGCGCTTGGTCCGGTTTCCGACCAGGTCTTTTTCGTAGTCGCCGGTGAGAGGCCTGGCGAAGCGTTTGTTGTGCGTGGGGCAGTAGCCCCTCGCGTCGACCGCGATCGCGAACACGAGCTCCGGGTGGCGCTCAAGGATCGCCTCCTGGATCTCGGGCAGCACCGCATCGCAGAATGCGTCGAACCGCGTGCGGAACTTCTGCGGCCGCGTGTTCGGGATCGGGACGTAGCCGGCATCGAACAGGTCCTCGCTCGAGAGCTTTCCGGCGGCGAGCCCCCGGGAGAACGCCTCGGCGACCAGGCGCGCCGCCTCCTCGGCGATGCGGAAGTGGCGCAGGTGCACGCTCTCGATCTCGAGGTCGATCATGGCGCGGAACAGCGTTTCGCCGACCGCCTGGGTCTGGAGCGCGGCCTGCGCGAGGCTCGCCTGGAAGCGCGCCATCTGGCGCTCGCCTTCTTCGGCCATGCCGCTGATCAGCGCGACTTCTTCGCTCGTGCTGGTCGCGCCCTGCGCGATCTCGGTGATGCGCGACTGCGAGCTCACGGTGTCATCCAGAATCCGCTGCAGCTGCGCTCCGACTTCGCGCACCTGCGCGGCGCCGGACTGCGCGCGGCCGGCGAGCTCGCCGATCGCGGCGACCGACTCGCCGGTCTCGCCCTTGATCGCCTGGACCACCTGCGCGATCTCCTGCGTCGCCTGCGAAGAATGGTCCGAGAGCTTGCGTACCTCCTCGGCCACGACCGCGAAGCCGCGTCCCGACTCCCCCGCGCGCGCCGCTTCGATCGCGGCGTTGAGCGCAAGGAGGCTGGTGCGCTGCGCGATGCCCTGGATCACGGCTGCCGCCTTGTCGATCTGGTCGGTGCTCGCCACGAGCCGCTCGATGACGCGCTCGGTCTGCGACGCTCGACCGGCGACTTCCGACATGCCCTCGACCACCAGGACGAGGGAGCGGTTGCCCGACTCGCTCGCCGAGCGCGTCGCGTGCGCCGAGCGCGCGGTCTCCTGGGCGTTTTCGGCGACGACGCGCGCGATCGAACGGATCTTGGCCGACGCCTCCGCCATGCGGCGCGCCTGGCCGGCCACCTCCGCTGCGCTTGCGGCGAGCGCGTTGATCGCGTGCCCGGCCTCGGCGAGCGTCACCGAGATGCGCTGCGTGGTCGCGGTGAGCGCTTCGAGCCGCTCGCGCAGCAGCGCGTTTTCGCGTTCGAGGGTGCCGGCGCGGTCCTGCAGCCCGCTGCCGGAAAAGACTGTCTTCAGGACACTTGCGACCATCGCGGCTCCTTCGGGATTTGCCGCCATGGTGCCGCGGGCGGGCGCGGGGCGGACCCCCGAACAGCGCGGGATTGCGGCCGCTATTCGGGCAGCCGAAGCAGGCGTCGCGCGTTCGACTCCACGATCAGGCGCTTGGCGGCATCGTCCAGACGCGGATGCGCGGTCACGACCTCTACCGGCCTCTCGTAGGCGATCGGAAAGCAGTAGTCGCTCCCCATCAGCACGCGCTCGGCGCCCACGACCCGCACCAGGTGCTCGAGCACGTCCTCCGAGTAGCCGATGGTGTCGTAGTAAAAGCGCCGCAGGTACTCGATCGGCGGCCTCCCGATCGTGCGCAGCTCTTCCCGCTTTTCCCAGCCTCTGGACAGGCGCCCCGCCAGCCAGGGGAAGGCACCCCCCGCGTGCGGCAGCACCCAGTCGAGCCGCGGGTAGCGGTCGAGGACGCGGCCGAAGACGAGGTGCGCGGCGGCGATCGCGCTCTCGAACGGATTGCCAAGGAGATTCGTGAGATAGAAGCGCGCGAGGCGCTCGGCGCCGATCACGAAAACGGGGTGCAGGAACACTGGCAGCCCGAGCGCCTCGATCCGTTCGTACACCGGGAAGAACGCTTCGTCGGAGAGCTCCCGCTCGTTCACGCAGGTCGAGAGATAGAACCCGCGGATTCCAGGCAGCCTTGCGGCGCGCTCGACTTCCCGCGCGGCGAGGTCCGGCTCGTGCATCGGAAGCATCGCGAGGCCCACCAGGCGTGCGGGCGAGCGCTCGTGAGCGCGGGCGAGCTCTTCGTTGAAGGTCGCCGCGAGCTTCTCGCCGAGCGAGCGCCCGGCCCAGTACACCATCGGCTGCGAAAGCGAAAGCGCCTGCGCCGCCACGCCCTGCTCGTCCATCGCGGCGAGGCGTGCATCGAGATCCGTGTAGCGCGGGCCCACCGGCCCGGTTGCGAGATATCCGACCTTGAACTGCGGACCCTTGCCCGGCACGTCCCGCCATTCCAGCCCGTGCGCCGGGCCTTCGGCCCCGAGCAGCTCGAGGAATGCCCGAGGGTAATAGTGCGCGTGGACGTCGATGGCGGCGTGCACGCTATTTCCCGGACTTCTTCTCCAGGTTCTTCAGGGCAACCTTGCCGTTCACGAAGCGCACCGTGATCACGGTGTCGCCGCTCACCCAGCGGGACGACGTCCCCGAGATTCCGAGCACCGTGGTGCTCGACGATTCCGTGGGACCGCCGAGGATCGCCTGCACCTCCTGCTCGCTCATCCCGTCCTGCACGCGCGCGAAGTTTTCCGGGGTCGCCCTGGAGCAGGCGGCCGCCGCGCAAAGCAGCGCCGCGAACGTCACGGCACGAACGTTCATGCCGCCACTATAATCGATTCCCGTGCTCGTCCGCCCCGCCGCGCCGGAGGATTTTCCGGCGATCCAGTCGATTTACGCCCATCACGTGCGCCACGGGCTCGCCTCCTTCGAGGAAGAGCCGCCGTCGCTCGAGGAGATGCGCCGGCGCCACGCCGATGTCGTCGCGCGCGGCCTTCCGTATCTTGCCGCCGAGGATGCGGGCGAGGTGGTGGGCTACGGCTACTGCGCGCCGTATCGCGCGCGCTCCGCGTACCGCTTCTCGCTCGAGGATTCGGTGTACGTCCGGGAGGGCCGCCAGGGACAGGGGATCGGGCGCGCGATCCTGGGCGCGCTCATCGCGGATTGCGAGCGGCTCGCCTACCGCCAGCTCGTCGCCGTGATCGGCGACAGCGCGCACCTGCCCTCGATCGCGCTGCACGCGCGGCTCGGGTTCCTGCGGGTGGGGACGCTCCGGTCGGTCGGCTACAAGTTCGGCCGCTGGGTCGACACGGTCATCATGCAGCGCCCGCTCGGCCCGGGCGACGGCGCAAAACCCTAGACGTGCGGGCGCGCTACGCGCCCGCGGAAGCAAAGCGCCGTGGCGGCGCCGCGATTACGCAGCCCTCCCGCGCATCCGCACCGGAGCGCACACAAGCCTGCATGCGCGCGAGCAGGCGCTCGTTGTCGCGCCGGATCTCGTCTTCGACTTCGGCACGCAGCCGCGCAACGCTCGGGTTCGACGACATCACCGGCCTCTCGGGTGTGCGCGCAGTGGCATATATGACGACCCCATCGCCGGTTCCCTCGCCGTTCGCGCGCACTGCGACGCGAGTCCTCTGATCGATATCGGGGAGCGCCGTGTGTGCAACCGCCGGCGCCGGTGGCGCATAGAGCACCACTTCAGTTCCGCTACCTTCGCCATTGGACCGAACCGCCGCGTGCGTGCGCTGATCGAGGTCGGGCAGGAAAACCGATGCGACGAGGATCTTCTCGGCGAGCGGTGCATGGAGGACGACATCGTCGCCGGTTCCTTCTCCGTTTGCGCGCAGGAGCGCGCGAGTACGCTGATCGATGTCGCCCAGCGCGGCGGCTACGATCTTGATCTCGGGCTCTGCATAGAGAATGGTGTCGCGACCGCTGCCTTCACCGTTCGCGGCGACCGCGACGCGCGTGCGCTGGTCGAGGTCCGGCAAAGGAGCAATCGAGGCAACCACGACTTTCACGGGCGCAGGCTCGGCCCGCGCATACAGGGTGATCTCGCGGCCCGTGCCTTCGCCGTTCGAGCTGAACGGAACGTGGGTCCGGCGATCGATGTCCGGCAGCGACACGGCCGGCGCGATCGAAGCGAGCATTGTCGGCGCGGGTCTCGACGACGGCTCGCCCGATCGGAGGGCTACGCGAGCGCTCGATCCGACCGAGGCGACGGTGGCGCTCGAAAGATCGGTCCTCTGCGCGAGAAGCGCCGCGGCCTTGTGGATGCCGGCCGGGACGAGGTTGCCGAGCGGCAGCGGCCGGTCGCGCGGGGCGCGGATTTCGATGCGGATCTCCGGATAGGCGGCGTCGACCAGCTGTACTACGGCGCCGGCCGCGAGCAGCAGCGCACCGTCCGGCGCGCGCACGAGCGCGGCGCCGCCGGCCTTCGGGGACACGACATGGAGGCGACGCCCGAGGGGCGCGAAGCCGCCGGTCGCCGGATTGCCGCCGAGCTCGTAGCGTCGCCACGGACGCTCTCCGATCGCGCCGCGGTCTCGAGCGAGCGCGGGGTGCTCACGCCACCACTGCTCGAGGATCTCCGCGCGCAGCCAGAGGATCTCCAGCGGCGTGCTTACGGCGCGGTCCATCCCGATTCGAACGTCCTGGGCTGCGGCGACGAACGCGAGCGCCAGACTGCCCGCGACCACGCAAGCTCGCAGAATCGGAATACCCCGGAATCCCCCCATGGGCCCGCAGTGTACGCCCTCAGGGGACGATGACAACCTTGCCTTTGGCCTTTCTGCCGGCGAGCTCCATCAGCGCCCGGGGGGTTTCCGCCAGCGGATAGGTCGAGGAGATGTGCGGGCGGAGCTTGCCCTGCGCGTGCCAGGCGCCGAGCTCCTTCACCGCGGCGGCAAATTCCGCCGGATGCCGCCGCGCCCACTCGCCCCAGTACACGCCGATCACGCTTCGCTCCATGAGGAGCGGAAGGTTCAACGCGATTCTGGGAATCTCGCCCGAAGCGAAGCCGATCACGAGAAAGCGCGCGCGCCAGGTGGAGGAGCGGAGCGCGGCTTCCGCGTGCGGGCCGCCTACGGCGTCGTAGATGATGTCGACCCCCTTGCCGCCGGTCGCGCGCTTGATGCCCTCGCGCAGGTCCTCAAGCGCGTAGTTGATCGCCTCGTCGGTCCCGTGCTCGCGGCACACCGCGAGCTTGTCCTCGCTCGATGCGCACGCGATCACGCGCAGGCCGAGGATCTTGCCGATCTCGATCGCCGCGATCCCGACGCCGCCCGCGGCGCCGAGCACGAGCAGCGTCTCGCCCGGCGCGCTCGCGGCGCGATTCCGGAGCGCGTGGTGCGACGTGCCGTAGGTGAGAATGAACGAGGCCGCGGCCGGGAAATCCATCGACGGCGGCATCGGGATCAGCCGCGCCGCGGGCACCAGGCACTCCTCGGCGAACGCGCCGTAGGTGGTGAACGCGATCACGCGATCGCCCGGTCGCGCGTTCGTCACGCCTTCGCCGACTTCCTTCACCACGCCGGCGAGCTCGCTTCCGGGCGAGAACGGAAGCGGCGGCTTCACCTGGTACTTGTTCTGGATCACGAGCACGTCCGGGAAATTCACGCTCGCGGCCTTCACGGTGACCACGACTTCGCCCGCTCCGGGCCTCGGCGAAGGAAGCTCCTCGAGGACGAGCGCTTCGGGCGGGCCGAACTGCCTGCACAGGATCGCTTTCATGGGGGCGAATGATAACCGCACTCGATTAGAATCGTTCCCGTGACCGAGCTCATCCTGCACCACTATCCCGTGTCTCCCTTCGCCGAAAAGGTGCGCGCGATGCTCGGCTTCAAGGGCCTTGCGTGGGGCTCGGTGACCATCCCGATGATCCTGCCAAAGCCGGACCTCGTTGCGCTCACCGGCGGCTACCGCAGGACGCCCGTGCTGCAGGTCGGTGCCGACATCTACTGCGACACCGCGCTGATCGCGCGCGTGCTGGAGCGGGTGGCGCCTTCGCCTACGCTCTATCCGTATGGCGATTCGTTCGCGGGCGCGGCGATGGCGCATTTCGCGGATGCCGTTCTCTTCAACATCTCCGTGCCGATCGGCTTTCAGCCCGACGGCATGCTGAAGCTGTTCCTGCCCGAGGCGACGCCCGAGTTCCTTCAGGCCTTCGGACGCGACCGCGCCGCGATGCGCGAGGGCGGCACCGTGCGGCGCGGACCGCTCGCCGAATGCCGCGCCAACATGGCGTACCTGCTCCCCAAAATCGAGTCGCAACTCGCCGGCCGTCCGTTTCTTCTCGGCGGAAGCCCGAGCGTGTGCGACTTCTCGCTGTACCACGCGCTCTGGCCGGTGTGGAAAGTGCCCGCGACGCGGCCGATGCTCGAGGCGTTCCCGAAAACGGCAGCGTTCGTCGGGCGCATTGCCGATTTCGGCCATGGAAGGCCCGAAGATCTTTCGAGCGAGCAGGCTCTCGAAATCGCGCGCACGTCAAAGGCGATTTCTCAAATGAAGCCCCAGGCCGTCGAAACCGACGGCATTGCGATTGGCGAAAGCGTGGAGGTCATGCCGGTGGACTACGCGTTCGATCCGGTGCGGGGCGAGCTCGTGCAGTGCTCCGCGGACGAGATCGCCGTGCGTCGCACCGATCCGCGCGCCGGGACCGTGGTCGTGCACTTCCCGCGGTTCGGCTACCAGATCCGCAAACCGGCTGCCTGGTTCGAAAAACCGGGACAGACCCGGTTTTTCGCTCCGAGTCTGACCCCGAACACAACCCCGAACACAGCTACCCCGATCAGAGCTCCTCGTAGCGCGAGGCGTCGCCGAGCTGCGTCTCGGCCATCTGGCGGTAGAGGCCGATCAGGCGATCCGTAGCGACCGGCCCGGGGTTGACCGCGAGCACCCGGATGCCGTCGGCGTGAGATGCCCCGCCGAGCGCACGCGTGAATGCCATGAGGCCGGCGTTCGCGGTGCTGCCCGCGATACAGGCGGCGTTGGGCTTTTGACCCTCCGCGGCGAGCACTTCGGCGCAGGCCCGCCCGATGCCATTCGAACCTCCGGTGACGAGCGCCCGTTTGCCCTTAAGATTGAGTTCCATGCCTTGACAGTTTGACCGCATGCCCCATATCGCTACCGACGACGGCATCCGCCTTTTCTACGAGGAGGCGGGAAGCGGTGCGCCACTCGTCTTCGTGCACGAATTCGCGGGAGACGCGCGCAGCTGGGAGCCGCAAATGCGGCATTTCGCGCGCTTGTATCGCTGCGTCGCGTTCAACGCGCGCGGCTATCCGCCCTCGGACGTGCCCGAGGACGTCGAGCGCTACTCCCAGGAGCGCGCGTGCGGCGACATCCGCGCGGTGCTCGACGGCCTCGGCATCCCCAGGGCGCACGTCGTGGGCCTCTCGATGGGCGCTTTCGCGACGCTGCACTTCGGCATGAAATATCCGGCCCGCGCGATGTCGCTTGCGATCGCCGGCGGGGGCTACGGCGCGCACCCGGCGCACTATGCGCAGTTCCAGGCGGATGCGCGCGCAAACGCCAGGATGATCCTGGAGAAGGGCATGGCCCATTTCGCCGCGACCTACGGCCGCGGCGCCACGCGCGTGCAGCTCGAGCAGAAGGACCCGCGTGGCTTCGCCGAGTTCGAGCGCATGCTCGCGGAGCACTCGGCACTCGGCTCGGCGAACACCATGCTCGGCTACCAGGGGCGCCGGCCTTCGCTCTACGCGCTCACCGGGGAGATGAGGAAGATCGCCGTTCCCACGCTCATCCTCGCGGGCGACGAGGAGGAGCCGTGCCTGGAGGCGTGCCTTCTGATGAAGCGCTGCATCCCGGCCGCGGGGCTCGCGATCCTGCCCAAGAGCGGCCATGCGATCAACCTGGAGGAGCCCGCGCTCTTCAACCGGCTGCTCGAGGACTTTCTTCATCGGGTGGAGGCAGGGCGCTGGGGTGCGCGCGACCCGCGCGCCGCGCCTCCTTCGATCTGGGGGCCGGGCGGCAAGCCGTGAACGGGCCGCGCATTCGCACCTCGGTCGCGGGCGGGATCGGCTGGCTCGTGCTCGACAACGCCGCGCGGCGCAACGCGATCAGCGCCGGCATGTGGGCGGCGATCCCGAAGGCGATCAAGGCGTTCGGCACGGACCCGGCCGTGCGCTGCGTGGTTTTGCGCGGCGAAGGCACGCAGGCGTTCGCCGCCGGCGCCGACATCTCGGAGTTCGCGAAGCAGCGGGCCTCCGAAGCGCAGATCCGCAAGTACGACCGCACGATCGTCGCCGCGCTGCGCGCGATCGAGTCGTGCGAGAAGCCGGTGATCGCGATGATCCACGGCTTCTGCATCGGCGGCGGCGCCGAGATCGCGCTCGCGTGCGACCTGCGCTACTGCGGGGAGTCGGCCGAGTTCGCGATTCCGGCGGCGCGTCTCGGAATCGCGTACGGCGTCCACGGCACGGCGCGCCTCGCGGCCACCGTGGGCCACGCCGCGGCGCGCGAGATCCTCTACACGGGGCGCCGCTATGGCGCGCAAGAGGCGGCGGCGATGGGGCTGGTCAACCGCGTGCTGCCGGACGAGGAGCTGGAGGAGTTCGTGCGCGACAGCGCGCGCCAGCTCGCCGAGAACGCGCCGCTCTCGATCGCGGCCTCCAAGGCGGCGCTCGAGGCGCTGGTGGCGCCGCGCGGCCGCTTCGCCGGCGCCGGGCGCGCGATCCGGCGCTGCATGCGAAGCGAGGACTACGCCGAGGGGCGGCGCGCCTTCATGGAAAAGCGCAAGCCCGTGTTCCGCGGCCGCTAGGGGGAGGGATGAATGACGAACGGCTGAAGATCCGCTCGATCGCGGTGCGCGCGGTCGCCGCTCCGATGAAGCGTCCGCTCGCGACGAGCACCGGCGCGCTCGGGGTCGCGCCCCTGCTGCTGATCGACCTGAAGACCGACGCCGGGATCGTGGGGAGGTCCTACCTCTTCGGAATAAATCCCTCGCACCTCCGGCCGATCGCCGCGCTCGTCGAGGCGATGGCCGGGATGATCCGGGGCGACGCGGCGGCGCCACTCGAGATCGAGCGCAAGCTCCGCGCGCGCTACGCGCTCCTCGGTGTCCACAACATCGTGCTCTTCGCGAAGTCCGGGATCGACATGGCGGCGTGGGATGCGCTCGGCAAGGCCCACGGGTTGCCGCTCGCTGCGCTTCTCGGCGGCGCGCCGCGGCCGGTGCCGGCGTATAACTCGAAGGGTTTGGGCATCATGCCCTTGAAGCCTCTGGCGAGAGAGGCGGTCGAGCTTGTCGAGGAGGGCTTTCGCGCCGTCAAGCTCAGGCTTGGAAGACCGGAAGCGAAGGCGGACCTGGAAGCGCTCAGGGCCGTGAAGCGCGCCATCGGCCCGGAGATCACCCTGATGGTAGATTTCAACCAGGCGCTGAGCGTCGCCGAGGCCGTGCGGCGCGGGCGCATGATCGACGACGAAGGGGGCGTGTACTGGATCGAGGAGCCGGTGCGCGCGGACGATTTCGCCGGCTGCGCGCGCGTCGCGCGCGAGGTGGCGACGCCGATCCAGATCGGCGAGAACTTCATGGGACCGGAGCAGATGGCGCAGGCGATCGCGGCGCACGCCTGCGACTGGGTGATGCCGGACGCCCAGCGGATCGGCGGCGTCACCGGCTGGATGCGCGCCGCAGCGCTCGCTCAAGGCGCCGGGCTCGAGATGTCGAGTCACCTTTTTCCGGAGGCGAGCAGCCAGCTCCTCGCGGTCACGCCGACCTGCCACTGGCTCGAGTACGTGGACTGGGCCGATGCCGTGCTCGCGGAGCCGCTGCGCGTGAACAATGGCTTCGCAATCCCCTCGCAGCGGCCGGGGCTCGGCCTCGCGTGGGACGAAAAGGCGGTCAGGCGCTACGCGCTGTGATGTTCACGCGGCACCATCCCCACTGGCCGCCGGGCCTGCCGAAGACGCTCTCGATCCCGCGTACCGGCATCCACTACAACCTCGAGGTGAGTGCACGGCGCTACCCCGACAAGGCCGCGTTCCTTTTCTACGGAAGGTCGCTGTCGTATTCGGAGTTGAAAGCGCAGGTGAACGCCCTTGCGGGGTTCCTCCAGCATGATCTCGAGGTCGCTCGCGGCGATCGCGTCGTGCTGTACGCGCAGAACAGCCCGCAGTTCGTGATCGCCTACTACGCGATTCTGCGCGCCGACGCGGTCGTGGTGCCGGCGAACCCCATGGTCAGGTCCGAGGAACTCGCGCACTTCGTCGAAGATTCCGGTGCGCGCGTCATCGTTGCGGGGCAGGAGCTCTTCAAGCACGTGGAGGGATTCCTGGGGAAAACCCTCTCGCACTGCGTGCTTGCCGCGTACTCCGATTACATCGATCCGCTGACGGATTTGCCGGTGCCCGAATTCGCGCGCGCGCCGGCGATCGATCCCGGGCGGGACGACGTGACGCTCTGGAAGGCTGCAATCGAGAAGAAACACGAGCCCCGGGAGTCGGTCTGCAGCGACACGGGTCTCGCCTGCCTTCCCTATACCTCGGGGACGACCGGCAAGCCCAAGGGCTGCAGGCTCACCCACCGGAACATTCTCGCGACGAGCACCGGGGGGCTCGCCTGGGGCAATGCGACGAGCGAGATCGTGGGCCTGGGGGTGCTGCCGCTGTTTCACCTCACCGGAATGCAGGCGTCGATGAACCAGACCATCCAGGCGGGCGCGACGAGCGTGCTGGTCGCGCGCTGGGACCGCGACTGCGCGGCGAAGCTGATCGAGCGGCACCGTGTCACGCACTGGACCGCGATCACCACGATGGTGGTCGACTTCCTCGCCAATCCGGAGCTTGGGCGCTACGACCTTTCGTCGCTGCAGCGAATCGGCGGCGGCGGCGCGGCGATGCCCGAGGCGCTCGCCGCAAGGATCGAGAAAGCCTTCGGGCTGCAGTTCATCGAGGGCTACGGGCTCACCGAGACCGCAGCCCCGTCGCACTCCAACCCGATGCACCGGCCCAAGCGCCAGTGCGCCGGAATTCCGTTCGTCAACACCGACGCGCGCGTGCTTTCGGTAGAGACCCTCGCGGAGCTGGGTCCGAACGAGGTCGGCGAGATCGTGGTGCGCGGGCCGCAGGTTTTCGAGGGCTACTGGAACCAGCCGCAGGCTACGAAGGACGCCTTCATCGAACACGATGGCGAGAAATTCTTTCGCACCGGCGATCTGGGCTACTACGACGAGGAGGGGTACTTCTTCATCACCGATCGCCTCAAGCGAATGATCAACGCCTCGGGCTTCAAGGTCTGGCCGGCCGAGGTCGAGGCGATGCTCTACGCGCACCCCGACATCCAGGAGGCTTGCGTGATCGGCACGCGCGATGCGCACCGCGGCGAAACCGTCAAGGCGGTGATCGTGCTCAAGCCCGAGGCTTGCGGTCGCGTACGCGCCGACGATATCGTCGCCTGGGCGAAAGAGCGCATGGCCGCCTACAAGTACCCGCGCGTGGTGGAGTTCGTCGACGCGCTTCCGCGCACCGGGACCGGCAAGGTCTTCTGGCGGAAGCTGCAGGAAAGGGAGAATGCGAAATGAAGTGGGTTTTGAGCGGATTGCTCTTCATCGCTTTCTCGGCTCAGGCACAGATCGAAATTCAGAACCCCTGGGCGCGCGCCACGGCACCCGGCGCGAAGGTGGGCGGCGGCTACATGGTGATCCGCAACAAGGCGAGCGCGCCGGATCGGCTGGTCGGCGCCTCCTCGCCGGTCGCCGCGCGCGTGGAGATGCACGTGACCGTGAAGGAAGGCGACGTGATGAAGATGCGCGAGGTGACGGGTTACGGCGTGCCGGCGAACGGGACGTTCGAACTCAGGCCCGGCGGCGCGCACCTCATGTTCATGGAGATCAGGCGCCCGTTCAAGGAAGGCGAGATGATCCCCGTGAAGCTCAGGTTCGAGAAGGCAGGCGAGGTGAGCGCCGAGTTCCACGTCGGGCGTCTGGGCGACACGAAGCCGCCGGTCCATAAGCATTAGCCGATTCAGAAAGTTCCTACGTGGAGGGTCCGCCGAGGCCGCCGCTTGATCTGAATCGACCGGCCGGTTTCTGCGCGGTGCAGCATGGCGCTGAGAAAGGTTTCCATGCGCACCGCAAATGCGTCCCCCAGGGCCGCGCCGCAGGTCCCGGCGCGGCGGGCCTTCCTGGCCAGGTTCCTTCAAGAGCCCGTCTTCGAATCGCATCGTTGCCGTTCCCGGCTCTCTGCCGAGCGCATAGCGCTTCTGAGGGACATCGCCCTGCGCTGGGAGCAACGGCTTCCGCAAGGTGCGGTACCCGAGCTGCGCGTGTCCGGAGACTGTCTCGACCACGGCATCTGCGCTTCGGTGTGCCCCACCGGCGCGCTGCGGCGCTACGAGGAGCCCGGGGCGCAAGGCCTTGAGTTCGACGCCGCCGAATGCTTCGCCTGCGGCGCCTGCGTCGTCGTCTGCCCCGAGCGGGCGATGAGCCTGGAGGCGCGTGACTGCGCGCCTCCATCGATGGAGCGAATCAGCCGGCACGAGCTTCGCGCCTGTACGCGTTGTGACGACGAATTCGCGGCGCGCCACGGCGAGGAGCTCTGCCCCGCCTGCCGCAAGGACGTGGCGCTTTTCAAGACCGGTTTCCAGCCAGGAGCGATTGAGCCATGAGCGTGCTCGAAAAGATGGATCGCAGGACGTTTCTGAAGACTTCTGCCGCCGCAGGCGCGGCGGCCGGCAGCGCCGCGCTGCTCGCGCCGGGCAAGGAGCCCGCGGCGCAGCCGGCGGGTCCGGCGCCGGAGACGAAGATCGTCAAGAACGTCTGCCATCAGTGCCCCGCGCGCTGCGGGATCGACGTGTACGTGACCGACGGCAAGGTGCACAACATCTACGGCACGCTCGATCACCCGATCTCGAACGGCAAGCTCTGCCCGAAGGGGCCGCTCGGCGCCTACATCCTCTACGACCCCGACCGGATCAAGGGGCCGATGAAGCGCACCAATCCCGAGAAGGGACGCGACATCGATCCGAAATGGCAGCCGATCGGCTGGGACGAGGCGCTCGGCATCGTTGCCGCGCGGCTGAACGCGCTGCGCGACAAGGGCGAGCCGCACCGCTTCGCGATCGTGCACGGCCGTGGCTGGGGCAGCTCCGACGCGGGGCTGCTCGGCAACTTCGGCAAGCTCTACGGCACGCCGAACGCCGCGCTCGGCCATTCCTCGATCTGCGCGGACACGAGCAAGAAGGCAAAGCTCGCGATGGACGGCAACTACAGCTACAACGCCTACGATTACCGCAATACCAACTACATCCTCAATTTCGGGGCGTCGTTTCTCGAGGCGTTCCGGCCGTTCAACAACAACCTCCAGACCTGGGGCTACATCCGCACCAAGTCACCGAAGACGCGCGTCACGATGGTCGATGTGCGCGTCACCACCACCGGCGCCGCTGCCGATCACCTGCTGCTCGTCAAACCCGGCACCGACGCCGCGCTCGCGCTCGCGATCGCTCACGAAATCCTCACCAGGGGCTGGTGGGACAAGAAATTCGTAGGCGACTTCGCGGACGGCATCAACCGCTTCCGCCGCGCCGAGACGGTCGATCCGGCCACGTTCAAGGAAAGGTGGACCCTCGGCCTGATCGAGTGGTGGAACGAGGTGCTCAAGGACGCGACCCCCGAATGGGCGGCTGCGATCACCACGATCCCGGCGAAGGACATCGAGATGGTGGCGCGCGAGTTCGGCACCACGCGCCCCGCGATGGCGATCTTCGAGCGGGGGCCCTGCCTGCATACCAACGGCACGTATAACGGCATGGCCATCCACGCGCTCAACGCGCTGGTCGGTTCGATGTACGCGGTCGGCGGGCTCATGAACCAGATGGGCGTGCCCTACGGCAAGCTCCCGGGAATCGACGAGTACCTGGACGACGCGGCGAAAGCGGCCGCAGCGAAGAAGATGCCGCGCATCGACCGGGTGAAGACGAAGGAGCTGCCGCTCGCTTCGAACAACATCCAGGGCATCGCCGACAGCATCATGGAGGGCAATCCCTACCCGCTCGACACGCTGATGTTCTACCTCACCAACCCGATCTTCTCCGCGCCCAACGCGAAGAAGTGGGAACAGGCGCTGAAAAAGGTGTTCGTGATCGAGACTTCGCCCTTCCCGAGCGAGACCTCGCAGTTCGCCGATCTGCTGCTGCCGGATCACACCTACCTCGAGCGCCTGCAGGACACGCCGACCTATCCGTTCCAGGGCTGGCCGCTGACGAACCTCCGGGTGCCGGCGGTCAAGCCGATCCACGACACGAAGCACTTCGGCGACACCCTGATCGAGATCGGCAAGCGCATCAAGGGGCCGATGGGCGAGTACTACAGGAAGCTCGGCAACACCGAGAACGTCATCAAGGCGCTCGCCAAGGGCTTCGAGAAGAATCCCGGCGACAACGGTGTCGACTCCTTCGAGAAATGGAAGGAGAAGGGCTTCTGGTACAGGAAGCCCTATCCCTACCGGCAGATCGCGGGCGAGTTCTTCGAGTGGGACGGCGTCGATTACTGGAAGCCGATGCCCGAGAAGCTCGTGAAGGAGAAGCTCTTCAGGACCGAATCGGGCCGGTTCGAGCTGAAGTCCTCGTACCTCGAGCACTACGCCGAGTACATCTCCGGCAGGACCGGCCTGCCGAAGGAACGCGTCGGCCTCCCGCAGTACTTCCCGCCCAAATACACCGGCGGCGGCGACCTGCATCTCATCGCCACCAAGACGCCGGTGCACGGCGAGGGGCGCACCGCCAACGTGCCGGTGGCGATCTCGATCTACCAGCCGGTCGCGGGCGGGCGTAACGAGCTCTTTCTCGAAATCCATCCCGAGACGGCAAAGAAGCGCGGCATCAAGAACGGCGACCGCGTGAGGATATGGAACGACCTCGGCGCGATCTATGCGCGCGCCCACGTCTTCCCCGCGCAGCGCCCCGACACGGTCGTGCTGCCCTACGGGTTCGGGCACTTCGCGCACGGGCGCTGGGCGAAGAGCCGCGGCAGCGGCAACGTCAACGAGATCCTGCCGAACGTTTCCGAGCCGATTTCGAACGCCGCCCTGGTGCACGCCGTGACCGTCAAGGTCGAAAAGGCGTGAGGGGCGAACCATGAACGCGACGATTCCGGGAGATTGACCATGGCACGCTGGGGAATGGTGATTGACTTGGAGCGCTGCACCGGATGCCAGGCCTGCACGACGGCCTGCCAGCTGGAGAACACGCGCCTGCCGGGCGAGCACTGGCAGGACGTGCTCTTCTACAACGAGGGCGAATATCCGAGCGGCAAGCTTTCCTGGCTGCCGCGTCCGTGCATGCATTGCGAGAACCCGTCCTGCGTCGCGGTCTGCCCGACGCGCGCGACCTACAAGACCGAGGACGGGGTGGTGCTCGTCAACTGGGACCGCTGCATCGGCTGCAGGTACTGCATGATCGCCTGCCCCTACGGCGTGCGCTTCTACGCCGAGGAAAAGCAGAAGACTCAGCCCGACGTGCGCAAGGTCTGGCCGAGCGACGAGGGCAAGATCTGGAACCCGCCCTGGGCGATGCCCAAGCACCGGCAGGACATGAAGCGCGGCATCGGCGTTCAGCCGAAGAACGTGGTCTCGAAGTGCACCTTCTGCTACCACAGGGTGAGCCAGGCGCCGAAGGGAACGCCGGACCTGGACCCGAACGACCCGAAGACGCGCGATTTCACGCCGGCGTGCGTGGTGACCTGCGCGCCGAACGCGCGCTGGTTCGGGGATCTCGACAACCCGAACAGCAAGGTGAGGAAGCTCATCGCCGAGAAGCGCGGCGTGCGGCTCAACGACCAGACCGGCAACCGGCCGCAGGTCTACTACCTCGCGGGCGAAGCGGCCGCCATTCCCGAGACCCGCTCGGTTCGCAGAAAAGAAGGCTAGAGGAGATCGACGATGAACATCTCTACGACAACCACCGGCCGTCTCGCGCTCCTCGACCTCGAATCGAAGCCCACGCCCCTCAACGCGACGCTGATGCTGCTCGGAGGCATCGTGGGCGCGATCTCGTTCGCGATCGTATTCTGGATGCTCGCGACCGAGGGGCACGCGTCGTTCAACACCTCGAGCGACGTCGCCTGGGGCGCGCCGATCGCGTACTACCTGTTCTTCCTGCTCGCGTCCTCGGGACTTTCGATCATCGCGTCGCTCGACACGGTGTTCGGCGTGAAGGTGTTCTACCCGATCGCCAAGCGCTGCGTGTGGCTCTCGATCATCACGCTCGTCACCGGGTTCACCCTGCTCGCGCTCGAGCTCGGGCATCCGTTCCGCATGCTCTGGGCCATGCCCACCGGCCTGCAGATCAAGTCGCCGATGTGGTGGATGGGGGTGCTGTACTCGATCGACTTCGTGCTGCTCCTGATGAAGTTCTACCGGCTGCACCAGGGCGACTGGGAAAGCCGCCATACGCACCATCTCTCCGTCGCGTCGTTCGTGATCTGCATCCTCGCGCCGGGAACGCTCGGGCTCGTCTTCGGCATGATGGCGATGCGCCCGGCCTGGTACAGCCCGGTGATGCCGATGTACTTCATCCTGACGGGATTTGCGACCGCTACGGCGTTCATGCTGTTCATCGGCAGCCTTGCGCCGCGCGGAACGGATACCTCGCCCGAGATGCGCCTGCTTAACGACGAGGTGCTGCCGAGACTGTTCTTCCTCGCGGTGCTCGCGGTGGTCGCGATGCGTTTCGGGCAAATCCTGACGGGGCTCTGGAGCAACTACGAGGGGATGGAAGCGAACTGGCGCGCGCTGCGGCACCCGCTGTTCTACGTGGAACTCCTTGGCTACATGACCGCGCTCGTCCTGGCGGCGAAGACGGACTGGCGCGCGAGCCCCGGGCTGCAATTCGTCGCCTCGGTGATCTTCATGATCGCGATGTTCAGCGCGCGGCTCGAGCTCCTGATCGTCGGGCAGGAGGTGCCGCTCTTCAAGGGCTACTGGGCGGGCTACACCAACTACTGGCCGTCCTTCACCGAGTGGATGCTGGTGCCGCTCGGCATGGGGATGTTCCTGTTCCTCTACGGCGCGGGCGACTGGCTGCTGCGCCTGAACGAAGCGCGCGCGCCGGCGCTGCAGAGGAGGTGACCATGAAACTGAAAACGTTTGCGTTCTGCCTCGCGCTCGCCGCGATGCCTGCGCTGGCGCAGCAACCTTCCGCGGTGTCGGCGGAGGGCGTATCGGACATCGGCTCGTTCGAGCAGGTGCCTTACCTGCTCGAGCCGCAGATGACGCTGCGCGCGCAAGACAAGATGACGCTGCGCAAGCTCGAGGACAGGCACATCGCCGAGCTGCGCGGGCTCGAGGACCGCTACGAGAAGGACCTGCGCACGCTGCGCGCGAAGCAGCAGGCCGAGCGCGAGGCGCTGCTCAAGTCCTTCGCTTCGCGGCGCTGAAACCGGGCGCTACGCCACGCCCCTCTCGTACCAGCCGCGCGAGCGGTTGACGACGGCGACGACCGCGAGCATCACCGGCACCTCGACCAGCACGCCGACGACGGTGGCGAGCGCAGCGCCCGATTCGAAGCCGAACAGGCTGATCGCCGCGGCCACCGCGAGCTCGAAGAAGTTCGACGCCCCGATCAGCGCCGAAGGGCAGGCGACGCTGTGCTTCTCGCCCACGAGGCGATTCAGCCAGTACGCCAGCGTGGAGTTGAAGAACACCTGCACCAGGATCGGCACCGCGAGCAGCGCGATGACGAGCGGCTGCGCGAGGATCGCGTCGCCCTGAAAGGCGAAAAGGAGCACGAGCGTCGCAAGCAGCGCCGCCACCGACCACGGCTGGAGCCGATGGAGGGTTTGGTCGAGGCGGTCTTCCCCGAGCGCGAGAAGGCGATGGCGCCAGAGCTGCGCCAGGATCACCGGGATGACGATGTAGAGCACGACCGAGGTGAGGAGCGTCTCCCATGGCACCGTGATCGAGGAGATGCCGAGGAGCAGCGCCACGATCGGCGCAAAAGCGAACACCATGATCGTGTCGTTGAGCGCGACCTGGGTGAGCGTGAAGTAGGGATCGCCGTCGGTGAGCCGGCTCCAGACGAACACCATCGCGGTGCAGGGCGCGGCGGCAAGCAGAATCAGCCCGGCAATGTAGCTGTCGATCTGACCCGCCGGGAGGAGCGGCGCGAACAGGTGCCGGATGAATATCCAGCCGAGCAGCGCCATCGAGAAAGGCTTCACCAGCCAGTTGACCGCGAGGGTGACGCCGATGCCGCGCACGTGGGCGCGCACCTGGCCGAGCGCCCCGAAGTCGATCCTGAGCAGCATCGGCACGATCATCACCCAGATGAGCAGCCCCACCGGGACGTTGACGCGCGCGATCTCCATGCGGCCGAGCGCCTGGAAGGGGGCCGGCATCGCCTGCCCGATCGCGACGCCGGCCGCGATGCACATCGCCACCCATAGCGTCAGCCAGCGCTCGAAGAAGCCGATCGCGGCAGAGTCCGCGCCGCGATTCACGAGCGACCGATCTGGTCGAGCTTGCTCTTCAGGGTCAGCCGGTCCAGCTTGTCGATCGGGAGATTGAGAAACAGGTTGATGCGCGTCGTGAGCTCGGTGAACGCGCGCACGAACGCCTTGCGCTTCTCGTCCTCGGTGCCCTCGACCGCCGCCGGATCGGCGACGCCCCAGTGCGCCGTCACCGGCTGTCCGGGCCAGACCGGACAGACCTCGCCCGCGGCGTTGTCGCAGACCGTGAACACGAAATCGAGCCTCGGCGCGCCGGGGCGCGCGAACTCGTCCCAGCTCTTCGAGCGCAGGCCCGCGGTTTCGATGCGATTCTTCGCCAGAAGCTCCAGCGCGTACGGATTCACTTTGCCGCCCGGGTGGCTCCCGGCGCTGTACGCCTTCAGCCGGCCGCAGCCGGCGGAATTCAGGTACGCCTCGGCAAGGATCGAGCGCGCCGAGTTGCCGGTGCAGAGAAAAAGAACGTTCATGCCGTCTTCCGTTTCGGGGTGACGACCTGGATGGGAACCGGCACGCACGCCTTGCCGCCGCAGCAGTCCTCGGTGAGATAGGCAAGGAGCCGCCCCATGCCCTCGAAATCCGCGCTGTAGATGACGAATCGGCCGTCCTGGCGCGCGTTCGCGAGCCCGGCGCGGCTGAGGTGCGCAAGATGAAACGAGAGCGTTGCGGGGGGAAGCTCCAGCTCCTCGCCGATCCGGCCCGCGGCGAGCCCCTTCGGCCCCGCCTTCACGAGGAGCCGGAAGATCGCAAGCCGGGTCGCGTGCGCGAGCGCGCCGAGCGCTTCGGTCGCCTGCTTCGTTTCCATGGTTCGAGAATAGTGGAAATGACGCCGGCGCGTCAAGTTCAGGCACGCTTGGGTGGCCCTACCGCGCGACGCGGAGCGAAGGTGGCCGAATGCGCCGTGCGCGCATGATGGCGAAATCCGCCATGGCTTCGATGTCGTCGAGCCCGAAGCGCGGTAGCACGGTCGCCAGGCGGGTGTCGGTCGCGATCGCGACGATATGCGGATCGTGGGGAAAGAGCGTCCCTGCGGAAGCGTTCGCGGCGCGATGGACCTCCATCTTCGGAATCGGGTCGTGCTTGAAACCTTCGACCAGCACGAGGTCGCAGGGCGAAAGCAGCTCGAGAAGCTCCTCGAGCGCTGGCTCGCGCGCGCCGCGCAGCTCGTGCATCAGCACCCAGCGGCAGCTGGAGGTCACCAGCACCTCGCCGCAGCCGGCCTGCCGGTGCCTGTACGAATCCTTGCCGGGTTGGTCGACGTCGAAGGCGTGATGCGCGTGCTTGATGAGCGATACGCTCAGCCCGCGTGCCACGAACGCCGGGATCAGCTTCTCGATGAGCGTGGTCTTGCCGCTGCCGGAGAATCCGGCGAATCCGAATATCTTCACTCGTGCTCCTCCCGCGTGAGAAAAAAGGGGCCGCGCGCAGCGGCCCCGAAAATCGACGCTACCGACCTTTGCAGGAGGAGAGAGCTCAGGTCTGGTAGCGACGGCTCTTGAAGCTGGCGATTTTTCTGTAGTGCGCGCCGCCGCCGATTTTCCGGATGTCGGCCCATGTGCCCTTGTAGTAGGGGATGATGTTGCGATCGGTCCAGTTGGTGACCGCATCCCCCACGATGCCGTTGTAGCCCCCGAACTGCATGAAGGTCTGGCCGCGCCTCAAGCTCGCGTCGGGATAAGCCATTGCGTAAGACGAGCCGAAGTCGTTGTACACCTCGACGATGTCCCCGGGCTCCACGCCGAGCGAGCGCGCGTCATCGGGGTTCAGCTCGATGATCGTCATCGGGTAGCGCTCCTTGACGTGCGGGTCGTACTTGTTGTGGTAGCCCGTCTGCCAGACCTCGTTCACGCGGCCGTTGTTGATGAAGAACTTGTACTTCGCCTTCTGGTCGGCGACGGGCTTGGGCAGCCCCGGCCAGGGCGAGGGCAGGAACTTCGCCTTGCCGTCCTTGGTGCTGAACTTGTTGTCGGTGTAGAGCATCTCGGTGCCGACGAGCTTGCCGCCCTTCACCTCCTTGATGGGCAGTTGCACACCGTTGTTGCCCGCCTTGCGCAGCAGCTCGTACGTAGCGAGGTGGCCGGTGTCGCCGCCCTGGCTGTCGATCGGGCCCGCGCCCGGTTGTCCCGCACGGCGGAAGCCGTCGTTGAACGCATCCTCCTCGGTCTTCCAGTCGAAGCCCTCGAAGCGCTTCGCCATGTCGACCTTGCCCTCCTTCGCGTACATCGCCTTGAGCGTATTGGCGATGTCAGCCGCGATCAGGCAGTCGGGCTTGGCAACGCCCGGCGGATCCATGAACTTCTCCGACAGGCGCATGCGCCGCTCGCCGTTCATCGAGGTGAGATTCATCTCGCCCGGGTGCGCCGCGGGCAACGCGAGGTGCGCCGCGTCCATCACCATCGTCGGATACAGATCGATCAGCGTGACGAAAAGGCCACCCTTGGTCAGCACCGCGTCGGCGATCGTGTCGACGATTCTCTCGACCGGGGCGCCGCGCGCCCTGGCCATCGCTTCCTTCACGATGTTCGAGCGCCGCAGCACCACCTCGCGGTATTCCTCGGCGTTCAACGTGGTCTGGAACGAGTTGCAGCCCCACATGGTGAGTGTGCGGCCGCGGCCCTGGATGATCTCCTGGTCCACGAAGATCATCTTGTCGCCGGGGTAGGGCGGGCGCGTATAGCCCTCCTGGTGCCCGCCCATGCGCACGACGCCCGTTCCGCGCCGACCCACGTTGTGCGTGGCGAGCACGAGGTCGACCAGCGCCGACTGAATGAGGTAGTTGTCGTTGCCCCAGATGATGCCCTTCTCGTAGCCGTGCATCGTGCGCTTTGCCTTGCCGCCGGCCTTGGGCTTGTAGGCCCACTCGGCCGCCTGGCGCAGCTTCGCCACCGGCACGCCCGTGATCCGGCTCGTTTCCTCGAGCGACAGCCGGTTCGCCTTCGCCACCTCATCGAAGCCCGTGGTGTGCTTCGCGATGAATTCGCGGTCGATCCAGCCCTGCTCGATCACGTAGGTGAAAAGGCCATTGAAGAGCGCGATATCGCTGCCGGGTTCGATCTCGAGGTGCAGCACACGCTCCTTCGCGACCGTCTCGCAGATCGTCACGGTCGGCGTGCGCCGCGGATCGATGAACACGATGCGGCCCGCTTCCGCCGCCTCGCCCGGGAACCATTTCTTCTTCTTCTCGACCGTGGCGCCCTGGAGGTTCGGGAGCCAATGCGCGAGGAAATAGTTGGTCTGGGTCTCGTACTGGTTGGCGCCGATCGACATGATGCAGTCCGCCACTTCGGCGTCCTCGTAGGCGTTGTTCAGCTCGCCGATTCCCATGTCGCGCGTGGCGTGGCACTCGGAGTTGTACGCCGGCCGGTTGTGAATGCGTACGAGCGGCGTCTTGAGCGCCGTGAACATGAGCTTGCCGGTGCCCCAGGTGTTCTCGAAGCCGCCGCCCGCGCCGCCGTGATCGAAGCAGTTGAACCCGAGGCCCGCCGGGCCCTCGGCATCCAGCACTTTCTTCGTCACGCCTGTGTAGATGGCGAGCGCCTTGTCCCAGGTCGTGTCGACCCACTGATCGCCCGTGTAGAGCCGCGGGTACGCGAGGCGCTCCTTGCCCAGGCCCTCCGGCGCGTACATGTAGGAGGCCATCTTGCCGCCGCGCGTGGAGGAGAGCCCCTGGTTCACGACGCACCGCTTGTCCGGCACGACCATGATGTTGTAGCGCCTGCCGTCCGAGTCGGCGACGACGTTTGTCATCGCCGTGGTCATCGTAGCGGCGAGCGGCGGCAGTTGCTTGCGGAAGTCGAGCCCGAGCGCGTTCTGGCCCGGCGCGCGCCCGCCCTCCACGCTCTCGGGCCACTTGTAGACGTGGTAGCCGCAGCCGACGATGCAGAAGTGGCAGGTCATGTTGGCGCGCCGCGCGTTGGCGGGCGGCAGCGCGATGCGGTCTTTCTTGCTCATGATCTTGTCCTCCTCAGAGCACGTTGGACTGCCGGCCGTAGATCAGGCCGTCGATCGCAGTCGCGGTGACGGTGCCGGTCTTCTCGTCGTAGCGAAGCGTGACGCGCGGCAGGTTCTCGGTTGCCTGCCCGCACACCATCTGTCCCGAAAGCTCGGCGTCGAACACGCTGTAGTGGCAGCCGCAGCGGAACGTGCGCGTGCCGGAGTCGTAGCTCACCGGGCAGCCCATGTGGGTGCACAGGGTGCTGTAGGCGACGATGTCGCCGTTTGGCCCGACGCCGCCCGGCACTGCGCGGCCCATCTTGACGAGCGCGCAGGGCGAGGCTTCGTCCGGAAACGTGAAGCTCATCGCCACGTTGTCCTTGAGCTGTTCGATCTTCGCGACCGCTTTCGGCTTGTAAGGCAGCGTCGTGCGTCCGGCTTCGGCGGTTGCGGCGTGCGCGCCGCCGACGGCGATAGCGCCGGGCACGGCTGCAGCGCCGCCCGAGATCTTCAGGAACTCGCGGCGACTCAGCTTGCTGGTCATGGTTGTGCTCCTCCTCCTTTATTGGCCGGCGCAGACGCCGGTGCGGATTGACCAAAGCCAATCCCGTGCCTGCTCCTGGAGCGTCGACAACGTCCTGTTCAGAAAGCGAAATCTTGGACACGCAAAGCGTGGTTGTTACCACCCGGTAACGAATCTTGTGCTTGCGATGGCATCTTGGGTTACGGGTTGGTAACCTCGGAACCGAGGAGGATCGAGTGACGTTTCAGCGGCAGAGTTCCTTTTTGCGTGGCCGGCGGCGTGCGCTCGCGGCGCTCGGCGCAGGCGCGATTGCGCTCGCTGGTCCCGTGCGCGCGCAGTCGAGGCCGCCGATGCGTCTGGGGTTGACGGCAGTTATGCTCGACGACCAGGTCGCGTTCCTGCAGCAGTGGCGCGCCTATCTCGAAGCGAAGCTCGGCCGGCGCGTGGAATTCGTGCAGCGCGGGCGCTACCGCGAGACGATCGAGCTGCTCCAGTCCGGACATCTCGACGCGGCATGGATCTGCGGCTTTCCCTATGTGCGCTACCGGAGCGAGTTGCAGCTCGTTGCCGTGCCGGTGTTCCGCGGCAAGCCGCTGTACCAGTCTTATCTGATCGTTCCATCGCAGGACCACTCAACCCGGTCGATCCTCGATCTGCGCGGCCGGATGTTCGCGTTCTCGGACCCGGACTCGAATTCCGGCTTCCTCTATCCGACCTTTCAGCTGCACAAGGCGGGAGAGCGCGGCGAGACGTTCTTTTCGCGCGCCTTTTTCACCTGGGCGCACCGCAAGGTGGTCGAGGCGGTGGCGGTGCGGCTCGCGCACGGTGGCGCAGTGGACGGCTACGTCTGGGAAACGCTGCGGCTCGCCTCTCCCGAGCTCACGCAACGCACGAGGGTCGCGGACCGCTCGCCCGAGTTCGGGCATCCGCCGATCGCTGCGCGCGCGAGCCTGGCGCCGGCCGACGCACGCGCCCTGCGAATCGTGCTGACCGGGATGTCGGCCGACGCCGATGGCCGGGCGCTGCTCGCGCGGCTCAACCTCGACGGCTTCACGCCGGGCGGCGACGAGCTGTTCGCCTCGATCGACCGCATGCGGCTCGAAGTGTTCCAGGGCTAGCGATGCCCCTTTCCACCCTGAGCCTGAGCGTCAAGATCCCGCTGCGGGTGGCGCTGCTCGTGGTCGTGACGACGGGCGCGGTGACACTGACGCTGCTCGCGCGCGAATACGGCGAGCTGCGGCGCAACCTCGCGGCCGGCACCGCGAGCCTCGGCCAGCTTCTCGCGACGACGCTGATCCAGCCGCTCACGCACGACGACTTGTGGCGCGCGTTCGAGATCGTGCGCGCGCCGCTCGCGAGAGGCGTAGCGGACGCGGGGATGGCTCCCGCGTTCATCACCGTTCTCGGGCCCGACCGGCGCGTCTACGTTTCGACCGACCCGGTGCGCCATCCCTACGGGGCGCGGGCCGAGCCGCTGTTTCCGGCCGAGGTGCTCGGCGGGAACGGGCGCGCGCAGGGCTTCGCAGGGGCGGAATTCGTGGAAACCGCGGACGATCAGCTCCTCACCGCGGCGCCGGTCATTGCCGATGGCGTGGTGCTCGGTACGCTGGTGCTCGGCTATTCGCGCGCGCAGTTCCTGCCGCGCTACTTCGACCTCCTGCGCCGAGCGGGCCTGGGTGCGCTTGCCGTGCTCGCGGTCCTCGTGCCGCTCAGCTGGCTGTACGCGCGCCGGACCGCGGCGCCGCTCGTGCGCTTTGCCGACGAAATGGACGATTTCAGCCGGGACCACGCGCACGCGCCGCACGCCCCCGCAGCTTTGGGCGACGAGTTCGCGCGCCTGGCGCAGGCGTACCGCCGCATGGTGAGCGCGATCGGGGAAAAGGAGCGGCTGGAAAGAGAGGTGGTCGCGGCCGATCGCCTTGCCTCGATCGGGCGCTTGGCCGCGGGGGTCGCGCACGAGATCAACAATCCGCTCGGCGGAATGCTGAACGCGCTCAACACCTACAAGCGGCACGGCAAGGGCGATCCGATCGCGCTCCGGACCGCGTCGCTGCTCGAGAGGGGACTGCTGCAGATCAAGGACACGGTGAGCGCGCTGCTCGTGGAGGCGAAGGCCGCGAACCATCCCGTGACGCGCGAGGACATCGAGGATGCGAAGACCCTCGCGCTCGCCGATGAGCGCTCGCGCGGGATCCGGCTCGACTGGCGGAACGATCTCGATCGAGCCATCCCGCTTCCGTCGACGCTTGTGCGCCAGATCCTGCTCAACCTCCTGCTCAACGCGGAGCACGCCGCGGCGCAAGGAGGGAGCGTAGGCTGCCGCGTTCAGCGGGTGAACGGCAGCCTCCGCATCCGTGTGCACAACGACGGCGATTCGATTCCCGACGCGCGCCTGCCGTTCCTGTTCGAGCCGTTTGCCGCCGAAGAAGGCGAAGCGCGCGGGCTGGGGCTCTGGGTCACTTACCAGATCGTGCAGCAGCTGAACGGCTCGATCGACGTCCGCAGTGTGCCGGGCAATACGGAGTTCGACGTATGTCTGCCGATCCCGCAACCTTCCTGAACCCCGCCTCGCCGGCACGCGTGTGCCTCGTCGAGGACGACGAGATCATGGGCGAGTCGCTGCGCGACCGCTTCCGGCTGGAAGGTTTCGAGATCGACTGGACCCGTACCGCGGCGCAGGCCGAGCGCGCAATCCTCGCGGGCTCGTACGCGGTCGTCGTGAGCGACGTGCGGCTGCCCGATCGCAGCGGGGAGATGCTGTTCGGGTCGCTGCGGCGCCGCGTACCGGCGCTTCCTCCGTTCGTCTTCATCACCGGCTACGCGTCGATCGACCGCGCGGTCGCGCTGCTCAAGGACGGTGCGGCCGACTATGTGAGCAAGCCCTTCGAGTTGGACGAGCTCGTCGCCAAGGTGCGCGCGCTGAGCCTCGCGCGGCCGGCGCCGGGCGCGGCGAGCCCCGCGGAGCAGGATCTCGGGATCTCGAGCGCGATGCGCAGTCTCGGGCAGATGATCCCGAAGGTCGCGCGGCACGCGAGTGCGGTGCTGATCACCGGGGAGTCCGGCGTAGGCAAGGAGCGCGTGGCGGAGCTGATCCATCGCAGCGGGGCGCGCGAGGGCGCGCCGTTCGTGCCGGTCAATTGCGGCGCGCTCGCCGAGTTGCTGCTGGAATCCGAATTGTTCGGCTACGAGCGCGGCGCGTTTACGGGCGCGACGCGCTCGAAGCGCGGCATGTTCGAGATCGCGAACGGCGGGACGCTGTTCCTCGACGAGATCGGGGACATGCCGCTCGCGATGCAGGTCAAGGTGCTGAGGGCGATCCAGGACCAGCGCGTGGTGCGCGTGGGCGGCGAGGCGGCGATCCCCGTGCGCTTCCGGCTTCTGTGCGCCACGAACCGCGACCTGCGCCGGATGGTCGAGGCCGGGCAGTTCCGAGAGGACCTGTTCTTCCGCATCAACGTGATCCAGATTCGCATTCCTCCCTTGCGCGACCGGCGCGAAGACATCCTGTGGTTCGCGCAGCGCTTCCTCATGGAGTGCGCGGAAAAGCACGGGGTGCCACGGTTCACGCTCACCGGCGAGGCGGAGGCGGCGCTGCTCGAGCACGGCTGGCCCGGGAACGTGCGCGAGCTGCGCCACGCGATCGAGCGCGCTTGCATTCTTACGACTTCGCCGGTGCTCGAGCCGGCGCTGTTCTTCGAGGACGCCTGGATCAAGAAAGCGGAAGCGTTGAAGCGCGCTTCGCTCTCCGGGTATCTCGCGGATTGCGAACGCCGCTACATCGAGGGCGCGCTCGGGGAAAGCGGAGGGCAGATCGGCAAGGCCGCGGCCCGTCTGGGCATCAGCCGCAAGAACCTCTGGGAGAAGATGCGCAAGCTCGGAATCGGCGCAGAGGTCAGCCCGCCGAAGCGGTGAACAGGATTCTCCCGACCCACCACGCCGCGCCGGCGATGAACGCCGAGCACGGGATCGTGAGGATCCAGGCCCAGACGATGGTGCGGGCGACGCCCCAGCGCACCGCCGAGACGTTCTGCGCCGCGCCCACGCCGACGATCGCGCCGGTGATGGTGTGCGTCGTGGACACGGGAATGCCGAGCAGCGCGGTCCCGAAGAGCGTCATCGCGCCGCCCGTTTCCGCGCAGAAGCCCCCTACGCGCTTTAGCTTGGTGATCCTCTGGCCCATGGTCTTGACGATGCGCCAGCCGCCAAAGAGCGTGCCGAGCGCGATCGCCACGTAGCAGGCGACCACCACCCACATCGGGATCGGGTCCTGCGAGCCGAGGTAGCCCGCGCCGATCAGCAGCATCCAGATGATGCCCATCGTCTTCTGCGCGTCGTTGCCGCCATGCCCGAGGCTGTAGAGCGACGACGAAAAGAGCTGCAGCCGGCGAAAGAGCCGGTCCACGCGGCTCGGCGTCGAGCGCACGAAGATCCACGAGATCGCGAGCACCAGGAGCGAGCCCAGGAGAAAGCCGAGCATGGGCGAGAGGAAGATGAACGCGACCACTTTGAGGATGCCGGCGGGGATCAGCGCCCAGGTCCCCGCTTTTGCGACCGCCGCGCCCACGATGCCGCCGATCAGCGCGTGCGAGGACGAGGAAGGAATGCCGTACCACCAGGTGATCACGTTCCAGGCGATCGCGCCCACGAGGGCGCCGAACACCACGTAGTGGTCGACGATGCCGGTGTCGACGATGCCGCGCCCGACGGTGGTCGCGACCTTCAGCTGGAACACGAACAGCGCGACGAAGTTGAACGCCGCCGCGAGCGCCACGGCCTGGTAGGGCGTGAGCACGCGCGTCGAGACCACCGTGGCGATCGAGTTCGCGGCGTCGTGGAAGCCGTTCATGAAGTCGAACGCGAGCGCGACCAGCACCAGCGTCGCGACGATCCAGAGGGCGAGCGGCGCTTCGTGCACTCAGGAATTTTCCAGGACGATGCCTTCGACGATGTTCGCGACGTCCTCGCAGCGGTCGGTGATCGACTCGAGCAGCTCGTAGATCGCGCGCAGCTTGATGAGCTGCTTCACATCGGCTTCGTCGCGGAAGAGCTTGGACATCGCGGCGCGCATCACCCGGTCGGCGTCGGATTCGAGCCGGTCGATCTCCTCGCAGGTCTTGAGGATCGCCTGGGGCTGCTTGATGTTGGCGAGCATCGACACGGCGTTCTTCACCCGGTCGCAGCACATCTCGCAGACCTCGGCGAGCTGCTTCGCCTCCGGGGTGACGCGGCGCAGGTCGTAGAGCACGATCGACTCGGCGACGTCCTGCATGAGGTCCAGGATGTCGTCCATCGCCGTGATCAGGCCGTGGATCTGCTCGCGGTCGAACGGCGTGATGAAGGTCTTGTGCAGGAGCGTGATCGCCTCGTGGGTGATCTTGTCGGCGGCGCGCTCGGCGCCGTCGATGCGCTCGGCGTGCGCCTCGAGCTCGGTGAAGGTCGAGATCATCGCCGCGAGCTCGCGCGCACCTTCGACGATGCGCTCGGCGTGCGCGTCGAACAGCGCGAAGAAGTTGCCCTCCCGGGGCATCAGCCGGCCGAACATTTCTTGCCTTCCCCCCTCGCCATGCGTCCCTAGGACCGGAAGCCTAGCCCAAGGCCGCGCAGCATGCGAATGTCGTCCGCGCCGAAGCCCCAGTCCTCGAGCGCCTCGCGCCCGCCTTCGCCGCGCTCGGGCGGCGCGTTGCGCACGCCGCCGGGGGTGCGCGAGTAGCGCGGCGCGGGCGCCGGCTGCTCCACTCCCGCGACGCTGAGGAAGGCTCGGCGCGCGACGTTGTGCGGATGGCGGCGCGCCTCCGAGAACGAGAGCACCGGCGCGAAGCAGGCGTCCGAGCCCTCGAAGATGGCGCACCACTGGTCGCGCGTCTTCGACCTGAAGGTCCTCGCGAAGATCTCGCGCATTTCCGGCCAGCGCTTCGGATCGTGCTGAGGGGGGACGTCTTTCAGGCCCAATCTCTCGGTCAGATCGGCAAAGAACTTCTCTTCTATCGCACCGATCGCGACATGCTTGCCGTCGCGGGTTTCGTAGACCTCGTACCACGGCGCGCCGGTGTCGAGGACGTTGGTACCGCGCTCCTCGCGCCAGCGATTTGCCGCGAGCAGCCCGGCGAACATCGTCCCGAGCAGCGACGCCCCCTCGACCATCGCGGCATCGACCACCTGGCCCTTGCCCGAGCGGCGCGCCTCGAGGAGCGCACAGGCGACGCCGAAAGCGAGCAGCATCCCCCCCCCGCCGCAGTCGCCCACGAGATTGAGCGGTGGCACCGGCGCTTCGCCCTGGCGCCCGAAGGCGGAAAGCACGCCCGCAAGGGCGATGTAATTGATGTCGTGGCCCGCGCGCGAGGCGAGGGGGCCGTCCTGGCCCCAGCCGGTCATGCGCCCGTAGACCAGGCGCGGGTTGCGCGCGAGCGCCGGTTCCGGCCCGAGCCCCAGCCGCTCCATCACTCCGGGTCGGAAACCCTCGATCAGGATGTCGGCGCGCGAGGCGAGCCGCAGCGCCGCTTCGCGGCCTCGCTCGGACTTCAGGTCGAGCGTCACCGAGCGTTTGCCGCGCATCATCACGTCCATCCAGCGCTCGCGTTTCAACCCGAGTTCGCTTTCCTGCGCACGGTCGACGAGGAGCACGTCCGCGCCCATGTCGGCAAGCAGCATCCCCGCGAACGGCCCCGGCCCGATCGCCTCGAACTCGATCACGCGGATGCCTTCGAGCGGTCCCATGCGCTATGGTAGCAAGCCATGGCGGAACTGATTCTGGTGCGGCACGCTCAGGCTGCGTTCGGGACCGACGACTACGACCGGCTGACCGATCTGGGACACCGGCAGGCGCGCTGGCTGGGCGAATATTTCGCCGAGCGCGGCATGGCGTTCGACCGGGTGCTGACGGGGACACTGCGCCGGCACCGCGAAACCCTGCAGGGCATCGCCGAAACCTGTCCGGGCGTTCCCGGGGCGGAGCCGATCCCGGGGCTGGACGAGTATCAGGCCGAGTTGCTCGTCGCGGCCTACGCCGAATCGCGCGGCGTTACCTACGCGCCCGGGCATTCGGACCGCCGCGCGCACTTCCGGCTGCTGCGCGAGGTGCTCTACCGGTGGGCCGACGGGCTGCTCGCGCCGCCCGGTCATCGAGCGTTTCGCGAGTTCGTGGCCGGTGCACGCGCCGCGCTCGATGCCGCGCGCGCGGGGGGCGCGCGGCGCGTGCTCGTGGTGAGCTCGGGCGGCCCGATCTCGGCGCTCTTCGGCTCGGTGCTCGGGGCGGCCCCCCGCCGGATCGTGGATCTCAATCTCCAGGCGCGCAACGCCAGCGTGAGCGAACTCGCCTTCAACGAGCGCGCCGTGCACTGCGTGAGCTTCAACACGATCCCGCACCTGGACCGGCCCGGCCGGCGCGACGCGATCACGTACTCCTGAATCGGGCGGGCCGTTTCTCCAGGAACGCGGCGATGCCTTCGCCCGCCTCCTCGCCCGAGAGCGCCTCGACCATCAGCTCGCGCTCGAGCTCGAGGTGCTGCTCGTAATCGTGCTTCGGCGCTTCGTTCAGGAGCCGCTTGATGCGCGCGCTCGCGCGCGGCGGACCCGCGGCGAGCTTCGCGGCCCAGTCGAGCGCTTCCGCGAGCGCCTTTCCCTTCGGCGCGATGCGGTTGACCGCACCCAGCTCCGCGAGTCGCCGTGCGCCCGCCGCTACGCCCGTCAGCGCCATCTCGGCGGCGAGCTGGCGCGGCAGCGCGCGCGAGAGGAACCACGTCCCGGCACCGTCCGGGTTGAGCCCCGCCTTCACGTAGGCCATCGTGAACTGCGCGTCCTCGGCGGCGACGATCAGGTCGCAGGCGAGCGCGATCACGCAGCCCGCGCCCGCGGCGTGGCCCTCGATCGCGGCGATTACCGGCCGCTCGCATTGCCGGATCGCGCGCACGAATTCGTTCAGGCGGGCGATCCGCTCGTAGAGGTGCTGGCGCCTGCCGCGCCGCGCCTCGCCGAGCGACCGGAGGTCGCCGCCGGCGCAGAAGTGCCCGCCCGCGCCCGAGATCACCACCGCGCCGACGCCTTCGTCCTCGGCTGCGAGCCGGATGGCTTTCGCCATCGTCTGCGAGGTCTCGGGCCGCAGCGCGTTGCGGCGCCCGGGGTTGTTGAACACGAGCGAGAGCACGCGCCCGTGGCGCGACTCCAGCACGGGCGAAGGATCTTCCTTCAATGAATCCCGACCGCCGCTTCGACGTTGCGCACCATCGCGACCAGGCGCGGCCCGATCTCCTCCTCGAGCTGGCCCTTCTTCAGCAGGAACGCCGGCACGCCGCAGTTGAACGAAATGATCTCGCCGTCGACCGTGCGGCGCATCGGCACGCCCACGGCGTGCACCTCGCGCCGCAGCTCGCCCACCGAGCTGCAGAAGCCGCGCGTGCGGATGTCCTCGAGTGCCTTGTCGATCTGCGCCTTGTGCCGGCGCAGCATCTCGGGCTCCTTCACCTTCATCTGGTTGAGCACCGCCTCGCGCTCCGCCGGCGAGCACGCGAACAGATACGCCCGCCCCATCGCAGCCTGCGCGATCGGCACCGCGGTCCCGATGTCGGGCAGCGTCACGCTCGAGCCGCTGCGGCAGGATTCCACGAACACCATGTTCAAGCGGTCGCGGATGCCCATCGACACCGAGCCGTTGCACGAGTCGGCGAGCTCCTTCATGTGCGGGCGCGCGATCTGCCGCAGGCTCATCGAGGCGAGCAGCGGATACCCGATCGAGAGCACTGCCGAGCCGAGCTGATACTTGCCGAGCCGCATGTTGTGCCTCAGGTAGCCGAGCTTCGTGAGCGTGTAGGTCAGGCGCGAAACGGTCGGCTTCGGAAGCCCCGTTCGCACCGAGATTTCCTTGTTGCCGAGCATCGGCTCGAGCGGCGTGAAGCAGCGCAGCACCTCCAGCCCGCGCGCGAGAGTGGTGGCGAACTGGCGGTCGCCCTCGTGCTCGTAGCTGTAGGCGGGAGCGGCATGGGAAAGGGGGGCGGTGGGTTCTGGTGCACCCATGGGTCTGTCTCCTCGGGCTTGTTCGTTGCCGGTGCGGGGCTGCGCAGGTATTTCGCGTTTCGATATTCCATTCGCGGCGCAGGCGTGTCAACTTAGCCGATCCATATTTCACATATCGAAACCACGTGACGACTTCGCTATTCAGCCTCGCGGGCAAGGTGGCGCTGGTCACGGGCTCCACCCGCGGTATCGGCCGCTCGATCGCCGAGGAGCTGGCGCGCGCCGGAGCAAAGGTGGCGGTTTCGAGCCGCAAGGCGCAGGCATGCAACGAAACAAGAGAAGCTTTCGAGAGCCAGGGTTGGCCGGTGCTCGCGCAACCGTGCAACGTGTCGCGGCGCGAGGAGCTCGAATCGCTGGTTCAAAACACTCTTGCCCGCTGGGGACGGATCGACATCGCGGTGGCGAACGCGGCGGCGAATCCGTACTACGGGCCCCTCGCCGGGCTGCCGGACGAGACCTTCGACAAGGTATTCCTGAACAACGTGAAGAGCGTGCTCTGGCTCGCGAACCTCACGCTCCCGGGCATGGCCGGGCGGGGCGGCGGGAGCTTCATCGTCGTGGGCTCGATCGCGGGGCTCCTCGGCAACACCGTGATCGGCGCCTACGGCATCTCGAAGGCCGCCGACCACCAGCTGGTTCGAAACCTCGCCGCCGAATGGGGGCCGAAGAACGTCCGCGTCAACGCGATCGCGCCGGGCCTGATCAGGACCGAGTTCGCGCGCGCGCTCTGGGAGGACGACAAGCGCCGCAGGGAGCGCGAGGCGGCCACGCCGCTCCGGCGCCTGGGCGAGCCGCGCGACATCGGCGGCATCGCGGTGTTCCTCGCCTCCGATGCCGCCGCGTTCGTCACCGGGCAGGTGATCGTGGCCGACGGCGGGGTGACGATCCTGTAGGGGCGCCGGCGCGCCCGGCTTCTAGGCCGGGGCGATCAGCCGGACCTTCGGAAAGTACCGGCGGTAGCGGCGCGGGTCGCGGGTCAGCAACGCCAGCCCGGAGACGGCCGCGTGCGCACCGATGAAGAAGTCGGGGAGCGGCGAGGACTTGCCCCCGCCGCTCTGGCGGTAACGCTTGAAGGCCTTGGCGGCGACGAATGCGGCCTCCCAGGGCAGGTGCAGCCGCTCGAAGCGGAAGAGCGAGAGCGCCGATTCGAGCGCCTCCACGGTGTCGAAATGCACGGAAAGTTCCGTGTAGACGATTGCGTTGATCGCGACACCATCCGCGTCGCGCGCCGCCGCGAGCTGCTCGCCCGACCAGCGACCCCAGGCAGGATCGTCGACCGCCACGTCGATCAGGACATTGGTGTCGACGAGGATCAAGCCGCCTCAATCCTCGCCGCGCGTCAGGGCCATCAGCTCGTCGGTCGAGCGCCTGAGGTGCTTGAGCGAGCCGCGCAGGCGCGCCACCGCCGCCTTGCCGGGCGAAACGCGCTTTCCCTTCGGTCGCAGCGTGACGCGGCCCCGCACGATCTCGAACTCGACCTCGGTCTCCGGAAGCAGACCGGCCTGCTCGCGTATGCGCTGCGGAATGGTGACCTGGCCTTTGCTTGTGATGCGCATCGGTCGCTCCAGTAATACTTCGAAGAAGTAATAATCTTACCATCCCGGGCGCGCGCTGCGCCGCGTTCGAAACGCCGCCGGCCGGGAGTCCCCGCCGGGCATTGCGGCGCAGTACACTTGCTGTCCGACGGAGGGGATCATGGACCTCAACTATTCCCAGGAAGAGCTCGCGTTCCGCGACGAGGTGCGCGGCTGGCTCGGCGCCAACCTGCCGCAGGACCTGCGCGACAAGGTCGCGAACTACGAGGAGCTCGGGCGCGAGGACCTGCTGCGGTGGCACCGGATCCTCGCCAGGAAAGGCTGGGTCGCGCCCGCCTGGCCGGAGGAGTGGGGCGGCACCGGATGGAACGTGGTGAAGCGCTACATCTTCGAGGAGGAGTGCGGCTACGCCGGCACGCCGCCGCTCATTCCGTTCGGCCTCGCAATGTGCGGGCCGGTGCTGCTCCGGTTCGGCAGCGAGGCGCAGAAGAAGCGGTTCCTGCCGCGCATCTACAACGGCGACGATTTCTGGTGCCAGGGCTATTCCGAGCCGGGCTCGGGATCGGACCTCGCGTCCCTCAAGACGAAGGCCCAGAGAAACGGCGATCACTACGTGGTCAACGGCCAGAAGATCTGGACCACGCTCGGGCACTACGCCGACTGGATCTTCTGCCTCGTGCGCACCGACTCCAACATGGCGAAGAAGCAGGAAGGAATCAGCTTCCTGCTCATCGACATGAAGACACCCGGGATCACGGTGCGCCCCTTGATTCTCATGGACGGCGGCCACGAGGTGAACGAGGTCTTCTTCGACGACGTGAAGGTGCCGGCCGGGAACCTGGTGCACGAAGAAGGCAAGGGCTGGACGGTCGCGAAATACCTGCTCGGGCACGAGCGCATGAACACGGGGCGCATCGGGGCATCCAAGCGCGAGCTCGCCAGGCTCAAGAGCTTCGCCGCGGCGCAGACCGGCGACGACGGCCGGCCGATGCTGGAGGACCCGCGCTTTCGCGACCGGCTTTCGCGCCTGGAGGTGGAGCTGATGGCGCTCGAGATCACGAACCTGCGGTTTCTTGACCGCATGCGGCGTACCGGCCAGCCGCCGGGCGCGGACGTCTCGATGCTCAAGATCAAGGGCACCGAGATCCAGCAGTCGCTCACCGAGCTGATGATGCAGGCGATCGACCCGGCGGCCGGAGACGAGTTCACGGGGCTCGCGAAGCGCTACTGCAACATGCGCAAGACCACGATCTACGCGGGCTCGAACGAGATTCAGCGCAACATCATCTCCAAGATGACCCTGGGGCTCTGACGATGAATTTCGATTACAACGAAGAGCAGCAGCTGCTCGCAGACTCGGTGCGGCGGTATCTCGGCAAGGAATATGACTTCGAGAAGCGCAAGGCGATCGTCGCCTCGAGTGCGGGCTGGAGCCCCGAGGTCTGGGCGCAGCTCGCCGCGATGGGCGTGACGGGGCTGCCGTTCTCGCCGGATTACGGCGGCTTCGGCGGCGGCGCGGTGGACCT
>JBBINV010000017.1:0-8516 GCA_037443705.1 Betaproteobacteria bacterium | reverse complement strand
GATGGGCGTCATGGAGGCGTTCGGCGAGGCGCTCGTGGTCGAGCCGATCCTGCCCACGCTTCTGGCGGGCCGGCTCGTGGCGCGCCTGGGGAGCGACGCGCAGAAGAAGGCGATCCTCCCGCAGGTGGTACAGGGAAAGCTCAGGCTCGCGCTCGCGCATGCGGAGAAGGGCGCGCGCTACAACCCGGCGTTCGTCAACACGGTGGCGAAGCCCGCGGGCGGCGGATGGGCAGTTTCGGGCGAAAAGCGCGCCGTGCTTGGCGCACCGATGGCGGAGCGGCTTCTGGTCTCGGCGCGCACGCCCTCGGGAATCGGGCTCTTCGTCGTGGAGCCGAAGGAGGCGAAGCTTACGGCGCACCGCACGCTCGACGCGATGCGCACCGCCGACGTCGTCCTCGCGGGTGCGAAGGGCGAGCCGCTGGGCGGCGCGGATGCGCAGGCGGCGCTCGAGGAGGCGCACGATTTCGGCGCCGCGCTCGTGTGCGCGGAAGGCGTAGGGGCGATGAAATTCGCCTGCGACGCCACGCTCGAGTACCTGAAGACGCGCAAGCAGTTCGGCGTTCCGATCGGCACCTTCCAGGCGCTCCAGCACCGCATGGTCGACATGTTCGTCGCCTACGAGCAGGCAAGATCCATGGCCTGCCTCGCCTGTTCGAAGATGGATCAATCGTCGAGCGAAAAAGACAGATCGCGATCCGTTTCGGCCGCCAAGATCAAGATCGCCGACAATGCGCGCCTCATCAGCCAGGAGTCGGTGCAGCTCCACGGCGGCATGGGCATGACCGAGGAGCTCAAGGTCTCGCACACGTTCCGGCGCCTCACCGTGATCGCGCAGCAGTTCGGCGACGCGGATCATCATCTGGCTCGATTTGCACGGCTTTCCTAGAAAGGATTCGCGGTTCAAGCGACATGAACACCAACAAGGCCTGGACGCTCGCAAGCCACCCGACCGGGTGGGTGACGGAAAGCAACTTCAAGCTGGTCGAATCGCCGGTGCCGGCGCCGAAGGCGGGCGAGGTGCTGGTGAGAAATCTGTGGCTGTCGCTCGACCCGTACATGCGCGGCCGCATCAGCCAGCAGAAGAGCTACGCCAAGGGCGTCGAGGTGGGCGAGGTGATGCAGGGCCAGACGGTCGGGGAAGTGGTGGAGTCGAAGTTTCCTTCCCTGAAGGCGGGAGACAAGGTGCTTACACAGCTGGGCTGGCAACTCTACGGCTGTGCCAGGGGCGACGAGATCTCCAGGGTCGACGAAGGGCGCGCGCCGCTCTCGTACTACCTCGGATGCCTGGGCATGCCGGGGATGACGGCGTACTTCGGGCTGAACGAGATCGGCAAGCCGCAGAAGGGCGAGACGGTGGTCGTGTCCGCCGCCTCGGGCGCCGTCGGAAGCGTCGCAGGCCAGCTCGCGAAGGCGGCCGGCTGCCGCGCGGTAGGAATCGCGGGGGGCCGGGCGAAGTGCGATTACGTCGTGAAGGACCTCGGCTTCGACGCCTGCGTCGACTACAAGGCCGGAAACCTCTACCGCGACCTGAAGGAAGCCTGCCCGAAGGGCGTCGACGTCTACTTCGAGAACGTGGGCGGCGAGACCACCGACGTGCTGCTGCGGCTCATGAACCCGTTCTCGCGCATGATTGTGTGCGGCCTGATCGCCGACTACAACGCGACCGAAGCCACGGGCGTGAAGATGTTCCGCTCGATCCTCGTGAACCGGATCAGGGTGCAGGGCATGATCGTGTTCGACTGGAAGGACCGCTACAGCGAGGCGCTCAAGGCGCTCGGCGCAATGCTCGCCGCCGGCAAGCTCAAGTACCGCGAGTCGGTGCTGGAGGGAATCGAGAGCGCGCCGCGCGGCCTGATCGGGCTGCTGAAGGGCGAGAACTTTGGAAAGCAGCTCGTCAGGCTCGCCTGAGGCCGCGCCGGCGCGCCGGGAGCACGTCGGCTTCTGGAAGCGCGTGGTCGCGGCGCTGATCGACACCCTGATCCTGCTCGTGGTGATCGTGCCGCTGCTGCTCGCGGTCTACGGGCGCGATTACGTCGTGCGAGCGGCCGAGGGCGGGGGGCTCGCCGGTTTCTGGGATTTCGCGCTCCAGGTGGTGCTGCCGGCGATCGCGGTGATCGCGTTCTGGAAGTACCGCGGCGCCACTCCTGGCAAGATGGCGGTTTCGGCGAGAATCGTGGATGCGAAGACCGGCGCGACGCCGGCCACCGGCAAGCTCGTGCTCCGCTACGTGGCGTATGTCGTCTCGATGCTGCCGCTGGGCCTCGGATTCCTCTGGATCGCGGTCGACCGGCGCAAGCAGGGCTTTCACGACAAGATCGCGGGAACCGTGGTGGTCTACGAGGATGATTGATCTTTACACCTGGCCTACGCCCAACGGACACAAGATCCACATCATGCTGGAGGAGACCGGCACGCCCTACCGCGTGCACCCGGTCGACATCGGCGCGGGCGACCAGTTCAAGCCCGAGTTCCTGAAAATCTCGCCCAACAACAAGATGCCGGCGATCGTCGATCCGGACGGCCCCGGCGGCAAGCCGCTCGCGCTCGCCGAATCGGGTGCGATCCTGTTCTACCTCGCATCGAAAACCGGCCGGTTCCTGCCGCAGGACCTCGCGCTGCGCTGGAAGGTGATGCAGTGGGTGATGTTCCAGATGGGCCACATCGGGCCGATGCTCGGGCAGGCGCACCACTTCCTCGGTTACGCGCCGGAGAAGATTCCCTATGCGATGAGCCGGTACAGGAACGAGGCCAATCGCCTCTACGGCGTGGTCGAGCGCCAGCTCGGGCAGTCGCGCTACCTCGCCTGTGACGAGTACACCATTGCGGACATCGCGACCGTGCCGTGGCTGCGGTTTCCCGAGCGCCAGGGGGTCGACATCGGGGAGTACCCGGCGGTGAAGCGCTGGCGCGACGCGATCCTCGAGCGCCCGGCGGTGCAGCGCGCGCTGCAGGTGCTCGCGGACCGCCGGCGCACGCCCGCGCAGATGAGCGACAAGGAAAGGGAGAACCTCTTCGGTGCAGCCCAGTACGCTCGGCGGTAAGGTCGCCTGGATCACGGGCGGCGGCAGCGGCATTGGTCTCGCGGGCGCGATCGAGCTCGCGCGCGCCGGCGCGCACGTGGTCATCTCGGGGCGCAACGAGCGGACGAACCGCGCGGGGCTGGAGGAAATCCGGTCGGCGGGGAGCGCCGAAGCGGTCCCGCTGGACGTGACCGACAGGCGCGCGGTCGTGGCCGCCGCCGCGCAGATCGAGAAGCGCCACGGACGCATCGACATCCTGGTCAACAGCGCGGGCACCAACATCGCCGGCGCGAAGCGCAATTTCGCGACCATGACGCTCGAGGGCTGGGACGAGGTGGTGGCGGTGAACCTCTCGGGCCTGTTCTATTGCTGCCATGCGGTGATCCCGGGCATGCGCCGCAGGCAGGACGGCGTGATCATCAACGTCTCGTCCTGGGCCGGGCGCTACGCGAGCCAGCTCACCGGCCCCGCCTACAACGCCACCAAGCGCGCGGTGATCGCGGTCACCGAGTCGATCAACATGGAGGAGTGCGCGAACGGCATCCGCGCGACTTCGATCCTGCCGGGCGAGGTCGCCACCCCGATCATGGAGAAGCGCCCCGTCCCGCCCTCGGCCGAGGAGCGCGCGAGGATGGCGCAGCCCGAGGATCTGGGCGCCGCGATCCTCTTCGTCGCGACGATGCCGGCGCGCACCTGCGTCAACGAGCTCGTCATCAGCCCGACCTGGAACCGCTTCTACCTCGGCGGGCTGGAGAGAAGATAGGGACAGACCCCGTTATTCGCGCTCCGGGGTCCGTCCCTGTTCTTCTCCGCGTAACCTTCCCGTTTCTCGCGGGCTACTTCGTTTCGTACGTCTACCGGTCGGTCAACGCGATCGTCGGGCCGCAGATCGCGGGCGAGTTCGGGCTCTCGGCCGCGGAGCTCGGGTTCCTGACGGGGATCTACTTCTTCTCGTTCGCGCTGTTCCAGCTTCCGCTCGGCCTGCTTCTCGACCGCTTCGGCCCGCGGCGCGTCAACGGCACGCTCCTGCTCGTCGCGGCGGCGGGGGGCGGATGGTTCGCCCTTTCGGCCTCTTCGGCCGAGCTGACGCTCGCGCGCGCCCTGATCGGGCTGGGAGTGTCGGGGTGCCTCATGTCGGCGTTCTCCGCGTTCGCCCTGTGGTATCCGTCCGAGCGCATCGCGACCATGAACGGCGTGGCCTTCGCTTCCGGCATGCTCGGCGCGATCGCCGTCACCGTGCCCCTGGAGATGATGCTGCGGTTCTTGCACTGGCGCGAGGTCTTCTACGGCATCGTTTTCCTGACCATTGCGGTAAGCCTGGTGCTGTTTCTCGCCGTCCCGGAACGCACGGCGAATCGGAAGTCCGAGCCGCTCCGGGAGCAGCTTCGCGGCTTCGCTGCCATCGCGCGCGACCCGGCGTTCTGGCGCGCGGCGCTCGCAATCGGCGCGAGCCAGATGGCGGCAGTGGCGCTGCAGACCCTGTGGGTCGCGACCTGGCTGCGCGATGTCGCCGGCTACACGCCGGCCCAGGTTGCGCGCGCGCTGCTCGTCTTCAGCCTGGCGATGCTCGCCGGCTACGTCGGATTCGGCCGCGCGGCGGACGCGCTCGCACGCCGGGGCCGCAGCGCGCTGCCGCTGCTCGCGGGCGCCGTCGCGGCGGCCTCGCTTTGCCTTGCCCTGCTGATCCTCGGGGCCGGGTCGGGCGCGATGCTGCTCTGGTCGCTGTTCTTCGGCTGCGCGACGGCCGTGACACTGTCGTATTCGCTGCTCTCGCGCCGCTACCCGAAGGAAATGGCCGGGCGCGTGAACACGGCGTTGAACGTATTCGTCTTCATCGGCATGTTCAGCGGGCAGTGGGCCATAGGGCTGGTGCTCAACCTCTGGCCTCAGACCGAGACAGGTTACCCGGCCAGCGCGTATCCGTGGGCGCTCGGCATTCCGTGGCTCGCGCAGGCGGCGGGCCTCGGGTGGCTCTGGAGCGGGCGGCGATACTTCACTTCGGCTCGCGCGCTCTGAACGTGCCGATCGCCTTGGCGACGAGACCGCCCCCGTCGTCGCGCGCCTCGCCCTCGCAGAAGATCGTCGATTTTCCTGCGCGCAGGACGCGGCCCTCGGCGCGCAAGACGCCGGCGGCAGTGCCGATGAACTGCGTGGAGAGGCCGATCGTCATGATCGAGCGCGGAGGGTCGAAGAGCGTGCGCGCCGACATCGAGAGCGTGATGTCGAGCAGGGACAGCACCGCGCCGCCGTGGACCGTTCCCCAGCTGGTGGTGAATTCCGGCTTCACCTCGAGCGAAAGGCGCGCGACGCCCTTCTCGAGCGAGTCGATCCTCACGCCCAGATGCTCGGCGAAGCGGATGCGCTTGACGAACTCGGCGACTTCAGGGGAGACGCCTGCCGGCATCAGATGATGCTCGCGCCGCCGTCTACCGCGATCGCCTGGCCGGTGATATGGCGCGCGGCTTCTGAGGCGAGCAGGAGCGCAAGGCCCTTGAGGTCGTCCTCGTTCCCGAGGCGCCCGGTGGGCGTCGCCTCCATCACGAGCTTGCCGAGGGTGTCAAGCGTGCCCCTGGTCATCCTGGAGGGGAAGAACCCGGGGCAGATCGCATTCGCGGTGATGCCGTACTGCCCCCATTCGGCGGCGAGCTGGCGCGTCATGCCGACCACGCCGTGCTTGGTCGCATTGTAGGCCACGGTCTTCACGATGCGAGGGTCGCTTGCCATGAGACCGGCGATCGACGCGACATTGACGATCCGTCCCCAGCGCGCCGGGATCATCGACTTCTTCCCGATGATCTGGGTCAGGATGAAAGCGCCGGACAGGTTGAGGTTGACGAGCTTGTCCCAGGCCTCGAGCGGGTGGTCCTCGGCGGGGGCGCCCCAGGTGGCGCCGGCGTTGTTGACGAGAATGTTCACTGTGCCGAACCTCGCCAGGATCGCTTCCGCGACGGGCGCAATGCTCTCGCGCTTGCCGATGTCGCAGGCAAAGGCGTGCGCCTCGATGCCGAGCTTCGCCAGGTGCGCGACCGCGCCGTCGAGCTCGTCCTTCTTGCGCGCGGTGAGCGCGAGTTTCGCGCCCGCCTCGCCGAGCGCCTCCGCGATCTGAAGGCCGAGGCCGCGCGATCCGCCGGTGACCAGAGCGGTGCGGCCGTGCAGGTCGAGCAGCTGTTTCACGTTCATGGGAGTTCCCCGGAAATATCCGCTGCTAGTATAGCCGCGGGATGAGGGAGCGAGGAGCGTACACGCGGGCCGAACTCGAGCGCCTGATCGCGCCGCGTTCGGTCGCGATCGTCGGCGCGTCGCCGCGCGCGGGTTCGTTCGCGATGCGCACGCTCGAGAATCTGGCGCACTACCGGGGCAGGCTTTACCTCGTCAACCCGAAATACGACCGGATCGGCGAGCGGCCCTGCCACCCGTCGGTAGCGGCGCTCCCGGAGCCTCCCGATTGCGTCGTGATCTCGGTGCCGCGCGAAGGCGTGGAAGCCGCGCTCGAGGAGGCGGCTGCGGCGCGCGCGGGTGCGGCGATCGTGTACGCCTCGGGCTACGGCGAGATGGACGCAACCGGGCGCTCGGCGGCGCAGCAGCGTCTCGCGGCGATCGCGCGCGCAGCCGGAATGCCGATGCTCGGCCCGAACTGCATGGGGCTCGTCAACCACGCGCTGCGCGCCGGGATGACCTTCATCCCCGAGTACGCGCGCATGCCCGGGCGTACCGGCCCGATCGCGATCGTGAGTCAGTCGGGCGCGCTCGGCTATTCGCTCGCGCAGGCGAGCGAGCGCGCGCTCGGCATCCGCTGTTTCTTCTCCGCGGGGAACTCCGCCGACGTGGACGTGGCGGATCTCGTGGGCGCCCTTGCCGAGGACCCCGAGGTGCGCGCGATCGCGTGCCTGTTCGAGGGCGTACCCTCCGCGGCGCGCCTGCTCGAGGCGGGCGAGCGCGCGCGCCGTGCCGGGAAGCCGGTCGTGGTGTTCAAGCTCGGCACGAGCGAGGCGGGGGCGGCCGCCGCGCGCTCGCACACCGGTTCGCTCGCCGGCTCGGCGGCTGCCTGGAAAGCGCTCTTCGAGCGCGCGGGGTTCGTGCCGGTCGACGACTACGAGGCACTCGTCGAGTATGCCAAGTTCTTCTCGGTGGCGGGCGCGCCGTCCGCGCGCGGCGTTGCGGTGATCTCCGGATCGGGCGGCGCGGGCGTGATGGCCGCGGATAAAGCGGCCGTGCACGGCGTTCCGATGCCGCAGCCGGGCGAGGTCACACGCGAGGCGCTGCGCCGCCTGGTGCCGGAGTTCGGCGCTGCGCGCAATCCCTGCGATCCTACCGGACAGGTGCTCAGCAACCCCGAATCGTTCGGCGCCTGCTGCCGCGCGATCCTCGCCGACCCCGAATACGGCACGCTCGTGCTGCCGATGACGGTCGCGACGGTCGAAGTGAGCAACGTACGCACGCAGCTCATCGCGCAGCTCGCGCGCGAGCAGGAGAAGCCGGTCGTGGTGGTCTGGGTCTCCGAATGGCTGCAGGGCCCGGGCGCACAGGAGTACGAGGCCGACGAGCGCATCCCGCTCTTTCGCTCGATGGAGCGCTGCTTTGCCGCGCTCGCGGCCTGGCATGAGCGTTCGGGAGGCAAGGGGTTCTCATCGGAAGGCAGGATTTCGCCGTCGGACGCGGCGCAGGCCGCGCGATCGATCCTCTCTCGATCCTCCAAGACCCTCACGGAGCGCGAGGCGAAGCGCGTGCTCGCGTGCTACGGCGTGCCGGTGGTGGAGGAGAGGCTCGCGGCGAGCATGGAAGAAGCGCTTGCGGCTGCGCGCGATTTCGGATTTCCGGTGGCGCTCAAGGTCGAGTCGCCGGCGCTCGCGCACAAGACAGAAGCCGGCGTGGTTCGGCTGAATGTTGCAGACGCCGGGAGCCTTGAGATTGCGTTCAATGAAATCATGGCGAATGCGGGAAAAGCTGCACCCGAATCGCAGATTCACGGCGTCGTCGTCCAGCCGATGGTCCCGGGAACCGAGGCGATCGTGGGCGGCCGCGTAGATCCCCAGGTAGGGCCGCTCGTGGTGGTCGGCTCGGGCGGCGTGCTGGTGGAGCTTCTGAAGGACAGCGTCACCGCGCTCGCGCCGGTGTCGAGAATCGAGGCCTTCGACATGCTTCGCCGCCTGAAGGGCTTCCCCTTGCTGAACGGGTTTCGCGGCCAGCCAGCCGTCGACCTCGACCGGCTCGCCGAGGCGATCGTGCGCGTGTCCGAGCTCGTTGCGGACCTGCGGGACGAGATCGAGGAGCTCGACGTGAACCCCTTGCGTTGCAGCGCCGCGCAGGTCGTCGCGGTGGATGCGCTGATCGTACGGAGGAAGGAGTGAAGCGATGCCCAAGTACATAGAGGACTTCGAGGCAGGAGAGACGCTCACGACTGCGGCGCGCACCGTTACCGAGGCCGATGTGGTCGCATTCGCCGGGCTCTCGGGCGACTACAACTCGATCCACACCGACGCCGAGTACGCGAAGGGC
>JBBINV010000016.1:0-56423 GCA_037443705.1 Betaproteobacteria bacterium | reverse complement strand
ACCCAACTTCGCGGAAATCCCGAGAATGAACCTCCAACTGCTCAAGCTGGGCTAGGCCTTGAACGCCTCCCTTGCCGCGGCGAGCGTCGCCTCGATCTCGGCCGGGCCGTGCGCCGCCGAGACGAAGCCGGCCTCGTAGGCCGAGGGCGCGAGGTACACGCCGCGCGCGAGCATGGCGTGGAAGAACCGGTTGAAGCGCCCCTTGTCGCACTGCATGACCTCGGCGAAAGAGGTCGGCGGCGAGGCGCGGAAATACAGCCCGAACATGCTGCCGATCGATTGCGCCGAAAATACGACCTTCGCTTTCTTTGCTTCCGAATTGAGCCCTTCGACCAGAGATTGAGTGGTCTTTTCAATCCTGGCTTGAAAATCCATTTCTTCGACGAGCTTCAACGTCGCAAGGCCTGCTGCGACGGCCACAGGATTTCCCGACAATGTGCCGGCCTGGTAGACGGGACCGAGCGGGGCGATTCTCTCCATGATCTCGCGCCGGCCGCCGACCGCGCCCACCGGCAGGCCGCCGCCGATCACCTTGCCAAGCGTGGTGAGGTCGGGCCGGATGCCGTAGCGCGCCTGCGCGCCGCCGAGCGCTACGCGAAAGCCCGTCATCACCTCGTCGAAGATCAGCACTGCGCCGTGCCTCGTGCATTGGGCGCGGAGCTCCGGAAGAAAGTCCGGATGCGGCAGCACCAGGTTCATGTTTCCCGCGACCGGTTCCACGATCACGGCCGCGACCTGGGGTCCGTTTCGGTCGAAGAACTGCTTCACTCCGGCCAGACCGTTGTAGCCGAGAACGGCGGTGTGCGCGGCGGTTTCGGCGGGCACGCCGGCGGAAGAAGGGTTGCCGAAGGTGAGTGCCCCGGAACCCGCTTTCACGAGCAGGCTGTCGGCGTGGCCGTGGTAGCAACCCTCGAACTTGACGATGAGGCTGCGGCCGGTAAAACCGCGCGCAAGCCGGATCGCGGTCATGGTCGCTTCCGTTCCCGAGGACACGAGCCGCACCATCTCGATCGAGGGTACGAGCCGGCAGATCGACTCGGCAAGCTCGATCTCGGCCTCGGTGGGCGCGCCGAAGGAAAGCGCTCGCGCGGCCGCCGCCTGTACCGCCTCGACCACCGCCGGATGGGTGTGTCCCGCGATCATCGGGCCCCACGAGCCCACGTAGTCGATGTAGCGCCGGCCGTCGGCGTCCCACAGGTGCGCGCCCGAGGCGCGCTCGAAAAAGGGCGGCGTGCCGCCCACGGCGCCGAAGGCGCGCACGGGCGAGTTGACGCCGGCCGGGATGCGTTCGCGGGCGCGCTCGAAGAGCGCTTCGCTGCGGGTGGTCATCGAAAGAGCTCCGTGTAGGCGCGCGCGCGCGCGCGGATGTCGGGTGCGTCGAACAGGTCCGATAGTACGGCGACGGCATCCGCCCCGGCGGCGATCAGCGCCGGCACGCGCTCGAGGGTGACGCCGCCGATGGCGACGAGCGCAACGCCGATCGTACGCGCCTGGCCGAAGAGCGCGAGCGGCGCGCGCACCGCCGCAGGCTTCGTGCCAGAGGCATAGACGCTGCCGAAGGCGACGTAATCGGCGCCCGCCGTGGCCGCCGCGCGCGCCGCCTCGAGCGAGTCGTAGCAGGAGACGCCGAGGAACTTGCCGGCGGGCAGACGTGCGCGTGCCTGCGCGGGATTTCCGTCCTCGCGCCCCAGGTGCACCCCGTCGGCCGCGGCCGCGAGCGCGATTTCGAGGTCGTCGTTGACGATGAGCGGTATTCCCTTCGCGTGGCAGAGGGAAGCCAAGACTTTCGCTTCGCCCAGCCGTTGCCAACCCGTCAAAGTCTTGCAGCGATACTGCAAGGCGGCAACGCCTCCTTCGAGCGCTTCGCGTACGCGCTCGACGAGCGCTTGCCGATCGGGGATGTCCGGCGTGATTGCGTACAGTCCGCGCAGCTTCACTTCGGGACCTGCCGCGTTCCGAAAAGCCGGTCCGGCAGCCATTGTCCGCTTCCGGGCCGAAAGCCCGCGGCAAGCGCCTGCCAGGTGTAAGCCTGCGCCTGGCGCGCCGCCTCGGGCACCTCGAGCCCCTTCGCCAGTCCGGCCGCAAGGGCCGAGGCGAGCGTGCAGCCCGAGCCGTGAAAGCTCCCGGCGAGCCGCGGCCAGCGATCTTCGCGCACCAGCCCCTCGCGGCCGTAGAGCGCGTTCACCACCTCGGGCGTTTGCGCGTGCGTGCCGGTGACGAGCACGTACCTGCAGCCGGTGCCGAGCATCGCCTCCATTCCGCCGAGCGCGCGCGCCTCCATCGTATTGGGGGTGGCGACAGTGACGCGCGGCAGAAGGAGTTCGCGCAGCGCTTTCGCGGCGCCCGCGTCGGCGAGCGAATCGCCGCGCCCCGAGGCAAGCACCGGATCGAGCACCACGGGAACTTCCGGTTGGCTCGCGAGGATCGAAGCGATGGCGGCGGCGTTCTGCGCCGAACCGACCACGCCGATCTTGATCGCCGAGACGCGCAGCTCCCCGAGGAGCGCTTCGGCCTGCGCCGTGACCCAGTCGGGCTCGAGCGCGCGAAGCCGCGACACTCCCTGCGTATCCTGGACCGTGAGGGCGGTGAGGACCGTCACGGCGTGACATCCGAGGCTCGCCGCCGTGAGCAGGTCCGCCTGAATGCCGGCGCCTCCGGTAGGGTCGGACGCGGCGAACACGAGCACGATCGATGGGGCCTGGGCCATGGCGGCGGCGCGGCGGCCGGAAGGCGCGGGGGAATGCGTTAAGATGCCGGGCCATTTTAGCGCAAGCCGCGCGGCGCCGACTCGTGACCGAACAGAAGATCCAGTACCGGACGTGGATGTGCCTCATCTGCGGGTTCGTCTACGACGAGGAGAAGGGGCTGCCGGAGGAGGGCATCGCGCCCGGCACGCGCTGGGACGACGTGCCGATGAACTGGACCTGCCCGGAATGCGGCGCGCGAAAAGAAGACTTCGAGATGGTCGAGATCTAGCGCCGCGGCGCCGGGCCCGAACCGGCTGCCGCCGGCGCGGTCGAAGGGCATGCGGTAAAATGACCGGTGCGCATGTCCTCGATCAACCTGACGCATCACTTCCTGATCGCCATGCCGAGCATGGCCGATCCGTACTTCGCGAGGACTCTCACCTACATCTGCGAGCACAACGACCAGGGCGCGCTCGGTGTGGTCATCAACCGGCCGATCGACATGACGCTCCAGGCGCTGTTCGAACGGCTCGCTCTCACGCTCGAGGACGGCGGCATGGCGGACGCGCCGATCTACTTCGGCGGCCCGGTGCAGACCGATCGGGGGTTCGTGCTGCATCAGCCGGCCGGCGACTGGCAGTCGACCCTCAAGGTGCGCGACGTGATCGGGCTCACCACTTCGAAGGACATCCTCGAGGCGGTCGGGCGCGGCGAGGGGCCGAAGCGGATCCTCGTCACCCTCGGCTACGCCGGGTGGTCCGCCGGGCAGCTCGAGCACGAGCTCTCGCAGAACGCCTGGCTCACCGTGGAAGCGAGCGACGCGATCATCTTCGACATCCCCTCCGAGGAGCGGCTGCCCGCGGCGATGGAGCTGCTCGGGCTCGATTACGCGCGCCTCGCGGACGAAGCGGGACATGCCTGAGAAGGCGCGCCGCACCGTCCTCGCTTTCGACTTCGGAACAAATCGCATTGGCGTCGCGGTGGGCGAGCCGGAGCTCGGCACCGCGCATCCGCTGCCCGCGATTTCCGCGCCCGGCTTCGCCGCCATCGAGCGGCTGCTGAAGGAGTGGCATCCGGGCTCGCTCGTGGTGGGGATTCCGGGCGCCTCCAGGGGCGCGCACCCGCTTGCGCGGCGCGTGGAGCGCTTCGCGCGGCAGCTCTCGGGCCGCTTCGGTCTGCCGGTGGCGCTGGTCGACGAAGCCTACAGCTCGGTCGCCGCCGAGAGCCTGCTCAGAGGCCGAAGGCAGCGCCGCGGCACGGTCGACTCGGTCGCGGCGAGCCTCATCCTCGAGCAGTACTTCCATGAGCGCCGCGCTGCCTGACGCGGAAGCGCTCCTGCCCGGGCTCGCGGCGGAGCTGAAGGCGCACTTGACGCCGGCGAGCGCGATGATCGGCCTCTACACCGGCGGGGCGTGGCTCGCCGAGCGCCTGCACGCGATGCTCGGGCTCGCGACACCGCTCGGGCTGATGGATATCGCCTTCTACCGCGACGACTACCATCGCCAGGGCCTGGCGCGCGATCCCAAGCGCACCCGCATCCCCTTCGAGGTGGAAGGGCGGGACCTGCTCCTCGTCGACGACGTGCTCTACACCGGGCGCACGGCGCGCGCGGCGATGAACGAGCTGTTCGACTACGGACGGCCGAAGAGCATCGCGCTCGTGGTGCTCGCCGACCGCGGCGGGCGCGAGCTTCCGATCTGCGCGCAATATTGCGGCGCGCGGGTCGAGGTTCCCGAGGGGATGCGCCTGCGCCTGAAGCGCGCCGCCGACGGACGATTGAGTCTCGGGCTCGAACGTGCCGCGTAACCCGCAACTGAACGAAAACGGCGAGCTGCAGCACCTGCTCTCCATCGAGGGACTGCCGCGCGAGGTGCTGCTCCGGATCCTCGATACGGCGGAATCGTTCGCAGGGGTCACCGAGCGCGACATCAAGAAGGTGCCGCTGCTCCGGGGCAAGAGCGTGTTCAACCTGTTCTTCGAGCCCTCCACGCGTACCCGCACCACCTTCGAGATCGCCGCCAAGCGCCTCTCGGCCGACGTCTTCAACCTGAACATCGCCGCCTCGTCGCAGACGAAGGGCGAGTCGCTGCTCGACACCGTCGCCAACCTCTCGGCGATGCAGGCCGACGTGTTCGTCGTTCGCCACGCCTCGAGCGGCGCGCCGTACCTCATCGCGCGCTACGTCAAGCCCCACGAGCACGTGATCAACGCGGGCGACGGCCGGCACGCGCACCCTACGCAAGGACTTCTCGACCTCTACACGATCCGCCATTACAAGAAGGATTTCTCGGCGCTCACGGTCGCGGTGGTCGGCGACGTGCTGCACTCGCGCGTCGCGCGCTCGCTGATCCACGGCCTCACCACGCTCGGCACGCCCGAGGTACGCGTGATCGGCCCGCAGACGCTGCTTCCCGCGGGCGTGGACAGGCTCGGGGTGCGCGTGTTCCACGACATGCGCGAGGGGTTGAAGGGCGCGGACGTGGTGGCGATGCTGCGGCTGCAGAGCGAGCGCATGAGCGGGGCGCTGCTGCCTTCCGCGCAGGAGTACTTCATGAAGTACGGGCTCACCGCGGAGAAGCTCGCGCTCGCAAGGCCCGACGCCATCGTGATGCACCCCGGGCCGATGAACCGCGGCGTCGAGATCGACTCCTCGGTCGCCGACGGGCCGCACTCCGTGATCCTGCCGCAGGTGACCTTCGGCATCGCGGTGCGCATGGCGGTCATGTCGATCGTGGCGGGCGGCCGATGAGGATCCTCGTGCGGGGCGGACGCGTGATCGACCCTGCGAGCGGGCGGGACGAGATTGGGGATGTGTTTGCCTTCGAAGGACGCATCGTTGCGCCATTCCGGGAAAAGCCCGACCGGACCCTCGATGCCAAAGGCCTCGTCGTTGCGCCGGGGCTGATCGATCTTTCGGCGCGGCTGAGAGAGCCGGGGTACGAATACAAGGCGACGCTCGACTCCGAAATGGAGGCCGCGGTCGCGGGCGGCGTCACGAGCCTTGCCTGCCCGCCCGACACCGACCCGCCGCTCGACGAGCCGGGGCTGGTCGACATGCTGCGCCGGCGCGCGAAATCGCTTGCACGCGCGCGTGTCTATCCGATCGGCGCGCTCACCGCGGGGCTCGCGGGCGAGCGCCTCACCGAAATGGCCGAGCTCTCGGAGGCGGGCTGCGTGGCTTTTTCGCAGGCCAACGCGCCGATCGCGGATACCCAGGTGCTGTGGCGCGCGCTGCAGTACGCCGGGACTTTCGGCTACGCGGTGTGGCTGCGGCCCGAGGACGCGTGGCTCGCGAAGGGCGGCGTCGCGCACGACGGCGAGATGGCGACGCGCCTGGGCCTGCCCGGAATCCCGGCGTTCGCCGAGACGATCGCGACTGCGCGCGTGCTCGAGCTCGTGCGTGCGACCGGCACGCGCCTGCACCTTTGCCGGATCTCGAGCGCCGCGGCGCTCGAGCAGGTCCGCGCGGCGAAGAAGGAGGGCCTGCCGGTCACGTGCGACGTGGGCATCCACCATGTGCACCTCTCGGAGACGGACATCGGCTATTTCGATTCGCATTGCCGGCTGGAGCCGCCGCTCCGGAGCCTGCGCGACCGGGATGCGCTCGGCGCGGCGCTGGCGGAGGGCACGATCGACTGCGCGGTCTCGGACCACACGCCGGTCGACGAGGACCGCAAGCAGCTTCCCTTCGGCGAGGCCGAGCCCGGCGCCACGGGACTGGAGCTCCTGCTGCCGCTCGCGCTCAAGTGGGGCGCGCAGCGGAAGCTCCCGCTCGCGAAGACGCTCGCCCGCGTGACGAGCGAGCCCGCTCGCGTGCTGGGCGTGCCGAGCGGGCGCATCGCCCCGGGCGCGCCGGCCGACCTCGTCGTGTTCGATCCGGAGGCGCCGTGGCGCGTCGCGCCCGAGTCGCTTCGCAGCCAGGGCAAGAACTCGCCGTTCCTTGGCTACGAGCTCGCCGGCCGCGTGCGCGCCACGATCGTCGCGGGCAACGTGGTGTACGAGCAGAAATGAAGTGGGTAGTGCCGTTATTGATGTTGCTGGTTTCGGGTTGCGGTGTGATCTCGAAGCGCGACGAACCGGCAACTTCGCCAGCTCCGTCACGCGGCGGCTACTACAAGGACGACGGGCCGGGCGAGAACCCGCCGGCCGATCTTGCGACCATTCCCGATCCCACGCCGCGCGCGGAGCCGCTGCACCGGTTCGCCAACCGCCCCTACCAGGTGTTCGGGCGCGATTACGTGCCGCTTGCCGCGGTGGGACCGTTCCGGCAGCGCGGCGTGGCGAGCTGGTACGGGCGGCGCTTCCATGGCGGCAGGACCTCGAGCGGCGAGCCCTACGACATGTACGCAATGAGCGCCGCGCACCCGACGCTTCCGATCCCGAGCTACGCGCGCGTGACGCGCGTGGACACCGGAAAGAGCGTGCTGGTGAGGATCAACGACCGCGGGCCGTTCCACGCCGATCGCGCGATCGACCTTTCCTATGCCGCGGCCTGGAAACTCGGCTTCGCGGACGCCGGAAGCGCGTTGGTCGACATCGAGGCCGTTGTTCCGAATGAATCGGGCCAGGATCAGGCGAAAAGCGTCTACCTCCAGCTGGGCGCATTTTCGGCGCGCGAGGGTGCCGAGAGCTTCCGGGCGCGCGTGTATCGCGAGCTCGGATGGCTCCGGGACGCGATCCATGTGGTCGCGGCGGGTGCGCTCTGGCGCCTCCACCTCGGGCCTTACCGCTCGGAGGGCGAGGCACGGCCGGTCGCGGAGCGCATTCGCTCGGAGCTGAACGTCGCGCCGCTCATCGTCGTGCGATAATTCGCGCCTCTTCCGGCGCGATTCCCATGGTTTCCAGGCTTTTTTCGCTTCTGATTCCTTTCTTCGTTTCGCTCTCCCATGCGCAGCAACCTCCCCCGGTCGTGGGCCGCGCCTGGATCCTCTCGGACCTTTCGAGCGGCCAGGTGATCGCGAGCGAGAAACCCGACGAGCGCTTCGAGCCCGCCTCGCTCACCAAGCTCATGACCGCGTACCTCGTGTTCGCCGCGCTGAAGGAGAAGAAGCTCTCGCTCGAGCAGCCGGCCGTCGTGTCCGAGCGCGCCTGGCGTGCGCCCGGCTCGCGCATGTTCATCGAACCGCGAAAGCCCGTGACGGTCGAGGAGCTGATCCAGGGCATGGTGGTGCAATCGGGCAACGACGCCTGCATCGCGCTCGCGGAGGCCGTGGCGGGGGCGGAAGAAGTGTTCGTGCAGATGATGAACCGCGAGGCGGCACGGCTCGGCATGAAGAACACGAAGTTCATGAACGCCTCGGGCCTTCCGGATCCGCAGCACTACTCGAGCGCGCGCGACCTCGCGCTGCTCGCATCCGCCCTGATCCGCGACTTCCCCGCGCAATACGGACGCTATTACTCCCAGAAGGAGTACCGCTACAACGGCATCACGCAGCCGAACCGCAACCGGCTTCTGTGGCTCGATCCCACGGTCGACGGCGTCAAGACCGGCTATACCGAGGCCGCCGGCTACTGCCTGATCGCCTCCGCGCGCCGCGGCCCCCGGCGCCTGCTCTCGGTACTGCTCGGCTCCACCTCCGAGTCCGCGCGCGCGCAGGAGTCGCAAAAGCTGCTCAACTGGGGCTTCCAGTTCTTCGACGCGGTCAAGCTCTACGACAAGGGCCAGGCGGTGAAGGCGATCGAAGTGTGGAAGGGCGACAAGGCCCAGGTGAAGGCCGGATTCCCGGCCGACTTCGTGGTCACCGTGCCCAAAGGCCAGTCCGACAGGCTCAAGGCGGAGCTGCTCGCGCACTCGCCTCTGGTCGCGCCGGTCGTGGCCGGGCAGCGCGTGGCGCTGATGCACGTCGCGCTCGACGGCAAGGCGCTCGGCGATTACCCCGTCTACGCGCTCGAGAGCGTGGCGCCGGCAGGGTTCCTGGGCCGTGCCTGGGATACACTGAGGCTGTGGCTGAAGTGAGGAGGACATGTCCATGGTCTTTCTGAACGGCAGGTTTCTGCCGATCGAGGAAGCGCGCGTGCCGGTGCTCGACCGCGGCTTCATCTTCGGTGACGGCGTCTACGAGCTCGTCCCCGTGTATTCGCGCGTGCCGTTCCGGTTGGAGGAGCACCTTGCGCGCCTGGAGCGAAGCCTCGCCGAGACGCGCATCCGCAACCCCTACCCGCGGCGCGAATGGCGCGACATCCTCGCGCAGCTCATCGCGCGCCAGAGCTTCGACGACCAGGGCGTGTATCTGCAGGTGACGCGCGGGGTCGCCAAGCGCGACCACGCCTTCCCTGCGGGGGTCGAGCCCACCGTGTTCGCGATGTCGAACCCGCTCGTCAATCCTCCGCGCGAGCAGGTGGAAAGCGGGGTTCCGGCGGTGAGCGCCGAGGACTACCGGTGGCTGCGCTGCGACATCAAGTCGCTCTCTCTCATCGGCAACGTGCTCCTTCGCCAGCTCTCGGCCGACGTCGGCGCCGCCGAGACGATCCTGTTCCGCGAAGGCAGGCTCACCGAGGCGTCGGCGTCCAACGTCTTCGTGGTGTCGAAAGGCGTGATCCTCGCGCCGCCGAAATCGAACCTCATTCTGCCGGGCATCACCTACGACGTGGTGATCGAGCTTGCGCGCGAGGCGGGCCTCGCGCTCGAGATCCGCGACGTGACCGAGAGCGAGGTGCGCGCCGCCGACGAGATCTGGGTCAGCTCCTCCTCCAAGGAGGTGCTCGCAATCGTTCGGCTGGACGGAGCGCCGGTCGGCGAGGGGCGCCCGGGGCCGGTGTTCAAGCGCATCTACGCGCTCTACCAGGATTTCAAGCGCCGCGTGATGCGCGCCGGCAAGGAGGTGGCGGCAGCCTAGCGATGCGCGGCGAGCCGGCGCTGCTCGAATTTCCCTGCGATTTCCCGATCAAGGTGATGGGGAGGCGGGAGAGCGGGTTCGCGCAGACCGTCATGGAGATCGTGCTGCGGCACGTGCCCGATTTCGATCCGGCCACGACCGAGATGCGTCCGAGCCGCCAGGGGAAATATCTCAGCGTCACCTGCGTGCTGCGCGCCACCTCGCGCGAGCAGCTCGACGCCCTGTACCGCGAGCTCTGCGATCATCCCGCGGTCGTGATGGTGCTCTAGATGAGCGCGGTGCTGGAAAGGGTGCGGGTGCGAAGGCTCGGGCGGGTCGACTACGCGCCGACCGTCGCCGCGATGCGCGAATTCACCGCGTGCCGCACTTCCGATACGCCGGACGAGCTCTGGCTCGCAGAGCATCCGCCCGTGTACACGCTCGGCGTGGGCGCCGACGCCTCGCACGGCCCGCGCATCGAGAACGGAATCCCTGTCGTGAAGTGCGAGCGCGGCGGCGAGATCACCTATCACGGGCCCGGACAGATCGTGCTCTACACGCTCGTGGATCTCGCGCGGCGCGGGATCACCGTAAAGCGGTTCGTCTGGATGCTCGAGCAGGCGGTGATCGATTCTCTCGAGGGGCGCGGCGAGCGCAAGGCCGGCGCGCCGGGCGTCTACGTCGGCGGCGCCAAGATCGCGGCACTGGGTCTGCGGATCTCGCGCGGCAGGGCGTACCACGGCCTCGCGCTCAACGTGGACATGGATCTGTCGCCGTTCGAGGCCATTGATCCGTGCGGATTCGCGGGTCTCAAGGTCACGCAAATGAAGGATCTGGGGTTTTCCGATACGCAGCAACGCGTCGGGGAAAAGCTTGCTGAAACCCTCATTCAACAACTCGAACATGCGTGAACCCGGCGTAAAGGAAAAAGGCGCGGCGAAGACGGCTCGCATCCCGATCAAGGTGGTTGCGCGCGCGCCGCTCGCGAAGCCGGCCTGGATCCGGGTGCGGCTCGCGGGCGCGGGCTCGCGCTTTCATGAGGTGAAGCGCGTGCTTCGCGAGCAGCGCCTCCACACCGTGTGCGAGGAAGCTTCCTGCCCCAATATCGGCGAGTGCTTCGGCAAGGGCACCGCGACCTTCATGATCCTCGGCGACATCTGCACGCGCCGCTGCCCCTTCTGCGACGTCGCGCACGGCCGCCCGCTCGCGCCCGATCCCGAGGAGCCCGCGCACCTCGCCGGCACGATCGCGCGCCTGAAGCTCTCCTACGTCGTGATCACGAGCGTGGACCGCGACGACCTGAAGGACGGCGGCGCCGGGCATTTCGTGGATTGCATTCGGGCCGTGCGCGCGGCGTCGCCGGCGACGATAATGGAAGTGCTCGTCCCCGATTTTCGCGGCAGGCTCGAACGCGCCCTCGATGTCCTGGGCGCGGCGCTGCCTGACGTAATGAACCACAACCTGGAAACCGTCCCGCGGCTCTATCGTAAGGCGCGGCCGGGTGGCGACTACGCGCAATCGCTGCAACTGCTCCGGGAATTCAAGCGCCGCCACCCGGGCGTCCCGACCAAGTCCGGCCTGATGGTGGGTCTGGGCGAGACCGATGACGAGATTTTCCAGGTGATGCGCGACCTTCGCGCGCACGAAGTCGACATGCTCACGATCGGCCAGTACCTCGCGCCCTCGCCGCACCACCTGCCGGTCGAGCGCTACGTGCACCCGGAGACCTTCGCGATGTTCGAGCGCGAAGCCGCCGCGCTCGGGTTCCGAAACGCCGCGATCGGCGCGCTGGTACGCTCTTCCTACCATGCCGACCGCCAGGCACACGACGCAGGGGTGAAACGATGAGAATGGTTCTGGGCCTGATGCTCTTTTCCGCCTTCGGATTCGCGCACGCTTCGCTCGACGCCATTTCCAACAAGGACGCAATCGGCGGCCTGAAGGCGGCGCTCGAGAAGGGCTCGCAGGTCGCCGTCGCCGCGCTCGGCAAGACCGACGGTTTCTTCGGCAACGACAAGGTCAGGATCCCGCTCCCCGAGACGCTCAAGCGCTACGAAAAGCTCATGCGCCAGTTCGGCATGGGCAAATACGCTGACGAGCTGATCCTCACCATGAACCGCGCGGCGGAAGCCGCGGTGCCGGAGGCGAAGAAGCTCTTCGTCGACGCGGTGAAGAAGATGACCGTCCAGGACGCAAAAGGGATCCTGACCGGTGGCGACACCGCGGGAACCGAGTACTTCAAGCGCACCACCGCGGAGCCCTTGCGCGCGAAGTTCCTACCGATCGTCCAGGCGGCGATCAGGAAAGTGAAGCTCGCCGAAAAATACGACGAGTTCGCCGCCAAGGGCGTTCAGTTCGGGGTGGTGAAGAAGGAGGATGCGCACCTCGACCAGTACGTCACGCAGAAAGCGCTCGACGGTCTCTTCTTCATGGTCGCCGAGGAAGAGAAGAAGATCCGCAAGGACCCGGTCAAGGCCGGGAGTGACATCATCAAGAAGGTCTTCGGCGCTTTGAAGTAGCTGGCCGGACGCGCTCGAGGTGTTTCTCGAATCGCGGCCGGAGGTCGCTTTGCCCGAGTGCGCGCTCGAGCACCCTGAGGGTGGTTCGTATGCCCGCGATGTCGAGCCGCGGCTGGGCTGCCAGTATCGCCATGACGTCGTCCTCGTCCTTGCCTCGGCCGGCGAGCATCTTCATTACGACGATATCCTCGGGCCTGGCGACATAAACGGCGACACCTTCGATGCTCCGGCGCCGGCGCCTCCGCAGGAACTGTTCTTCCAGTCCTGGCCCGGCAAGCACGATGTCGACGGGCATGCCGGAAGGCGGGTGGACGACGGGAAGAACCCTTGTCTTTGCAACGAATCCGCCCACGTCGCGAACGCGGAGTCGAAAGCCCTTCCCCTCCAGTGCGCGAACCAGTTCGGTCGCGTTGCGGCCGCCAATCCGCACGGTTACGTCCACATCCGCGGTGAGTCTTGAGGCGCCGTAGAGAAGCGCCGCCTGGGCTCCAAAGAGATACCAGCGAACACGAAGCGCCCCGAGCGCCTCGCTGAGCGCGGCGAGTGCCTCAGCGAGCGGAGAACGCATGCGCGGCGCGGTCGATCAGTCGCTTGAGCTCCATGTGATGCGCGAGGTCCCTGTCACGGTCGCGCGCCGTCGGCCAACCCGGCCGGACCTTGCGCGCGTACTCCCATAGCGCCCGTCCAGCGTCGAGTCCGGATTTTCCACGCGACCGCCGATGGCGCATGGCGTGGTATTCGCGCTTGAGCGCACCGAGCCGCTCCCGGTCTCGCGCGAGGAATGCCCGGATTGCGGTCTTCTTCATGGGGGCAGTTTACTCCGCGCTGCGGACCGCAGGTCCCCGAAAGTTCAAGGCTGCCCGGGCTGTCCGCTGCATCCGGCGGTCGCGTGGGCGCCCTTTGGGGGAGGCCGCATGGACAGGGCGCGAGTTCGTCGGTGTGCCGGCCGCTTCTGCCGAGCGCTCCGCCACAGGGCAGTACCGGAAACGTGCGCTTATGGAAGGGCTGAGCCGGTACGGATGGCATGCGGGGCGGAACCTCGCCATCGAGTGGCGCTGGAACAGATTTCGGCGCCGCCCGCCCGGACGCGCTGCGGGCGGCGATCAATCCGGTTATCTCACCGCACGAACGGGCGATCGCGGAGTTCGCCAGCAAGCGCAAGCTCTTCCTTGCGCGCACGGACCGCATGATCGATCAGTGTGCCTGATCCCAGTTCTTGCCGACGCCGACATCGACGACGAGCGCGACTTCGAGCTTCGCGACGTTCTGCATCCGCTCGCGCACGCCTTCTTTCACTGTCTCCAGTTCGTCTTCCGGCACCTCGAGCACCAGCTCGTCGTGGACCTGCATGATGAGCTTGCTGCGAAGGCTGGATTGATCGAGAAAACCCTGAACCGACACCATCGCGAGCTTGATGAGGTCCGCGGCGGTGCCCTGCATCGGCGCATTGATTGCAGCGCGCTCGGCGGCCTGGCGGCGGCCCTGCGAACCTGAATTGATCTCGGGAAGCCGCAGGCGCCGGCCGAAGACGGTCTCCACGTAGCCGAGCTTGCGCGCGCGTTCGCGCGTTTCCTGCATGTAGCGCGCAACCCCGGGATAGCGCGCGAAATAGGAGTCGATGTAGGCCTGCGCGGTGGCGCGCTCTATGCCGAGGTTCTGCGCGAGGCCGAACGAGCTCATGCCGTAGATGAGGCCGAAATTGATGACTTTCGCGGTCCTCCGTTCGTCCGGCGTCACTTCCTCGAGCTTGCGGCCGAACACTTCGGCGGCAGTGGCGCGGTGCACGTCATGGCCGCGCGCAAAAGCGTGGCGCAGCCCGGCGTCGCCCGAGATGTGCGCCATGATGCGCAGCTCGATCTGCGAGTAGTCGGCGCTGACGATTCTCGAGCCCGGCGGCGCGACGAAGGCTTCGCGGATGCGGCGCCCTTCCGGCGTTCGCGCGGGGATGTTCTGGAGGTTCGGGTCGTTCGAGGCGAGGCGCCCGGTGACCGCACCCGTCTGCGAGTAGGTGGTGTGGACGCGCCCGGTCGCCGGGTTCACCGAGCGCGGCAGCTTGTCGGTGTACGTGGACTTGAGCTTGGCGAGCGCGCGGTATTCGAGGATCAGCTTCGGCAGGGGATAGTCGAGCGCGAGCTCGGCGAGCACGTCTTCGTCGGTGGAGGGCTGGCCCGAGGGCGTGCGCTTCTTCACCGGGAGCTTCTGGCGCTCGAAAAGTAGCTCCTGGATCTGCTTCGGCGAATTGAGGTTGAACGGCTGCCCGGCGGCGGCGTACGCGTTCTGCTCGGCCGCGAACATGGCCTTGCCGAGCTCGCGGCTCTGCTCCTCGAGCTTCGCGGCGTCGAGCAGCACGCCGTTTCGTTCCATGCGAAGGAGAACGGGGAGGAGGGGAAGTTCGATCTTTTCGTAGACGTCAAGCAAACGGGGATCGGACGAGATTCTTCCATACAACACTTCGTGAACCGCCAGCGCGCAGTCGGCGTCCTCCGCCGCGTAGGCGGTCGCGCGCCCGATCTCGACCGCGGAAAAAGGAATGCGTGCCGCGCCTTTTCCGGTCACCTCGTCGTAGGTGATCGTCTTCCAGCCCAGATGCCGCTGCGAGAGCGCGTCGAGGTCGTGGCGCTCGTGCACTTCCCAGACGTAGGACTCGAGCAGCGTGTCGTGCGCGATGCCGGCGAGCGCGACGCCGTGGTTGGCGAGCACGTGCGCGTCGAACTTGAGGTTCTGGCCGACCTTGCGGTAGTGCTCGCTCTCGAGCCAGGGCTTGAGGATCGCGAGCGCCGCCTCCACGCAAACCTGCGCCGGCACGCCAGGGTATTCGTGCGCGAGCGGCAGGTACCAGGCGCTCGCGCCGCAGGCGAACGACATCCCCACGAGCCGCGCGCTCATCGGCTCGAGGCCCGTGGTTTCCGTGTCGAATCCCGCGAGCTCGGCCTTCTCCAGCTCGAGCGCCACCGCGCGCAGCGTGTGCTCGTCAGAGATCGTGAGGTATTTGCGCCGTTGCGGGCCTTCGGGGGGGAAGAGGGGTGAGGCTTCGGGGGAAGCGGCGCCTTGCAGCTCCCTCAGCCATGACTTGAAACCGAATCCTTCGAGGAGAGCCCGGAGCTTCGCCGAATCGCCTTCGTGCGTTTCCAGATCCCGCAGCGACAATTCGAGCGGCACGTCACGTTTCACCGTCAGGATCTGCCGGCCCTTCGGCAGCCAGTCGAGCGCTTTTCGCAGGTTCTCGCCAATCGTCCCGCCGATCTCGTCCGCGTGCGCGATCACTTCCTCCAGCGACCCGTACTGCTGGATCCACTTCGCGGCGGTCTTGGGTCCGACCTTCTCGACGCCGGGTACGTTGTCCACCGCGTCGCCTACCAGAGCGAGGTAGTCGGCGATCTGCTCCGGCGCGACACCGAACTTCGCCTTTACGCCCGCAGGATCGAGCGTCTCGTTCTGCATCGTGTTGACGAGCGTGACATTCGAATCGACCAGCTGCGCGAGGTCCTTGTCGCCGGTGGAGATCACGCAGCGCCAGCCTTCCTTGGACGCGGTTTCGGCGAGCGTCGCGATCACGTCGTCGGCTTCCACCCCCTCGACCGCGAGCACCGGCCAGCCGAGCGCCTCGACCAGGTTCTTCAGCGGCTCGATTTGCGCCGCGAGATCGTCGGGCATCGGCGGGCGGTTGGCCTTGTATGCCGGATACTGCTCGTCGCGGAAGGTCCTGCCCCTGGCGTCGAACACGCAGGCGCGCGCCTCAGCCTTGTAGTCCGCCGCGAGGCGCCGTAGCATGCTGGCGACGCCGTAGATGGCGCCGGTCGGCTCGCCGCGCGGGCTCTTCAGCTCCGGCAGCGCGTGAAACGCCCGGTACAGGTACGACGAGCCGTCGACCAGCAGGAGCGTCTTTTCTGGCTTTTCCCCGGACACGATGAAGAACGAGAAGCTGCAACGGCCGCCCGGCCACGGTCACGAGCTCATGCCACTCGCCGCGGGCGAGGCATGGCGGGTGTTCGGCATTATGGCAGAGTTCGTGGAGGCGACCGAGCGCCTCGCCGGCATCCGGCCCGCGGTGTCGATGTTCGGCAGCTCGCGCGCGGCGCCTGACTCGCTTCCGTATCGGCTGGCCGAGCAGACCGCGCGGCTGCTGTCGGACGCGGGATTCGCGGTGATCGCGGGCGGCGGGCCCGGCGTGATGGAAGCATGCAACCGTGGTGCGTTCTTCGGGCGCTCGCCTGCGGTCGGTCTCAACGTCGACCTGCCGCGCGAACAGGTGTCGAACCGGTTCCAGGACGTGAGCCTGCGCTTCCGGCACTTCTTCGCGCGCAAGGTCATGTTCGTGAAGTTCGCGACCGCGTACGTGGTGCTCCCGGGCGGCTTCGGGACGCTCGACGAGCTGTTCGAGGCGTTGACGCTCGTGCAGACGCGAAAGACGCGCCCCATGCCGATCATCCTGATGCACGCGCCGTTCTGGGAGGGGCTGCTCGGCTGGTTCCGCGAGCGCCTGGTCGCCGAAGGGATGATCGACCCGCGCGATGCCGGGCTCCTGCAGGTGATCGACGAGCCGCAGAAGGTGATCGACGCGATCTTCGCGTTCTACGAGAAGCGCGGCTTCGAGCCTTCGCCGGACGAGAGGGAAATCCTGCTCAACCTCTAGTAGAATCCCCGATCCATGCGCAGAATCCTCGCCCTCGCCCTGGCGGCGCTACCGGCCGTCGTCCTCGCGCAGGCACCGCCCCGGCTCGAGCCGCTGCCGGAGGCGCCGCCGCCGCGCGAGGGTGCGCCCGAGGAACCGCGCGTCACGATCCGGCCGCAGGAAGGCGACCGCGTCGAGGAGTACCGCGAGGGCGGGCGCGTCAAGATCCTCAAGGTCACGCCGCGCGACGGCCCGCCCTACTACCTCGTCGACACCACCGGCAACGGCAACTGGATGCGCCGCGATTCGCTCGACGACGGGGTGCGCGTGCCGATGTGGATCCTGCGGACCTTCGACTGATTTGTCGGTCTACACGCCCGTTTCGGAGAGCCAGCTCGCGTACTGGCTGAAAGGCTATTCGGTCGGCGCGCCGCTCGCGCTCGAGCCGGTCGCCGCGGGGATCGAGAACACCAACTACTTCGTCACCACGGCCGGAGGGCGCTACGTGCTGACGCTGTTCGAGCGCTTGCCCGCCGCAGAGCTCGACTTCTGCCTCGGCCTCATGGCGCACCTCGCGCGCCACGGCATTCCGTGCCCGGCGCCGGTCGCGGACCTCGGCGACCGGCTGCTCTCGCGCCTGAACGGCAAGCCCGCGACGCTCGTGACGCGGCTCGCGGGCGCCTCGGTCGAGCGGCCCGGCGAGGCCGAGTGCGCCGAGCTCGGGCGGCTTCTCGGGCGCATGCACCTTGCCGCTCGCAGTTTCGGCGCCTACCTCGAGAACCCGCGCGGCCCGAAGTGGTGGCGGGCCGCTGCCGCGGAGGTGCGCCCGCGGCTCGACCGCGAGCGCCAGCGCCTGCTCGACGAGGAGCTGCGCTTCCAGCAGCGCCAGCGGTTTCCGGATCTTCCGCGCGGCCCGGTGCACGCCGATCTGTTCCGCGACAACGCGCTGTTCGAGGGCGCCCGGCTCACCGGGGTGATCGACTTCTATTTCGCCGGCGTGGATGCCTTCCTCTACGACCTCGCGGTGTGTGCCAACGACTGGTGCCTGGCGGATGCGCCGCGCGACCTGCGGCTCGACCCGGCGCGCACGCGCGCGCTGCTCGAGGCTTACGCCGCGGTGCGGCCGTTCACGCCGCTCGAGCGCGACGCCTGGCCCGTGCTGCTTCGCGCCGCGGCGCTGCGGTTCTGGCTCTCGCGCCTGTACGACTACCATCTTCCGCGCCCGGGCCATCTGGTGCGGGTGCACGACCCCGCGCACTTCGGCGAGATCCTGCGGCTTCGCGCGGGCGCCGCTGCGCCGCCCTGGATCGCACGATGATGCGGGTCGTGCCTGCCGCGCGCGGGGCGCGCTGGCTCATTGAAGGGTGGCGGCTCTTCCGCGTCGCGCCGCTCATGTGGCTCGCGCTGGTGCTCGCTTACTGGATGCTCATGACCGCGGTGAGCCTGGTGCCCTACGCCGGCCTCGCGGCCGCGACCGTGCTCGTGCCCGGGATCTCGGTCGGGTTCATGGCAGCGAGCCGCGGCTGCGCCCGCGGCCGCGCGCCCGAGATCGCACAGCTCTTCGAGGGGTTTCGGGCGGGCGCGGCGCGCCAGCTCGTGCTGGGCGGGATCTATCTCGGGCTGCTGGCGGCGATGCTCGGCGCGAGCGCGCTCGCCGACGACGGCGAGCTCGCGCGCTGGATGCTCACCGGACGCCGGCCCGCCGACGACGTGCTGCAGTCCGACGCGTTCCTCGCTGCGCTTGTGTTTGCCGCCGGGCTCTATGCGCCGGTCATGATGCTGTACTGGTTCGCGCCGGTGCTCGCGGCCTGGCACGCGATGAATCCGGGCAAGGCGCTTTTCTACAGCTTCTTCGCCACGCTGCTCAACTGGCGCGCGTTCCTCGCCTACGGTGCGGTAGCGGCGGCGGTGATGCTCGCGATCCCGTTCGCGCTCCTCAGCGCGCTCATCGTGCTTTCGGGCGGGGCGCTCAAGCTCGGCGTGATGGCGCTCGTGTTCCCGCTGCTGGTGGCGCTCCTTCCGACGCTGTTCGCGAGCTTTTACGCGAGCTACCGGGACGTGTTCGGCGGGGAGGACTGAGCCGGCATGCAGGCGCGGCTGCGCGAGATCCCGTACAACTACACCTCGTTCTCGGACCGCGAGATCGTGCTTCGGCTGCTCGGGGCCGAGGCCTGGCGGCTCATTGCCGAGCTGCGCGCCGAGCGGCGCACCGGGCGCTCGGCGCGCATGCTGTACGAGGTGCTGGGCGAGATGTGGGTGGTGCAGCGCAATCCCTATCTCGAGGACGATCTGATCGAGCGGCCGCGGCGCCGCGCCCAGCTGCTCGCGGCGATGCGGCAGCGGCTGGCCGATATCGAGGCTCGGCGCGGCGAAAACGAAAAGGTACCGCGGCTGCTTGGCGTGGCGCGGGCCGCCGTGGAGCGCTTCGGAGAGTCCTTCGAGAGAACCCGGCGGCTCCGCGCGAAAGTGCTCAGGCGGCTGGCGCGTGTCACGAAGCGCGACAACATCGCGTTCGACGGCTTTGCGCGGGTCTCGCACGTGACCGATGCCACCGACTGGCGCGTCGAGTACCCCTTCGTCGTGGTGACGCCCGATACCGAGGAGCAGTGCCTCGCGGTGGTGCGCGCGCTCGCAAGGCTGGGCCTCACCGTGATCCCGCGCGGCGGCGGCACCGGCTACACCGGAGGCGCGGTTCCGCTCACGCGCCTGTCCGCCGTGGTGAATACCGAGAAACTGGACGGACTGGGTGAGGTCGAGTGGCAGGAGCTTCCCGGAGTCGCGCGCCAGGTTCCCACGATTCGTTGCGGGGCCGGCGTGGTGACGCGCCGCGTGATGGAAGCCGCCGAACGCGCAGGCCTCGTGTTCGCGGTCGATCCCACCTCGGCGGACGCCTCCTGCATCGGCGGCAACGTGGCGATGAACGCGGGCGGGAAGAAGGCGGTGCTCTGGGGCACCACGATCGACAACCTCGCGTGGTGGCGCATGGTGACGCCGGACGGCCACTGGCTGGAGGTCGAGCGGGTGGGCCACAACCTCGGTCGAATACACGACGCGGAGCGGGCGGTTTTTGCGATAAGAAAGTATGGAAAAGATGGCAAGAAGATACTCGAGAAGAAGACCCTCGAGATTCCCGGCGCGGTGTTCCGGAAAGCGGGCCTGGGCAAGGACGTCACCGACAAGGTCCTCGGAGGGCTGCCGGGAGTGCAGAAGGAGGGCTGCGACGGGCTGATCACGGCGGCGCGCTTCGTGCTGCACCGCATGCCCGCGCACACGCGCACCGTGTGCCTGGAGTTCTTCGGCAGCGCGCACGAGGCGGTGCCGGCGATCGTGGAGGTGAAGCGCTTCCTGGATGCGCATGCCCACGCGCGCCTCGCGGGGCTCGAGCACCTGGACGAGCGCTACGTGAAAGCGGTCGGCTACGCGACCAAGTCGCGGCGCAACCGCCGGCCGAAGATGGTGCTGATCGGCGACATCTCGGGCGAGCAGGTCGACGAAGTGGCGAGCGCCGCTTCGGCCGTGGTGCGGATCGCGAACGCGCGCGGCGGCGAAGGATTCGTCGCGGTCTCGCCCGAGGCGCGCCGGCGCTTCTGGCTCGACCGCGCGCGCACCGCGGCGATCGCCAAGCACACCAACGCGTTCAAGATCAACGAGGACGTGGTGATCCCGCTCGAGCGCCTGGCCGAATACGCCGACGGCATCGAGCGTATCAACATCGAGTGCTCGATCGAGAACAAGCTCGCGCTGCTCGATGCGCTCGAGGAGTACTTCCGCGGCGAGCTGACGCTGGTTCATCCGGACGGCGAGGTTCCGGCCGCCGACGTCCTCGGCGAGCGCCCGCAGGCTGCTCTTGAATTGATTGCAAGGGTGCGGGAACGATGGTCCGGCCTTCAGGAGGGCCTGGATTCGAATTTCGTGGCGATTCAGGACGGCTCCATCCGCCTGTCCTGGAAATCCGAGGTGCGCGAGGAGCTTCTGCGCATCTTCGAGGGCACGGCGTTCCGCCGGATCGTGGAGGGCGCGGAAGGCGTGCACCGGCGCGTCCTTCGCTCGCGCGTGTTCGTCGCGCTGCACATGCACGCGGGCGACGGCAACGTTCATACGAACATCCCGGTGAACTCGGACGACTACGCGATGCTCCGGCGCGCGAACGAAGCGGTGGCGCGCATCATGCGCCTCGCGAAGTCCCTGGGCGGCGTGGTTTCGGGCGAGCACGGCATCGGGATCACCAAGCTCGATTTTCTGGAGGCGACCGAGCTCGAAGCGTTCCGCTCCTACAAGCAATCGGCCGATCCGGAAGGGCGCTTCAACGCCGGGAAGCTCCTCGCGGGCGCGAACCTCGACAAGGCCTACACCCCGAGCTTCTCGCTGATCGGCGCCGAGTCGCTGATCCTCGAGCAGACCGACCTCGGGAGCGTCGCCAACGCGATCAAGGACTGCCTGCGCTGCGGCAAGTGCAAGCCCGTGTGCGCCACGCACGTGCCGCGCGCGAACCTGCTTTACTCGCCGAGGAACAAGATCCTTGCTGCCTCGCTCCTCGTGGAGGCGATCCTGTACGAGGAGCAGACCCGGCGCGGGGTGGCGCTCGCGCACTACGACGAGTTCGGCGACGTCGCCGACCATTGCACCGTGTGCCACAAGTGCGCGAGCCCCTGCCCGGTCGACATCGACTTTGGCGACGTCTCGATCGCGATGCGCAACCTCCTGCGCCGCGCGGGCAGGCGGCGCTTCAATCCGGGCACTCGCGCCGCGATGCTGCTGCTGGGCGTCACCGATCCGCGGGCGGTCACGGCGACGCGGAAGATCATGATCGACTGGGGATACCGGGTCCAGCGCACGGCATACCGGCTCGCGAACGCGCTCGGTCTTGCGAAAAAGCAGACCCTCGCTCCCCCGGCCAGCGCGGGCAGACCTGCGCTTCGCTCGCAGGTGGTCCATTTCATCAACAAGCCGATGCCGGGGGGATTGCCGAAGAAGTCGGCGCGGGGCCTTCTCGACATCGAGGACCCGAAGATCGTGCCGATCATCCGCGATCCGGCAAAGCTGACCGACGAGTCGGAAGCGGTGTTCTATTTCCCGGGCTGCGGCTCGGAGCGCCTGTTCTCCCAGGTGGGGCTCGCGACCCAGGCGCTGCTCTACGAGGCGGGCGCGCTGTGCGTGCTGCCGCCCGGATACCTGTGCTGCGGCTATCCGCAGACCGCGGCGGGCGAATCCGAGCGCGGCGAGCGCATCATCATGCAGAACCGGGTGCTGTTCCACCGGCTTGCGACCACGCTCAACTACCTCGACATCCGCACCGTGGTGGTCTCGTGCGGCACGTGCATGGACCAGCTCGAGAAGTACGAGTTCGACCGGATCTTTCCCGGCTCGCGCCTGATCGACATCCACGAGTATCTGCTCGAGAAGGGGATGGGCGTTGAAGGCGTGAAGGGGGTGCGCTACCTCTACCACGACCCCTGCCACACGCCGATTCGCACGCGCGCGCCGCTCGCGGTCGTGAACGACCTGATGGGCGGCGGCGTGCCGCTCTCGGAGCGCTGCTGCGGCGAGTCGGGCACGCTCGCGGTGACGCGGCCGGACGTCGCGACCCAGGTGCGTTTCCGCAAGGAGGAGGAGCTGAAAAGCGGCGTCGGTCAGCTGCGATGCGCGGGCCACGCAGGCGAGGTGAAGATCCTCACCTCCTGCCCGTCGTGCCTGCAGGGGCTCGCGCGGTTCACGGATGACACCGGCGCCGAGGCCGATTATATTGTGGTGGAGATGGCGCGACACCTGCTCGGCCCCGACTGGCTGCCGAGGTTCGTGGAAAAGGCGAACCGGGGCGGGATCGAGCGCGTGCTCCTCTAGAGCCGGGCGGCGGACGCGTGACCGGATTCGAGCTTCCGAGCCTCGCCCCCGACGCGACGCCCGAGTTCATCGACGCGGCGACGGCCAAGGCCTGGCTCGAGCACGTCCCGCTCGCCAACGTCGCCGCCGCCCAGCACGAGCTGCTTGCTCAGGCCGCGGAGTTCAACCGCTATCCCACGCGAGCGCTTGCGCGCCTCGCCACGATGGAAGCGCTGCGCGAAGCGGTGAATTTCGTGCAGATCGAGCAGGCCAAGCGCTTCACCAACCGCGCGCTCCCGATGGCCGAAGCCGAGAACGCGGCGTTCGCGGACACGATCGCGCTCTGGCGCGAGATGCGGATCGGGTACCTGCGGTGCCTCGATGCCGCCGCCGGAGCAGAAAGCGGCATGCGCGCCCAGGCCGCGCTCGCCGCGCAGCGCGCGCTCGCCTACACGGGCCTGTCGATGTTCCACCACTATCGCGCCTACCGCCAGGTCCCGGCCGCGGAGTGGCGCGCCCTTAACGAGGTGTACGCGCGCGCCGAAAGCCTCGGCGCGGCCGAGGAGCCGGTCAAGGACTACCTCAATCGCGACGTGCACGACACCTCGCCCCGCATCGCCTACGTGCGCGCGGCGCTGATGGGCCTCGCCAATCCGAACGAGCTCAGCCAGCGCCAGCTCACGTTCGTCGCGTTCCTGCTCGAGCGCTGGGCCGAGAAGGTCGAGATCGGGCGCGCGGGCGAGCCGGAAGGCGAAGTCCCGCCGCTCGCGGTGGATCTGCGGGGCGACTCGCCGCCCGAGCGCGGAACCGAGGCCGCGCGTGGCGAGGTCCGGTACCTGGACACGCGCCGCCTCGCCAAGAGCCTGCGCAACCGCGTCGGGCTGCTCCGCAAGGGCGAATCGCCCGCCAGGCTCGCCTTGGGCGAGGACTGCGTGCAGCCCTCGTGCGAGCAGCTGCTCGTGTACCTGTACCGGCAGTGGTGCCAGGCGCGGCCGCCGCGCGTGGGCGAGCGCCGGCGCGTGGGCGAGGTCGCGCAGGCCTGCGGCGGGATTCCCGCGATCCACTACTACGTCTCGGGCCGTGCCTTCCGCGCGCCGGGCGAGGCAAAGGAGCTCACCAAGAAGCAGCGCGAAGAGCTCGCGACCTTTGGCCGGATCAGCACGCGCGACGAGGACGAGTACAGCGAGATGCACGGCTTCCTGATCGAGCACTGGCGACTGGAGGACGAGAGCGCGCAGGGCCTGAAGATGCGCCGCGAACCCGACCAGCCCGGCAAGCGCTACACGCAGGGGCAGCTGGTCGCGGTACGGCCGGCCGACGCCAAGGGCTTCGTACTCGGGCAGATGCGCTGGTTGCTGCAATCCGAGACCGGAGCGCTGCGCGCCGGGGTGCGCCTGCTTCCCGGGCTGCCGGCTGCGGTCGCGGTCAAGCCCACCGGCATCAACGTCGCGAATGAAAAGTACGTACAGGCGCTGTCGCTCACCGCCGCGCCGGCGCTGAACGCGCCGCCGACCCTGGTGCTGCCCTCGGGCTGGTTCAAGCCCAAGCGCGTGATCGAGGTGTATGTGGAGGCGCCGGTCAAGGTGCGGCTCCTCGAGATCCTGGAGCGGGGCAGCGACTACGAGCGCCTGTCCTACGAAATCGTGCCCTGATGAGCGCGCCGACCCCGACCGGAATCACGCTGCACCGCAAGTCCCGCGTCCTCGAGATAGCGTTCGACGACGGCAAGACCTTCCGCCTGCCCTTCGAGCTGATGCGGGTGTACTCGCCCTCGGCCGAAGTACGCGGCCACGGCCCGGGGCAGGAGGTGCTGCAGACCGGGAAACGCTCGGTGGAAATCGGCTCGCTCGAGCCGGTCGGCTCCTATGCGGTTCAGCCGGTGTTCTCCGACGGCCATTCGACCGGGATCTATTCCTGGGATTACCTCTACTGGCTCGGCGAGAACCAGGAGCGCCTCTGGTCCGAGTACCTCGAGAGGCTGAAGGCCGCAAACGCTAGCCGCGACTGAAGGCGCATTTCGTTGAAGGACACCCACTTCGGCTACGAGACGGTTCCCGAGCGCGAAAAGGCGTCGCGCGTGGGGAGGGTGTTCGACAGCGTGGCCGAGCGCTACGACCTCATGAACGACCTGATGTCGATGGGGCTGCACCGCGCGTGGAAGGCGTTCGCGGTGCGCGTGGCACGGGTGCACGCGGGCGAGCGCGTGCTCGACGTGGCCTCCGGCAGCGGCGACCTCGCACGCGCGTTCGCCGCCCGCGGCGCCGCGGTCTGGATGACCGACGTGAACCGCCGCATGCTCGAGCGCGGCCGCGACCGCGCGCTCGACGAAGGATGGCTCGCGCCCGTCGTGCAGTGCGACGCCGAGCGCCTGCCGTTTCCCGACCGGTCGTTCGACTGCGTGAGCGTCGCCTTCGGGCTTCGCAACATGACGCGCAAGGACGCGGCGCTCGCCGAGATGGCGCGCGTGCTCAGGCCCGGCGGGCGGCTCCTCGTGCTCGAGTTCTCGAAGGTGTGGAAGCCGCTCGCGAAGCCCTACGACCTGTACTCGTTCCGGGTCCTGCCATGGCTCGGCGAGCGCGTGGCGGGCGATGCCGGGGCCTACCGCTACCTCGCCGAGTCGATCCGGATGCACCCGGACCAGGCGGCGCTCGCGGGGATGATCGAACGCGCCGGGCTCGAGCGGGTCGAATGGTTCAACCTGGCCGCCGGGATCGTCGCGCTCCATCGCGGCTGGAAGTTGCGGTAGGATTGCCGCATTGTGCAGAGGGGGATCGCATGAAACGACTTTTCCTTGGACTTGCCGTCGCGATTGCCGCCGCGGCGCTCGTCGCGACCGACGCGGACGCCAGGCGCCTGGGCGGTGCCAGGTCGCTCGGCACCCAACGCAGCATCACGAGTGCGCCGCCGGCAAGCGCCCCGGCGCGCCCCGCGCAGCAAACGCAAGGGGCGGCGAGCACCACCGCCCCGCAACCCAAGCCCGCGAGCGGGCTTGCGCGCTGGGCGCCGTTGCTCGGCGGCCTCGCGCTCGGCGGGCTGCTCGGCGCGCTGATCGGCTCGAGCGGCCTGGGCGCGATGCTGCTTTCCTGGCTCGCGATCGCGGCGCTCGCGTTCGGGGTCGTGCTCCTCGTCCGGATGCTCGCCGGCAGGCGCACCGCTGGCCAGGCGTCCCTCCAATACGCCGCCATGGGAAGCGAGACCGTCGCGGCGCCGCCGCCATCGCAGGCGAGCGGGTTCGAGGCGCCGCGCGGCGGGGTCTCGCCCCTTGCGGCGAGCATCCCCGCGGGGTTCGACACGAGCGGGTTCCTGCGCGCGGCGAAGCTCAACTTCATGAAGCTGCAGATGGCGAACGACGCGGGCAACCTGGACGAGCTGCGCGAGTTCACCACGCCGGAGCTGTTCGAGGAGCTGCGGCGCGACGTAGCCGGGCGCGGCGGCGCGAGCCAGCAGACCGACGTCGTTTCGCTCAACGCCGACCTGCTGGAAGTCCTGACCGAGGGCGACCGGCACTGGGCGGCGGTTCGGTTCTCCGGAGTGATCCGCGAGACGCCGGGCGCGGCCCCCGAGGGGTTCGAGGAGATCTGGAATCTCGCGAAGCCCGTCGACGGCTCCAGCGGCTGGCTGCTGGCCGGCATCCAGCAGATGCACTGATCGCGCTCGAATCTCCCTTCGCCGCCGCGCTCAACTACCTGCTCCGGTCCGAGCCGTGGGCGCGCGAGCGGCTTGTGCCTTTTGCCGGGGCGGTCGTACAGCTGCAGGCGCCGTCGCCGTTGCCGGCGCTGCGTCTGGCCGTATCGGACGGCGGGACCCTCTTGCCCGCCTCCGAAGGCGCCACCCCGATTCTCACCCTGACGCTCATGCCGGCGGCGCTTCCGGCGCTGCTCAAGGGACAGGAGAACCTGATGCGCGCGGTGCGCGTAGAGGGGAACGAGAAGCTTGCCGACGCAATCCTGTTCCTCGTACGCCACTTGAGATGGGACGTGGAGGAAGACCTCTCGCGCGTGGTGGGAGACACCGCCGCACGCCGGATCGCGAGCGGCGCGCGCACGCTCGCTGCCTGGCAGCTGGAAGCCGCGCGGCGGGCGCTCGAAGGATTGATGGAATACGCCGGCGAGGAAGGGCGGGTCCTCGTGCCGCGCGCCGAGTCCGACGAGCTCGGGCGGCGCACGGCGCGCCTGCGCGACGCGCTCGAGCGGCTCGAGCAGCGCTTGTCTCTTCTCGAAAACCGGGCGTAAGGGCGTGCGCGCCTTCGCCCGCCTCGCGCGCGTTGCCACGACCGGGCTTCGCTTCGGGCTGCACGAGTTCGTTCCGCCGCTCGCCGAGAGCCGGCTGCTCGGATGGGTGTCCGGGCACAAGGGCGAGCACCGCGCGGTTCGGCTGCGCGAGGCGCTCGAGACCCTGGGGCCGATCTTCGTAAAGTTCGGGCAGGTGCTTTCCACGCGGCGCGACCTGCTGCCACAGGACCTTGCCGACGAGCTCGCCAGGCTCCAGGACCAGGTGCCGCCGTTCGACCCGGAAATCGCGGTCGGCGAGGTCGAGCGTTCGCTCGGATGCGCGCTCACCGACGTATTTCGTTCGTTTGACAGAAACCCCGAAGCGAGCGCCTCGGTCGCGCAGGTGCACCTCGCGCGCCTCGCGGACGGCACCGAGGTCGCGGTGAAGGTCCTGCGGCCGGGGGTCGAGGGCGCGATCCGGCGCGACGTGGAGCTTCTGGAGACGGGCGCGGCGCTGCTCGAGCGCCTGTGGCCGGAGGCGCGGCGCCTGAAGCCCCGCGAGGTGGTCGCCGAGTTCGCGCACCATCTCGAGGAGGAGATCGACCTGATGCGCGAGGCGGCGAACGCCTCGCAGCTCGGGCGCAACTTCGAGGGCTCGAAGCTCCTCGTCGTGCCCAGGGTCCACTGGGAATACTGCTCGCAGCGCGTGATGGTGATGGAGCGCATGCGCGGCACGCCGATCTCGCAGGTCGCCGCGCTCCGGGAGAAGGGGATCGACATCCCGCAGCTCGCGCGCGCCGGCGTGGAGATCTTCTTCACCCAGGTCTTCCGCGACGGGTTCTTCCACGCCGACATGCACCCGGGCAACATCTTCGTGTCCACCGAGGGCGAGACTCGCGGCCGCTACATCGCGCTCGATTTCGGCATCATGGGCACGCTCACCGACGTCGACAAGAACTATCTGGCGCAGAACTTCGTCGCGTTCTTCAACCGTGATTACCGGCGCGTGGCGCAGGCGCACCTCGACGCGGGCTGGGTGCCGGCGCAAACGCGGATCGATGCCTTCGAATCGGCGATCCGCGCCGTGTGCGAGCCGATCTTCGCGCGGCCGCTGAAGGAGATCTACTTCGGCAAGCTGCTCCTGCGCCTGTTCCAGACCTCGCGCCGCTTCAACGTGGAGATCCAGCCGCAGCTCGTGATGCTGCAGAAGACGCTGCTCAACATCGAAGGCCTGGGGCGCGAGCTCGATCCCGAGCTCGACCTGTGGCAGACCGCGAAGCCGTTCCTCGAGCGCTGGCTTTCCGAGCAGGTCGGCTGGCGCGGGCTCGTCCGGACGCTGCGCCACGAAGCGCCCTTCTGGGCGCAGACCCTGCCGCAGCTCCCGCGCCTCGCGCACCGGCTGCTCGCCGAGGACCGCCTCGCGGCGCTCCAGCAGGCGCTCGAGGGCCTGGCGCGCCAGGATGCGCGACGGAACTTCCTTCTTGGCGCGATCCTGGGTCTGCTTGCGGTAGGGTTGATCGTGATGATTATTTCCCGCTTCTCCTAGCCGTTTCCGTGCTCGTCACCTTCGTCATCCTTTACTTCGCGGTCACGGTCGCGATCGGGCTGTGGGCGGCGCGGCGCGTGCGCGACTCGAAGGACTACGTGTTGGCCGGAAGGAGCCTGCCGCTCTACATGAGCGCGGCGACGGTGTTCGCGACCTGGTTCGGCGCCGAGACGGTGCTTTCGGTGTCGGCGACCTTCGCCAAGGACGGCCTGGGAGGGGTCGTAGCGGATCCGTTCGGATCGTCGTTCTGCCTGCTGTTCGTCGCGCTCTTTTTCGCGCGCACCTTCTACCGCATGGACCTGCTGACGATCGGCGACTTCTACCGCAAGCGCTATTCCAAGACCGTGGAGGTGGCCACGAGCGTCGCGATCACGGCCTCGTACCTCGGCTGGACCTCGGCGCAGATGACCGCGCTCGGTCTGGTGATCTCGGTGCTCTCGGGGGGCGCGGTGTCGCTCACGGCGGGCATCGTGATCGGCGCGGCGATCGTGCTCGGCTACACGATCTGGGGGGGGATGTGGTCGGTCGCGCTCACCGACCTCTTCCAGTCGGTGGTGATCCTCGCGGGGCTGCTCGCGGTCGCTTGGCTCGTGGGCGACATGGCGGGTGGCGCCGGAAAGGTGATCTCGGCAGCGTCCGAGGCGGGGAAGTTCGATTTCTTTCCGGAACCGGATCTCAGGAAGTGGCTTGCCTTCATCGCCGCGTGGATGACGCTCGCGATCGGCTCGATCCCGCAGCAGGACGTGTTCCAGCGCGTCACCTCCGCGCGCGACGAGACGACCGCGGTGCGCGGGTGCCTCGTAGGAGGCGGAGTCTACTTCATGTTCGCGTTCGTTCCGATCTTCATCGCCTACGCGGCGCTCGTGGTCGATCCCGGATTTGCGAAGCTCTTCGCGGACGAGGACGCACGCGAGATCCAGCGCATCCTCCCGAACCTCATTCTCGAGCGAACGCCGCTGTGGGCGCAGGTGCTCTTCTTCGGGGCGCTGCTGTCGGCGATCCTTTCGACCGCGTCAGGCGCGCTGCTCGCGCCCACGGCGCTGTTCACCGAGAACGTGATCCGGCCGTTCGCCGCGCGCATGGGCGACCGGCAGTTCCTGCTGCTGCTTCGCGTGGTGCTGGTCGCGTTCACGCTCGCGGCGCTCCTGTTCGCGCTGAACTCGAAGAGCACCATGTACGAGATGGTGCAGAACGCCTACAAGGTGACGCTCGTGTCCTGCTTCGTCCCGCTCGCCGCCGGGATCTTCTGGCGGCGCGCCAACGTGCCCGGCGCGGTACTCTCGGTCGTGTTCGGGCTGCTCGCCTGGACGGTGGCCGAGCTCGCCGCCCCCGAGGCCACCGTGCCGCCGCAGCTCGTCGGTCTCGCCGCTTCCGTCTTCGGCATGGTGATGGGCGTGCTCGTGCCGCGCGCGCGACCGAAGGCCGCTTGAGCGCGCCGCAGTCCCCGCTCGCCCGGTTCCTGCTCGTCGCCTACGTCCTGCTCGTCGTCTATGCCTCGCTCTACCCGCTCGCCGGGTGGCGCGATCCCGGCGGCGGCGCGTTCGCGTTCCTCGCGGCGCCCTGGCCGCGCTGGGTCACGGCGTTCGACCTCGGCGCGAACCTGCTCGGCTATCTGCCCTACGGGCTGCTGTACGCGCTCGCGTTCTATCCGCGGCTGCGCGGCGGCCTCGCGGTCGCGTCGGCCACGCTCACCGGGGCGGCGCTCTCGGCGGCGCTCGAGGCCGCGCAGGGGTATCTGCCGGCGCGCATCTCCTCTAACGTCGACATTCTCGCCAATGCCGCGGGTGCGCTTCTCGGCGGCGCGGCGGGAACCGTCGCGGCGCCGGCGCTGCTCGGGCAGGGGCCGCTGCGGCGCCTTCGCGCCGAAGGCTTCGTACGCGGCGCGGAAGCCGACCTCTGCCTCACGCTCATGGGGCTGTGGCTTTTCGCGCAGTTGAACCCCGCGACGCTCCTGTTCGGCACCGGGGACCTGCGCGACCTGTTTTCCGGCGCTCCCGGAGCGGCGCACGACGCCGCGACCTTCGTGGCGGTGGAGGCGTTTACCGCGGCGGCGAACCTGGTAGCGGTGACGCTGCTCGCCTCGATGGTGACCACGCCCGCTGCGCCGCTCGGACGGATGCTCCTTGTCTTTCTCGTCGCGGCGCTCGCGGTCAAGGCGCTCGCCTTCGCGATCCTGCTTCGCGAGCACGCGCTCGCGTGGCTCACCCCCGGCGCGCAAGCGGGGCTCGCGATCGGTGTTGCCGTGATGCTCGTCGCGGTGCGGCTCCCGCGCGCGGCGCGCCTCGCAATCGCGGCGGTGCTGCTGATGGCGGCGACCGTGCTCGTCAACCTCGCGCCGCCGAACCCCTATACCGCGGCGACGCTCAAGGTCTGGCAGCAGGGGCATTTCCTCAACTTCAACGGCCTCACGCGCCTGGTGTCGGCGGCGTGGCCGTTCGCCGCGCTCGGCTTCATGATGGTCCTCGCGGCGCGCCGCGGCCGCGATTAGAATTCCGCCCTCATGCCGACGCGCCGCGAATTCGTCGCGGGTCCGGCGGGACGAATCGAAGTCGCGATCGACGAGCCTGCGGCCGCGCCAAAGGGGATTGCGCTCGTAGCGCATCCCCATCCCCTTTACGGCGGCACGCTCGACAACAAGGTGGTGCAGACGCTCGCTCGCGCCTTTGCCGAGCTCGGCTACCGGTCCGTGCGGCCGAACTTCCGCGGCGTCGGCGAGAGCGAAGGCCGCTACGACGAGGGAAGGGGCGAGGTCGACGATCTCGAGGCAGTGTTGCCGCAGCCCGGGCCCGGGAAAGTCGTTCTCGCGGGCTTTTCCTTCGGGGCGGCGATGCAGGCGAAGCTCGCGCAGCGCCTGAAGCCCGAGCGCATGGTGCTGGTGGGCATCGCGGTGAGCCATTTCGAGGTACCGCCGGTGCCGCAGGACACGCTGCTCATCCACGGCGAGCTGGACGACACGGTGCCGCTTCCGCAGGTTCTGGCCTGGGCGCGGCCGCAGGACCTGCCGGTGATCGTGGTGCCCGCGGCGGACCACTTCTTTCACCGGCGCCTCGCGGTGCTGCGCGCGATCGTCCGGAACAACTGGCGCGCCGCATGACGCCGACGCTCGAGGCGCGCGGCCTGTGCAAGTCCTACGGCGGCGCCGCGGTCGTGCGCGGCGTGGACATCTCGGTGGCGCCGGGCGAATGCTTCGGCCTCCTCGGCCCGAACGGCGCCGGAAAGACCACGACGCTCAAGCTCTGCCTCGGCCTCATCGACCCCGACGGCGGCAGCGCGCAGCTTCTCGGGCTGGAGGTCCCGCGGCGCGCGCGCGAGGCGCGCGCCGGCGTGGGCGTCGTTCCTCAGTTCGACAACCTCGACCCCGACTTCACGGTCGAGGAGAACCTCGTCGTGTACGCTCGCTACTTCGGGATCGGCGCGCGGGAGCTCGCGCCGCGCATCCCGCGGCTGCTGGAATTCGCGGGCCTCGCCGGGCGCGCCGACTCGAAGATCCAGACCCTCTCGGGCGGAATGAAGCGGCGGTTGACCCTCGCGCGGGCGCTCGTGAACGAACCGAGGCTGCTCTTCATGGACGAGCCGACCACGGGTCTCGATCCCCAGGCGCGGCACCTCATCTGGGAGAGGCTGCGCCACCTCACGAAGGAAGGTCGCACGCTCATCCTCACCACGCACTTCATGGAAGAAGCGGAGCGTCTGTGCACGCGGCTCGCGATCATGGACCGCGGGCGCATCGTCGCCGAGGGCGCGCCGCGCGCGCTGATCGCCGGTCACATCGAGCCGCAGGTAGTCGAGGTGCACGGCCCGGGGCTCGAGGAGTGGATGGCGCGCGCGCGGGGGCTTGCGGCGCGCATCGAGCGCGCGGGCGAGACCGCGTTCTGCTACGCCTCCGACGTTGCGCCGGTGATCGGCGATCTTCGCGGGCAGCGCGAACTCTCGTACCTGCACCGGCCGGCGAACCTCGAAGACGTGTTCCTCAAGCTCACCGGGCGGGATCTCCGGGACTGACATGACGCGCCTTTACCTGCCCCCGACGCCGAGCCTGCGGTTCGTCGCGGTCTGGCAGCGGCATTTCCTCGTCTGGCGAAAGCTCGCCATCCCCTCGATCCTCGGCAACCTCGCCGACCCGCTGATCATGCTGTTTGGGCTCGGCTACGGCCTCGGCGCGGTGCTCGGTGACGTGAGCGGCGGTTCCTATTTCGCGTTCCTCGCCGCCGGGTTTCTGGCGTCCTCCACCATGTACGCGGCGACCTTCGAGTCGCTTTTTTCCGCCTTTTCGCGCATGCACGTGCAGCGCACCTGGGAGGCGATCGCGAACGCCCCGATGACGCTCGACGACGTGGTCGCGGGCGAATGGGTCTGGGCGGCGAGCAAGGCCTTCGCCGCGGGCACCTGCATGCTGATCGTGATCGCGATCGCGGGCTACGCCAGCTTTCCCTGGGCGCTCGCGGCGCTTCCGGCGGTGGTGCTGATCGGTCTCGCGTTCGCCGGGCTCGGGCTCTCGATCAATGCGCTCGCGAGCGGCTACGATTTCTTCAGCTACTACATGACGCTTGCGCTGACGCCCATGATGATGCTCTCGGGGGTGTTCTTCCCGGTGAGCGGGCTCCCGGCGCCGGTGCAGGCGATGGCCGCGGCGCTGCCGCTCTACCATGGCGTGGAGCTCGTGCGGCCGCTCCTTGCGGGCACGCTGCCCGAGCACGCGCTGCTCAATCTCGGCGTGCTGGTAGGCTATGCCATGGCCGGCTTCTATGCTGCCACGGTGCTCACGCGCCGAAGGCTCCTTCGCTAGCGATGCTGATCGTAAAGTCGCTCCACATCGTCTTCATGGTGACCTGGTTTGCGGGGCTCTTCTACCTGCCGCGGCTCTTCGTTTATCACGCGCAGGCCTCGGACGCGGTATCGCTCGAGCGCTTCGAGGTGATGGAGCGCAGGCTCTTCTGGGGCATCACGACGCCGGGCGGGGTCCTCACGATCGTGTTTGGGGTCTGGTTGTGGCTGCAATGGGATTTTTCCGGTGTCTGGCTGATGGCAAAACTTGCCCTGGTGGTCCTGCTCGCCGCCTACCACGTGTGGTGCGGCAAGCTCATGCTCGACTTCCGTGCCGGCCGCAACACGCGCAGCCACGTCTGGTACCGCTGGTTCAACGAAGTCCCGACCGTCCTCCTCTTCGCCGTGGTGTTCCTCGTTGTCACGAAGCCCTTCTGAGGCGTTCTTCGCCACCTGTCCGCGGGGGCTTGAAGCGCTCTTGTCGGACGAATTGACGTCCCTGGGCGCATCCGGCGCCCGCCCGGTTCCGGGAGGAGTCTCGTTCGCAGGCTCCTGGGAGGTCTGCTACCGCGCGAACCTCTGGTCACGGCTTGCTTCGCGCATCCTGTGGAAGGTCGGAGAGATTTCCTGCCGCGACGAAAACGGCCTGTACCAGTCGTCCCGGTCCGTCGGGTGGCACCGCCATTTCTCGGCCGACCGGACCCTCCGGGTGAACGTCACGGCGCAGAAGAGCCCCCTGAAGAGCCTCGAGTTCGCCACGCTCCGCATCAAGGACGCGGTGTGCGACCGCTTTCGCGACGCGGTCGGCCGCCGCCCGAGCGTGGAGCGCGCGAGGCCCGACGTGCGCGTGCACGCGTTCCTGGAAGCGGAGCGCGGCGCGCTGTACCTGGACACTTCGGGCGAGCCGCTCTTCAAGCGCGGCTGGCGCGCGCGCGGGATCGAGGCACCGCTGCGCGAGAACCTCGCCGCCGGAATCGTGATGCTCTCCGGGTGGAAGCCCGACGAGCCGCTCCTCGACCCCATGTGCGGCGGCGCAACGCTGCTGGTGGAAGCCGCCGCCATCGCGCGCGGCCGCGCGCCGGGCGCGAAACGGGGATTTGGTTTCGAAAAGCTGTCATCGTTTGACACGGAGGTCTGGGAACGGATCAAGCTCGAATCGCGGACCTCTCCCGTCACTCCGACCCTCTACGGCAGCGATTCGGATCCGCGCGCGCTCGCGGCCGCGCGCCGCAACCTCGCCGCGGCGGGGGTGGAGCGCTGGGTAGCGCTCGAGCAATCGGATGTGCTGACGCGCTCCGCCCCCGCAACCGCGGGGGTCATGATCGCCAATCCCCCCTACGGCGAGCGCATCGGCAGCGCGGAGGAGCTTGCGCGCTTCTATCCGAGGCTGGGGGACGCCCTGAAGAAGAACTTCGCCGGCTGGCGCTGCTACGTATTCACCGCGGACCTGCGGCTTCCCAAGCTGATCCGGCTGGAGCCTTCGCGCCGAACGCCCTTGTTCAATGGCGCGCTGGAATGCCGACTCTACGAATTCAAGATCGTTGCGGGGAGCCACCGTCGAGCCTGAAGCTGCTTGATCGCAGTGCCTTGCAGACGTGGATGCTGAACTCCGAGTAGAAGCACTCGCGCCCGAGCTGTTGCGCCTTGCGGTGCGCGGGGTGCTCGGCCCAGGCGCGGTGCGTCTCCTCCGACTCGAACTCCACGATCGTCACTCGCTCGCCGTCCTCCGCGGCGAAGCCCTTGTGCGAGACGTAGCCGGGCATCGATCTTGCGAGCTCGGTCATCTTCGCCGCCATCTTCATGTACTCCCCGGCGTTCTCGGGACGGACGCGGGAACGGAAGACCGTGACCATCATGGGATGTGACCTCCTTGATTGAAGTCCGTCAGTCGCGCCCGCGGCCGGCGCCCTTGCGCCCGTACAGCGCCCGCAGCGCGTCCTTTGCCGCCTCGAGGCGCGCGCGCTGCGCCTTCGGCAAATTTTTTCCGGCGCGGTTGATGTAGAAGACGAGCATCGACATCGCCGAGCGAAAAGGCTCGCTCTTTCGCCGCGTGCTCTCTTCCGCCGATCGCTTCAGCGACCGCGCGATCGCGCGCGGGTCCTTCAGCGCGAAAACGCCCGCCTCCAGATCGAGCGCGTTGCTCTCCGTTGTCACGCGTTGTGACCAGCGCTTGGTGCTCCGCGCAGACTTCGCCATCGAACGATCAGGTACTCGCGAGGCGCCTCAGGCCCCAGAGCACGAGGACGGAGGCGGCGATGATCGCGATCCCCACGCTCGTGAGCCCCACCGTCACGAGGCTCTCCTGCCACGCCGGCGCGTTCCGCCCCGCCGCCGCGATCGGCGACATCGCGCCCGTGCCGAAGACCGCCGCGAGCGTGGTGAACGCCCAGTTCGCGTACGTCCCATAGAGCGCGGTCCAGTATGCCGCGGCCCTCAACCGCGGCGCGAGCCTCACCTCCGTCCACGCCGCCCCCAGCGCCACGAGAAAGATCCCGTTCATTACCCCTTCCAGGTGCGCCGCGAGGCCCATGCGAACGTTGGCGAACTGCTGCTCGGCGAGACCCGTGAGCAGGCCAAGCAGGAACAGGAACATGCCGTGCCGGAGCAGCCGGCGCCTCGAGTCGTCCATTTGCGCGTTCGCCCGAAAAAAGCGGGACGCCTGCGCGCCCCTTCAAGCACGGCTCCCCGCCCGCGCGGGGACGACAATCGACCGGATCAAACGATGTCCAGGTGCTCGATGCCCTTGGAGAGGTCGCGCTCCTTGGCTTCCTTGCCCTGGAGCTTGATGGCGAGGCGGACTTCGTTGGTCGAGTCGGCGAAGCGAAGGGCATCCTCGTAGCTGATGCGGCCGGCCTCGTAGAGGTCGAAGAGCGCCTGGTCGAACGTTTGCATGCCGAGCTCGCGCGATTTTTTCATGATTTCCTTGATGCCGTGGATCTCGCCCTTGAAGATGAGGTCGGAGATCAGCGGCGAGTTCAGGAGCACTTCCACAGCGGCGGCGCGCCCCTTGCCTTCCTTCAGCGGGATGAGGCGCTGCGAGACCACCGCTTTCAGGTTGAGCGAGAGGTCCATCAGCAGCTGCTGGCGCCGCTCTTCGGGGAAGAAGTTGATGATCCGGTCCATCGCCTGGTTGGAGTTGTTGGCGTGCAGCGTCCCCAGCGCCAGATGGCCGGTCTCGGAGAACGCGATCGCGTGCTCCATCACCTCCCGGTCGCGGATCTCGCCGATCAGGATGACGTCGGGGGCCTGGCGCAGGGTGTTCTTGAGCGCGGCTTCCCAGGACTCGGTGTCCACGCCGACCTCGCGCTGGGTGATGAGGCAGTTCTTGTGCGGATGTACGTACTCGACCGGGTCCTCGATGGTGATGATGTGGCCGTAGGAGTTCTCGTTCCGGTAGCCGATCATCGCCGCGAGCGAGGTGCTCTTCCCCGAGCCGGTCCCGCCCACGAAGAGGACGAGGCCGCGCTTGGTCATGGCGATGTCCTTGAGCACCGGGGGGAGCTTGAGGTCCTCGAAGTTCGGGATCGTGGTGGTGATGACGCGCAGCACCGCGCCCACCGCGCCCTGCTGCACGAAGCAGTTGACGCGGAAGCGCCCGATGCTCGCCGGCGAGATCGCGAAGTTGCACTCCTTGGTCGCCTCGAACTCCGCCGCCTGCTTGTCGTTCATGATCGAGCGTACCAGCATCGCGGTGTGCTGCGCCGTGAGCGGCGTCTGCGACACCGGCGTCATCTTGCTGTCGATCTTCATCGCCGGCGGAAAGCCCGCGGTGATGAAGAGGTCGGAGCCTTTCTTCGCGATCAGCGCGCGCAGCAGGTCGTAGATGAACTTGGTTGCCTGTTCCCGTTCCATACAGGTTCCTTTCCCTCAGCCCGGGAAATTGTCCTTGTTGGCCGCCTTGCCGCGCGCCTCGCCCGAGGAAATGACGTTGCGCGCCACGAGCTCCTGGAGGTTCTGGTCGAGCGTCTGCATGCCGATCTGGCGTCCGGTCTGGATCGCCGAGTACATCTGCGCGATCTTGTTCTCGCGGATGAGGTTGCGGATCGCGGGGGTACCGATCATGATCTCGTGCGCCGCGACGCGCCCCGAGCCGTCCTTGGTCTTGAGGAGCGTCTGCGAGATCACGGCACGAATCGATTCCGAGAGCATCGCGCGCACCATCTCCTTCTCCGCCGCGGGGAAGACGTCGACGATCCGGTCGATGGTCTTCGCGGCGCTCGACGTGTGCAGCGTGCCGAACACCAGGTGCCCGGTCTCCGCGCCGGAGAGCGCAAGCCGGATCGTCTCGAGGTCCCTCATCTCGCCCACCAGGATCACGTCCGGGTCCTCGCGCAGGGCGCTGCGCAGGGCGTTCGCGAACGAGAGCGTGTGCGGTCCCACCTCGCGCTGGTTGATCAGGCACTTCTTCGACTCGTGCACGAACTCGATCGGGTCCTCGATCGTGAGGATGTGACCGTGCTCGTTCTCGTTGATGTGGTTGATCATCGCCGCGAGCGTCGTGCTCTTCCCGGAGCCCGTGGGCCCGGTCACCAGCACGATGCCGCGCGGCTGGTCTGCGATCTCGGTGAAGATCTTCGGGCACTTGAGGTCTTCGAGCGACAGGATCTTGGAGGGAATCGTACGCATCACGGCGGCCGCGCCGCGCTGCTGCACGAACGCATTCACCCGGAAGCGCGCGAGGTTCGGCACCGCGAAGGAGAAGTCGCACTCGAGGTTTTCCTCGTAGAACTTCCGCTGCCCGTCGTTCATGATGTCGTAGATCATGCCGTGCACGTCCTTGTGCTCGAGCGCCGGCACGTTGATGCGGCGCACGTCGCCGTGCACGCGGATCATGGGCGGAAGGCCCGACGACAGGTGCAGGTCGGAGGCCTTGTTCTTGACGACGAAGGCGAGGAGCTCGGTCAGATCCATTAGAATCCCCCACGAGGGTGCGGCGACGAAAATTATGGCTGCGGTCGGCGACAATTTGCAAGCCGTGAGAGGGCGCATTGCACGCGCGGCGCGCGCCTGCGGGCGCGATCCCGCGAGCGTCGTGCTCCTCGCCGTTTCGAAGACGCATCCGGCGTCCCTGATCGAGGAGGCGTACCGGGCGGGGCAGCGCGCCTTCGGCGAGAGCTACGTGCAGGAGGCGGCCGGCAAGATGGACGCGCTCGCGCACCTCGACATCGAATGGCACCTCGTGGGGCCGCTCCAGTCGAACAAGACGCGCCTCGCCGCCGAGCGTTTTTCCTGGGTGCACACGATCGAGCGCGAGAAAATCGCGCGGCGCCTGTCCGAACAGCGCCCGGCGGAACGTGGGCCGCTCAATGTCCTCATCCAGGTGAACGTGTCGGGCGAGGCGAGCAAGTCCGGGGTGCCGCCGCAGGAGGTGCGGTCGCTCGCCGGCCGGATCCGCTCGCTCGGAAACCTTCGCCTTCGCGGCCTGATGGCGATTCCGGAGCCGGGGGCGGACAGGGCGAGGTTCGCCGGGTTGAGAGAGATCTTCGAGCAGCTGAAGAGCGAATACGCCTTCGATACGCTGTCGATGGGCATGTCGGACGACATGGAAGCGGCCATCGCGGAGGGCTCGACGCTGGTGCGGATCGGCACCGCGATCTTCGGCGCAAGGCAGAAAGTGCGGAGCGCGGCATGAGGATCGCCTTTCTCGGCGGCGGCAACATGGCGGGCGCGCTGGTGGGAGGCCTGATTTCCAGGAAGTTCGATCCCGCGGCGATTTCCGTGATCGAAAAGCTCGATGCGCAGCGCGACGGGCTCGCGAAGCGCTTTGCGATCCATGTGTCGCGCGAAGCCGACGACCGCACGGAGGCGGCCGACACCCTGGTCCTCGCGGTGAAGCCGCAGGACCTGCGGGCGGCGCTCGCGCCGCTCGCGCGGCTGGCGGCGGGCAAGCTCGTCGTCAGCGTCTGTGCAGGCGTGCGGCTCGCGGACATCTCGCGCTGGCTCGGCGGGCACGCGAACCTCGTGCGCTGCATGCCGAACATGCCCGCGTTGATCGGCGAAGGGATTACGGGTTTGTACGCCTCTGCGGCCGACGTTTCTGCCGCCGATCGGGAAAAAGCCCAATCGGTGCTTCAGGCGGTCGGCGAGGTGGTCTGGGTATCGGACGAGCGCCTGCTCGACCCGGTGACCGCGGTCTCGGGCAGCGGCCCTGCGTACGTGTTCTGGTTCATCGAGCAGCTCGCGGAATCGGGCTGCGCACTCGGGCTGCCCGAAGCGGTCTCGCGCAAGCTCGCCCTGCACACCGTACTGGGCGCCGCCAGGCTCGCCGCGCAAAGCAGCAGCCCGCCCGAAGCGCTCAGGCAACAGGTCACTTCGAAGGGCGGCACGACGGAAGCGGCGCTCCGGGTATTCGACGAGGAGAAGCTCGCCGAGCGGTTTCGGCGCGCCATCGAGGCGGCGAGCCGGCGCGGCGCGGAGCTCGGCGACCTCCTCGGCCGCGATTGATGCTCTCGCAGATCGGGCAGCTGCTGGTCGACGCGGTGGCGGGATTCTTCGTGTACCTGCTGCTCGCGCGCTTTCACTTCCAGTGGCTGCGCGTGCCGTTTCGCAACCCGGCAGGCGAGTTCGTGGTCGCGATGACCAACTGGATCGTGGTGCCGGCGCGGCGCGTCGTCCCGCCGCTCGCCGGCCTCGACCTCGCCACGCTCGCCGCGGCGTGGCTGCTCCAGGGGCTCGCGCAATGGGCACTCGGGATGCTGCGCGGCTGGGAGCCGGGCGCCGCGCCCGGGCTCGCGGCGGCGCTGCTCGCGGCGCTGGCGCTCGTCGACCTCGTCCGTTACAGCCTGCACATCCTCGTATTCGCGGTGCTCGTCCAGGTGATCCTGTCGTGGGTCAATCCCTACGCCCCGATGGCACACGTGTTCGGCGCGCTCACGCGACCGTTCCTGCGGCCGATCCGGCGCCTGGTGCCGCCGGTGGCGAACTTCGACCTCTCGCCGCTGGTGCTGCTGCTCGCGCTTCAGGTAGTCCTGATTGCGCTCGCGTACCTGCGCGCCGCGGCGGGGGGCGCGCCGTGAGCTGGTGGCGGCGCGAGGGCGCGCGGCTCGTGCTCGAGCTCCACGTGCAGCCCGGCGCGCGGCGCACCGGGGTGGCGGGGCTTCACGGCGAGCGGCTGAAGGTGCGCCTCGCGGCGCGCGCGGTGGACGGCCGCGCCAACGAGGAGCTGGTGGAATTTCTTTCCGAGGCGCTGGGGGTTTCGAAGCGCAACGTTGTCATTCTGTCCGCGAGCGCGCGCGCGCGAAGCGCGTCGAGGTGGCGGGCGCGGTGCGCGGTCCGGAGGCGCTCTGGAGCGGCGCGTGAAGGCCGCGGTCCTTGTCGCCGCGTTCGCGGCGGGCGTATGGGTCGACGTGCATTCCGACCTGCCCGGGCAGATCGCGGCGAGCGTGGGCTGCTGGGCGCTGCTCCTGTGGCTGCTCGGCGCCGCGCGCGGCGACGAGCGCCGCGCGATGCTCGCCTGCCTCGCGATCGCCACCGCGGGCGAGATCGTCCTGTCGCTCGGGGCGGGCCTCTATGCGTATCGCCTCGGCAACATCCCGCACTTCGTCCCGCCCGGGCACGTGTTCCTCTACGTTCTCGGCGTGGCGCTCGCACGGCGCCTCGGCGACGTTCCGGTGGTTTGCATCTATGCGGCTGCGGGAACATATGCCGTGGCGGCCGCGTTCGCGCAGATCGATACGCTTGCGGTTCCGCTCGTGGTGCTGCTTGCGGGCTGCGCGTGGCTGCACCCGGCGCAGAGGCGGCTCTACGCGGCGACGTTCGTGCTCGCGCTGCCGCTCGAGCTCTACGGCACGTGGATGGGGAGCTGGACCTGGCAGCGCGAGCTGCCCGGGCTCGGCCTGTCGACCACCAATCCGCCCGCGGCCGCGGGCGCGTTCTACGCGGCGCTCGACGCGCTGGTCGCGCTCGCCGCGGGCCTCGCTGCCGCGCGCGGCGGGCGCCGCACGAATCTCGCCGCCTCGGGATAGGGAAACACGTCCTCCTGCAGGCCGGCGCGGATGCGCGCCTGCTTGCCGCGCCAGAACGCCGGATCGAGGAGATCGGCGTGGTGCGCGAGGAAAATCTCTCTGGCGCGCGCGTTCGACACCAGGAACCGGCCGAACTGCTCGGGGAACACGTCGTTCGCGCCTACCGACCAGTAGGGCTCGGCCGCCATCTCGTCCTCGTGGCTGCGCGGCGCCGGGATCGAGCGGAAATCGCAGTCGGTCATGTACTGGATCTCGTCGTAGTCGTAGAACACGACCCGGTTGTGGCGCGTCACGCCGAAGTTCTTGAGCAGCAGGTCGCCCGGGAAGATATTGGCGCCGGCGAGGTCCTTGATCGCGTCGCCGTACTCCTTGAGGGCGTGCTCGAGGCGCGCCTCGTCGCCGTCGGCGATCGCCTCCTCCACATAGAGGTTGAGAGGCTGCATGCGGCGCTCGATGTAGACGTGCTTGATCACGATCCGGTTGCCCTCGATCTCGATGCTGGAGGCGGCCTCGCTCTTCAGCTCGTCGATGAGCGCCGGGTCGAACCGCTCGAGCGGCAGCGCGACGAGCGAGTACTCGAGCGTGTCGGCGAGGCGCCCTACGCGGTCGTGGTACTTGACGAGCAGGTACTTGCTCTTGACCGTGGCCCGGTCGGTCTCCTTCGGCGGCGCGAAGTTGTCCCGGATCACCTTGAAGACGTAGGGAAACGAGGGCAAGGTGAACACGAGCATCACCATGCCCTTGATGCCCGGCGCAACGGTGAAGTTGTCCGACGAGTGCTTCAGGTGATAGAAGAGGTCGCGGTAGAAGACGGTCTTGCCCTGCTTGTGAAGCCCGACCGCCATGTACATCTCGGCGCGCGGCTTCTTCGGCATCAGCTGCCTCAGGAACGATACGTACGCCGCTGGCACCTCCATGTCCACGAAGAAGTAGGCGCGCGCGAAGGAGAACAGGATCAGGATCTCGTCCTGCCCGAAGAGCACGGTGTCGAGGTAGAGCTCGCGGGCGTCGTTTTGCAGGATCGGGACCGCGAACGGAAGCTCCACGTTGCCGTTCATCGCCTTGCCGACGATGTAGGCGCCCTTGTTGCGGAAGAAAAGCGACCCGAGCACCTGGATCTGGAGGCTCGGGCGCGCGCGCACCGGGCGCGGGAACTGGGTTCGCAACGCGCGGATCACGTTGCCCACATCGCGCCGCAGGTCCTCGAAGGGGTTCGCGAGCCCGAAATCGAGCGCAATGCGCTCGAGCGTGGTACGCAGCCCCGCGCCCCCCTTGCGCGGATAGTAGCTGCGGTAAGCCGGCTCCTCCCCCTCGAGGTGCTCGGTCGCCACCGCCGGGCGCCAGAAGATGAACTCGTTGCGGTAGTAGCGCCGGTGCAGCACCTGGCAGGCGACCGAGTTGAAGAAGGTCTCGGCGAGCTCGGGCTGGCGGTGATCGTGGAGCAGCGGGATGTACGCCAGCTTGATCGCCGGCCAGAGCGACTCGGTGACCTCGGCCTCGGGAAAACGGTCGAGGATGCCGCGCACCGCCTCCTCGACGCGCGTGTCGTACATCGTGATCCGGGCGCGCGCGAGCTCGGCCATGGCGCGCCAGTCGGCGCGCTCGAACAGGAGCTTCGCCTCGCGCGCGGCTTCCCGGAACAGGCGGTAGTGCCGGTCGAAGCCGGCGAGGATCGCGCGCGCGATCTCGCCGGCGCGGTCGGCCCGCGTCTCGTGGATCGCGAGGACCTGCGCCGGCTCCCTCACATCAGGCGGCCTTCTGCGCCGGCTTCGTCCTCGCCGCCGCGGCCTCGCCGAAGAACTGCTCGTCCTCGGTCGAGCCATGCAGCGCCGTGGTCGAGGCCTTGCCGGCGGTGACCACCTGCGTCACCTCGTCGAAGTACCCCGTGCCCACCTCGCGCTGGTGCTTGACCGCGGTGAAGCCTTTCTCGGCGGCGGCGAACTCCTTCTGCTGCAGCTCCACGAACGCGCTCATGTGCTCGCGCGCGTAGCCGTGCGCCAGCTCGAACATCGAGTAGTTGAGCGAGTGGAAACCCGCGAGCGTGATGAACTGGAACTTGTAGCCCATGGCGCCGAGCTCGCGCTGGAATTTCGCGATCGTCGCGTCGTCGAGGTTTCGCTTCCAGTTGAACGACGGCGAGCAGTTGTAGGCGAGCATCTTTTCGGGGAATTTCTTCCTTATCCCTTCAGCGAACTTCCGGGCAAACGCCAGATCCGGCGTCCCCGTCTCGCACCACACCATGTCCGCGTACTCGGCGTAGGCGAGCCCGCGCGAGAGCGCCTGATCGAATCCCTTCCTCGTGCGATAGAAGCCCTCGGAAGTGCGCTCGCCGGTGATGAACGGCTTGTCGTTCTCGTCGATGTCCGAGGTCACGATGTCGGCGGCCTCGGCGTCGGTGCGCGCAAGGAGCACCGTGGGCACGCCCATCACGTCCGCCGCGAGGCGCGCCGCGATCAGCTTCTGCACCGCTTCCTGTGTCGGCACGAGCACCTTGCCGCCCATGTGGCCGCATTTCTTGACGCTCGCGAGCTGGTCCTCGAAATGCACGCCCGCGGCGCCTGCCTCGATCATCGCCTTCATCAGCTCGAAGGCGTTCAGCACGCCGCCGAAGCCCGACTCGGCGTCGGCCACGATCGGCGCGAACCAGTCGATCTCGTCCTTGCCCTCCATGGTCTGGATCTGGTCGGCCCGCATGAGCGCGTTGTTGATGCGCCGGACCACCGTGGGGACCGAGGACACCGCGTAAAGCGACTGGTCGGGATACATCGCAAGCGAGTCATTGGCGTCGGCCGCGACCTGCCAGCCCGAGAGATAGATCGCTGGCACGCCGGCCCTGACCTGCTGCATCGCCTGATTGCCGGTGAGCGCGCCCAGGGAATTCACGAACGGGCGCTCGCTGCACATCTTCCAGAGCTTCTCGGCGCCGAGCCTCGCCAGGGTATGCTCGATCTTTACCGACCCGCGCAGCCGCACCACGTCCGCGGCCGTATAGCCGCGCTTGACACCCTTCCAGCGCGGGTTCTCGGCCCAGTCACGGTTCAATTGCGCGATTTCCTGTTCCCTTCGAGTCATCTGGCGTCCTTTCGGTATCGGAAGTTGCTGATCAGCCACGACTTTAGCGAAGGACAATGGCGCACAGCAATACGGTCCCAATACCCTACTTATACGACATAAAACAAGCATTTACAGATAGTTATCGCGGGTTCGTTTCATGATGCGGAGGCAGGTTTCAGTTTCCTGCTGCTCCGCAAAACCCGCTCAGGTCTGGACCAGTCGGCGATGCCGGTGGATGCTCATGAGGATCCCCACGCCCACGAAAAGCGTCGCGAGCGCGGTGCCGCCGTAGGACACGAAGGGCAGCGGCACCCCGACCACGGGCAGGATGCCCGAGACCATGCCCATGTTGACGAACGCGTAGGTGAAGAAGATGAGCGTCACCGCGGCCGCTAGCAGCCGCGAGAAGAACGACGGCGCGTTCGCGGCGATCATGAGGCCGCGCGCGACGAGCGCCGCATAGAGCGCGATCAGCACGGCGTTTCCGACAAGGCCGAACTCCTCCGAGAAAACGGCGAAGATGAAGTCGGTGTGGCGCTCGGGGATGAACTCGAGGTGCGTTTGCGTTCCCTGCAGCCACCCCTTGCCGGCGAGGCCTCCCGAGCCCACCGCGATCGTCGACTGAATCGTGTGGTAACCCGCCCCGAGCGGATCCTGCGAGGGGTCGAGCAGCGTGAGAATGCGCTTGCGCTGGTAGTCGTGCAGCATCCCCCACAGCGGCGGCAGGCTCGCGAGACCGGCGACGCCCAGCCCCGCGAGCAGTTTCCAGCCCACCCCGGCGAAGAAGATCACGTAGAAGCCGGCGGCCGCGACCAGCACCGCGGTACCGAGGTCGGGCTGGCGCGCGATCAGCGCCACAGGCACCGCGAGCAGTAGCGCCGCGACCGCGAAGTCGCGCAGGCGCAGCGTCGACTCGTTCTTGTGGAAGTACCACGCGAGCATGAGGGGGAGCGCGAGCTTCATCATCTCGGCGGGCTGGAAGCGCGTCACCCCCACGTGCAGCCAGCGCCGCGCCCCGTTCACGACGTCCCCGAACAGCGCCACCGCGACAAGCAGACCGAGGCCGAGCGCGTAGGCCGGGAGCGCGAAGCGCATCAGCAACTGGGGCGGGACGCGCGCCGCGAGCCACATCGCCACGAGCGCGACCGCGAGGTTGGCGAGCTGGCCGGTGACGCGCCCCGGGTTGTCGTAGCTCGCGGAGTAAAGCGTCGCGAGGCCCACGGCCACCAGTGCGAGCACGATCGCAAGGAGCGTGCCGTCGATGCCTTCGCCGAGCCGCGCAGCCGCGCGCCGCGGCGAGAACGTGGAGAGCTCGAGCGCCATCAATCCGACTCCGCCTCGTCCTCGCCCGCGTCCTCGGCCGGGGGCTTCGCCAGCGCCTCCGGCACCTTGCCGAGGAGGTAATAGTCGAGCACGGCGCGCGCGATCGGCGCCGCGGCGCGCGCGCCGAACCCGCCGTTCTCGACCACCACCGCAACCGCGATCTTCGGGCTCTCGACCGGGGCGAAGACGATGAACAGCGAATGATCGCGCAGCCGCTCCTCGACCTTCGACTCCAGGTACTTCTCGCCCTGCTTGATGCCGATCACCTGGGCGGTGCCGGTCTTGCCCGCGCTCGTGTACTGCGCGCCCGCGAAGGCGCGCGCTCCTGTGCCCTCCCGGTTGACGCCCGCCATCGCGTTCTTGACGAACTCCAGGTACTCGGGCCGGACCGGGACGCGGTGCGCCAGCTGCGGCTCGAGATAGCGCCGCTCCCCGCTGCGCAGGTTGTCGACGTGGTCGACGAGCCGGGGACGGAACATCGCGCCGTTGTTGGCAAGCGTCGCCACCGCGAGCGCGAGCTGCGCCGGGGTGTAGGCGTTGTAGCCCTGGCCGATGCCGATCGAGATCGTCTCGCCGGCGTACCACTTCTGCTGCTCGGGGCGGCGGAAGCGCTTCATCTTCCACTCGGGCGAGGGCAGCACGCCGACCGCCTCGCCCTCGAGGTCGATCCCGGTCTTCGCCCCGAACCCGAAGTGCCTCATGAAGCCCGCGATCGCGTCGATGCCCATGTCGTTCGCGACCATGTAGTAATACGTGTCCGAGGACACCACGATCGAGCGGTACAGGTCGACGTAGCCGTTGCCTCCGGGCCTGGAATCGCGGAAGCGCCGGCCGCCGAACTCGAAATAGCCGGGGTCGTGGATCGCGCTCCGGAACGTGCGCTTGCCCGCCTCGAGCGCCGCGAGCGCCATGTACGGCTTGAAGGTCGAGCCCGGCGGATACACGCCCGCGATGGCGCGGTTGTTGAGCGGCCGGTCGGGCGAGCCGTTGAGCTCCGCCCAGCTCTGGGGATCGATGCCGTCCACGAACAGGTTCGGGTCGTATCCGGGCCGGGAGACGAAAGCGAGCACCGCACCGCTCGAAGGCTCGAGCGCGACCAGCGCCCCGCGCCGCGCGCCGAACATGCCTTCGGCGACCTGCTGCAGCCGGATGTCGAGCGTGAGCGTCAGGTTGTTGCCCGGCTGCGAGGGCGTGCGCGAGAGGGTGCGGATGCCGCGCCCGCCGGCGTCGATCTCGACCTGCTCGAAGCCCGTGGTGCCGTGCAGCTCGTGCTGATAGCTCGCCTCGATCCCGGCCTTGCCGATGAAGTCGGTGCCGCGGTAGTTCGACTCGACGCCGAGATCGGCCAGCCGCTCCTGATCATGCGAGTTGATCCGGCCGATATAGCCGATCACGTGCGAGGCGACCTCGCCGAACGGGTACTGCCGGAACAGCCGCGCCTTGATCTCGGCGCCGGGAAAGCGATAGCGGTTCGCGACGAACCGCGCCACCTCCTCGTCGGTGAGCCGGGTGCGGATCGGCAGGCTCTCGGCGTTGCGCGCCTCCGCGAGGAGCTTCTTGAACCGCGCGCGGTCCTTCGCCTGGATCTCGACCACCGCGCCGAGCTCGTCGATCGCTGCCTCCAGGTCGCGCACCTTCGCCGGGAAGATCTCGAGCGTGTAGGCTGAGTAGTTGCGCGCAAGCACCACGCCGTTGCGATCCAGGATCAGCCCGCGGTTCGGCGCGAGCGGCACAATCGAGATCCGGTTCTCCTCCGCTTTCGCGGCGTAGGTGTCGTGCTGAACGACCTGGAGGTAGAAGAAGCGGGCGAACAGCAGCGCGAACGCCGCGAGCACCGCGAAGCCGGCGAACCCGACGCGGAGCTGGAAGTAGTAGAGTTCGCGCTCGTGGTTGCGCAGCTCGGTGACCTTGAGGGACATGGGTCAGACCGGACGGGTTTCGTCGGCCGACCCCGGCCGGCGCTGCGGCGCGAGCAGCACGAAGCTCACGGCGGGCCACAGCGCCGCGCCCACCGCCGGGCCGGCCGCGAGCGACCAGCCGGGGAACTCGGCGCCCGCGGCGAGGCGCACCATCGCCCCTACGGCCTGAGCGGCGGCGAGCAGCGCCGCGACGTGCAGCGCCTGGCCCCAGAGCGGGAACCACAGGATCCGGCGCGACAGCGCGATCGAGGCGAACGCGAGCAGCGAATACGAAAGCGCATGCTGGCCGAGGAGCACGCCGTTGCCGACGTCGGTGAGCACGCCGAGGAGCCAGCCCACGCCGAGCCCCACCAGGCGCGGCTGGCGCACGCACCAGAAGGCGAGGGTGAGCGCAACGAAGTCGGGCGCGACCGCGACGCTCTTCCACGGCAGGTAGTTGAGCAGCAGCGCGGCGCCGAACGAGATCGCGATCGTGCTCGTGCGTACCGGAAGGAGGATCGGCTGGGGACGATCAGGCACCATCGGCGTTCCTGCGCCCGCGGCGGGTCTTGCCCGGGCGCTTTACGGGTGCGCGACCGGGCGCGGCTTCCTCGGGGTAGGGCAGGGGCTTCGCCTCGGGTGCGAGCACCAGCACGAAGCGCCCGCGCTCCACGCCGGCGGCCGGCCGGCACTCGATGCGCGCGAAGGTATGCGCCGCGTCGCGCTCGATCCGCACGACAGTGGCGACCGCGAGTCCTGACGGGTAGGTGCCGTCCAGTCCCGAGGTGACGAGCGTGTCGCCCGCCTGGATCTCGGCATTCGCCGCCATGAACCGCAGCTCCAGCATTCCCGAGGCCCCGCCGCCGAACGCCACCGCGCGCAGGCCATTGCGGACCACCTGCACCGGAATCGCCTGATCCTTGTCGGTGAGCAGCGTCACTTCGGAGGCCATCGCGTGCGCGCGCGTTACCTGGCCGATGACGCCGACCTCGTCGACCACCGGAGAGCCCGCGCGCACACCGTGACGCGTACCGCGGTCGATCACGATGCGCCGCGAGAACGGGTCGCGCCCGCTGTAGAGGATCTCCGCGGGCGTCGCGGCCGCGGGCAGGCGCTCGGCAGCGCCGATCTGGCGGCGAAGCTGCGCCGCCTCGGCCGCGGCGGCTTCCAGCCGCTGCGCGCTCTGCATCGCGGCGAGGAGCTTCGCGCGCAGCTCGGCGTTTTCGTCGCGCAGCTGCGACTGGACCCGGAAATACTCCGCGGCGCGCTCAGCGAGCGCGACTGGCGCGGTGGCTGCGACCTGCAGGGGATACACCAGCGCGGCGAGCGCACTTCTCAGGCCGTCGGCGTAGCGAAAACGCGCGTCGAGCACCGCGAGCGCGAGCGAGAGCGAAGCGAAGAACGCGAGGCGGACGAGCGGTGCCGGACCGCGCTTGAAGAACGGAGGGGGCGCCTGCTCCATCCCCCGGCTCTCACTCGTTCGTGAAGATCGGCCCGAAGTGCTCCATCTTCTCGAGCGCCTTGCCCGAACCCCGTACCACGCAGGTGAGCGGGTCCTCGGCGACGATCACCGGGAGCCCGGTCTCTTCCATGAGCAGGCGGTCCAGGTCGCGAAGCAGCGCGCCGCCCCCGGTGATCACCATGCCCTTCTCGGCGATGTCGGCGCCGAGCTCGGGCGGAGTCTGCTCCAGCGCCGACTTCACCGCGGAGACGATCTGGTTGAGCGGCTCGGTGAGCGCTTCCAGGATTTCGTTCGAGCTGATCGTGAAGCTGCGCGGTATCCCTTCGGCGAGGTTGCGGCCCTTCACTTCCATCTCGCGAACCTCGCTACCCGGGAACGCGGAGCCGATCTCCTTCTTCACCGTCTCGGCCGTGGTCTCGCCCACGAGCATCCCGTAGTTGCGCCGGATGTAGTTGATGATCGCCTCGTCGAACTTGTCGCCGCCGACGCGCACCGAGCCCGAGAACACCATGCCGCCGAGCGAGATCACGCCCACCTCGGTGGTTCCGCCGCCGACGTCCACCACCATCGAGCCGGTGGCCTCCGCGACAGGCAGATCGGCGCCGATCGCCGCCGCCATCGGCTCCTCGATGAGGTAGACCTGCCCCGCTCCCGCGCCGATCGCGCTCTCGCGGATCGCGCGGCGCTCGACCTGCGTGGAGCCGCAGGGAACGCAGATGATGATGCGCGGACTGGGCGAGAACAACTTGTTGTCGTGCACTTTCTTGATGAACTGCTTGAGCATCTGCTCGGTGATCGTGAAGTCCGCGATCACGCCGTCCTTCATCGGGCGGATGGCGACGATGTTGCCCGGCGTCTTGCCGAGCATCTGCTTCGCCTCGCGTCCCACCGCCTGAATGGTCTTCTTGGCATTGGGACCGCCTTCCTGCCGGATCGCGACCACCGACGGCTCGTCGAGCACGATGCCCTTGCCGCGCACGTAGATCAGCGTATTCGCGGTGCCAAGGTCGATCGCCAGGTCGTTTGAGAAGTAGCTTCTTAGAAATCCGAGCATCCGAATGCGAAGCCCCCTTGTCCGATAGGTTTCAAGCCTTAAGTTCCGGCGCTAAGGCCATGTCGCCAAAGGCTCTATAATATTGAAATACTACGCCCAGTGGACGCTCCCGGGCGTCTTTTTTCGCGCCGCAATGTCGCTCGCCCCCGACCAGATCCAGCGCCTCGCGAGGCTGGCGCGCCTCGCGATCGAACCCGGCGAGGCCGCCGCGGTCGCCGAGCAGCTCGGCCGGGTGCTCGCGCTGATCGACCAGATGCAGGCCGTGGACACGCGCGGCATCGAGCCCATGTCGCACCCGCTGGAGGCGATTCTCCCGGCAGGCCAGCGCCTGCGCCCGGATGCGGTCACCGAGCCCGACCTGCGCGGCGCCTACCAGGCGGTCGCGCCCGCGGTCGAGCAGGGGCTCTATCTCGTTCCCCGGGTGATCGAGTAGCTTGCTGAACGCCACCGTCGCCGAGCTCTCGGCTGCGCTCGCCGCCAAGACCGTCTCCAGCGTCGAGCTGACGACGATGTTCCTCGAGCGCACGGCGCGGCTCAACCCGGCCCTCAACGCCTTCATCAGCGTGAACGCCGAAACGAGCCTCGCGCAGGCGCGCGAGGCCGACGCCCGGCTTGCGGGCAGGGGAAACGCGGGCAAGGCCGGGCCGCTCACCGGCATCCCGATCGCGCACAAGGACATCTTCTGCACGCGGGCGTTCCGGACCACCTGCGGCTCGCGCATGCTCGCCGGATTCGTCAGCCCCTACGACGCGTACGTGATCGAGCGTTTCGAGCAGGCAGGCGCGGTGCTCCTCGGCAAGACCAACATGGACGAGTTCGCGATGGGCTCCTCCAACGAGACCTCGCATTTCGGCCCGGTGCGCAATCCCTGGGACGCGCGCCGGGTGCCGGGCGGGTCCTCGGGCGGGTCGGCCGCTGCGGTGGCCGCGCGCATGGCGCCCGCGGCCACCGGAACCGACACCGGCGGCTCGATCCGCCAGCCCGCGGCGCTCACCGGAGTCTGCGGCCTGAAGCCCACCTACGGTACCGTTTCGCGCTACGGCATGATCGCGTTCGCCTCCTCGCTCGACCAGGGCGGCCCGATGGCGAAGAGCGCCGAGGACCTCGCGCTCCTCATGAACGTGATGGCGGGGTTCGATCCGCGCGACTCGACCAGCGTGGAGCGCCCCGCGGAGGACTATGCGCGCGGCCTCGGCGCGCCGCTCGCGGGGCTGCGCATCGGCCTGCCGAAGGAGTACTTCGCCGAGGGCGTCGAGCCGGAGGTCGCGGCGTGCGTGCGCGAGGCGGTGCGCTGGTTCGAGAAGCAGGGCGCGCGCACGCTCGAGGTGTCGCTTCCGAACACCGGGCTTGCCGTTCCGGTTTATTACGTGCTCGCGCCGGCGGAAGCCTCGTCCAACCTCTCGCGCTTCGACGGCGTGCGCTACGGCCACCGCGCCGCGCGCTACGAGGACCTCCTCGACATGTACTGCCGCACGCGTGCGGAAGGGTTCGGAGAGGAGGTGCGGCGCCGGATCCTCGTCGGGACGTACGTGCTCTCGCACGGCTACTACGACGCCTACTACCTGCAGGCGCAGAAGGTGCGGCGCCTGATCGCGCGCGATTTCGCGGAAGCGTTCGCGCGCTGCGACCTGATCATGGGGCCGACCTCGCCCACGACCGCGTTCGCGCTCGGCGAAAAGAGCGCCGACCCGGTGCAGATGTACCTGAACGACATCTTCACGATCCCGGCGCCGCTCGCGGGGCTGCCGGGACTGTCGATTCCCTGCGGGTTCGACGGGGCCGGGCTGCCGGTCGGACTGCAGATCATGGGCGAGCATTTCTCCGAGGCGCGCCTGCTCGGCGCCGCGCACCGCTACCAGCAGGCCACCGACTGGCACCGGCGCGTGCCGAAGGAGACGCCGCTGTGAGATGGCTTGGGGCATTTCTTGCGGGTCTCGCCTTCTCCGTCTCCCATGCTCAGGAGCAGACCGAAAGCCGCGAATTCGTCGGCCGGATCGGCGGGCGCGAGGCGCTCATGGTGCTCTACGCCGCCAAGCGCGCCGACGGCGCGTGGCGCATCACGGGCGAATACCTGACGCTGCCGCTGCTCGAGCGCCGGTTCCTGGAGGGCGAGCGCAGCGCCCAGCTCGGCATCCTGTTCCTCAAGGAAGGCACCACGCCGATCCTGTGGTCGCGCGAACCCACGGCGACGCTGCAGGGCACCTGGAGCGAGGGGAGGGTGCGCGGCACGCGCTTCGGCCCCGGCGGGCAGGTGCGCGAGCGCTTCGAGCTGAGCGAGGAATTCCCGGAAATGGACCGCTACAGCGCCGCGGTGCGGTGCGAGGTGCAGGAGGCCCGCTATGTCTCGACCTTGGCGTATGAGGTTAATCATGGCGTGCTTAAAGCGCTCGAATGGCGTTCGCGCGTCGCGCCCGGAGGGCACCCCTGCGCCGTCTCGGGGCTCGAGCAGCGGCCGTTCAAGGGGGGTCTGCGCTTCGCCGCGGGGCGCTGCGCAGTGACGCTGCGCGAGCTGGGCGAATTCGTGCGGGTGTCGGCCGAGGATTGCGCCGAGCTGTGCGGCTCTCAAGGGTATCTCGAGCCGCTGCTCGTGGACCGGCGCGGCCACTGCACGCTGATCCGGCCGCAGGCGAGGTGAGCGCGTGAGCTGGGAAATCGTCGTCGGCATCGAGACCCACGCGCAGCTCGCCACGCGCAGCAAGATGTTCTCGGGCGCGGCGACCGCGTTCGGCGCGCCGCCGAACACGCAGGCCTCGGCCGTGGACATCGCGCTGCCCGGGGTCCTTCCGGTCGCGAACGCCGCCGCGATCGAGCACGCGATCCGCTTCGGCCTCGCGGTCGGCGGCTGCATCAACCGGAGGTCGGTCTTCGCGCGCAAGAACTACTTCTATCCGGACCTTCCGAAGGGCTACCAGATCAGCCAGTACGAGCTGCCCATCGTCCAAGGCGGTCAGATCAGGATTCTCGTGGGCGAGTCCGAGAAGGCCATTCGCCTCACGCGGGCCCATCTCGAGGAAGACGCCGGAAAATCGCTCCACGAAGACTTCCACGGCATGAGCGGGATCGACCTCAACCGCGCCGGAACGCCGCTCCTCGAGATCGTGACCGAACCGGATCTGCGCGGCGCGGCCGAGGCGGTGGCGTATGCGAGGACGCTGCACGCGCTCGTGCGCTGGATCGGGATCTGCGACGGCAACATGCAGGAGGGGTCGTTCCGCTGCGACGCGAACGTCTCCGTGCGAAGGGCCGGAGCGAGCGAGCTCGGCACGCGCTGCGAGATCAAGAACCTGAACTCGTTCCGCTTCATGGAGCGCGCGATCGAGTTCGAGGCGCGCCGCCAGATCGAGCTCCTCGAGGACGGCGGCACCGTCGTGCAGGAGACGCGCCTCTACGACGCCGAGCGCGACGAGACGCGCGCGATGCGCACCAAGGAGGAGGCGCAGGACTACCGCTACTTCCCGGACCCCGACCTGCTTCCGCTGGTCCTGTCGGAGGAGCGGATCGCGAGGATCAAGGCGGAGATGCCGGAACTGCCGGACGCGGTTCGGGCGGGATTCATCGAGGAATTCGGCGTAACGGCTTATGAGGCGAATCTGCTTACCGCGTCGAAAGCCACCGCGGATTATTTCCTGGATGCGACGAACAGGCTGATCGCGCTCAACCCGGCAAAGTGCAATCAGAGCGGTACCGGACCGCGGGACGCCCGAAAGATGTATGGAGGCGCGATCGCGAAAGGCATGCTAGGCCTGCTCACTGCGCAGCTGAACAGAGACGAGCTGGACATCGAGGACTCGAGAGTGTCGTCGAGCCAGTTTGCGTTGCTTCATGCACGCCTGATCGACGCCACCTTGAGCGCCAAGACTGCCCGGGAAGTGTTCCAGACGCTTTGGGATACCCGTGCCCGTGATGACCAGGCCATCGACGCCATCATCGAATCGAAGGGCCTCAGGCAGATTTCAGACGCGGGCGCGATCGAGAAGATCGTCGACGAGGTGCTCGCCGCGAATCCCAGGCAGGTCGAGGACTACCGCGGCGGCAGGGAAAAAGCGTTCAACTCGCTCGTCGGCCAGGTGATGAAGGCAACGCGCGGCAAGGCCAATCCCGCGCAGGTGAACGAGCTGCTAAAGCGCAAGCTCGCGCGATGACTACTTCGCGCCGCCGCGGGTGAGCTCTATGTAGCGGCGCCTGTCCTCGTCGTACTTCGCGTTGATGGTCGCGACGTCCTTCTTCTTCGCCTCGAGCAGCCCCTGCTGCGCCTGCAGATCTATCTCGGCGTTGCGGATGTCCTCGTCGAGCTTGGCCGGGGGCTTGGACTTGCCCTTGTAGAACTCCGTCTCCTTGGCGAGATCGGCCTGGCGCTTCTTGATCAGGGCGATGCGCGCCTCGATGTCCTGCACCGCTTTCTCGTTGTCGGCGAGCGCGCGCTTGCGCGCGAATTCGATGTCGGCCTCGCTCGTATAGGTGGCGAGGAGCGCCATGTTGCGCCGCCTCTGCTCGCGCTCGGCCGGGCTTTCCTCGCGCTTTTTCGAGGCGTCGGCGTCCTTCTTCGCCTGGCGCTCGGCGTCGGCCTGCGGGTCGATGCGCTTGACCACCACGCCCTGGCGGTTCAGCTGCTCCACGGGAACGCCGACGCACTGCGGCGGCACCGTTTGGCCGTAGTACTTCCGGCCGTCCTTGCCGACGCAACGGAACGACTGCCCGGCAGCGGCGAGCGGCAGCGCGACGAGCGCGCTTCCGAGTATCGCGGCGAGAATGTGGCGCGGCATCGGCTATCCCCTGTGTTTACCGGTGGGCTCGGCCTATTCTAACGCGCGGGCGCCGGCGCCGTTGACCCTGATAGAATCGCGCCGCCATGCAATCCGCGGACAAGCGCTTCATCGCCGAAACCACGTCCCGGATGCTGCTCGAGGTGAAGGCGGTGCTGTTCTCCGAGGACAAGCCCTTCATCTTCACTTCGGGTTGGGCGAGTCCGGTCTACATCGACTGCCGCAAGCTCATCTTCTATCCGCGTGTGCGGGCGCAGCTCGTCGAGTTCGCGGTGGCGACGCTCGCGCGCGACGCCGGCTACGAGCAGTTCGACGTGGTCGCGGGCGGCGAGACCGCGGGCATCCCGTACGCCGCCTGGATCGCCGACCGGATGGGGCTGCCGATGCAGTACGTGCGCAAGAAACCCAAGGGCTTCGGGCGCAACGCGCAGATCGAAGGCGACATCCGCGAGGGTGCGCGCACGCTCCTCGTAGAGGACCTGACCACCGACGGCCGCTCCAAGGTCAACTTCTGCAAGGCGCTGCGCGATGCCGGCGCGACGGTCGAGCACGTCTACGTCAACTTCTACTACGACATCTTCCCCGAGTCGAAGAAGATCCTGCGGGAGCTCGGTGTGCGGCTGCATCACCTCGCCACCTGGTGGGACGTGCTCTCCGTGGTAAAGCAGGGCGGCTACCTCGCGCCGGCGCAGATCACGGAGGTCGAGCGGTTCCTGCGCGCGCCGGCCGAGTGGTCGGCGGCGCACGGCGGGGTTTCGAGCTTCCCGTCTTCTTGAGAATCGTCACCCTCAACGTCAACGGAATACGCTCGGCGGCGCGCAAGGGTTTCTTTGCATGGCTTGCGCGGCAGAAGGCCGATGTCGTGTGCCTTCAGGAGCTGAAGGCGCAGGACTCCGACCTCGATGCCACGATGCGCGCGCCGGGCGCCCTGACGGGGTATTTCTCGCACGCCGAGAAGAAGGGCTATGCGGGAGTGGCGCTTTATTGCCGCGCGAAGCCCGACGCGGTGCGCGAAGGGTTCGGCGCGCGCGAGTTCGACGCCGAGGGGCGCTATCTCGAGGCGCGCTTCGGGCGGCTGTCGGTCGTCTCGGTGTACCTGCCGTCGGGCTCCGCCGGCCCGCACCGCCAGGCCTCGAAGTACCGCTTCCTGAAGAAGTTTTTCGCCCACTTGCAGAAACTCAGGGATGGCGGACGCGAAATCATCCTGTGCGGCGACTGGAACATCGCGCACAAGGAGATCGACCTGAGGAACTGGCGCTCGAACCAGAAGAACTCGGGCTTCCTGCCCGAGGAGCGCGCGTGGCTTACGCGCGTGTTCGAGGACCTGGGCTACGTGGATGTGTTCCGTCGATTGAACGCGAAGCCCGAGCAGTACACCTGGTGGTCGAACCGCGGCCGGGCCTGGGCGAAGAACGTGGGATGGCGGATCGACTACCAGATCGCGACTCCCGGCGTGGCGCGCACCGCGGAGCGCGAGTCGATCTACAAGCGCAGCCGCTTCTCCGACCACGCGCCGCTCACGATCGACTACGCCTGGAAGCTAGCCTGATCGCGGCTGCGCCGCCGGACGGCGGTTGCGGCGCCGGTCGAGCCACCACGCGAGCGCGGGCAGCATCGCGAAGCCCCCGGGCAGCACGAACACCGCGAGGTAGGGCGAGAGCTCCGAGAGGCGCCGGAGATGGGCGCGGATCTCGGCGCGGTCCTGCGGCGTCCACTTCTGCCTGTTGCGCGGCTTCATGAGGATCGGCATGAGCGCGCGCGTGCGCACGAACTCATCCATGAGGTGCCGGCGCTCGCGCTCGGCGAGCTCCGCCATGCGGCGCAGCACCGGAGGCAGCTTACGCGCCACGGCCGGCGGCGCGCGCGGCAACCGGCGCGAGGCGCTCCCACCAGCGCCGCGCCCGCCGGTAGAGATGCCACAGCGACCAGCC
>JBBINV010000015.1:0-56675 GCA_037443705.1 Betaproteobacteria bacterium | reverse complement strand
TCCGATCGCCCAAGCCCCGGCCCCGGCCGCGGCGGCGCCGGCGGCCCCGGCTCCGCCGGCAGCGCCCAAGCCGGCGCAGCCGCTCGGCGCGATCCAGCTGCTCTCGGGGGCCAACGCCGGCAAGGAGCTCGAGCTCGCGAAGCCGCTCACCACGCTCGGCAAGCCCGGCGTGCAGGTCGCGGTGCTCACGCGCCGCCCGCAGGGCTACTTCATCACGCACGTCGAGGGCGCGCAGCACCCGACCGTCAACGGCCAGGCGATCGGGACGGCGCCGCATGCGCTCAAGGATCACGACCTGATCGAGCTCGCCGGCGTCAAGATGGAATTTTTCCTCAAGGCTTGACCCGCCCCCGGGCTCAAACCGCGCGCGCGCCGGGGCGAATCTGAAACAGCACCTTGTACGGATCGCGATCGGGCTCGCGATCACGCTGTTCTTCATCGGGCACGCAGCCCGCTTCTACGACGTCGGCTTCATCACGCAGCTCGACAACATCATCTACGACGCGCGGCTGACGGTCACGATGCCGCGCGGCGTGGATTCGCGCATCGTCATCCTCGACATCGACGAAAAGAGCCTCCAGGAGGTCGCGCGCTGGCCCTGGCCGCGCAGCGTCATGGCGCGGCTCATGGACAAGCTGTTCGACCAGTACCAGGTGGCGATCGTCGGCTTCGACGTCGTTTTCGCCGAGGCCGACTATTCCTCCGGCATCCGCGCGCTCGACCAGCTCGCGCAAAAGGAGCTGAAGGGCGTGCCGGGCTTTCAGGATCTCTACCAGCAGATGCGGCCGCAGCTGGACAACGACGGGCTGTTCGCGAAGGCGATCAAGGGCAGGCCGGTGGTGCTCGGCTTCTACCTGAACAGCGAGAAGGATGCCAAGCGGATCGCGTCGATCCCGGATCCCGTTCTGCCCAGGGGAACGTTCTCGGGGCGCAACATCGCGTTCACGACCTGGATCGGCTACGGCGGCAATCTGCCCGAATTCGTGAAGAACGCGGCCAACGCGGGCCACTTCAACCCGCTCACCGACGCCGATGGCGTAGTGCGCCGCGTGCCGATGCTCGCCGAGTACGACGGCGCCTACTACGAGGCGCTCTCTCTCGCGGTGGTGCGCACGCTCCTCGGATTCCCCAAGGTCGAGCCGGGCTATCCGCCGGACCGGTTCCTGCACAAGGGCTATTCCGGTCTCGAGTGGCTCAAGGTCGGGCCGCTTACCATCCCCGTCGACGATACGGTCAGCGCGCTGATTCCCTTCCGCGGGCACAAGGCGAGCTTCCCCTACATCTCGCTGTCCGACGTGCTCGCCGACCGCGTCAAGCCCGAACAGCTCAAGGGCAAGATCGCGCTGATCGGAACCACCGCGCCCGGGCTGCTCGACCTGCGGGCGACCCCGGTGGACAACGTCTATCCGGGGGTCGAGATCCACGCCAACCTCATCGCCGGGATGCTCGACAAGAACATCAAGCAGAAGCCGCCGTACATGCTTGGGGCGGAGGTGATCCTGCTCGTGATCGGCGGCGTGGCGCTGTCGATCCTGATCCCGATGCTCTCCGCTCTGCTCGCGACGGCGGTGTCGGCGGCCGCCCTGGCCCTGATCGTCGCCCTGAACGTCATGATCTGGGTGCAGGCCGACACCGTGCTGCCCCTCGCGACCTCGATCCTCATGACGGGCGGTCTCTACACCATGAACATGGCGTACGGGTATTTCGTCGAGTCGCGCTCGAAGCGCCAGTTCACCGAGCTCTTCGGGCAGTACGTGCCGCCGGAGCTCGTGGACAAGATGGCCGAGGACCCCGAGAAGTACAGCATGGAGGGAAAGAGCGAGGACCTCACCGTACTCTTTTCCGACATCGTCGGCTTCACCTCGATCTCCGAGTCGCTCGAGCCCCGGGAGCTCGCCGCGTTCATCAACGAATATCTTACGTCGATGAGCCTGGTGATCCGCAACCACCGCGGCACGCTCGACAAGTACATCGGCGACGCGATCATGGCGTTCTGGGGCGCTCCGGTCGAGGACAGGGAGCACGCGACGCAGGGAGTGCTCGCGGCGCTCGCGATGCAGGAGGAGCTCGCGCGCATCAACGAGCAGGTGAAGGCGAAGGGCTGGCCGCCGATCCGGATCGGCATCGGCCTGAACAGCGGCATCATGCGCGTCGGCGACATGGGTTCGAAGGTGCGCCGTGCCTACACCGTGATGGGCGATCCCGTGAACCTCGGGTCGCGGCTCGAGGGGCTGACGCGCGAGTACGGCGTCGGCATCATCGCGAGCGAGTACACCAGGGCGAAGGTGAAGGGGTTCGTGTTCCGCGAGCTCGACAGGGTGCGGGTCAAGGGCAAGGACGAGCCGGTGGCGATCTTCGAGCTGGTCGGCGCGGAAAGCGCCGTCGAGCGCAAGGTCCTCGACGAGGTGAAGCTCTGGCATCAGTGCCTCAAGCATTACCGCGCGCAGGACTGGGACCAGGCCGAGGTGGCGCTGCTCAACCTCCAGCGCATGAATCCCGATCACAAGCTCTACCGCGAGTTCTCGGAGAGGATCTCCGAGTACCGCAAGGACCCGCCCGGCGCCGGCTGGGACGGCGTCACGAAGTTCAAGACCAAGTAGGCGGCGGCCCGCGATGCGCCTGCGCGTGCTCGGCTGCTCGGGCGGAATCGGCGGACGTCAGCTTCGCACGACCTCGTTCCTGATCGACGGCGACGTGTTGCTCGACGCGGGCTCCGGCGTCGGCGACCTGTCGCTCGCCGAGCTTTCCGGGATCGACCACGTGTTCGTGACGCACTCGCACCTCGATCACGTGGCCTCGATCCCGTTCCTCGTCGATACGGTGGGCGCCCTGCGCGCCAAGCCCATCACCGTGCACGCCACGGCCGCGACCCTCGACATCCTGCGCAAGCACCTGTTCAACTGGTCGATCTGGCCCGACTTCACGGTGATCCCCACGCCCGAAGCGCCGTTCATGCGCTACGAGGAGATCGAGCTCGGCCGGACCGTGACGCTCGCCGGCCGCCGGTTCACTCCGATACCGGCGGACCACACGGTGCCGGCGGTGGGCTTTCACCTCGAAAGCGGCTCCGGCAGCCTCGTGTTCACCGGCGACACCGGGCCCTACGACGCGCTGTGGGAGACCGTCAACCGGATCGAGGCGCTGCGCGTACTCATCATCGAGACCGCGTTCTCGAACAAGGACCGGCGCCTTGCGGACCTCTCCAAGCACCTGTGCCCGGAGACGCTCGCCGCGGAGCTCGGCAAGTTCAAGCGGCCGCAGGCCGAGGTCTGGATCACGCACCTGAAGCCCGGGGAGCTCGAGCTCACGATGCAGGAGGTCGAGGAATGCGTTACGGGCTTTCGGCCCCGGATGCTGCAGAACGGGCAGGTGTTCGAATTCTGAAAACTTGCTTGAAAATCAGGGCGGTGGCGGTTGAATGTTTGCCCTGCGGGGGATAGGATAGCCCGTTGGTCGGAATAGGGGGTACCTGATGAGCGCAGTCCTCAGCCATCAAGCCGCGCCGCAGGCGGACGTAAACGCGCGCCTCGCCTTCCAGAAGCAGCTCCAGAGCGTCACCAACAAGATCCACGCCACGAGCAACATCGACGAGATCATGCTCGAGGTGAGCGCCGACATCTGCCAGCTCTTCAACGCCGACCGGCTCACGATCTACTCGATCGGCGAGGACAAGCAGTCGATCGTGTCCAAGGTCAAGACCGGGCTCAACTCGTTCAAGGACCTGAAGCTGCCGATCGCGGAGCACTCGATCGCGGGCTACGTCGCGCTCTCCAAGAAGATGGTCAACGTCAAGGACGTCTACGACGACGTCGAGCTGCGCGCGGTCAACGCGAACCTGCGGTTCCTCCAGGAGGTGGACAAGCGCACCGGCTACCGCACCAAGCAGATGCTGGTCGCGCCGATCCTCGAGGCGCAGAGTGCCGAGCTGATCGGAGTGATCCAGATCATCAACAACAAGGCGGGCGTGCCCTTCGGCCCGCTCACCGAGGAGGGCGTGGCCGAGCTCGCCCAGACGCTCGCGATCGCCTTCCGCCAGCGCCAGAAGCCCCAGCTCGTCAAGACCAAGTACGACTTCCTGATCTCGGACGCGGTGCTTTCGGCGGGCGAGTTCGAGCTCGCTTCGCGCCAGGCGCGAAAAAAGGCGCTCGACATCGAGCAGGTGCTGGTCGAGGAGTTCCAGGTGAAGCTTCCGGCCATCGGGACGGCGCTATCGAAATTCTTCGGCGTGCCGTACGAGCCGTTCAAGAGCGATCGCGTGAAGCCGATGGACCTGCTCAAGAATCTCAAGCGCGAGTACGTCGAGGCCAACCAGTGGCTGCCGATCGACGACACCAAGGACGGCCTGGTGGTGCTGTGCCTGGATCCCGAGCGCATCCGCAGCTCGCGCATCGCCTCCAACGTGTTCCCGAAGGCACGGATCCTCTTTCGTGTGACGACCCAGAAGGAATTCAAGGAGACGGTGAATCTCTTCTACGGCGCGGAGGCCGTGGAAACAGGGGACATCGGCGACATCCTGTCGGGCCTGGAGGACGAAACCGCGGAAGGCGTGGAAGGCTCGGCCGCCGACGAGGCCTCGGCCGCCGCCGACAACGAGCTCGTGAAGCTCGTCAACAAGATCATCATCGACGCCTTCAATCAGGGGGCGTCCGACATCCACATCGAGCCCTACCCGGGCAAGGCGAAGACCGAGATCCGGTTCCGCAAGGACGGCAACCTCGGCCCTTACATCGAGGTGCCGGCGAGCTACCGCAACGCGATCGTGGCGCGCCTGAAGATCATGTGCGACCTGGACATCTCGGAGAAGAGAAAGCCCCAGGACGGCAAGATCAAGTTCAAGAAGTTCGGGCCGCTCGACATCGAACTGCGCGTGGCCACGATCCCGACGGCGGGCGGAGTCGAGGATGTGGTGATGCGGATACTCGCCGCCGGCGAGCCGATCCCGCTGGACAAGCTTGGGCTTACGCCGCTCAACCTCGAGAACCTCAAGAAGACGGTCGAGAAGCCGTACGGTCTTTTCTTCGTGTGCGGGCCGACCGGCTCGGGCAAGACCACGACGCTGCACTCGGTGCTCAAGCACCTGAACACGCCCGACACCAAGATCTGGACCGCCGAGGACCCGGTCGAGATTACGCAGAAGGGCCTGCGCCAGGTTCAGGTGAACAAGAAGGCCGGCCTCGACTTCGCCGCGGTCATGAAGGCGTTCCTGCGGGCCGATCCCGACATCATCATGGTCGGCGAGATGCGCGACAAGGAGACGACCGGAACGGGGATCGAGGCCTCGCTCACCGGACACCTCGTGTTTGCGACGCTGCACACGAACTCCGCGCCCGAATCGATCATCCGCCTGCTCGACATGGGGATGGACCCGTTCAACTTCTCCGACGCGCTGCTCGGGATCCTCGCGCAGCGCCTGGCGCGGCGGATCTGCGGAAGCTGCAAGCAGGCCTACGTGCCGGAGCCTGCCGAGCTGACCGCGTTCCTGCGCGAGTACTGCGAGGAGCTGATGAACACCGCGCGCTTCAAGGCCGACCCGAAGGCCGCCATGCAGGGGGTCTACAACGACTGGGTGAAGGCTTACGGCAACGAAAAGGGACAGCTCCAGCTCTACAAGCCGGTCGGCTGCGACAAGTGCGGCGGCAGCGGCATGAAGGGGCGCGTCGGCCTTCACGAACTGCTGATCGCCTCCGACCGCCTGAAGAAGGCGATCCAGGAGCACGCGCGCGTCGCCGAGATGCTCGCGATCTGCCTCGACGAGGGCATGCGCACGCTCAAGCAGGACGGCATGGAGAAGTGCCTGATGGGCCTCACCCACATCAAGGAAGTGCGCGCGGTCTGCATCAAGTGACCCGGCGGCCGCCAAAGAGATGAGCGGCTAGGGGATGAGCGGCAAGATCGACATCACGCAGGCGCTTCGGCTCGAGGCCCAGAAGCACGGGGTCGCCGACGACCTGGTCCAGCGGCTCGAGCGCCTCAACGCGATCGGGGCCTCGCTTTCGGCCGAACGCGACATCAACCGGCTGCTCGAGCAGATCCTCACCGCGGCCAAGACCATCACGCGCGCCGACGGCGGCACGCTCTACCGCGTGACCGAGGAGGGAACGCTGCGGTTCGAGATCGTGCGTACCACGAGCCTCAAGTACTACCTCGGCGGCACCACCGGCAACCCGGTGCCGTTCTACCCGATCCAGCTCACCGACAGGGACGGCAAGCCGAACCACCATATGGTCGCGGCCTACGCCGCGCTCACGGGCAAGACGGTCAACATCGCCGACGCGTATACCGAGGAAGGGTTCGACTTCTCGGGCACCCGCAACTTCGACAAGAAGACCGGCTACCGGTCCAAGTCCTTCCTCACCGTGCCGATGAAGAACCACGAGAACGAGATCATCGGCGTGCTGCAGCTGATCAACGCCATCGACCCGGCGAACGGCGAGATCGTGCCGTTCTCGGCTTCCGACCAGCGGCTCGCCGAGTCACTCGCCTCGCAGGCGGCGATCGCGCTTACCAATCGCATGCTGATCAATCAGCTCGAGGAGCTGTTCGAGTCCTTCATCACCCTGATCAACATGGCGATCGACGAGAAATCGCCGTACACCGGCGGGCACTGCCAGCGCGTGCCGACGCTCACGATGATGCTCGCGGAGGCCGTGAACGAGACCACGGAGGGGCCGCTCGCCGGCTTCCGGATGAGCGGCAAGGACCGCTACGAGCTCAAGATCGCGGGCCTGCTGCACGACTGCGGCAAGGTGACGACGCCCGTGCACGTTGTGGACAAGGCGACCAAGCTCGAGACGATCTTCGACCGCGTGCACCTCGTCGACACGCGCTTCGAGGTGCTGCGGCGCGATGCCGAGATCGAAATGCTCAGGGCGGGCGGGGGCGAGGAGGCGCGCGCCCGGTATCGCGAGCGGCTGCGACAGCTCGAGGAGGACCGGTCGTTCCTGCGCGCGTGCAACGTGGGCGGCGAGGCGATGCGCGAGGCCGACATCGAGCGCGTGAAGCAGATCGCGGCTTACCGCTGGACCGACGTCGCCGGCCACGAGGCGAGCTTCCTCACCGCCGACGAGCTGAAGAACCTCACGATCCGCGCCGGCACGCTCACGCAGGAGGAGCGGCAGGTGATCAACCATCACATCGTCGCAACCATCAAGATGCTCGAGGCGCTGCCCTGGCCGAAGCACCTGCGGAACGTCCCCGAGTACGCCGGCGGGCACCACGAGCGCATGGACGGCAAGGGCTACCCCAAGGGGTTGACGCGCGAACAGATGTCGGTGCAGGCGCGGATCATGGGGATTGCGGATATCTTCGAGGCGCTCACCGCGAAGGACCGGCCCTACAAGAAGGGCAAGACGCTTTCGGAATCGCTCGAGATCCTGGGGCGCTTCAGGCTGAACGGCCACATCGACCCCGACCTTTTCGACGTTTTCATCCGGCGCAAGGTCTACCGGCGCTACGCCGAGATGTTCCTCGACAAGGAGCAGATCGACGAAGTCGACGAGTCGAAGATCCCGGGGTACGTGCCCTAGGTGGCCGGCGCCGGAGCGAAGCAGACCGCGGATCGCCTGATCGCCGAGGGCAACCGCGCCGAGAACGCGGGCCGGATCGACGAGGCCTGCGCGCGGTATCGCGAGGCGGTGCGCGCTGCGCCGGATTATCCGAAGGGGCACGTGAACCTCGGCATCGGGCTCGAAGCGCAGGGACGCGCCGACGAGGCTGCGGCGAGCTACCGGGCGGCCCTCGCGCTCGATCCGGACGAGCCCTACGCTCACTACAATCTGGGCAAGCTCCATTTCCTGCAGGGCGCGCCGCAGCTCGCCGAGCCCCATCTGCGCGCGGCGCTCGCGGCGCGGCGCGAGTTTCCCGAAGCGTGCATGGTGCTGGGTCACCTGCTCGCGTCGCGAGGAGCGCCCGAGGAGGCAGTGACGCACTTCGAAGCGGGGCTGCGGGATCGGCCCGGGGATCTCGGGGGCTGGCTCGGTCTCGGGCAGGCGCTGCGCCGCCTCGGGCGGTACGCGGAAGCGGAAGCCGCCTGCGAGCGCGCGCTTGCGATCGATCCGAAGAACTCCGACGCGCGCGGAGCCCTGTCCGACCTTTGCCAGGCGCAGGGCAAGCTCGAAGGCGCCCTGCGGCACCTCGAGGCGGCGCTCGAAGAGCGCCCGGACTGGACCGACGCGCTCTACAACTACGGCAACGTCCTCACGCGGCTGCAGCGCCTGGACCGGGCCGAAGCCGTGTTCCGGCGGCTGATCGCGCTCGAGCCGGGGCGGATCGAAGCGCACCGGATGCTCGGCGGCGTGCTCCAGCGCGCGGCGCGTGTCGGCGAGATGCTCGAGGCGTACCGCGCCGCCCGCTCGCGGTTTCCCGATTCGTTTGAGCTCGAGTCGGCCGAGCTCTTCGGCCTGAACTTCTCGGAGGAAATCCCGGCGCGGGAGCTCTTTGCGCGCCACAAGTCCTTCGGCGAGAGACTGGAAAAGGCGATACCCGCGCGCTTCGCGTTCGCCGGCCGCAGCCGCGACCCGGAACGGCGGCTGCGCGTAGGGTTCGTTTCGGGCGATCTGCGCTATCACGTCGTGACGCTGTTCCTGCTGCCGCTCGCCGAGCGCCTCGACCGCGGCGCTTTCGAGCTGTTCTGCTACTCGACGGGCGGTGTGGCGGATGCACTTACGCTGAGGCTCAAGGGGCGGTGCGATCAATGGCGGGAAGCGGCCGCGATGCAGGATGCGCAGCTCGCCGATGCGATCCATGCGGACGGCATCGACATCCTGGTGGATCTCGCCGGCCATTCCGGGATTCCGCGTCTCGGCGTGTTCGCGCAGCGGCCGGCGCCGGTGCAGGCGTCCTGGCTCGGTTACCTCAACACGACAGGCCTCACGCGCATCCGGTACCGGATCACCGACGCCATGTGCGATCCGCCCGGCGCTACCGAGGCGCTGCACACCGAGACGCTGGTGCGGCTGGCAGGCGCTCAGTGGTGCTATCGGCCGTTCACGGAGGTCGGCCCGGCGATGTCGCGGCCGGGTGCGCGGCGCGGCGCGATCACCCTGGGCTCGTTCAACCAGGCCGCAAAGATCACGCCGTCGGTGCTCGGGCTCTGGGCGCGGATTCTCCGCGCGCTGCCTGGCTCGCGGTTGCTGGTCGCGGGGACGCAGGACGCGGGCGTGCGCGAGGCGATGCTCGCCGCGCTGGAGGAAGGCGGGGTCGCGCGCGCTCGGATCGCGTTCCGCCCGTACGGCTCGCTCGAGAACTACTACCGCTGGTACAACGAAGTCGATGTCGCGCTCGACACGACGCCCTACAGCGGCGGCACCACGACGCTCGACGCGCTGTGGATGGGCGTGCCGGTGATCGCGCTTCCCGGAGAGCGGCCCGCGTCGCGCAGTGCGGCAGGGATTCTCGCGTGCCTGGGACTGCACGACTGGATCGCGGCCTCGCCCGAAGACTACGTGCGCCGCGCCGTGGCGCACGCGGGCGATTCGGCGCAGCTCGCGCTGCTGCGGCGCACGCTGCGCGCGCGCCTTCGCGCCTCGCCGCTCATGGATGCGGCGGGATTCGCGCGCGACATGGGGGAGGCGCTGCGCCGGATGTGGCGGGAGTGGTGTGAATCCGGCTGGCGCGTGTCATGATTCCTCCGCCATGTTGAGGTGGTTCGACACGAAGGAGGTGGACGCGCTCGCCGATTCCATCGTCGCCGAGCTTCGTGACCGCGTGCCGTCCGCGAGCATCGGCGCCGGCAAGCGCAGGGACGCCGAACGCGCGCGCAAGGCCTTCGCCGGCGTGTTCGGGCGCGTCGACGCCTTTTTCGCCGCACGCCGCGTGAACCTCTACCAGAAGGCGCGTTTCGGCAACCGGGTGCGGTGGGCGCTCCGGGAAGCCGGGTACCCGGACGGCTTCGTCGAGGAGGCGACTCGGGAGCTCGTGATGCACGCCGCCATTTCCGCGCGAAAGGTGACAAAAATTGTCGACCGGTGACGGGCAGCGTCGGCCGTAGGCACGAAAACCGCTTGATTTTCGTGAAGAATTTGGCTTCCCGCCAATGGCACAAGGCTTGCTAGAATCCGTGCCGGCAGCAATGCCTCTACCCAACCGGAGAAGGAGAACTGCATGAAACGCCTGCAACAGGGCTTTACGCTGATCGAGCTGATGATCGTCGTCGCGATCATCGGCATTCTGGCCGCGGTTGCGCTGCCCGCGTACCAGGACTACACCGTGCGCGCGAAGATGTCCGAGGTGATTCTCGCCTTGAGCGCGTGCCGCACCTCGATCACCGAGGTGTACCAGTCGGGCGGCGCGAACACGCCTTCGGCCAACAGCTGGGGCTGCGAGCAAGGCTCCACCTCGAAGTACGTGCAGGCCATCAATACGAGCGCCGACGGCGTCGTGAGCGCGACGATTCAGGGCATTTCGACCGCGGTCGACGGCTCATTCGTGACCCTCGCGCCGCTGGCCGACGCGACCACGGTGGCGACCTGGGCGGCAAACGCGGGCGCGGGCCTGTTCGGCTGGCGCTGCGGCTCGACCACGGACGGCACCAACGTCAACGCGAAATACCTGCCCGGCTCCTGCCGCGGCAACTAGACGTCCCGAGCGCAGGCTCGCGACAAAAAGGTACCCTCCGGGGTACCTTTTTTGTTTGTTCTTTCGTGGATTCTCCGGTGGATTCCCCGGCGACGCCCGAGTTGACCGTCCTGATGCCCTGCCTCGACGAGGCGGCGACGGTCGCGCGCTGCGTGCGAAAGGCGCGCGATTTCCTCGCGCGGGCCGCCATTGATGGCGAGGTGCTGGTCGCAGACAATGGCTCCTCGGACGGCTCGCAGGCGCTGGCCGAAGCGGCGGGCGCGCGCGTGATCGCGGTCGCCGAGCGCGGCTACGGCGCCGCGCTTCGGGCCGGAATCGAGGCAGCGCGCGGGCGTTACGTCATCATGGGCGATGCCGACGACAGCTACGATTTCTCTCGGCTCGAGCCCTTCGTCGAGAAGCTGCGCGAAGGCTATCCCCTGGTCATGGGCAACCGCTTCAAGGGCGGGATCCTGCCCGGCGCGATGCCGCCGCTGCACCGCTACCTCGGCAATCCCGTACTTTCGTTCATAGGAAGGCTCCTGTTCCGCGCGAGAGTGGGCGACTTCCACTGCGGGCTGCGCGGTTTCGAGCGCGCGGCGATCCTCGCGCTCGATCCCCGCACGCCGGGCATGGAGTTCGCGAGCGAGGTCGTGGTCAAGGCGGCGCTCGCGGGCTGGCGCATCGCGGAGGTGCCCACCACGCTCGCCCCCGACGGGCGTGGGCGAGCGCCGCACCTGAGGAGCTTTCGCGACGGCTGGCGGCACCTGCGGTTCCTGCTGCTCTTCAGCCCGCGGTGGCTGTTCCTGTATCCGGGGCTCGCTCTTCTCACGGCCGGCTCGGTGCTGACGACGGCGCTTTATTTCACGCCCCTTCATGTTCTGGGCGCAGGGCTCGACATTCACAGCATGCTGTATGCGTCGGCCGGTACGCTGCTCGGGCTGCAACTGTGCCTGTTTGCGCTCGTTGCTCGCGTTTCGGCGAGCGGTGCGGGCCTGTTGCCGCGCCAGCCGGCGCTCGAGCGGCTGCTCGCGGTGCTGACGCTGGAGCGCGGTCTGCTCCTCGGGGGCGCGATCGCGCTCGGTGGCCTCGCCTGGAGCGTTGGTGCGTTCTGGACATGGCGCGAGGCCGGCTTCGGTGCGCTCGATCCGCGCGTGGTGATGCGGGACACGATTCCCGCCGCCGCGCTCATGGTCGGCGGCACGGAAGTGGCGCTCGCCTCGTTCCTGCTGAGCGTGCTTCGGCTGAAGGATGCGGGCTGATGCATTCCGGCGCCGGGCTGGCGGCGCTCGCGGCTCTCGTCTTCGCGATGTTCTTCGAAGCCCTGGTCGCGCCGGGCGCGAGGGTGCTCGGCGCCGCCGACACGGACGCAGCGCTCCAGTTCCTCGCCTGGCGCGAGTTCGGCTTTGGCGAACTTGCTCGCGGCAACCTTGCGCTGTGGAATCCGCACATCTATGCGGGCGCGCCGTTCCTCGGCGGCATGCAGTCGGCGCTGCTTTACCCGGTCAACTGGCTGCATCTCGTCCTGCCGCTGCCCCTCGCGATCAACTGGACGATCGCCCTCAACGTCTGGCTGCTCGGCGCGTTCATGTACGCGTGGGCCCTGCGGCGGGGCATTCATCCGTTCGCGGCGCTCGTCGCGGCGGCCGTCGCGATGTTCTGCGCACCGCACTTTCTTCGAATCCATGCCGGCCATCTCGCAGCGCTTGCGGCCATGCCGTGGATTCCGCTCGTCTTGCTCGCGATCGACGAATGGCTCGCGGCGCGCCGCGCCGCCTGGTGCCTGATCGGGATGCTCGCGGTGGCGCTGCAGATTCTCGCTGGCCACCCGCAGTACGTGTACTTCACCGCGATCGTCGCCGGCCTCTACGCGCTCTTCGGAATCGTCGCGCTGCCGGGCGCCAGGCTCGCGGCGGCGGCCGGTCCTGCCGGTTTTTACGCGGGAGGCGGGCTGCTCGCCGCAGCGCAGCTGCTCCCCGGCATTCAGGCGGCTTCGGAAGCGGTTCGCAGCGCGCGGCTGCCGTACGAATTCGCGACCGCGCTCGCTTTCCCGCCGGAGAGCCTCGTCACGCTGCTCGTGCCCGGCTTTTTCGGCGATCTCGAGAACCTTCGCTACTGGGGAAGATGGCTGATGTGGGAGGGCAACGCGTTTGTCGGCGTGATAGCGCTGGCGCTGGCGATCTACGGGATCGCCGCAGCGCGGGCCCGCGGCAAGCGCGCCCTCCTCGCCGTCGCCGCTGTTGCGACCGTTCTTGCCCTGGGGCAGGCCACGCCGCTCCATCGCGTGCTGTACGACTGGCTTCCGCTCTTTGACCGCTTCAGGGGGACCGGCAAGTTCATCGTGTTCAGCGCGCTGATCCTCGCGCTCTTCGCGGGCTACGGCCTCGACCGGATCCTTCGCAGCCGGACCGTACCGTGGCTCGCGCTCGCGTGGGGCGCGGCGGCTGCGGCGCTCCTTTGCGCGGCGGCCGTCGCGATCCGGTGGGCCGACTGGAGGACGGTCAGCGCAGCAATCGCGGAGACCGGCCAGAGCTACGCGCACGCCGCGCGCGCGACGCATCCGGCCTTCGTATCAGCGGCGCAGGCGTTCGCGTCGCTGGGAACGCTCTACGCGGGACTTACGCTCGTAGCGGCGGTTTGCGCGGCCTATTGGACCCGTCGCGAGCCTCGTGCCGCATTCGTGCTGGGCGCGCTCGCCATCGCCGAGGTGTTCGCGTTCGCCCGCATGCACCGGCCAATGTTCGACAGCGAGCGGGCCGGCATGCCCGAGCTGCGAGAATTTCTTGCGGCCGATCCCGGGGACTACCGGATACTCAACTTTCCTCGTCCGAACAGCGCGATGTCCATGGGTGCGTTCGACCTCTGGGGATACGATCCGGTGGTCGCGCGGCGCTACGCCGAGCTCATGCACTGGATCGCCGGCGCGGACCCGGCGGCGGCCACGCAATACCTGGCATTCCGCCGGTTTGACCCGCTGCTTTCGATGCTGCGCCTGAAGTACATCGTTTCGCGCGAGCGCGGGGACCTGCGGATCACGAAGGGCAACGCGCCGCCGCTGCGCCGGCTGGAGCTGATCGGCAAGTACCGCGTGCATTCGGATCGGGCGGAGATATTCCGCGCGATGGGCGAGCCTTCCTTCGACCCGGCGCGCGAGGTCATACTCGAACGCGAGCCGCAGCCGGCACCCGGGGCCGGCGCGGTCTCGGGTCACGCGACCCTCACGCGCGAGGGCACCGATTACATCGAAATCGCCGCGGATCTGAAGGAGCCGGCGATTCTTCTGGTGACGGATGCGTGGACTCCGGGCTGGAGCGCACGCGCACTCGACCCGGGCAGCCAGGCGCGCTACGAGCTGATGCCGGCAAACTACGCGCTGCGCGCGGTTGCGCTCGAACGCGGCCGGCATCGGCTGCGGATCGAGTATTCTCCGGCGGCGCTGCGCGCCGGCACGGCGCTATCTGCGCTTGCCGCCCTTGCGTGGGCTGCCGTGGCGCTGCGGCTTTGGCGCCGCGGCGCGGGGCGCGCGCATGCCTGAGCTCACCGTGGTCGTGCCCGCGTACCGCGAGCGCGAGAACCTCCCGGCGCTGCTCGACGCGCTCGAACGGGCGCTGGCGGGCCTCGACTGGGAGACCATCGTCGTGGTCGACGATGCGCTCGACGGGAGCGAGGACCTGGTGCGCGGCCGCGCGCAACGCGACCGGCGCGTGCGCTGTCTGCAGCGCATCGGACGGCGGGGACTGGCCTCGGCTTGCGTCGAGGGCATGCTCGCGAGCTCGGCGCCCTATCTCGCCGTGATCGACGCGGACCTGCAGCACGACGAGCGGCTTCTGCCGCACATGCTCGATGAGATCCGGCGCACGGACGCGGACATCGTCGTTGGAAGCCGCTACATGGACGGCGCGAGCACCGGAGAGCTCGCGCCGCATCGCGTGCGCATGAGCCGCCTCGCGAGCGCGGTCTCGAGGAGCCTCTGCCGGGACCTCACCGACCCGATGAGCGGGTTCTTCGTCGTGCGGCGGGCGTTCCTCGACCGCGTGGTGCGCCGGCTCTACGGGCGCGGCTTCAAGATCCTGCTCGACCTCGTGGCCGCGGCGCGCGGCCAGGTGAAGCTGGTCGAGCTTCCCTACCGCATGCGCAGCCGCATCCGCGGCGAGAGCAAGCTCGGCGCGCGCGTAATCGCGGAGTTTGCGATGCTGCTCGCCTATCACCTGACGGGCCGGTTCGTGCCGGCGCGCTTCTTCTTGTTCGCCGCGGTCGGCGCGACCGGCCTCGGGGTTCACCTGGCGGTGCTGTGGACCGCGTTCGCGCTGTGGAACGCGGGGTTTCTCGCGAGCCAGGGCCTTGCCACGCTCGCCGCCATGACGAGCAACTTCTTCCTCAACAACGCATTCACCTACGGCGACCAGCGTCTTCGGGGGCGGCGCATGCTTCGCGGGCTCGCCGCCTTCTACGCCGCGTGCAGCGTCGGCGCGGTGATCAACGTTGCCGTAGGGGACTGGCTGTACCTGCAGTCGGTGCCGTATTGGGCGGCGGGTCTCGCCGGCGCGGCTATCGCGGCGGTGTGGAACTTCCTCACCACGGCTTCCCTCGCCTGGGGCGGCGCGGACGCCGGGAAGCGATGACGAATCCGCGCACGGACCGGCTGCACGCAGGCGGCGTCGCGCTCTGCCTTTTCGCGCTCTACGCGGCGAGCGCGCCGCGCACCGTGGCCCTCGAGGACGACGGGCTGTTCGTCCTCTCGAGCTACTTCCTCGCGGGTGCGCACCCGCCGGGCTATCCGCTGCACGCGATGCTCGGAAAGCTCTTCACGCTGCTGCCGTTCGGCTCGGTCGCTTACCGGGTGCACCTGCTGAGCGCGGCGTTCGGCGCGCTCGCCTGCGGTGCGCTCTGGATGTGTGCGCGCGCCCTGGGCGGAAGCCGCCCCGCGGCGTGGCTCGCCGCCCTCGGTCTGGGACTCACGCCGGTGTTCTGGTCGCAGGCGATCATCGCCGAGGTCTACACGCTGAACGCGTTCTTCTTCTTCGCCCTGATGCTGCTCGCGCTTCGCGGCGCGCCGCTTGCCGCGATCGCCCTCGTAGCCGGGCTGAGTCTTTCGAACCACTGGCCGCTGATGCTGCTGATGGCTCCGGCGCTCGCCGTTGTGCTTTGGCCGCGCCGGCGCGAGTGGCTCCGGCGCGCGCCGCTCCTTGCCGCGCTAGCCGCGCTCGGGCTCGCGCCATACGCCCTGCTCGTGGTGCGCTCGTGGAGCTCGCCGGTGAGCTTCGTCGGGCCGATCGAGTCGCTGCGCGAGCTCTGGTACGTGGTGAGCCGCGAGGCGTACGCAGGAATCGACGTTTCGCCGACGGCGACCTGGCTCGACCGCGCGCGGTTTCTCGGCTTCGCAGGCGGCGAGCTCGTGTACCAGTTCGCGGCTGCGGGCACGGCACTCGCGGCGATCGGCTTTGCGCAGCAGTGGCGCGCCTGGGGCCGGCGTGTGTCGGTCGCGCTGACGAGCGGGTTCCTGTTGCCGACCGCGGGTCTGCTACTGCTTCTCCGGTTCGACTACGACGCCCTGCACAAGCACATCTTCCACGTCTATCCGATTCCGGCCTACGGCATCGCCGCGCTTTGGATGGGCCTGGGGGCGTCGTGGGCCGCCTCCCGAATGCGATTCGCTGCCGTCCCTGCTGCCGCCGGCGGGATCGCCGTGCTGGGTCTGATCTTCGCCGTCGCGACCCAGACGAATCTTCGTTCGGGCTACGACTGGACGCGCCGCTACGCGGCCGCCGTGCTCGAGACGCTGCCGCGGAACGCGCACCTGTTCGTGCACGGCGACTCGGAAATCGGGCCGATCGCCTACTTTCACATGATCGAGGGCTGGCGGCCCGACGTGACACTGCACCAGTGGCAGGGGCTGCTGTTCGGGAACCGGCTCGCGCCGCCGCTGCACACCGGCGTGGACGCGATGCGCGCCAAAGTGCGCGCTTTCGCGCAGGAGCAGGCGCAGCCGGTCGCGTTCACGCACGATTTCCCCGAGGCGCTCGGGCGCCGCGACCGACTGCTCTATACCGAAGTGGACCGCGACGCTCCGCGCGGCGGCGCGATCGACGTCCCCGAAGCGCAATGGCGGTTCTTCGAGGAGTCCGTGCTGGGCGACACGGAATCCGATCCCTGGACCCGCTTCAATCAGCGCGAGCTGCGCCTGCGGGGCGCGCGGCTCCTGGCGGCGAGCCGGCCGCGCGAGGGTCCGCCCGATGCGCGTGCCGCGCGGCTCCTCGGCGCCCTGCAGTCCGACTTCTGGGGCGCGATCGGCATAGCCGAGGGAATGATGGCCAATCCGCACGGTCACGCGGTGGGCGAAGTGGCGCGCCATCTCGACATCGCGCGCAGCCGTATGCCGCAGGACCTCGCCGGAAAGCGCGTGGCGCTCTATTTCGAGCTGCGCGGCTACCTGCGGCTCGAGGTCGGTGACCGGGCGGGCGGCGCCGGGGACCTCGAGACCGCGGTTTCGCTCTGGCCGGCGCCGCAGAACCGCGCCGCGTCGGTCCTTGCCGACCTGTACGCGAAATCCGGCGAGCAGGAGGCGCTCCGGGTGCTCCGGGCGCGGCTCAAGCGGTGATCGCGGCCGAGCGCGGCCGGCGCATTGCGGCCCTTGCGGTTCCGGCGCTGTTCGCCGCGGTGTGGGCGGTGTACGCGGGAAAAGACCTGAACTGGGACCTGCTGCACTACCACTACTACGTGGCCGGCGCGCTCGCCGAAGGCCGCCTCGGGCAGGACTATTTCGCGGCGAGCGCGCAGAGCTATCTCAACCCGGTCGCCTACCTCCCGTTCTACCTGATGGTGAAGGCGGGCTGGCACAGCGTGGCGGTGTCGGTGCTGCTCGCGATCGCGCACGCCGCGAACATCACGCTGCTCTACGGGATTGCGCGCCGGCTCCTTGCGCATCGCGCGGCAGCGGACCGGGAGATCCTGGCGGCGCTCGGGGCGGCGCTCGGGGCGGCGAGCGCGGTGTTCTGGGCGATGGTCGGCACGTCATTCGCCGACGTCGTGCTTACGATTCCGATGCTGGCGGCCGTCCTGCTTCTGGTCGATTCGGATCCGGGCAAGAGCGTGTCGCGCGCCGCGCGGGCGGGACTGCTGTTCGGCGCCGCGGCATCGCTCAAGTATTCGAATGCATTCTTCGCGCTCGCGGGGCTCGCGCTGGTTGCGCCCAGGGTCCGTCCGTACGCGGCGTACGCGGCCGGCGGCCTCGCCGCGGCGGCGCTTCTCGCCGGTCCCTGGATGACGTTCCTGTACCGCGAATTCGGCAACCCGTTCTTCCCGCATCTCAACGCCTGGTTCGGCTCGCCGGACTTCCTGCCGATCAACCTCACGGCGAGCCGGTACGTGCCGCAGGATCTCGCGCAGGCGCTGGCGTTTCCCTTCCGCATGGCTTTGCCCGAAAGCCTCACCTACGCCGAGATCAGCGCGCCCGATATCCGCTTCGCGGCGATCGCGGTGCTTGCAGCAGCGGTTGCGGTTTCGAGGCTGCTTCGGACGCCCGAGGCGAAGCTCGGCGCGGCCGATGCGAGGTTCCTCGCGTTCTTCCTGCTCTCACTTTCATTCTGGATCGCGACCTCCGCGAACGGCCGCTACGGGCTGCTCGTTCTGCTGCTCGCCGGGCCGTGCGCGGCGCGGCTCGCAGAGCGCGCGCTTGCGGCCCGCGCCGCGCGCGGCGCCCTGCTGGTACTGATCGCTGCGCAGTCCGCGGCCTGCGCCATGATCTCTCCGGCGCGCTGGTTCGTGGCCGAGCGCTGGTCGAGGCAATGGCTGCCGTTCGAGGTGCCCGAGCGCGCGCGAAGGCAGCCCGCGCTCTATCTCACCGTGGAGACGCAGTCGATGGCCGCAGTCGCGCCGTTCCTGCATCCGCGGTCGTCGTTCGTGAACTTGCGCGGGCAGAAGGGCGGAACGCCCGGCTGGAAGCGGATCGTGGAGCCGCGGCTTGCGCGCGGCCCGGTGCGCGCGCTCGGCCGGGGGCTGCGCCCGGGACGGGACGGGCGGCCGCTCGCGGAAGTCATCGAAGGCTACGCGAGCACGCTCGCGCGCTTCGGGCTTCGGGTCGACCCGTCCGACTGCTTCGAGATCGCCTGGCACGACCTGGACGACGACCCGGTTTCCCGCGCGGCGAACGCGCTCTCGGGAAACCTTCCCTCCAGAGCGAAGATGCTTTCGCTCGCCTCGTGCGGGCTCGTTCCTGCGGCGCGCGAACCGGGCGAGGCCGCGGCCGAGGCGCGGGTCTCGGCCGCGTTCGACCGCGTGGAGCGTGCCTGCCCGCGCCTGTTCCGCGGCCAGACCGCGGTCACGGATCGCTACGGGGCCGAGTGGTCGCGCACCTACACCGGGCTCGACGCGCGGCTCGAGACGCATTCCGGCCGCGTGGTGCTCGCGCCGTTCTTCCGGCTGGTCTATTACGACCTGGGCAATCTGCTCGACTGGGAGCGCGGCGACGCGCCGCTGCCTCCGTCGTGCCGAAGCTAGGGAAGCTGCCAGATCTGGCCGCGCCGGTCGTTCACCACGAGCTTCGCACCGGGATAGCGGCGCCGCATCAGCTCGGCGTCGGCGAGGCTGCCCTGGCTGAGGAGCGTGATCACGGGTGAGCGCAGGAACGGATCGTTCTGCACCAGGTCCGCGGTGTAGTTGTGGAAGTCGAAGGGGATGAACACGACCTGGCGCGCGTCCGCGAGCAGCGGCGGGCGCCGCGCGAGCTGGCCGCCTACGTCCTCGCGGATCTGCCAGGCGCGAAGGGCGGTCGCGAACAGCAGGCTTCCGATCGCCGCAGCGGCGACATACCCGCGCAGGGATGGCGCGGTTTCCTTCCTCGCAAGAACCATGGCCCCAAGAACCGGCAGAGCCCCCCAGGCCGAGTGATAGTAGCGCGCGCCCCAGCCGTGCCCCTGCTGGTAAACCACGAAGAGATATCCGAGCCCGGTGCAGACGAACGAAAGTCCGAGCAGCCGCGCCGGGACGTTGCGGCGCGCGATCCACCAGCCGGCCGCGGCAAGCAGCGGCAGCCCGGCTGCGGCCCACGCCCACAGCCGCACCAGTTCGGCGAGGCGCAGCTTCAGCAGGTACTCGTGCGGCAGCCGGAACGCCCAGCCGAGCTTCATCTGCCAGAGCCACACGAAGTTCGCGAGGCTGTGGAGGAGATTCCCGTCCTCGGGATAAGGCGCCATCCAGAGGCTCGCGCTCTGCAGCCGGCGGATGAACAGGGCCCAGCCGAAGCCGGCGACCAGCACCAGCGGCGCGTATCCGGCCGCGAGCAGCAGGAATTTTCGCCGCCCGCCGGGCTGCAGCGCGAGCCAGACCGCCCACGGCGCGGCGAAAAGCAGGTGCGGGACGGGCTGGTGCAGCACGAGCGCCACCGAGCCGACCAGCCCCGCGAGCAGCAGTCGGCGCGGCGACGGATCCAGCAGCAGCCACGCGAAGGCGAGATTCGCCGCGAGGTGGGCGCTCATCGAGAAGTAGGTGATCGCGGATGCGGTGAACTGCGGCGAGGCCGCGGCGAGCAGCATCGCCCAGCCGCCCGCCTCCTCGGCCCCGGCGAGCCGGGCCGCGAGCCGGCCGATCAGCACGAGCGAGAGCGCGGCGAGCAGCGGATTGCAGGCCCACGGCGCGCCGACCAGGCTGAAGGGGGCGAGGATCGCCGAGAAGCCGGGCCAGTAGTTTGAGGCCACCTGCCCGGTGGCGCTCGAGGCCACGACGAAGCGGTCGCGGTAGTTGAAAGGGATGAGGAAATCGAGCATGTCCGGCGGATACTGGCCGGCGAGCCGCCCGGCGGCGAACACGCGGCTCTGGAAGAGCGCCTGGTAGTCGTCCTGCGTGAGCGCGTGGTTGTGCTGCACGAGCAGCGTGCCGGCCGCGAGCAGCACGAACACGGCGAGCGCGAACGGCCAGGGATTGCGCCCGAGCCGCGAAACGAGCGCGAGCGCCGGGCGCTGCAACGCGGGCACGAGCGCGGCCGCGACGACCGCGAGGAGCAGCGCCGAGCCGGCGACGTCCTGCGTGCGCAGGTAGTATTCGAAGACGTGCTGGCGTGCGAGCGCGTAGGGGTACCTCGTGAAGTCGAGGAGCCAGGCGATCGAGGCGAGCCCGATGCCGATCGACGCCGCGGCGAGCGCGAGCTTCGGATCGAACGCCTTGCCGTCAGCGCGTGACGCCGGAAGCACGCTCGTCCTCGAACGCGATCCAGTGCCGTTCCACGAACGCGGCGAAGCGCTCGCGGAACACGGTGGCGTCGAACCTGAGCGCATTCTCGCGGCAGGCGGCGGGGTCGGGAGGAGGGGTGTTTTCGAATCGATCGATCGCCGCCCTGACCGCTTCCGGGGACTGATCGAAGAAGAATGCTCCGGTCGGCTGCGCTGCAGCGCGCACGATCTCGGCCGCGCCGCCGCGCCCGAGCGCGATGACCGGCGTTCCGCAGGCCTGCGCTTCGACCATCACGATGCCGAAGTCCTCCACGCCCGCGAACAGGAAGGCGCGCGCGCGGCGCATGCGATCCCGCACCTCGGCCGCGGGACGGTAGCCGAGGAGCTCGACATTCGCGCCCGCGCGCGCCCGGAGCTTCCTCATCTCGGGGCCGTCGCCGATCACGACGAGCTTCCTGTCCGGCATTCCCGCGAACGCATCGACCAGAAGGTCGATGCGCTTGTAGGGCTGGAGCCGGGATACGGTGAGGTAGAAATCGTCCTTACGCGTCGCGAGCTCGAATTGGCCGATGTCCACCGGCGGGTAGATCACCTCGGCCTCGCGGCGGTAGCACTTGCGGATGCGGCGCGCGACGAACCGCGAGATCGCTGCCCAGGCGTCCACGCCGTTCGCGGTGCGCGCGTCCCACTGCCGCAGCCGGTGCAGCGCCCAGCGCGCCGCCAGGCCCCGCGGCCCCGCGTCGAGCCCGCTTCCGCGCAGATACTCGTGCTGCAGGTCCCAGGCGTAGCGCATCGGGCTGCAGACATGGCCCACGTGCAGCTGGTCCGGCCCCGTGATCACGCCCTTCGCAACGGCGTGGCTGTTCGAGATCACGAGGTCGTAGCCCGAGAGATCGAGCGTCTCGATCGCGTACGGCATCAGCGGGACGTAGTAGGGAAGCCACTTCCCGAGGCTGGGAAACGACTGGAGAAAAGTGGTCCGCTTCGCCTTCACCGGGATCGAAGACCTCAATTCCTCGTCCGGCTCCTCGACGAGCGCGAAAAGATCTGCCTGCGGATAGAGCCCGAGGATTTCCTTCAGCACGCGCTCGCTGCCCGCGAAGTCGAGCAGCCACTCGTGCACCACCGCGATCCGCAGGCCCGCCGGGAGGCTCACGGCTGCACCCGGAAGCTCCAGCGGTCGCTGGTGAGGAAGTTGAACGTGACCAGGATCACCGCGACGATCAGGCTCGCGGCGAGGTACCAGACGCCCACCACCGACACCAGCAGGTACATGAGCGCGAGGTTCGCCGCGAAGCTCACCGCCATCGCGGCGAAATAGCGCGGCAGCTCGATCGGCGCGTACTCGCGCCGCGTGCGGAAGGTGAGGATCTTGTTCATCCAGAAGCCGAGCGGTGTGATCGCGAAGAACGCGATCATGGTCGACACGAGGTAGTGCAGGCCCAGGAGCGAGGTCATCACCCAGAGCGCGACCGTGTTCATCGCCAGGCAGCAGCCGCCCACGAGCACGAACACGGTGAAGCGGGCCGGCAGCGCGAGCGGACGGCTCATTCGAACCGCAGCGCTTCCACCGGGTTCAGGCGCGCGGCCTTTCTCGCCGGGTAGAAGCCGAAGAACACGCCGATCGCGAACGCGAACGCGACCGCCAGCAGCACCGCTTCGGGCGCGAGGACGATGCGCCACCCGGCGAACTGCGCGATTGCGAAGGCGCCGCCGACGCCGATCGCGATCCCGGCAAGGCCTCCGATCAGCGACAGCGTCACCGCTTCGACCAGGAACTGCCCGAGAATGTCGCGCGTGCGCGCGCCGACCGCCATGCGAAGCCCGATCTCGCGCGTGCGCTCGGTGACCGAGACCAGCATGATGTTCATGATCCCGATGCCGCCGACCACGAGCGAGACCGAGGCCACCGCGGCGAGGAGCAGCGCGAGCACGCGGCTCGAGGCTTCCTGCGCCGCGGCCACCTCGGCGAGGTTCCGGAGCGAGAAGTCGTCGTCCTGCCCGGGCTGCAGGCGGTGGCGCTGGCGAAGGAGGCTGCGCACCTGGTCCTCGACCGCCTTCATGTCGTAGCCCTCGAGCACCTTGACCCAGATGGTGCCCACGCTGCGCTGCTTGGCGAGCGTGCCTACGCCGAGCACGCGCTTTCGCGCGGTGGAGAGCGGCATCAGGATCAGGTCGTCCTGGTCGTGCCCCATCAGGCTCTGTCCCTTGCCCTCGAGCACGCCGATGACCGTGAAGGGCACACGCCGGATGCGGATCACCTGGCCGAGGGGATCGTTGCCGCCGAAGAGCTGGCGCGCCACCGTTTGCCCGATCAGGCACACCTTGGCCGCGCCGGCGGCGTCGGACGGCTCGAAGCCCCGGCCGGCGAGGATGGCCCACTGCCGCACCTCGAGGTATTCGGGCCACACGCCGAAGATCACGGTGGACCAGTTCTGGTTGCCCCACACCACCTGCGCCGAGCCGCGCAGCGCGGGAGCCGCGATCACCTCGGGCATCTCGCGCTGGATCGCGATCGCGTCGTCTTCCGACAGGGTCAGGTTCGAGCCGAACCCCAGGCGCACGCCGCCCGAGGTGGTCGCGCCGGACAGAAGCAGCAGGATGTTCGAGCCGAGCGACCGGATCTGCTCCTCGACGCGCGCCTGCGCACCCGAGCCCACCGCGATCATCACGATCACGGCGGCGACGCCGATGATGATGCCGAGCATGGTGAGCGCGCTGCGGAGCTTGTTCACGGCGAGCGCGCGCATTGCCACGCGCAGGAGTGCGAGCACGTTCATGCGGCTTGCGCCTCGGCGCTCGCCTCGTCGCTCACGACCCGGCCGTCGCGGAAATGGATCACGCGCCGCGCGAAGCGCGCGATGCCGGTCTCGTGGGTCACGAGCACCACGGTCATGCCCTGGCGGTTGAGCTCCTGCAGCAGCGCCATGATCTCCACGCTGGTGCGCGAGTCGAGCGCGCCCGTGGGCTCGTCGGCGAGGATCAGCACCGGGTGCGTCACCAGCGCCCTCGCGATCGCGACGCGCTGCTGCTGCCCGCCCGAGAGCTGCGCGGGCTGGTGGTCCGCGCGCTCGGCGAGGCCGACCCGCGCGAGCATCTCGGCGGCGCGCCCGCGGCGCTCGCGCGCGGCCACGCCTGCATAGACGAGGGGAAGCTCCACGTTCTCGATCGCGCTCGTGCGCGCGAGCAGGTTGAAGTTCTGGAACACGAAGCCGATGCGGCGGTTGCGAACCGCGGCGAGCGCGTCGTCGGGCAGCCGCGCCACCGCCTGGCCGTCGAGCGCATACTCGCCCGAGGTGGGGCGGTCGAGGCACCCGAGCACGTTCATGAAAGTGGACTTCCCGGAGCCCGAAGGACCCATCACGGCGGTGAATTCGCCGCGCGCGATTTCCAGGCTCACGCCGTCGAGCGCCTTGATTTCGTTGTCGCCCACCCGGTAGATCTTCACCAGGTCGCGCGTGCGGATGAGGGGCTCGGCCATCGGATCAGAACAGGCGCGGCCCCGGCAGCGCCTTCTTCGCCGCCGCCGGCTCGCCGAGACCCAGGATCACCGCGTCGCCCTCCTTGAGCGGCCCGGAGACGATCTCGGTGCTCGTGCCATCCGACAACCCGATGCGCACCTCCACCGCCTGCGGCTGGCCGTCCGGCCCCGGCACCCAGAGGCGGGCGGGCGCGGCGGCGCCGCCGCGCCCGCCAAGCTCGCCGAGCAGCCGCTCGTAGATCGGTTTCTGCTCCGGCTTCAGCAGCTCGAAGATCCTGGCGCGCGCTTCGCCCCGGATGCGCTCGACCTGCTTGCGCCGCTCGCCCTCGTTCCTGATGTCGCGCACGCCTCCCATCTTCCGGCGCGCGTCGTCGAAGACCTGGTCGAGCTTCGCCTTGAGCGTCTCGTCGGGCTTCAGCTCCTCGAGCAGGCGCCGGCGGAACTCCTGCACCGCCTGGCCGCCCGCCTGCTGCACCGGTGCGCCTTCGGCCGCGGGCCTGGCCTCCGCCGCCCCCGGGGGCCGGAACCGGAGCGCCGCGTTCGCCACCTTGAGGACATCCGTGCGGCTGTCCACCACCACGCGCACGTTCGCGGTCATCCCCGGCAGGAGGGAGAGGTCGGGGTTCGCGGCCGATATCACCACCGTGTAGCTCACGACGTTCTGCACCGTCTGCGGCGCCTTGCGGATCTGCCGGATCTCGCCGCGGAAGCTGCGCCGCGGAAACGCGTCCACCGTAAACGTCGCGGCCTGCCCGAGCGAGAGCCGCCCGACGTCGGCCTCGTCGATCGCGGCCTCGACCTGCATGTCGCGCAGGTCCTGCGCGATGGTGAACAGCACCGGCGCCTGCAGGCTCGCGGCCACCGTCTGCCCGGCGTCGACGTTCCGCAGGATCACGGTGCCGTCGACCGGAGCGCGGATCACGGTGCGCTCGAGGTCCACCTGCGCCTGCTTGAGCAGCGCCTCGCGCTGCTTGACCGCGGCGAGCGCGCTTTCCACCTGCGACTCGTTCACCCGGATCTGCGCCGCGACCGAATTCAGCTGCTCCCGCGTCGCATCGAACAGGGTCTTCGCCTTGTCGAGCTCCGCGGGCGAAATGAACTTGCGCTCGACCAGCATCTTCTTGCGCTCGAGGTCGCGCTCGGCGTCGGCGAGCTGCACCTTGATGCGCCCCATCTCCGCCTGCTGCGCGGCGAGCGCCGAGCGCGCCACCATCACTGCGCTGCTCGCCGCGTCGAGGTCGGCGCGCGCCTGGCTGACGCGCAGCTCGAAGGTCGCCGGGTCGATGCGCGCGATCACCTGGTCCTTCTTCACCGGGGTGTTGAAGTCGGCGAAGATTTCCTTCACCTGACCCGAGATCTGCGAGCCGACCTGCACGTTGGTGACCGCATTGAGCGTTCCGCTCGCCACCACCACCGCCTGAAGCGGCCCTCGCTCCACCTTGCCGATCCGCAGGCGCGGCTCGCCGCCGCCGTTACGCGCGGCGTACCACCAGTACGCTGCGCCGGCGACCGCGGCGACGAGGACGAGCGCGAACCATCTGCCGGACCAGGACTTCATGCGGCGATGATAGCAGCGCGCGCCGCGGCGCCCGACCAGTGTGAAGTACTGTTAAGCGATGCCGGGATCGCGCGAGACGCCGATGAGGCGGGGGAGATTGAGGGCGACCGGCGGCAGGGTCCTGCGATCGCGGAGATATTTCGTGACGACCTCCCAGACCGGCTCGCCGGTGACGTTCTCGGCGACCGAGGCCCAGCCGGCGACCTTGTAGATCTTGTTCGGATCGACCGGCGCACCCTTGATGCGCATGTCGGAGATGCGGCTGCCGATTCTGGCGCGAGGATCCACCGCGTAGGTCATGCCGCCCACGCGCACCATGTCGCCGCCCTGCTGGAGGTAAGGGTCGGGATTGAACAGGTTGTCGCACACGTCCTCGAGGATTTCCTTCACGCGCGCACCGGTCATTTCGTTCAGCGTCACCTGGGGATAGGTGATCGCGGTCATGTCCATCACGTGCTCGAGCGTGATCGGCTCGCCGGGCAGGATCGTGGTGCCCCAGCGAAAGCCCGGCGAGAAGGCGATGTCCGCGCCCTTCACCGCGAGGAGCGCATCCAGAATCAGTTGGTCGAACGTGCCGTTGAAGTTGCCGCGCCGGTACAGCAGCCCTTCGGTGACCGCGAGGGGCTCCGTGAGCTTCGAAAGATAAGGGGCGCGAACCTTCTCCACGTAGGACGCCATCTCGCCATCGGCCGGCAGCAGGTTCGCGAACACCGGCAGGAGCCTGTACTTCCAGCCCGCGATCCTTCCGCCTCTCACGTCGAGATCGAGAACGCCGAGAAACTTCGCGTTCGAGCCGGCGTTGGTCACCAGCGTGCCTCCCACGACGACCGGCGCGGGAACGCCGTCGTGCGTGTGGCCGCCGAGGATCGCGTCGAGGCCGCGCACGCGGCCGGCGAGCTTCACGTCCACGTCCATGCCGTTGTGCGAAAGCAGGACGACCACCTGAGCGCCCTTCGCGCGCACCTCGTCGGCGAGCGTCTGCACGCGCGCTTCCTGAATCCCGAAGGTCCAGTCGGGCACCATGTGACGCGGGTTCGCGATCGGCTGGTAGGGAAACGCCTGGCCGATGACGGCGACCGGAACGCCGTTCACGTTCCGGATCGCGTACGGCTTGAAGACCGGGTCCTCGAAATCGGTGGTCTTCACGTTGTGCGCGAGGAACTCGATCGGCGCGAGCTCCTTTTCGACCGCCTGTTTCACGCGTGCCGCGCCGTAGGTGAACTCCCAGTGTGCGGTCATCAGATCGACGCCGAGGAGCTTCTGCGCGCCGATCATGTCGCGGGCGTCGGTCCAGAGCGAGGTCGCCGAGCCCTGCCAGGTGTCGCCGCCATCGAGCAGCAGCGCGCCGGGCCGGTCGGCCTTCAGGCGCCTGACGAGCGTGGCGAGGTGCGTGAAGCCGCCGACCTTGCCGTAGCGCCGCGCCGCGCGCTCGAAATCCAGGAACGTGAAGGCGTGCGCGAGCGGGCCACTCTCCGGAAGCTTGAAATGCTTCAGGAGGGCATTGCCGACCAGATGCGGCGGCCGGCCAGCGGCCTCGCCCACGCCGAGGTTGACGCTCGGCTCGCGGAAATACACCGGAAGCAACTGCGCATGGCAGTCGGTGTAGTGAAGGAGGCTGACGTTGCCGAACTTCGGCACGCCGTAGAGCTCGTCGGCGGCCTGCGCCGCCGATTGGCCGGGGCGCAGCGTCGCCCCGGCCGCCGCCGCGAGCGAGAGAAGCCTCAGGAACTCGCGGCGGTGCACTGCGCTACTGATTCACCGGCGAGGCCGGGTCGAGCAGGAGCGCGACGAGGTCCCTGATCTGCTGCTCGTTGAGCGTTCCGGCGTGGCCGAAGCGCGGCATCTGTGAGCACAGGTTGTACGCCTTCGAGTTGTAGATCTTGGCGTACGTGTACTTCTGGATCTCGGGGCGGTTGCCGCGGATCTTGCCGTAGCCCGCGAGGCTCGGCCCGATCGTGCCGTAGGCTTCCACCTTCGGCGAAAGCTGGTGACAGTTGTAGCAGCTCCCGCCCGGCTGGACGCCCGGCTTGTCGCTCCACATGGAGCCGCGGCCGTTCTGCGCGATCTTCTCGCCGTTCTTCCAGTCCCCGATCAGGCTCCCGTTGGGGAATTTGATCGCCTTCAGCTGCGCCTCTTCGAGCGGCTTGGCGACCGCCTCGGGCGGGTTGTCGCCGTGCAGGTTGCAGGCGCGCTGCACGTCGTCGAGGTTGACGCGGTCCATCTTCGCCTGGCCGCGCTCGCGGAAGTCGCGCTTGAGCAGCGCGGTGATCACCTCGAGATCGCGCGGCGCGACGCTTGGCCGCTCGCCAACCGGGCCGGGGGCGGCGCACGCCGCGAGCACCGCGGCGACAGGCAGCAGCAGATATCGTTTCATCGTCGTCTCCTGTCAGCGCTTGATTCCGGGACCGCGGTACACCACGCCTTCGGCCGCGGCGGTCATGAAGTGGATCAGCGACACCGTGGTGTCGGAGCCGAAGGCCGGCTCGGGCATGCGCATCTGACGGTAGCAGTCGTTCATGCGCCACTGCAGGGTGACGATCTTGCTGGTGGACACGCGGTAAGCGGGCCAGGTGGACATCAGCGGCTTCGCGTACTCCGGCTTGAACAGCACCGGGAGCCCCGACATGCGGATGCGCTTGCCTTCCTCGCCGTGGCAGGACGCGCACGAGAAGTCCCAGGGACCCGCGCGATGGAAGTAGAGCTTGCGGCCGAGCTCGATGGAGGCCTTCTCCTTCGCATGCGCATTGCCCGGGCGCATCGGCAGGCCGTGCGACTGACCGGCGACGTACGCCGACAGCAGCTCCATCTCGGACCCCTTGTCGGCGTTGCCGAAGACGCGCTTGGTTGCCTCCTCCCGGCTGCGGCCCTGCAGCGTCATCATGCAGTGGAGGAGCCGCGCCTCGAGGTCCATGACGCGGTCGGCGTCGGCGAAGTAGCGCGGCAGGTGCGTGTACGCGCCCTTGAGCACGCCGGGGCCCTCTCCAAGGTCGCACGCTTCGAGCGAGACGTTCTTCGGGCCCTGCTTCTTCTTCCAGAGTTCCTCGCCCGCGATCTCGTAGAGCTCGATCGGGGCGCTTTCGGTCGCCATCCTCTGATACTCGGCGTATGGCGACTGCTGCTGTGCCCCCGCCGGCGCGGCCATGGCCGCGCCGGCAAGCAGGACGCTACCTGCGATACGGCGCATTTTCCCTCCTCCTTGGTTGCTGCCGGCCGACCGCCCCCTCAGGCGATCGCCGTGGTGCTGCTGTTCTTGTCGCCTTTGTTGTCGACCCAGCCGATCTCGATCCTGTCGCCGGCCTTGGCGCCCTTCACCCGGAAGGAAAACACCGGATTGCGCGACACGGCCTGGCTGATCTGACCCTCGATCACGATCTTGCCGTTCAGCTTTACCGTGACCTCCTGGATGAAATGCATCGGGATGATCTTGCCGTCCGGGCCCTTGCGCTGGCCGGTTTCCATCGGATGGCCCATCAGGACCCGCACGTCCGCGGCGTCGCCCTTCAGCGTTGCCCGGATTTTCATCGGTTCCGCCATGTCAGCCTCCGCATCCGCCGATGGTGACCTTCACTTCTTTCACTGCCGTGTAGTGCCTGCCGCCCGCCTCGGCAACCACGCGCACGTTCGACGATTCGCCCATCTTGACGTTCACCTTCACGTAGGGCATCGCACCCTCGAGGAAGTCGAACTTCGCGGCGAGCGGGAAAGGGTTCTTCTCGATCAGCACGGCGATCGATCGGGTGTTCGGCAGGTTGCTCGTCACCTCGATCGGCACCACGGCCCCGTTCTCGGCGATCTGCGGCGCGTCGATCACGATGTCCTTCGAGTCCGCGGGATTCGCCGCACCCAGGCCTTTCAGCGCATCGGCGAGCGACTTCGAGCCGAACGCGTCCTTGTTCCATCCCGCGGCGAGCAGGTCCTGCGGCCGCAGCAGCCCGGCCGCGAACGCCGCCGCCAGCGCACCCGCCGTTCCGGCGCTCTTCAGCGCGGTCCTTCGATTGCGATCCATTCGTTGCCTCCTCCTAAAGAAAACATATTAAATTGCCGCCCGCGGGTCGGCAAAGCGCCGGGAATGAATTGTTCTTATTCGCGCATGGGCTTGCTTCATTCTCATCTGCGGCGCCAGAGGCCGGACTTCCCGCCGCGCTTTTCCTCCAGACGCACGCGCTCGATCGTCATGCCGCGGTCCACCGCCTTCGCCATGTCGTAGATCGTGAGCAGGCCGGCTGCGGCCGCGGTGAGCGCCTCCATCTCGACGCCGGTCCGGCCGCGGCATTCCACCGTGGCGCGGATCCCGATCGCGGAGCTCCGCGCGTCCGGCTCGAACTCGACCGCGACGCGCGTGATCGCGATCGGGTGCGCGAGCGGCACGAGCTCCGGCGTGCGCTTGGCGGCCTGGATCGCCGCGATGCGCGCGACGCCGAGCACGTCGCCCTTCTCCGCCCGACCCGCGGTGATCATGCGGAAGGTCGTGCGCGCCATCGCGATGCGGCCGCTCGCGACGGCGACGCGCCGCGTTTCGCGCTTGGTGCCCACGTCGACCATGCGCGCGCGGCCCCGCGCGTCGAAGTGGGTGAGCGATTTTCGGGTTTGTGACAAGGAATGTCCCAGGTGGAACTTGCCGGTGGCCAAGTTATCATAAGTTCGTGCGACTTCTCGCTTTTTTGCTGGTTGCGGCGCTCGTGGCCGCACCGCGCGCCTTCGCCCAGGGGCTGCCCGACCTGGGCGATGCCTCCTCCGGAGCGCTGCCGCCGCAGGTCGAGCGCCGCATCGGCGAGGATCTGGTCCGCGACATCCGCAGCCGCGACCCGGCTTACATCGACGATCCCGAGATCTCGGACTACCTGAACCGCCTCGGAGCGCGGCTCGCGGCGGCGGTACCGGGCGCGCGCCAGGAGTTCGAGTTTTTCGCGATGCGCGACGCCTCGATCAACGCGTTCGCGCTGCCCGGCGGGTTCATCGGCGTGCACACGGGACTGATCACCGCTTCCGAATCCGAGTCCGAGGTCGCCTCGGTGCTCGCGCACGAGATGGCGCACGTCACCCAGCGGCACATCGCCCGGATGTTCGGGACGCAGCAGCAGATGCAGATCCCCGCGATGGTCGCGATGGCCGCCGCGATCCTGCTCGGGCGCTCGCGCCCGGACCTGGCGCAGGGCGCGGCGCTGGCCGCGCAAGGCGCGGCGGTCCAGGCCCAGCTCGGCTACTCGCGCGACTTCGAGCGCGAGGCCGACCGCATCGGCTTCCAGACGCTCGTGGGCGCGGGGTTCGACGCTCGCGCCATGGCGGTTTTCTTCGACCGGATGCAGCGCCACACCCGCGTGCTGGACGACGGCAGCGTCCCGGCTTACCTGCGCACGCACCCGGTGACCACGGACCGCATCGCCGACGCGCAGGGGCGTGCCGAGAACCTGCCGTACCGCCAGCACGTCGACGCGCTCGAGTACCACCTCGTGCGCGCGCGGCTGCGCGCGGAATCCTTCGAGCCGCAGGAGGCGGTGAAGCACCTCGCCGCGGCGCTTCGGGATGGCCGCTACGCGAATGAAGCGGCGGCACGTTACGGGCTTGCGGTCGCGTTGCTCCGCGCGCGCCAGCCTCGCGAGGCGGACGGCGAGATCGCGCGGCTGCGCGCCGCGCGTGCCGAGAGCCCGATGATCGAGCTGCTCGCGGCGCGCGTGCGCCAGGCGCAGGGCGACGCTGCCGGCGCGCTCGCGCTTCTGAGGAGCGCCGACGCGCGCTGGCCGCAGCGCCGGCCGATCCAGTACGCGCACGTGGAGGCCCTCGAGCAGGCGGGGCGCAATGCCGACGCGCTCGCGATCCTCGACGGCCAGCTGCGGACCTACCCGCAGGACGCGCGCCTGCACGAGCTGCGCGCCAGAGCCTACGCGGCGCTCGGCCGGCGGCTGGCGCAGCACCAGGCGCAGGCCGAGGTATATGCGCTGCGCGGCAGCCTCCCGGCGGCGATCGAGCAGCTGCAGCTCGCCCAGTCCGCGGGCGACGGCGATTTCTACGAGCTTTCTGCGGTCGAGGCGCGGCTCAGGGAGCTTCGCGCGCAGCATCGGCGCGAAATGCAGGAAGCGAAGAAACGCTAGGTAAATGGAAAAACCGGGACAGACCCGGTTTTCCGAAAACCGGGTCTGTCCCGGTTTTTCACTCTGACCCCATTCTCCGATCGGAATACGCGTCGTAGAGCAGGTCGAAGGTCTTCTCGGCCTCGCGCAGCAGCTCGTCGTCGCTCGCGGCGCGGCGCGTCGCGCCCTGAAGCAGCGTCTGCACTCCCGCGGCTTCCGCGACCGGCGCGCCGCCCGCCTCCAGGAAGTGCACGATCGTGCCGATGCGCGCCAGCGCCGGGTTCCCGGCCAGGCCGAGGCGCGCGAGCATTTCCTCGAAAGTGACGCGCGCGGCGCTGTTCGCGAAGCGCGCGCCCTCGAACGCGAAGCCGACCGCGCCGGCCGGCAGCGGCTCGCTCTTGTCGAGCCACGCGAGGCTCGCCTCGGGGTCGACGAAACGCCGGATGAGCCAGGCGCATGCGAGGCGATCCGCCCAGAGGGGCCGGCGCGTCGCCCAGCGCCGGCCGGCGAGCGGCTCGTCGGAGCGGGCCATGCCGGGCGCCCCCTGCGACGGGAACAGGAGCTTGCGCACCGCCGCCTCGCCCTCGGCGAGCGCGCGCTCGGCGCGGCTGCGCGCCTCGCTCGGGAAGAAGTCGAGCGCGGCGATCGCCTCGAATTCGCGCCGCTGCTTTCCGAGCACGCGCGCGATCGCACCCGGCTCGGACACGCCGAACGCGAGCTTGAGCCCGTCGATATCCTTGATCAATTCCTCGTAGCGGCGCGAGCGGTCGAAAAGGCGCTGCAGCTGCGCCTGCTGCTCGCCGGAGGCCGCGACCTGGAGCACCTGCGCCGTGCCCGTGTTCTTCGCGATGTACTCGGCAAGCCTCTCGAGCCCCTGGCGCGCGGCGGTCGTGTCGGGCAGCAGGTACACGCCCTCGCGCATCACCGCGGCGCCGAGCGACTCGAGCGTACGCAGTATCCGCATCCGCGCTGCCGGATCTTCCGTCGGCAGGTTCGCGACGAGCGCGAGCCAGCCCGGCGCGGCGCTCTGCGGCGGTCTGGCTGGCGGCTTGCTCATCGGATCCATTGTAATTGCATCCGCTTATTGGAGAATCAGCAACATCTTGCGGTCCGTGGTGGCAGCCGTGATAGCTTAGCGCGCTCGGAGAGAGAGGAATTCCCAGAGGGCAAATGGCAGGTCTGGTCAATCCCCACGGTGGCAAAGGGCTGCGGCCGCTGCTGCTCGAAGGCGAGGCGCGACGCGCCGAGCGCGAGCGGGCGAAGACGCTTCCCAGGCTCAAGGTCAGCTCGCGCGAGAAGGGTGACCTCATCATGCTCGGCATCGGCGGCTTCACGCCGCTGGAGGGATTCATGGCGCGCGCCGACTGGGAGGGCGTCTGCGACGGCCTGCGCACCTCGAGCGGCCTTTTCTGGCCGATCCCGATCACGCTCTCCACCGACAAGGAAACCGCCGCGACCTTCCACACGGGCAACGAGATCGCGCTCGTCGATCCCGAGGACGGCGAGACGCTCGCCACGATGAAGGTCACGGAGAAGTACGCGATCAACAAGGCGCACGAGTGCGCGACCGTGTTCCGCACCACGGACGCCGCGCACCCGGGCGTGCAGATGGTGATGGCGCAGGGCGAGGTCAACCTTGCCGGCCCGGTCAAGGTGCTCTCGGACGGCGGCTTCAAGTCGGCTTACGGAAGCCTTTTCATGACGCCGGCGGAAACCCGCGCGGCCTTCGAGCGCCTCGGCTGGTCGAAGGTGGCGGCGTTCCAGACGCGCAACCCGATGCACCGCTCGCACGAGTACCTCGCCAAGGTCGCGATCGAAACCTGCGACGGCGTGCTGATCCATTCGCTGCTGGGCAAGCTCAAGCCCGGCGACATTCCGGCGGAGGTGCGCACGCGCGCGATCTCGGTGCTGGTCGACAAGTACTTCATGCCGAACACGGTGGTGCAGTCGGGCTATCCGCTCGACATGCGCTACGCGGGACCGCGCGAGGCGCTGCTGCACGCGCTCTTTCGCCAGAACTACGGCTGCTCGCACCAGATCGTGGGGCGCGACCACGCCGGCGTCGGCAGCTACTACGGCCCGTTCGACGCGCACAAGATCTTCGACGAGATCCCGAAGGGTGCGCTCGAGACCCAGCCGCTCAAGATCGACTGGACCTTCTGGTGCTACAAGTGCGGCGGGATGGCTTCCGCGCGCACCTGCCCGCACGAGGACCCCGACCGGCTGCTCGTGTCGGGCACCAAGCTCCGGAAATGGCTCTCGGAAGGCGCCGAGGTGCCGGCGGAATTCTCGCGCCCCGAGGTGCTCGAGGTGCTGCGCGAGTATTACGCGGGGCTCGAAGCCCACGAAAAGGTTGAAGTGAAGCTGGCGGGCCATTCGGCCCGCTGAACGACGAACGACGAAGGAGAAGCGCCATGCCGACTTACGTGCGCACCGACAAGTGCGACGGCTGCAAGGGCCAGGACAAGACCGCGTGCATGTACATCTGCCCGCACGACCTGATGCTGCTCGACAAGGACGGATCGCACACCGGGCACGCGATGAAGGCGTTCAACCAGGAGCCGGAGCAGTGCTGGGAATGCTATTCGTGCGTCAAGATCTGCCCGCAGAACGCGATCGAGGTGCGCCACTATGCCGACGTCGTGCCGATGGGCGCGTCGGTGCAGCCCCTGCGGGGCTCCGACTCGATCATGTGGACGATCAAGTTCAGGAACGGCACGCTCAAGCGCTTCAAGTTCCCGATCCGCACCACGCCCGAGGGCTCGGCCGACCCCTATGCCGGCAAGCCCGAGGCGGACCTGGCGGACCTCGACAACCACGCCGTGCTGTTCACCAGGGACACGCACAAAGGCGATCGCAGCCAGTTCATCAACGGGTAAGGATGCGTCATGGCAGAGTACGGATTCGGCAATCCCGAGATCATCGAAGAAGAAGTCGACATCCTCATCATCGGGGGCGGCATGGCCGCGTGCGGCGCGGCTTTTGAGATCGGCAAGTGGGCGAAAGCCGCGGGCGCCGACCTCAAGATCAAGCTGGTCGACAAGGCGGCGCTCAGCCGCTCGGGGGCGGTGGCGCAGGGCCTCTCGGCAATCAACACCTACATGGGCGAGAACGACCCCGCGGACTACGTGCGCTACGTGAGGAACGACCTCATGGGCATCATCCGCGAGGACCTCGTCTACGACGTAGGCCGCCACGTGGACGACTCGGTGCACAACTTCGAGGACTGGGGTCTGCCGATCTGGAAGGCGGCGGGCGACGAAGGCAAGTCCCTTCGCCAGGGCGGCAAGCCGGTGCGCTCGGGCCGCTGGCAGATCATGATAAACGGCGAGTCCTACAAGTGGATCGTCGCCGAGGCGGCGAAAAAAGCGCTCGGCATGGACAAGATCCAGGAGCGCGTTTTCATCGTGCGCCTGATCAACGACAAGAACGACCCGACCCGGATCGCGGGCGCCGCGGGCTTCTCGGTACGCGAGCACAAGCTCTACATCTACAAGTTCAAGGCGTGCCTGCTGGTGTGCGGCGGCGCGGTGAACGTGTTCCGCCCGAGGTCCGTGGGCGAAGGCACCGGACGCGCCTGGTACCCGGTGTGGAACGCGGGCTCGACCTACTCGATGGCCGCGGAAGCGGGCGCCGAGATGACCATGATGGAGAACCGGTTCGTGCCGGCGCGCTTCAAGGACGGCTACGGGCCGGTGGGCGCGTGGTTCCTGCTCTTCAAGGCGAAGGTGATGAACGGCCTCGGCGAGGACTATTCGACGCTTCGCGCCGACCTCATCAAGGACGAGAAGCGCTTCGGCAAATACGGCCAGGGCGTTCCCGGAACGTGCCTGCGCAACCACATCATGCTCGAGGAGATGATCAACGGGCGGGGCCCCATCTACATGGACACGCCCACGGCCATGAAGAAGCTCGCCGAGAAAATGACGCCCAAGGAGATCAAGCACCTCGAGGCCGAGGCGTGGGAGGACTTCCTCGACATGACCATCGGCCAGTGCGGCATCTGGGCGGGCGAGAACATCGAGCCCGAGAAGACGCCCTCCGAGATCATGCCGACCGAGCCCTACCTGCTCGGCTCGCACTCGGGCTGCGCCGGAATCTGGGTCTCGGGGCCGACCGATCTTCCGGGCGTGCCGAAGGAATGGAGCTGGGGCTATCGCTCGATGACCACGGTGAAAGGCCTGTTCACCGCGGGCGACGGGGTAGGAGCTTCCGGCCACAAGTTCAGCTCGGGCTCGTTCACCGAAGGCCGGATCGCGGCCAAGGCGATGGTCAAGTACGCGCTCGACAACAAGGGGATGAAGCCCGAGCTCGAGCGCGGCGCAAAGGAGCTCGCCGAGGAGATCTACCGGCCGGTGCGCAACTTCATCGAGCACAAGGACTACACCACCGACATCAACGTCAACCCCCACTTCATCTCGCCCAAGATGCTGCAGTTCCGCCTGCAGAAGATCATGGACGAGTACGTCGCGGGCGTGGCCACCTACTACCGCACCAACGCGAAGATGCTCGAGGTGGCCGAGAAGAAGCTCGAGATGCTGAAGGAGGACTCCCTCAAGATGCGCGCGAAGGACCTGCACGAGCTGCTGCGCGCCTGGGAGAACTACCACCGCATCATGGCGGCCGAAGCGCACATGAAGCACATCCAGTTCCGCGAAGAGACCCGCTACCCGGGCTTCTACTACCGGATGGACCACAACTACATCGACGACCAGAACTGGAAGTGCTTCACCAACTCGGTGTACGACCGCAACAGCAAGAAGTGGTCGCTGAAGAAGGTGCCGTACGTCCAGCTGATCAAGTAGCGGCATAGCCGCCGGTCCCGCGACAGCGGGAATCCGTCCTCGAAACCCCCGCCCGGGAAACCGGCGGGGGTTTTTGTTCTTTCGGGCGCGGCTTGACCGCCCTCGGCCCCCGAGGGCAGCATCCGGAATGAGACCGGTTCCGTAGGCTTCACCATGCCGAGCCCGCTCCTGAGCGTACCGTGGGAAGAGTGCCTGCTGCCCCCGCGCCGCGACGCGGCGCTGGAGAGCTTCGTAAAGCGCGAGATGGGCGTCGATTCGCCCGCGACGCCCTACCTTGCTGCCTGCCCGTGGCTCGTGCGCGCGATGGTGCGCTTGAGTTACGACCGAGGGTTGCTGATTCGACTTGAGCGCGAGCTGGCGGACCTGATCGCGCTGGTCGTCAGCCAGGAGCACTCGTGCCGCTTCTGCTACGCCGTGAGCCGCGCGATGCTGCGCATCCAGGGCATGAGCGAGGCGCGCGTGGAGGAGCTGGAAGGGCGGCTCGCGCGCTCGGAGCTCACCGCCCGCCAGAACGCGGCGCTCGTTTTTGCGCGGCGCATGTCGCGCTCGGCCCCTCCGGTGGGCGCTGCGGATCGTGCCCGGCTCGCCGAAGCCGGCTTCGGTGCCGAGGAGATCCGCGAAATCGCCTACGTCGTGAGCTTCGTCGCCTTCGCGAACCGCGTTGCGACCATCCCCGCGATCCCGCCCCAGGGCCTGGAGAAGATGCCCGATCGCTGGCTGACGCGCCTGCTGCGCCCGCTGATCGCCAAGACGATCGCGGCGCACACCGGACCGGGCACGCCGGTCGCGCTCTCGGCCGCGCCGCAGGGACCCCACGCGCGCGTGATCGGCGCCTTCGACGGCTCGCCGATCGCCCCGGCGCTCTCACGGGTGCTCGACGAGGCGTGGACCTCGCCGATCCTCACGCGCCGCTGCAAGGCGCTGCTGTTCGCGGTGGTCGCGCAGGCGCTCGACTGCCGGATGGCCGCTTCGGCGATCGCGCCGCTGCTCGCCGCCGAGGGCCTCGCGCAGGGCGAGCTCGAGAAGGTGCTCTCGCATCTCGACGCGCCGCTGCTCACGCCTACGGAGCGCGCGCTGCTCGGCTTCGCTCGCGAGACGGTCTGGTATCAGCCGGCCTCGATCCAGCGGCGCGCGCGCGCGCTCCGCGACCGGATCTCCGACGAGGAGCTGACCGAGGCCGTGGGGGTGTTGTCGCTGGCGAACGCGCTTTGCCGGCTCGCCGCCGCGGTGGTGGAAGAGCCGTGACCGGCTGGCTCGCGGCGGCGCTCGCGGTGCTGCTGCTCGGCGCCCTTGCGGCGGCGCAACGCCGGCGCCTGCGCGAGCTCGAAGCGCGGCTGGAAGGCAATGCAGTCGAATTGCAGCGCCTTCAGGACAGCTGTGCGCGCTTTGCGCCGCTGCGCGTCGTGGACAAGCTCGTCTCGGAAGGCGCCGAGGTGGTGCCCGAGCGCAAGGTGGTCACCGCGCTCTTCGCCGATCTCGTGGGCTACACGGCGCTGAGCGAGCGGCTCGAACCGCCCGTGCTCGCGCGCGTGCTGAACGGCTATTTCGAGTGCGTGAGCGACGCGATCGCGGAGCACCACGGCTACGTCTCCACCTTTCTCGGCGACGGCATCCTCGCCTATTTCGGCGCCCTCGAGCCCAATCCCTGGCAGTGCAACGATGCCGCGCGCGCCGCGCTCGCGATGCGCGAGGCGCTGCGCGCCTATAACGGGAGGCTCGCCGCCGAGGGACTTCCGAAGCTCGCGATCGGGGTGGGCCTGCACCGCGGCCCGGGGCTTGCCGGCATGATCGGCAGCCGCGAGCGCCGCGAGTTCGCGTTCGTGGGCCGCACCGTCAACCTCGCCGCGCGCGTGCAGTCGCTCACGCGCGAGCACGGCGTCGACATCCTCCTCACCGAGGACGTCCGTGCCCAGCTCGAGCCGCGCTTTGCGCTGCGCGAGATGCCGCCGGCCGAGGTGAAGGGGTTCAAGGACAAGGTGCGCACCTTCGCGCTGACCGGATTTTCCGGCTAGACTTCGGCCCACGTCCCGCGAGGAGGGACGCCAGGAGGAGAGGATGAGATCGCGTTCACGCATTTACGCGGCCGCCGCGCTGGCGGTCGCGTTCGCGGCGCAGGCCGCGCTCGCCCAGACCGTGGATGGGCCGAAGGTCGAGTGGAAGCTCGCGACCTGGGGCAAGCCGCGGGCGTTTACGGCCGGGGTGGAGCTGCTCGCCAGGCACGTGAGCGAGCGCACCGGCGGCAAGTTCACGATCACGATCGGCTACGGCACGTTCGGGGGCGAGAAGGAGATCCTGGACATCCTGAGCGCGGGCGGCCTGCAGATGACGCAGATGTGCTCGGCGTACCACCCGGACAAGCATCCGGCGTACACCGGCCTGGATCTCCCGTTCCTGCCGCTGCCCGACTTCGACACGCAGTGGGCGGTGCACGACGCCTACCACCAGCATCCCTACGTCGTGCAGGAGCTCGGCAAGTGGAACGCGATGCCGTACTCCTCGAACCTGCTGCCCCAGTACGAGTTCATCGGCAAGGGCAACCCGCCGAAGACGCTCGCCGACTTCAAGGGCATGCGCGTGCGCGCGATCGGCGGGATCGGTGCCGCGATGAAGAACCTCGGCGCGGTGCCGACCTCGGTGCCGGCGACCGAGGTCTACACCTCGATCGAGCGCGGCACGGTGGATGCGGCCTCGTTCCCCGCGACCTACGCGCATGCCGCGTACAAGATCCACGAGATCGGGAGCTGGTACACGACCAACCTTGCCCCCGGCACGCAGGCCTGTCCCACGCTCATCAACAAGAGCGCCTGGGCGCAGCTCCCGCCCCAGTACCAGAAGCTCGTCACCGAGATCCGGCCCAAGGTGAAGGAGGCGCTGGTCTCGGCCTACCAGAAGGCGGATGAGAAGAACCTGCCGCTCTTCAAGCGCAAGCTCGCGTTCGTGACGTACAGCGCGGCCGAGCTCGCGCAGTTCCGGAAAATCGGCGCGCAGCCGGTGTGGGACGCGTGGGTCGCCGAGATGAGCGCCAAGGGCGTCCCGGCCAGGGAGCTGCTGGAGCTGATCCTTCAGAGCGCCGCCAAGCCGGCGAAGAAGTGACGCCCTCCGACGCGGGCAGGCCGCGCCCGCCGGCCGGCGCGCCGCTGCTCGCGCGCCTGGACCGGCGCCTGGGCCGGCTCGAGGACGCGCTGAATCTGGTCGCGGCGGCCGCCATCTTCGGCGTCATGGCGTTCGGCGTGGCGCAGATCCTGAGCCGCACGGTCTCAGGCCTCGTGCACGGCCTCTGGCCCGCGATCCCGCCGATCGCGATCTACGGCTACATCGACTACGTCCAGTTCGTGGCGATCCTGTACGCGATCCTCGGGATCGCCTATTGCCAGCGCCTCGGCGGACACATCCGCATGGAGATCGTGCTCACGACGCTGCGCGGACGGTTGCTGTGGCTGCTGGAGACGGGCGCGACCGTGCTCGCGGTGGCGGTCACGGTGATGCTGATCGCCGGCACCTGGGACAACTTTCACAACGCCTGGGCGCGCGGCGACTCCTCCATGGACATCCGGCTGCCGCAGTGGCCCTCGAAGCTCGTGGTGCCGCTCGTGCTCGCGGTGCTGCTCGCAAGGCTCCTGCTGCAGCTCTGGGGCTACGCGCGGCTGCTCGCCGATCCCGCGCGCGAGGCGGTCGCGGTGCCGCTCCCCGAGACCGCGCGCGAGGCTGCGCGGCGCGAGATCGAGGAGGCGGTCGGCAAGGTCGAGGCGAGCGCCCGGGGGGAGCGCGGCTAACGCGATGGATCCGCTCACCATCGGCGTCGCCGGCGGCGCGGCGCTCGTGCTGCTCGCCGTGGCGGGCGTGCGCATCGCCTACGCTGCGGCGCTCGTGGGCACGATCGGGCTCATGCTGCTGATGGGCGGGGTCTATCCCGCGATCGTGGCCGCCGGGACGCTGCCCTACGCCAAGGGCACGAGCTACGAGCTCTCGGTATTGCCGATGTTCATCCTGATCGGCTATCTCGCCTACTACGCGGGCATGACGCGCACGAGCTTCGAGGCCGCGAAGCGCTGGTTCGGCTGGCTGCCCGGAGGGCTCGCCATCGGCACGATCTTCGCGGTCGCGGCGTTCTCGGCGGTCTCGGGCGCGAGCACCGCGGCGGCGGCGGTGTTCGCGCGCGTCGCGATTCCCGAGATGCTCCGGGCGCGCTACGACCGCAGGCTCGCCGCGGGTGTGGTTGCGGCGGGCTCCACGCTCGACTCGCTCATCCCGCCCTCGGCGCTGCTCGTCATCTACGGCATCGTGGTCGAGCAGTCGATCGGCGACCTGCTGGTCGCCGGTTTCGTTCCCGGAATCATCTCGGCGCTCGTGTACTGCGTCATCGTCGTGATCCGCTGCAAGCTCGATCCCGACATGGGCCGGCCGATCACCGGATTCAGCTGGAAGGAGCGATTCGAGTCCCTGCCGCCCACGGCGCCGATCTGGATCGTGATCGTCCTCATCTTCACCTCGATGCTGTTCGGCTGGGCGACGCCGACGGAAGCCGGCGCGCTCGGCGCGTTCTCGACGCTCGTCTTCGCGTGGCGCCACGGAATGACCTGGCCGCAGTTCCGCGGCGCGATGCTCGACGCCGCGAAGCTCACGGTGATGATCTTCACGATCATCTGGGGGGTGCTGATCTTCGTGCGTTTTCTCGGGTTCGCGAACCTGCCGCGCAGCTTCGCGGGCTGGATCGAGGGCCTCGCGGTGCACCCGCTCCTCGTGCTCCTCGCGATCTACGCGATCTACCTCGTGCTCGGCTGCTTCATGGACGCGATCGGGATGATGCTGCTCACGCTGCCGATCTTCTTCCCGGTGATCGAGAGCCTCGGCTACGACCCGATCTGGTTCGGCATCATCGTGGTGAAGCTGGCCGGCATCGGGCTCCTCACGCCGCCCGTGGGGCTGTGCGCGTTCGTCGTGAACGGCGTCCGGCCCGACATCCCGCTCGGCGACGTGTTCCGCGGCATCTGGCCGTTCCTTCTCGCCGACGTGGTCACCGTCGCGCTGCTCACGGCGTTTCCCGAGCTCGTCACCTTCGTCGTCGACCTGCGGGTGCGCTGAGCGCCTCGCGGACCTCCTATAATGCTCGCCTTTCCGGAGCCCACCTCATGAGCACGACCGCCGAGGCGATAGCGCGCGCGAAAACGACCGAGATCCTCCATTTCATCGACGGCGCGTTCGTGCGCTCTTCGGGCGGCAGGACGTTCGAGAACCGCTCGCCGGTGGACGGCAGCCTCATCGGCACGGTGCAGGAGGCCGGCGCGGCCGAGGTCGACAGCGCGGTGCGCGCGGCACGTGCCGCGCTCGCGGGCCCCTGGGGCGCGATGGACCTCGCCAGGCGCTGCGAGCTTCTCTACGCGGTCGCCGACGAGATCAGCCGGCGCTTCGACGATTTCCTCCGGGCGGAAGTGGCCGATACCGGCAAGCCCGTGAGCCTCGCGAGCCACATCGACATCCCGCGCGGCGCGGCGAACTTCAAGGTGTTCGCCGACGTCATCAGGAGCGTTCCCACCGAGGCGTTCCAGATGGCGACGCCCGACGGCGCGGGCGCGCTCAACTACGCGGTGCGCGTGCCGAAGGGCGTGATCGGCGTGATCTGCCCGTGGAATCTGCCGCTGCTCCTCATGACCTGGAAGGTGGGGCCCGCGCTCGCGTGCGGCAACACGGTCGTGGTCAAGCCCTCGGAAGAGACGCCTTCTACCGCGACGCTCCTGGGCGAGGTTATGAACAAGGTCGGGATGCCGAAGGGTGTGTACAACGTGGTGCACGGCTTCGGCCCGGGCTCCGCGGGCGAGTTCCTCACGCGCCACCCGGGCGTGGACGCGATCACCTTCACCGGCGAGACGAGGACGGGCGAGGCGATCATGAAGGCGGCCGCCGAGGGCGTGCGGCCGGTGTCGTTCGAGCTCGGCGGCAAGAACGCGGGCATCGTGTTCGCCGACTGCGACTTCGACGCGGCGGTGGACGGCATCGCGCGCGCCGCGTTCGCCAACTGCGGACAGGTGTGCCTGGGCACCGAGCGGGTCTATGTCGAGCGCGCGATCTTCGACAGGTTCGCGCAGGCGCTGAAGAAGAAGGCGGAAAGTCTGAAGCCCGGGCGGCCGGAGGACAAGTCGACCGGCATCGGGCCGCTCATCAGCCAGGAGCATCGCCGCAAGGTTCTTTCCTATTACGAGAAGGCGAAGGCCGAGGGCGCTACGATCGTCGCCGGCGGCGGCATCCCGAAGATGGAAGGAGCGCTCGCCGAAGGCTCCTGGATCGAGCCGACCATCTGGACCGGGCTGCCGGAATCATCGGCCGTGATCCGCGAGGAGATCTTCGGGCCATGCACGCACCTCGCGCCCTTCGACAAGGAAGAGGAGGCGGTACGCCTCGCGAACGACACGCGCTACGGCCTCGCCACCACGATCTGGACCACGAACCTCGCGCGCGCCCATCGCGTGGCGGCGAAAATCGAGGTCGGGATCGTGTGGGTGAACTGCTGGTTCCTGAGAGACCTCCGGACGCCCTTCGGCGGCTCGAAGCACTCCGGCATCGGGCGCGAGGGCGGGGTGCATTCGCTCGAGTTCTATACGGAATTGAGAAACGTCTGCGTGAAACTCTGAGAAAAGATGAACGACAACGACAGAAAGAAAGCCGCACAACTCCTGCTTCAGGCTCTGCAGGACAAGAAGCCCATCGTCCAGCTCTCCAGGACCTGGCCCGACATCACGATCGAGGACGCCTACGCGATCCAGAGCCTCGTGAACGAGGCGAAGGTCGCCGCCGGCGCCAGGGTCCGCGGCCACAAGGTCGGGCTCACCTCGAAGGCGATGCAGCAGTCCTCGCAGATCGACGAGCCGGACTACGGCGTGCTGATGGAGGACATGTTCCACGACGACGGCGCGGTGCTCAGGCACGCCGACTTCTGCGTGCCGCGCGTCGAGATGGAATTGGGCTTCGTGCTCGGCAAGCGCCTGAAGGGCCCTGGCGTGGGGCTGCTCGACGTGCTCGGTGCGACCGAGTGGGTCGTGCCCTCGATCGAGGTGATCGATGCGCGCGTGCAGAACCCGCGCAAGATCTTCGACACCGTCTCCGACAACGGCGCCGCGGCGGCCGTGGTGATCGGCGGGCGGCCGGTGCGTCCGGACGCGGTGGACCTGCGCTGGGTCGCCGGCCTCATGTACCGCAACGGCGACATCGAGGAAACCGGGGTGGCGGCGGGCGTGCTCGGGCATCCCGCGATGGGCATCGCCTGGCTCGCGAACAAGGTCGGGCGCTTCGGCACCGCGCTCGAGCCGGGACACTTCACGCTCTCGGGCTCGTTTATCCGCCCGGTGTGGGCCAACAAGGGCGATACGCTCCGCGCCGACTTCGGGCCGCTCGGCAGCGTCGGCGTTCAGTTTGTCTAGTTAATGATCCGCACCAGCCAGAGCGAGAGCATCGGGAAGGCGAGCAGCAGCGCGATGCGCACCGCGTCCGCGGCGAGGAACAGGAACACGCCCTTGTAGGTCTCGGACATCGGCACGTCGGGGGCGAGGCCGTTCACGACGTAGACGTTGAGGCCCACCGGCGGCGCGATCAGGCCGATCTCGACCACCGAGAGCACCAGGATCCCGAACCAGATCGCCTTTTCGGTGGCGCCGAGGCCGTAGAGGTCGAGCTCCATCACCAGGGGAAACAGGATCGGCACGGTGAGGATGATCATCGCCAGCTCGTCCATCACCGAGCTGAGCACGATGTAGAGCAGCAGGATCGCGCCGATCACCGCCACGGGCGGGAGCGCGAGGCCGGAGACCGCCTCGGCGAGCTTCGCCGGCATCTGCGAGAGCGCGAGCGCGCCGTTCAGCATGTCGGCGCCGAGAAAGATCATGAACACCAGGCCCGCGGTCTCGGCGGTGCCGAGGAACGAGCGCCGGATCGCCTCGACTCCCATCTCGCCCTTCGCAGCCGCGGTGAGGAAGGTGCACGCGGCGCCGATCGCCGCGCCCTCGGTGGGCGTGAAGAACCCCCCGTAGATGCCGCCGAACACGACGAGGAAGATCGCCGCGATCGGCCAGACCTCCTTCGCCGCGGCGAGCAGCTCGGCGGCGCCGTGCCGCGGCTGCGCCGGGCCGTGCCCGGGACGAAGGCGCACGTAGATCGCGATCGCCGCCACGTACAGGCCCGCGGCCAGGATTCCCGGGACCATCGCGGCGGCGAAGAGCTTGGCGATGTTCTGCTCGGCGAGGATGGCGTAGACCACCAGCACCACCGAGGGCGGGATCAGGATCCCGAGCGTGCCGCCTGCCGCCATGGTCGCGGTGGCGAGGCGCCCCGAGTAGCCATGGCGCCGCATCTCCGGTAGCGCCACCTGCGTCACGGTGGCGCAGGTGGCCACCGACGACCCGCACACCGTGCCGAACGCGGCGCACGCGAAGACGGACGCCATCGCGATGCCGCCGCGCAGGTGCCCGATGAGCGCGTTGGCGAAGGCGAAGAGCGCGCGCGAGAGTCCTCCTTGGGTGGCGAACTGCCCCATGAGGAGGAACAGCGGGATCACCGACAGGTCGTAGTTCGAGAGCCGCGCGTAGGCGATGCCCTTGAGGAGATTGAGGAGCGGCCCTTCGCCTGCGACCGAGAGGTAGCCGAGCGCCCCGGGAACGAACATCGAGATCGCGATCGGCACGCGCAGCGCCATCAGCGCGAGCATGCCGCCCAGCATCGCGAACCCCAGCGCAAGCCCGCTCATGCGAAAAACCGGGACAGACCCGGATTTCCAGTTCCGTCTGGGCAATCGGCCGAAATCCGGGTCTGTCCCGGTTTTTCGTCGCTCATCGGCGCAGCGTGACTTTCAGCGACTCCCAGGCGGTGTACAGGCCTGCCACCGCGGCGAGCGCGAGCGAGGGCACGATCGCCGCGTAGCCGATCCACTGCGGGACCCGGCTGATCATCGCGCGCTCGCCCGAGGCCCACACGGTCTGCGCGCCGACACCGGCGCGCCACGCGACCAGCGCCATCACGAGCGCGAGGGCGAGCGCGCCTGCGGCATCCAGCGCCGCTTGCGCGCGCCTTGGCAGCCGCGCGGTAAAAAAATCGACGATGATGTTGCCGCGGCGGAGCTGGCACCAGGGCAGGAAAGCGGCCACGCCTGCCGCGCAGCCGAGCTGCACGAGCTCGAAATCGCCCTGCACCGGCCGGCCGGTGAGCGCGCGCCCCACGATGCTCGTCGCCGACATCCCGATCATGGCGACGAGCACCGCGCCCCCGGCGTAGGCGAAGCCTTCCGCGAGCAGCTCGAGCGCGCGGCCGAGCCCGTGCCGCGGCGCCTTGGTGGTGTCCGGCAAGGCCTACTTGCTGTACTTCGCGACCATTTCCTGCGCGTCGGCGTAGGCCTTGGCGGCGTCGAAGCCGGGGCGCGAGAGCTCCGCGAGGAACTTGTCGATCTCGGGCTTCACCGCCTGCCGGATCTTCGCCACCTCCGCCTCGGGAATGACCACGAACTTGTTGCCCGCCTTCTTCGCCGCTTCCATGCCGGGCATCTCCACCTCGCGCCAGGTCTGCCCCGCCCACTTGGCGATGTTCCGGCCGGAGTTCGCGTCGATCACCTTCCTGAGGTCCGGCGCGAGCGCTTCGTAGCGCTTCTTGTTCATGAGATAGGCGAAGACGGACGTGCCGATCCTCGGCTGCGGGCCTGCGAGCGTGATGTGGTTGTGCACCAGCTCGTGGATCTTGTAGGCCGGCATGATCTCGTAGGGCAGCAGCACGCCGTCGATCACGCCCTTGTTGAGCATGGTCTGGATCTCGGTCACGGGCGAGCCGACCGGGTTTGCGCCCACGCCGCGCAGGAACACGCCGCCGCCGCGGTTGGCGGTGCGGATCTTGAGCCCCTTGAAATCCGCGAGCGAGGCGACCGGCTTCGAGGCGCTGATCACCGCGCCGTCGTGCGTGTAAAGGAGCACCACCTTGTACTCCTTGTACTCGTCCTGCAGGTACTTGTCGTAGTAGTCCTGAAGCGCCTGCGCGGTGGCGAGCGCGTTCGTGTGCAGGAACGGCGTCTCGAACACCTCGGTGCGCGGGAAGCGGTCCGCGGTGTAGCCGGGCAGGGTGAACGTGAAGTCCACCACGCCGTCGCGCACCTGGTCGACGAGCTGCGGCGGAGTTCCGCCGAGCTGCATCGCGGGGAAGATCTGGAACTTCAGCTTGCCGCCGGACTCCTTTTCGACCTTCTCGGCCCACGGCATCATGAAGCGCGCGCTGGGCGGCGCCTTGGGCGGCACGAAATGGTGCACCTTGAAGCTTTCCTGCGCCGCGGCTGGAGCCGCAAGCAGCGCGGCAACCGCGATTCCGAGCGTGGCTTTCCTCATGGAATCCTCCTCTGCGTTCTATGCGAGGCGCTAGTGTACTAAAAGCCTGCCGCCCGGCGCCCCCGCGGCGATTTTTCGTGCGCTCCCAGTCAAGTCGGCGCCCCAGGCAGTAAAATGGCGCCCCTGCCCGACGCTGCCCGCCATGACCGATCCGTTCAAGGAGCCCAAGCCCGAGTCGCCGGTGCAGCCGGTGCAGCTGGGGCTGGACGACCGATTCCGCTTTCGCTGCCGCAAGGGCATCGCCTGCTTCAACAAGTGCTGCGAGAACACCGACATTCTGCTTACGCCGTACGACCTCCTGCGGCTGAAGAACCGGCTCGACCTCTCCAGCCGCGAGTTCATCGACAGGTACACGCGCGATTGCGAGCTGGACTCGCACGGCATGCCCGGCCTCAAGCTCGGGCACAAACCCGGCTCGACGCACTGCGTATTCCTCACGCCCGAGGGCTGCGGCGTGTATTCCGACCGGCCTGCCGCGTGCCGTTATTACGCGCTCGGCATGATGTCGGTGCGAAAGAAGGGCTCGCCCACGGACGAGGACGCCTGGTTCGTGGTCAAGGAGTCGCATTGCCTGGGGCACGAAGAGCCGGTCGAGCAGACCGTGCGCGAATACCGTATCGCGCAGGGCGTCGACGCCTACGACGAGGCGAACCGCGAGTGGCGCCGCATCGTGCTGAAGAAACGCAGCGCCGGGCCTGCGGTGGGCCGCCCGTCGCAGCGCAGCTTCGAGCTGTTTTTCCTGGCGAGCTATGACCTGGACGGGTTCCGGGCATTCGCCGCGAGCGAGGGTTTTCGCAGGGTATTCGAGATCCCGGAAAGCGAATACGTCGAAATCCTCACCCGCGAGGAAAAGCTCCTCCAGTTCGCGTTCCGGTACCTGAAGCAGGTGCTGTTCGGCGAGAAGACCATTCCGGTGCGCGAGGCGGCCGCCGCCGAGCGCAGGGCGCGCATCGTGGAAAAGGCCAGACGCATGGCCGAGCAAAGTGCCGAGGAAAAGGCGCGGCAGCAGGACGACTTCTACCAGTCGCTGCTCGACGACTGATGAGCGAGTTCGACGACGGCGAGCGCTGGGTGGTCGAGCGGGCGCTGAAGCAGCGCTACGGCAGAATCGTCAAGCCCGAGCTCGCCGACGTGGAGCTCAAGCTCGCGCCCGGCGACGCGCAGCTCACCTCCTGCCCTACGCTCTTCTGGGAGCAGCGCGGCGCGGCGTTCGTGCTCGCAAAGACGGGCGCCGCGCGCTACCGCGCGATGTTCTTCTACCCTGGCGATCCCGCGGGCGAGCAATACGGCGCCGGCCGAACCGAGTTCGACGACCTGCAGGATTGCGTGCTCTCGGTACTGCGCGCGCAGGCCGACCACGAAAAACTGCGGCAGGGCGTGACCTCCGGCGATACCGCGCAGGACCTCGAGGATCCTGACGCGCCCGAATGACGCTCGAGAAGGCAAGACAGCTCCTGAAGGTACAGGCCGACTTCGGCGGCTACTACAACGCCAACGGCGCCAAGCTCATCCTCGCCGAAGTGAGCCGCGAGCACGGCCAGCGCGCGGTCGATCAGCTCATCCGCGAGCTCGAGCTCGAGCGCATCTTCGGCTTCAAGCCCGGCACGGTCTTCGACGGCAGCCTGAAGTAAGGCGAAAAGGGGTCAGGACCCTTTTCCGCAGGCGCCGAAAGCGCGGCTGCCGGAACGCGAAAATGTAGTGCCGACTTCCTGGCTAAGTCGTTGATTTGCCGTCGCCCGACCGGCGATTCTGCTCAAGTTGGGCTAGGCGGTCAGCTCGGCGCGCTCGCCCCTGGCGTCGGCGGTGGCGAGGAGGACCGGCCGCCGCCAGACGCGGCGCACGTATTCGAGGACTCTTTTCGCGCGCGCGACGTCGAGGCCGCGGCCGTCGCTCTTGTGGTCGTGCTCGAGGACGAGCGACCCGTCCACCTTCATCTCGGCGACCGCGATGCGCGGCGCGCCGTAGTTGAACCTGGGCGCGAGGATCGCCTCGCGCACCTCGTGCAGGTCGCGGCTCTCGACCCGGATCTCGCCGTCCGCTTTCGCCTTGTAGGTGAAGAGATCCAGCTTTTCGGCGAGCTCGCGGTCGAGGTAGTTGCGCACGAAGCCGAAGTCGTCCTCCTCGCGGCACACCTCGCGCGCGCGCTCGATCCCGTGCCGCCCGATGATGTGCTCCCAGAGCGAGAAGCCGAGGTGGTACGGGTTGACCGCGAGCGCGGTCTGCTCGTCGGAAGCGAACGGCCGCACCACGTCCGAGTGCGCCTTGAGCGCGCAGAGGTAGAGATGCTGCGGCAGGAATTCCGCCTCGCGCAGCAGCCGCGCGTGCCAGTACGAGGCCCAGCCCTCGTTCATGATCTGGCAGGCGAACACCGGGTAGAAGTAGAGCGACTCGGCACGCACCGCGAGGAATACGTCGCGCTCCCACTGCTCGAGTTCCGGGCCGTACTGGGCGATGAACCAGAGCAGGTCCCATTCCGGGTACGGCGGCACCGGCAGCCGCTTCGGCGGGGCTTCGGGCTCGGGCGCAGCTTCGCTCGGCAGGCGCTCGAAGCGCTCGCGAAACTCGCCCCTGGGCGGGACCTTCGGCGCCGGTGCCCGGCTCGGGTAGGGCTCGCGGTGCAGCTCCCGGTTCACGTCGACGTGCGACTCGAGCGCAAGCGCCGCGTCCAGCACCTCCTCCACGCGCTTCAGGCCGAACTCGTCGATCGCGCGCGCGATGCTGTGGGCGTGCCCCGCCGCCATCTCGATGATGTTGCCGCCCGCCATTTCGTGAAAACGCGCGAATAGCGCGTTGTTCTTCGCGAAGTCCGCATGACCGAGCACGTGCGCGGCGACCAGCGTGTTCTCGGCGAGCGTGTTGCCGTCCATCAGGTAGGCGCGGCAGGGATCTCCCGGGAACATCACCTCGAAGATCCGCGAGTGTCCCATGCTCTGGCGCACCAGCTGGTGGATGTAGCGCACGCCGAACGACCAGTGGGGCATGCGCACCGGAAGCCCGTAGACCGCGATCTCGGTCATGAGCGAAGCGGGCGCGAGCTCGAAATCGACCGGGTGGAAGTCGAGGCCGAGACTGCGCGCGAGGCGCTCCAGCCCCTCGGTGTACTCCTGGAGGCCCGGTTCGGTCATGCGAAAAACCGGGACAGACCCGGATTTCTGTCGGACCTGCGGGAAATCCGGGTCTGTCCCGGTTTTTCGATGTTCATGCGGGTTCGGCGGCCTGGTCCCGGAAGAAGGCGCGGATCGCGTTCCAGACGTCCTCGACCGAGGCGAGCCGCGCCGCGCCCGCCGGCAGGCCTTTCGCCTTCAGGTCCGCGAGGAGCTCCGTCATCTGCGTCTCGCGGGGGCGGAACGCGGATCCGCCGTCGGTCTCCACGTACCCCACGTAGTTCAGCTCGCGCGCCAGCGCCTCGAGCGTCTCCGCAGCGCTCGGGCGGTCTTCCGACGCGTTCTCGCCATCGGACGCATAGAACAGGTACCCGTTGTAGCGCGAGGGATCGAAGCGCTTCTCGAGCACCTCGGCGGCAAGACGAAATGCGCTCGAAGCCGCGGTGCCGCCGCCGCCGCTCACCTGGAAGAACTGATCCTCCTGGAATTCCCAGGCCTCCACCGCGTGCGCGAGGAACACGGTCTCGACCTTGGCATACTGGCGGCGGATGCCCTGGAGCGCGAAGAAGAAGAACGTCTTGGCGAGCTGGCGCTGCGCCTCCTGCATGCTTCCCGAAACGTCGAGCGCGAAGATCACCGCCGCATTGATCGCGGGCGTGGCGCGGCGCACCAGCTGCCGGAAGCGCAGGTCCTCGTTGGTGAACGCGAGCGGCGCCTCCTGCATCGCGCGGCGCTTGACCGCCTCCTTCACGGTGCGCCGGCGGTCCAGGCGCGCGCGTGCGCCGCGCCTGTCCCAGCCCTCGCGCACGTAGTCCGGCTCGTTCAGCGTGGCGCTGCGCTTGGGCTTCAGGTCCGGGAGCTTCAGCTCGTCCCAGAGCCAGTCGATGATCTCGTCGACTTTCAGCTCGAGCACGAAACGGATTTCGCTCCCTTCCGTGCCGGCCTCACCCGCGCCGCGGTCGTCCTGGGTGCGCGAGGGCCGCAGCACCTGCCCCGGATCGCCCTTGCCCTGGCCGGCGCCGGTGTGCTCGCCCGGTTCCGCGAGCCGGAAGCGCGCGTGCTCGAGGAACTTCACCGGCACGAGCACGGTGCGATTGTCCGGCCTGGTAATCAGGTCGCTGCCGGCAAGGAGCTCCGGCAGCTGCCCGCGCACCGCCTCGCGCACCTTCTGGTTGTGCCGCAGCCAGTCGCGCGCGCCGCGGGAAAACAGCTCGTACCACGGGGTCTGGGCGGCGATCCCGACCAAGGGGAACCTACTCCTGCGCGAGCAGCGTCGTCACGTAGTTGAGGGCCTCGCGCGCGCTGTGACCGTCGTAGCCGTACTCGTCGGCGAGGCGCTTCTCGACCTTCGAGATCTTCTCGCGCGTCTCCTCGTCCGGCCGCGTGGCCGAGCTCACCAGCCGCAGCACGTCGCGGCGCTGCTCGAAGAGGAACTGCTCGATCGCCTCGTGCAGCTGCGCGTGGCTGTCGAGCGTGAACTTCTCGCCGCGCTTGTAGGCGCCCATCGCCTTGCGCACCACCTCCTGGCGGAACGAGACCTTGCCCGATTCGGAAATCCTGATCTTCTCCTCGACCGAGCGCAGGAAGCGCTCGTCGGGCTTGCGCTCCTCATTGGTGATCGGGTCCTTCACGGTCTTGTTGTCGAGCGTCGCCTCGACCTCGTCGAGGTACTTGTTGAGCAGGTCCTGCGCCTCCTGCTCGAACGAGACGAACAGCGCCTTGTGGACGTCCTCCTTCACCCAGCGGTTGTAGAAGTCCTTGCGCGCGACGACGAGGAAATCGACCCACTTGCGCTTCTTCTTCGCGTCCATGCGCGCGTCGGACTCGATCGCGTCCTTGATCGCGAGCAGCACCTCCATGCTGGTGAGGCTCTTCGTCTGCGACTGGATGATGGCGTTCGAGAGCGCGTTGATCACGAAGCGCGGCGACACTCCCGAGAGCCCCTCCTCGGGGTTCTTGGCGCGGATCTTGTCGATCTCGCTCCTGGGCATGCCTTCGACGTCCTCGCCGGCGTACAGGCGCACCTTCTTGGTGAGCTCGGCCTCCTTCTCCTCGCCCTCCTGAAGCCGCGTGAGGATCGCGAACACCGCCGCGACGTGAAGCGCGTGCGGGTCCAGGTGCACCTCGCGGAACGCCTGGGTGCTCGAGGTCAGCTTGCGGTAGATGCGCGCCTCCTCCTTGTAGGAGAGCGTGTACGGAACCTGGATGATCACCATCCGGTCGAGCAGCGCCTCGTTCTCCGATTCCTGCAGGAACTTGCGGAACTCGGCGAGGTTGGTGTGCGCGACGATCGTCTCGTCGAGGTAGATGAGCGGGAAGCGCGACACCTTGACGTTCTTCTCCTGCGTGAGCGTGAGAAGAAGGTACAGGAACTCGCGCTTCACCTTCAGGATCTCGATCATCTCGAGGAGCCCGCGGCTCGCGGCGAACACCGCGCCGGACCACGACCACGCGCGCGGGTCGCCCTCGTCGCCGTACTGGGACACCTTGGAGAGATCGACCGATCCGACGAGGTCGGCGATGTCGGCGGTGGTGGGGTCGTGCGGCGCGTACGTGCCGACGCCGACCCGTCCGGCCTCCGAGATGAAGATGCGGTGCACCGGCATCTGCATGAAATCGCCCGAGTGCTCGTGGTTGAGGCGCGTCACGCAGTACGGGCAGAGCTCGCCATTCACCTCGACCCCGTAGGACTGGCGGAACTGCGGCCGAAGCGTGTGCGGCACGAGATGCAGAGGGGATTCGTGCACCGGGCAGCCCTGGATCGCGTACAGGGCGCCCGCGTCGGTGTGGCTGTACTCCTCGAGCCCGCGCTTGAGCAGGATCACGAGCGAGGACTTGCCACCGGAAGGGGGGCCCAGAAGCAGCAGCAGCCGGCGGCCGACTTCGCTGCCCGCGCTCGCTGCCTTGAAGTAATCCACCAGCCGGTCGAGGGTCTCCTCGATGCCGTAGAGCTCGTCTTCGAACAGGCGGCAATGGAGCTGCCCCTTGTCGTCCGCGCAGCCCTCGGTGCGGATCATGTCCCAGATGTACTGGTGGCTGCTGCGGGTGATGCCGCGCGGGTCGTGCGGGAATATCGATTCGAGGAATTGGCCGAAAGTTCCGGACCAGTGCGCTGCCCGATGATCCTGGCTGAAGGCGACCAGCGATCGCAAGAATTGCGATTGCCGTTCCGCGCTTAGCGAACTCGTGACATTTGTCATGGTTCCGGCCCCTCTAGATGACGGCGAACCTCCTCGATAGTGCTTTGACCTCGGATATCTGCCGATGTGCGGGTTCCCGGAACCCCATGTTTTCAAACGATTGTTCCGTGCGGATAACGGTCACCCCCGGCGAGTCATCGTCCGCTTCCAGCGACATTGGAGCATTAAACGCATCAAACGTTCGCGCGCTTACCGCGCTCCTGCGGGATTTTCACTCTGGCTATCTTGACCACTGCGGGGGCAGCGCGCAAGCGCGCCCTGGCGCCGATTTGCGCTCGGCGCGCGGGAAACTTTAATGTTACCCCCGATTTCTAGATCTTGCGGCCTATCAGCACGCCGATCAGCAGCCCTGCCCCCGCGGCGATGCCCGCGGTCTTCCACGGGTTTTCGTGAGCGTAGCGGTCGGTCGCCACGGCCGCCGCGCGGGCGCGCGCCACGGCGTTTTGCTCGAGCTCGAGCAGCTGAGCCTTCGCGGCCTCAAGGTTTTGCTGCAGCCGCGCGCGCGCGGCCTTCACGCGCTCGCCGGTTTCGGCGGCGGTGGCCTTGAAAAGCTCCTCGGCGTCGGCGAGCACGGCGCGCATGTCCTGGGCGAGCCTGTCTCGGGGAGTGGTGACGACGTCGTCGTTCATGGCGATTCCTGTAGGAGGGACGTGGCTCAACCCACTATAGGCGCGCCGCGCGAGCGCCGGTTGACCTGCGTCAACCGGGGGCGAGGGCGGAAGTGCGACCGTAGGCGCCAGGAGCCCTCATGGAAATCCGGATTGAGAACCGGGGAGCCGGCCTGAGCGTCCGGATTGACGGCGTGGCCGGCCGCGAGCGGGCAGTGATCGACGCGATCCGCCGCTGCCGGCAGACCGCGTGGGCCTGTCCGTCCGGGGAATGCCTGAACATCGAGTCGATCGCGGAGCGTGCGGAGGGCGGCAGCGTCGTTCTGACCCTGGCCGCGCGGCCCGACGCCGGGCTCGACGCGGCGGGCATCGAGCAGTGCCTGCGTTACATGCTCAACGCTTCCTGAGACGGCCGCCATCAGCGGGGTAACACCCGCGCCTGCGCTGAAAAAGGTGTCAGGACCCTTTTTCTGCAGGCTACTTCTTCGCCGGCACGACCTTGATCGCGATGTCCTGGAGCTTGGTGGGCTTGATGACGTGGCCGTCCAGGCCGGCCTGCTTCGCGCTCTTGCCGTAGGCGACCGCCATCAGCTGGCTGTAGTAGGTGACCGGCATGTCGAGCTTCGTGCCGTGCCTGCGGTTGATCTCGGACTGGTAGATCTCCACGTTCGCCTGGCACAGGGGGCAGGGCGTCACGATCATGTCGGCGCCCGCGTCGTAGGCCGACTCGACGATGTCCTTGATCTGCTTCTGGCTCTTCTCGGGCTCGGAGAACGCGAGCGCGCCGCCGCAGCAGGTGACTTTCTGGTCGTATTTCGTGAGCGGCTCGGCGCCGAGCGTCTCGACGAGCTTGTCGAGGTACATCGGGTTCTCGAAGGATTCGCCGGCGATGCCGAAGGGGCGGTTCGTCTGGCAGCCGACGTAGCCCGCGATCTTGAGGCCTTCGAGGGGCTTGACGATGGGCTTCGCGAGGCCTTCGTAGCCGATGTCCTCGATCAGCACCTCGACCATGTGGCGGATCTCGGTTTTCGCGCCGTAGTGAAGTCCCGCCTCCTTCAGTGCCTCGTTGGTTTCGGCCATGAGCTGGGCCGAGGCGTCGAGCTTTTCCTTCGTTTCGCGCGCACCCAGCCAGCACGCGGCGCAGGTCGCGACCACGTCCTGCCCCGGCAGGTGAGTCTCGGCGAGCGCGAAGTTGCGCGCGTTCATGACGTGGCGCGCAAGCTCCCCGCTGCCCGCATAGCCGATCGACGCGCCGCAGCAGTTCCAGTCCGGGATCGGGGTCATCTTGACCTCCAGCGACTCGCACATCGCGTTGACGCTGACGAGGTAGTTTGAGGCCGAGCCGCGCAGCTGCGAAGAGCAGCCCGGGTAGAAGGCGTACTCCTTCCTTTTCATCGCGCGAACCCCCGTTTGCGGTCTTCGATCTCGTAGGCTTTCTTCAGCATCCGCTGGATGCCGGCCTTGTCCTTGCACTCGTGGCCGCGAACGAGCTCGAAGGGATTGAGGCGCCTGGCCAAGAGAAGCCCGAGGCCGATGTTCCTCATCGCCCAGGCCTTCTTCACGCCCGCGACGATCCCGTCCATGAAATAAAGGCCCAGCGTGAGCCTGAGCTCGTTCACGCGCCCGGTCTTCGTGCAGTTGTCCCAGAAGAGCAGCGACCACTTGCGCGTCGGGTTCATCTTCGGCGCCAGGCCCAGCCGGTGCGCGTAGGTCGCAAGGCCGTGCATGATCTGGGTGATCGGGAGCTTGCGCGGGCAGCGCACCACGCAGTTGTAGCACGAGGTGCACATCCACATGGACTCGGATGTCAGCACCTCCTCGCGCTTGCCGGCGCGGATCATCATGAAGATTTTCTGCGGCGAATGCTCCCAGTGCGGGCCGAAGGGGCAGGAGCCGGCGCACACGCCGCACTGCATGCACATCCTGACCCACTCGCCTTCCTCGACGCGCTCTTCGACCTCGCGCAGGAATTCGTTGCCGTAGTCCTTCACGCGAAACCCTTCATCGGCGAGAGTCCGATTTTCTCGATCGTCTTCGCGTATTCCTCGATCAGCTGCGGCACGCGCTCGAGATCGGTGATCGCGACCTCGTAGGTGGCCACCCGCTCGTTCTCGAGCGCGAGCTGCTTCAGCGTGTCGTCGATCTTGGACATGCGGTAGGTCGCGAGCTCCGAGCCCTTGACGAAATGGCACTGGTAGTCGTCGCCGTGCTTGCAGCCCATCAGCATGATGCCGTCCCAGCCGCCGTTGAGCGCATCCGTCACCCAGATCGTATTCACCGAGCCTAGGCACCGCACCGGGATCACGCGCACGAAGGCGGAATACTGCGCGCGGCGCATCGCCGCCATGTCGAAGGCGGGGTAGGCGTCGTTCTCGCACGCGAGCACGAGGATCCGGGGCTTTTCCTCGGTCTCGTCGGGCACCTCCACCGCCTTGATCTGCGCCCCGACCGTGTCGACCGAGTAGTTCTCGAACGAGATCACGCGCACGGGGCAGGCCCCCATGCAGGTGCCGCAGCGCCGGCAGCGGCTCTCGTTGAACATCGGGTAGCGCTTCTCGTCCTCGTCGATCGCGCCGAACGGGCACTCCACAGTGCAGCGCTTGCACTGGGTGCAGCCTTCGAGCCGCACGATCGGGTAGGAGAGATCGCCCGAGCGCGGGTGCGCCGCGCGGCCGAGCTGCGCGTTCTCCGCCGCCTGGATCGCCTTGAGCGCCGCGCCCGTAGCGTCCTCGATCGCCTGCGCGATGTCCATCGGGCGGCGCACCGGTCCCGCGGTGTAGATCCCGGT